>JAZNQD010000018.1:0-22420 GCA_045589955.1 Bacilli bacterium | reverse complement strand
ACATATTATAACGCGAAATCATCAGTTGATGTCTCATAGAACATAGACGTCCCCACAACCGGTTATTATCATTTACGTCTAAATGATAATAACAGAAATTAACTTAAACAAGGATGATATACCCTTGTAATTAAAGTATATGATATAAATAGAGGTATTTATATAATAAAGTTAATTTCTAACTTTATTATACGAATATATATAATAAGGAATAAAAAAAGCATTGGAAAAAAGAGGCTTATATGATTAAAGAAGTAAATGTAATTGGTGCAGGTCTAGCAGGAAGTGAAGCTGCATATCAACTAGCAAAAAGAGGCATTAAAGTTAATCTTTATGAAATGCGTCCAGTCAAAATGACTCCAGCTCATAAGACATCTGGTTTTGCAGAACTTATTTGTAGTAATTCATTAAGAGGTGCTAGCTTAGAAAATGCTGTTGGTGTTTTAAAAGAAGAAATGCGTATGCTAGGCTCTCTTATTATGGAAGCAGCTGATGCAACAAAAGTTGAAGCCGGTGGTGCTTTGGCAGTTGATAGAGAATTATTTTCAAAATATATTACAGATAAATTACACTCAATGGATAATATTAATATTATTCATGAAGAAGTAGTCACTATTTTTGATACGCCAACAATCATTGCTTCTGGGCCTTTAACAAGTGATGCTTTTCATAAGGTAATTGAAGAATACTTAGGATTAGGATATATGTACTTTTTTGATGCTATTGCACCTATTGTAACTGCATCATCAATTGATATGGATAAAGTATTCTTAGCATCACGATATAACAAAGGTGAGGCAGCTTATTTAAATTGTCCAATGACAAAAGAAGAATTTGATAAATTTTATGATTATTTGGTAAGTGCCGATTGTGTTATTCCTCATGAATTTGAAATGAAAGTATTTGAAGGATGCATGCCAATTGAAGAAATGGCTAAAAGGGGAAGACAAACATTATTATTTGGCCCAATGAAACCGGTAGGATTAGATGATCCAAAAACTGGACGTTGGCCTTATGCGGTAGTGCAACTACGTCAAGACAATAAAATCAAAACATTATATAATCTAGTTGGCTTTCAAACTCATTTGAAATTTGGTGCACAAAAGGAATTGCTTTCACTAATCCCTGGGCTAGAACATGTTGAAATTGTTCGCTATGGGGTAATGCATCGTAATACTTATATTAATTCAAGTAAACTATTAAATAATGGTTACCAATTAAAGAAAAATCCGAATATTTATTTTGCCGGACAAATGACCGGCGTTGAAGGTTACGTGGAATCAGCATCAAGTGGTCTTATTGCTGGTATTAATATGGCAAGAATGCTTGAAGGAAAAGAACACTTGAAATTAGATTCAACAACTGCTAGTGGAGCACTAGTTAACTATATTACAAATTCACATGGTGAATCGGGTGCTGATCACTTCGACCCTATGAATGTTAACTTTGGTATTTTTGCTCCTTTAGAAGAAAAAGTACATAAGAAGAGTCGTAAGGCTGCCTATGGCGAAAGAGCTATTAGAAATATGAAGGAACTTATAGAAAAAGAAAATCTATAGTATAGGTGATATATGAATCGCTCACAATATAAAAAACCAAGCATAAAAAAAACGGTTCGTCCTGTCGGTGCTAAGAAGCCTGCCAGTCGTCAATCCATTGTTGATATTTATGCTAAATCGAAAGAAGCAATAGAAAAATATCGAATTTATTTAGATGTTGAAAAAAACTATTCTGAGTATACGGTCAATGGATATGTGGGAGATATTGAAGAATTTTCTGAATATTTAAAAACAGAGGGGTTTGGAACTCTTTTATCAATTAATGTTAAAAATGTCCCTAGATATTATTTATCACATTTAACATCTAGTAATTTTAAAAGTAAATCTATCTCTCGAAAACTATCAAGTTTAAGAACTTTTTATCGTTTTTTGATGAATGAAGGAATTTTTCATGAAAATCCTTTTGAAGATATTGAAACTCCTAAGGCTGATCGTACTTTACCTAAAGTATTATATAAAGACGAGATTGATGCAATCTTTAATTCAATTGATACGAAAACAGCTTTTGGAAAAAGAGATATGTTGATATTAGAACTGCTATATGGCTCAGGCCTTCGTGTTAGTGAATTATGTAGTTTAGAGGAAAGCAATATTGATTTTGCTAATGAATTAATTAAAGTATTTGGTAAAGGACATAAAGAAAGATATGTTCCAATGAATGAACATACGGTTAAAGCTCTACATGAATACATTCAAGTTGGAAGAAAAGAAATTCTTCTAAAGAAAGAACTTGATGATCCAAAGAAACTGCTATTAAACCATCGCGGCACAGAATTAACACCTCGTGGCGTAAGGGTTATTCTTGATAACATTATTTCAAAAACTTCAGAAAATACGCATATCCACCCGCATATGCTAAGACATACCTTTGCAACACATTTACTTGATGGTGGAGCGGATTTAAGAAGTGTTCAAGAAATGCTTGGACATTCGCATTTATCAAGTACCCAAATATATACTCACGTATCAAGTGAGCAAATGAAAAAAAGTTATATGGCCAACCATCCAGGTCAAAACAGAAAGTAGGTATTTATGTTAATAATGGAAAAAGCAACTGTTAAAGATGCGGTTAAACTTCTAATTTTACAATATGAATCATTTATTGTTTATGCAGAAAAGTATGGCGATTTTGATAGCAATCCGTATCATATGACACTTGAAAGAATGCACTTTAATATTAAATATCGTTATGGTCAATATTATAAAATCATTGATGAAGATACAAGTGAAATAGTTGGTGGTATCTTTGGCTTTGATCTTGATCAGCCAAATATGATGAAGATAGCTCAGTTCTATATTAAAGACGACTATCGTTCAAAAGGCTATGGTCACCAAGTTATTGAAGAGTTTATTAACAAAAATCCTCAGGTTAAGACATGGTATGTTGATACTATTTTACAAGAAGAATATAATGTTGAATTTTATAAAAAGGTTGGATTTGAAGTTATTGATGAAGAAGAAGAGCATGAAGGTTTAACCTTTGTTACATTGATGAAAAAGGTAAATTAGGTGATTCTATGAATAAGATTATATATGTAGCTGGAGGATGCTTTTGGGGAGTCGAAAAGTATTTTCAAATGGTTAGAGGAATTGTAAAAACTGAGTGCGGATATGCAAATGGAAATAGTGAAAATCCGAAATATGAAGAGTTAAAAAAAGGTTTAGCAACCCATGCTGAAACTGTAAAACTCGAATATGATGACAGGAAAATATCGCTTAACAATATCCTTGAACATTTCTTTGAACTTGTTAATCCATTCACATTAAATGAGCAAGGAATTGATAAGGGATTACAATATCGTTCTGGTATTTATTGTACTAATGATGAAGACTTTGAAATAGCTAAAGCATTCTTTGAAAAGATGCAAACATACTTTGAAGAAAAGATTGTTGTTGCGGTAGAACCTTTACGAAACTATTATCCTGCCGAAGAATATCATCAAGATTACTATAATAAGAATCCAGAATGTTTAGAAGCATGTCCATTGTTTAAAAAATAACAATATTTTAAAGCAATTTTACTTGATAAAAACAAAGTTTATGGTATAATAATTAATGGCAAAAAATACTCATAAAAGTTGAACACACCGTCTAGTGCTTTATAGTGGCGGGGTGTAGTGATACTTTTAGCGGCCAAAAACAAAATAAAATAGAAAAGAGGAAAATTAAAATGTCTGTAATTACAATGAAACAATTACTAGAAGCTGGTGTTCATTTCGGTCATCATACTCGCCGTTGGAACCCTAAAATGAAAGAGTATATTTTTGGAGAAAGAAATGGTGTTTATATCATTGACCTTCAAAAAACTGCTGATAAGATTGAAGAAGCTTATGCAGCAATGGTAGATATCGTACGTAATAATAATAAAGTATTATTCGTTGGTACTAGAAAACAAATTCAAGAAATTATTAAAGAAGAAGCACAACGTGCTGGCCAATACTACGTTGATAAACGTTGGTTAGGTGGTACAATGACTAACTTCAAAACTATCCGTAAATCAATTGCTAAATTATACAGAATTGAAGAAATGGAAAAAGATGGTACTTTTGATAAATTACCTAAGAAAGAAGTTATCGCTTTAAAGAAAGAACAAGTTAAATTAGAAGGTTTCTTTGGTGGTATTAAAGAAATGCAACAAACTCCTGGTGCATTATTCGTAGTAGATCCAAAGACTGAACATAATGCTGTTGCAGAAGCACGTAAATTACACATCCCTGTATTTGGTTTAGTTGATACTAACTGTGATCCTGATGATGTTGATTACGTTATCCCTGCAAACGATGATGGTGTAAGAGCTGTTAGATTAATCGTTGGTGTAATGGCAAATGCTGTATTAGAAGGTTTAGGTGAAGCTGTAGAACCTTACACATTACCAGAAGAAGAAAAGAGCGAACAACAAGCTCCAAGACAACCAAGAGCTCCAAGACAACCAAGAGCTCCAAAACCTCAAGCTGAACAAAAAGTTGAAGCTCCTGCCGAAGTTGAAGCTGCTCCTGCTGAAGTTGAAGCTGCACCTGTAGAAGAAGCACCAAAAGCAAAAAGAGCTCCAAGAGCTAAAAAAGCTGCTGAAGAAGTTGCTGAATAATTAATCATAAGGAGATTATAAATAATGGTTACTGCTGCATTAGTAAAAGAATTAAGAGAAAAAACTGGCGCTGGTATGATGGACTGCAAAAAAGCATTACAAGAATGTAACGCTGATTTAGCTGCAGCTGTTGACTGGTTAAGAGAAAAAGGTATTGCAAAAGCTGCTAAAAAAGCTGAACGTATTGCTGCTGAAGGTTTATGTGAAGTTGCAATTGATGGTAATACTGCTTACGTATTCGAATTAAATGCTGAAACTGACTTCGTTGCTAAAAACGAAAAGTTCTTAAAAATTTTAGAACAAATCTCTCAAATCTGTGTTGAAAACAATTGTCAAACAGTTGAAGATATTTTAGCTGCTACATTAGAAGGCCAAACTGGTAATGATATCATTGTTGCTGCTACAGCTACAATCGGTGAAAAAATCAGCTTACGTCGTCTAGCAGTTGTTACTAAAGCTGATGATGAAGTATTCGGTGTTTATAAACACAATGGTGGTAAAATTGTTGTTGTTAGCGTAATCAAAGGTACTGACGCTTTAGTTGCTAAAGATGTATGTATGCATGTTGCAATGTACAGCCCTCGTTACTTAGATGAAACTCAAGTTGATCCTGAAGTAATCGAACATGAAAGAAAAGTTTTAGTTGCAGAAGCTAAACAACAAAACCCTGAAAAACCTGAAAACATTTTAGAAAAAATGGTTGAAGGTCGTATTCGCAAATTCAAAAAAGAAATTTGTTTAGTTGACCAAGCATTCGTTAAAGATCCAAGTGTTAGTGTTGCTCAATATTTAGCAAGTAAAAACACTCAAGCTGTTGCTTACTTACGTTATGAAGTTGGCGAAGGTATGGAAAAACGCAATGATGACTTTGCTGCAGAAGTTGCTGCTACAGCTGCTGCCGCTGCTGCAAAACACTAATTAAACTAACTAATAAATAAGGAGGCATCATGAAACGTGTAATCCTAAAAATAAGTGGAGAAGCTCTTGCTAATCAAAGTGGTTCTGGTATTAACCCTGAGTATGTTAGTAAGATTGCTTTAGAAATTAAATCATTACATAACAAAGGCGCTCAAATTGGTATCGTTAATGGTGCTGGTAATATGTGGCGTGGTCGTGATGCAAAATTATATGGTATGCCTAGAACTGATGCCGATTATATGGGCATGTTAGGCACAATATTTAATAGCTTAGCTTTACAAAGTTCCTTAGAAAAACTAGGCTTAAAAGTTAAAGTAATGTCTGCTTTATCTGTTCCAGCTGTTGCTGAAGATTATAATTCTCGCACTGCAAAGAAATATTTAGATGAAAATATAATTGTAATTTTTGCTGGGGGAACAGGAAGTCCTTTCTTCTCAACAGATACTACAGCTGCTCTAAGAGCTGCTGAAGTAAATGCTGAATGTATTTTAATGGCTAAGAATGGTGTTGATGGAGTTTATGATTCAGATCCACGAAAAAATCCTGAAGCTAAGAAATACACACATTTATCATATGATGATTTAATGAATCAAAAATTAGAAGTAATGGATTTAACTGCTGCTACATTATGTAGAGAAAATGATATTCAAATCGTCGTATTCGATATGAATGTTGAAGGTAACATTTCAAAAGCATACGAAGATGCGAGTATCGGAACTTTAATTGAAAAATAAAGGAGAAAAAATATGCCTCAACAAATACTTACTCAATGCGAAAGCAAAATGCAAAAAGCAATTGAATTTTTAAAAAAAGATTTCTCAACTATCAGAACTGGAAAAGCAAATCCTAGTATCTTAAATGGTGTTACAGTTGAATATTATGGTGTACAAACACCTATCAATCAAATTGCAAGTGTTTCTGTTCCAGAACCTCAAGCAATCGTAATTAAACCATATGATAAATCTATTTTAAAAGCAATTGAAAAAGCTATTCTTACAGCTAACTTAGGGTTCAACCCATTAAACAATGGTGAAATTGTTAGAATTCCTATTCCTGCTTTAACAGAACAAACTCGTAAAGAATTAGTTAAACAAGCTAAAAAAGTTTCAGAAGAACATAAAGTTGTTGTTAGAAATATTCGTCGTGAAGCTATTGATGCTTTAAAGAAATTAGAAAAAGATAGCTTAATTTCTGAAGATGAATTAAAGAGAAATTCTGATAAAGTTCAAAAAGTTACTGATGAATATATTGCTAAAATTGATCAAGAAACAAAAGTAAAAGAACAAGACATTATGTCAATTTAGTAAAAATTAAACTCGCTTCGGCGAGTTTTTTAATTATATTTTTATTAGTAATGATATAATAAGTTAATTATTCTATTAGTGGTAATTTTTCCCAAAATATAGTATAATAAATAAAGGTGTTATTATGAATAATTTAAAATCACAAATTAATTTAGAAAAATTACCAAAACACATTGCCATAATATTAGATGGAAATGGTAGATGGGCGAAAAAAATTGGTTTGCCTCGTATTGCAGGTCATGCAAAAGGAATTGAAACTTTAGGTAAATTAGTTGATGCTTCAAATGAACTTGGTATCAAAAACCTTACAGTTTTTGCCTTTAGTACTGAAAATATCAATCGTCCTTTCGAAGAAGTAAATTTTTTAATGGAAAAGTTTATTTCGTTTTATGAAAATAGTCTTGAAAAATTAAGAAAGAAAAAAATTAATGTTCGTGTTATAGGTGAGTATCAAAATTTAAAAGATAATATTATTGATATTATTAACAATATCAATAATTATCCTTTGAATAATGATAACATGACTTTTACAATTTGTTTTAATTATGGATCTCGTCAAGAAATACTTCAAGCAACGAAAGAAGTTGTTAAAGATACACTTGAAGGTAAGGTTTGTTTGAATGATATTAATGAATCGTTGTTTAACAATTATCTTTATACAAGTTTATTAGAACCTCTTGACCTAGTTATTCGTACATCAGGAGAATATCGTTTAAGTAATTTCTTATTATGGCAAGCATCATATGCAGAATTATATTTTACAAATGTTTTATTTCCTGATTTTAATGAAAATGAACTGTATAAGGCAATATTAGATTATCAAAAACGCGATCGTCGATTTGGAAAGATTGGTGACAAATAATGAAAAAACGTGTTATTACCGCAACAATACTATGTTGTGTTTTACTACCTGTACTATTTTTTGGCTCTTACTTTATGATTGCTCTTACGATGTTTTTATCGTTTATGGGCGTTTATGAACTAGTTAAAATGTATAACAATAAACATAGTATTGCTAATGGATATAAAATCACTTTGCCAATAATAACTTCTCTTATTACTGGTATTATTTCTTTTGGATTTTATTTTGATACAAAAGTTATTTTATATATTGCATTACCAATATTAGTAGTTGTTTTATTAATACTTCTAATTACTGCAATGTTTGATAAATCAATTAACATGACAGATATGTTTACAATGGTTGGTTTTATGCTATATGGAGGCTTATCTTTTTCATTACTTGCCGGACTTAGATTTGTAAAAACAACAAATGTTAAAGATACTTGGGAGCTTTCATTACCATTTATGAATATAAATATGCTAGGACTTGCCCTAGTAGGGTATGCTCTTGTTACTAGTTTTGCAACTGATATTGGGGCTCAACTTGGAGGTATGGCCTTTGGCAAACACAAATTATGTCCTACGATTAGTCCTAAAAAAACAATTGAAGGTGCACTTTGTGGTACATTATCAGGTGCAACCTTTGGAACAATTCTACTAGTAATTTGTGAAATTGTTGGAGACTTTAACGTTTTTGGTATTACATATTGGGCCATTAATATTCCATTTATTTATGTTGTTTCTATTATCTTATCTGTTTTCGGTCAAGTTGGTGACTTAGTTGCCTCAAAGATAAAAAGAGAACATGATATTAAAGATTATGGAAATATCTTTCCTGGCCATGGTGGAGTACTAGATCGCTTTGACAGCGTTATCTTTGTTAGTTTAGTAACTATCTGTGTTGTGCTTGTAGTTAACTTCATCCTTGGAGGAAGTCTATGGTAAAAAAACCAAGAAATTATATTATCTTAGGTGCAACAGGTTCAATTGGTAAACAATCATTAGATATCATTAAATATAATAACGATAGACTTGTTGCATTCTCATATGGGTATAATACAAAAGAAGCTTTAAAAATAATTGATGAATTTAAACCATCATATGTTTCTACTTTAGATGAGGTCGGTGCAAAAGAAATTAAGGATAAATTTCCTGATTTAGTAATATATATTGGTAATGAGGGAAACAATAAAATTGCTAGTCTTTATCCAAGTGATGCTATTGTTATAAATGCTCTTGTTGGGGCTGCTGGTCTAAAGCCTACAAGTATAGCTATCGAAAATGGACATGATATCTTACTTGCAAATAAAGAAACGCTTGTTATTGGTGGAGAAATCATTACTAAGTTAGCAAAAAAATATCAAGTTAAGTTAATTCCAATCGATAGTGAACATAGTGCAATTTATCAGTTATTAAAAGGACACTGTGAAAAAGAAATCAAAAATATTATCCTTACCGCAAGTGGCGGTCCATTTAGAAAATATACCCAAGATGAACTTCAAAATGTTACTGTCGAAGATGCTTTAAAACACCCAAATTGGAAAATGGGTAATAAAATTACTATTGATAGTGCAACTCTAATGAATAAAGGCTTTGAAGTTATTGAAGCATATCATTTATTCAACTTAAACATTAATCAAATAAAAACAATCATTCACCCAGAGAGTATTATTCATTCAATGGTTGAATTTAATGACTATTCAATATTCGCACAACTTGGAACAAGTGATATGCATTTGGCAATTAATTATGCAATTAATGGTCCAGAGCATCAATCATGTGATATAATAAAACCACTTGATTTAACAAAAGTTGCTTCTCTTCACTTTGAAGAACTTGACTTAGAAAAACATAAATTAGTTTCTTTAGCATATCTTGCTATAGAAAAAGGTGGATTTTATCCAACAGTACTTAATGCAACAAACGAAATTTGTGTTGAGTTATTTTTAAAAAAGAAGATAAAATTTACAGATATCGAAAAAATAATCTCATCAGAATTTTCTTTATTTGACAAAATGAATTATAATCAAGAATTTACAATTGATCAAATTTTAGAACTTGATCAAACTATTAAAATGAAAATAAGAAATAAGTATTTATAAAAAGTATCATTAGATACTAAAGAAAGGAGCTGACATAAGAAATGGAATGGTATTATTATGTTATTGGTATATTCGCATTTCTACTAATCTTAGGGATTATTGTCTTAATTCATGAAGGTGGGCATTTCCTATTAGCTAAAAAAGCAGGTATTTTATGCCATGAATTCTCTATTGGGATGGGACCAGTTTTGTTTCAAAAGAAAATAGGTGAAACGGTTTACTCAATTCGTGCAATTCCAATCGGTGGGTTTGTATCAATGGCTGGTGAAGAAGTAAACTTTGATGCCCTAAAAGATGTTAAGAAAGTCAAACTTGAGTTTGATGAAAATAAACGTATTAAAGGAATTATTGCAGATGTAGATAATCCTAAATATGATGGTATGCCTCTTTATACAATTGTATCTTATGATATCATTGGAACAAAAGAAGAAGCAGAAGGTGAATTATTCATGGAAGTATCACTTGATGATACTACTGAAAGATTCGAAGTTTTAAAAGATGCAATGATGTATTTCCCTAAAAAACAAATGGCGCAAATTGCTCCATACAATAGAAACTTTGCAAATAAAACATTATTACAAAGATTCTTAAGTGTTTTTGCCGGCCCTGCAATGAACTTTGTTCTAGCCTTCTTATTATTCTTTGTTTTAGGTGCATTAAAAGGTTATGCGAAAGAAGATTCAACTATTTTAAGCAAAGTTGATGATAAAGCACCTATATATGTTGCAACTGAAAAACTTGAAGATAAACATATTGAAGAAGAAGATAAGATTATATCTATTAATGGAATTGAACTTAAAGAATGGAAGAATATTACTGACATCCTTGATAGTTTTGCCATGAATGGTGAATATAAAGTAGATGAAAACACTATAATTCCTTATAATGGATATTTAGAAGTAGTTTACTTAGATCATGATCACCAAGATAAAGATATTACAGTAACTGTTGTTCCAAATACATATATTTATTCTATACAACTTGTCTTTGATAATCCCCAAACAATTGAGGGCGATGTTCATCAACAACCAATTGTTGGTGAATTCAATAAAAACAATAAAAAGACTCTAGCTTATAAAGCAGGGCTTTTAAAAGGCGATAAGATTATTGGTATTGCCTCAGTTGATAAGAAGAAATTCGAATTCAATGCAAAAAAGAAAATTGAGAATAATGTTGAAGATTTAGAATATACTAAAGTTGAAACAATTAATGATGTAGTAAATTATTTCCGTGGTATTGAAGAAACAAAATTCATTGTTATTCAATATGAACGAGTAAATGAAGAAACTGGTGAAACAGAGACAAAATATACTAAACCGATGGAATCATACTCAAAACCATACTTAGAAGCTGCCGGTATTAATGGTATTGAACTTGAATTAGGCGTATCACCTATTTATGAACGTAACTTCTTAAAACTTCTATACATGCCATTTGTTGATGTATTTGGTTGTGTAGTAGATATCTTCAAGAGTTTATCATTATTATTCAATCCAGCTGCAAACGTTGGCGTTGATGATTTTAGTAGTGTAATTGGTATTTACGAACTTATTACAACTGCTTCTGCGGAAGGTATTTATTCTCTTCTTTATATCTTCGCTTTCTTAAGTGCTAATATTGGTTTTGTTAACTTATTACCACTTCCGGCTCTTGATGGAGGACGTTTAGCATTCTTATTGTTTGAAGCAATTACAAAGAAAAAACCAAATCCAAAAGTAGAAAATATTATTCATACTATTGGCCTTATTGCCTTAATGGCTCTTATGGGCTTTATTGTTCTCAATGAATTATTGAGACTAGTTGGATTAAAATAATGAAAACACCTATTTAATAGGTGTTTTTTTCGCTTTTTTTAGGTAATGTTTAATAAGATGTGGTATAATAATAATAGTTAAAATAAATAAAGAGGAATAATTATGAAAAAAATAAAAACATTTCTATTAACAATAGTAATACTATCAACATTAGTTATGTCTGTTTTTTCTTTATCAAGTTGTAAGAAAACTGTAACATATCAAATTGCAGGATTATATATTGAATTAGTTGAACAAAAGCAAAAATCTATTGATGATAGTAATCCTAAAATCTATTTTAAATATGATAATAATAATATTCTTTCGCAAAATGCAGGATCATATGCTTCATTTGCCAATACATCAAAATTAGTTAAAGAAGAAAGTGATACTTTAAATTATTATTTTTCAACAGATTTATTTGTTCCAAAAGATAAATATGCAAAAATTAAAGTACATTTAATTTTCTTCCAAAATGGCAAATATGTTGTTGAGAATGAAGTTCACGAGACAATTAGCTCAACAGGTACAAGTCGTTATTCTGCAAACTATACATTTCAAAACCAAAAATATCGTTTAGATTTTGAAGTAAAAATTAAAAATAGATAAAAAATTAAGATAGGAGAAAATCATGAAAAAATTAAACGGATTTACAAATTGTCAAATTTTAACTGAAGAAGGATTAAAGAAAACTTCTTTACGTATTGAAGATGGTAAAATTGCTAGTATTGGTGATTTTGAAGAAGGCCTTACTTTAAATGAAAATTATATTGTATTACCTGGATTTATTGATCAACATGTTCACGGTGCAGCTGGTAGTGATGCCATGGATGGAACAATCGAAGACTTACAAAAAATCGCCAATGCTTTAGCAACAGAAGGAACAGTTGGTTTTCTTGCGACAACAATGACACAAAGTGTTGAAAATATTACCAAAGCCTTAGTGGCAACTAAAGATTATATTGAAACTAATAAGGTTGAAGGTGCTGAAGTATTAGGTGTTCACTTAGAAGGACCATTTATTTCTTTAAAACACATTGGCGCTCAACCTTTAGAGTATGTTGCTAAACCTTCAGTAGAACTATTTAAAAAATATCAAGAAGCTAGTGGAAATCATATTAAATTAGTATCTTTAGCTGTCGAAGAAGAAGGTGCTTTAGAACTTGTAAGTTATCTTGCAAGTACAAATGTTGTTGCATCACTAGGGCATACTGATGCTACTGCATCTGCTGTCCAAGCCGCAATCCAAGCTGGTGCTAAAAATGTAACACATACATTTAATGCTATGAAACCATTACATCACCGTGAAATTGGTACTGTTGGTAGTGCATTATTATATGATCAATTAAATTGTGAATTAATTTGTGATGGTATTCATGTATCTAAACCAGCAATTAATTTAATTAGAAAATGCAAACCTCAAGACAAATTAACTTTAGTAACAGATGCTATGCGTGCTAAACACATGCCTGATGGTTTATGGGAGTTAGGTGGACAACCCGTTGTTGTTAAAAATGGAGAAGCTCGTTTAACAGATGGAACATTAGCAGGTTCTGTTCTTGGCATGAATAAAGCAGTTAAAAATATTATGGCATTTACAGATGCAAGTTTAGAAGAAGCTGTTCAATATGCAACACTTAACCCTGCAACTAATCTAGGTGTTGATGATCGATTAGGTAGTATCAAAGTAGGGAAAGATGCAAGTTTTGCAATTGTTGATGAAAACTTTGATGTCGTATTAACAGTTAAACAAGGAACTGTAATTTACGAAAAGGAATAATTATGTTAGAAATTATTAATTATTCAAAGTCATATAATAAAAATATTAAGACAGTAAAGAATATTAATCTAACAATTCATGAAGGCGATTTATTTGCCTTCATTGGTCATAATGGGGCAGGGAAATCAACAACAATTAAATCAATTGTTGGAATCTTGGATTTTGAAGAAGGGGATATTTTAATTAATGGCCTTTCTATTAAGAAGAATCCTGTTGAATGTAAGAAACAAATGGCTTATATTCCAGACAATCCGGATTTATATGAATCAATTACGGGTATTAAATATTTAAACTTTATTGCCGATGTATTTGAAGTTCCCGCAAATGTTCGTCAAGAACGCATTGAAAAGTATGCTAAAATGTTTGGTCTTGATGATAAATTAAATAACTATGTTAGTTCATATTCACATGGTATGAAACAAAAACTTGCTTTAATTTCGGCTTTCATTCATGATCCTAAAATATTAGTTTTAGATGAACCATTTGTAGGTCTTGATCCAAAAGCATCATTTTTAGTTAAACAAGCAATGCGTGAGTTTTGTGATAATGGTGGAATAATTTTCTTCTCAACGCATATTTTAGAAGTTGCTCAAAAGTTGTGTAATAAACTTGCCATTATTAAGAATGGTCAATTAGTTACTACCGGCACAATGGAAGAAGTAACCAAAGATTCAAGTTTAGAAGATGTATTTATGGAGTTAACAGACCATGAATAAAATAGTTCTATTAGTTGTTAATTATTTTAATAACTATATAGGATCATTTAATAAAGCCAAAAATAAAGCTAAATATGGAATTGGTGGATCATTATTATTAATTTTTGGATTATTATTTGTATTTTTATTTTCTTCAATGGCAGTAACAACAGTTGAAACAGCGCTAACTTATGCTAGTACAGCAACACCTGAAGAATATATAGAATATATCCAAATGCCTTTGTATGTATCAGTAGGAATGATGATGATGTTTGTAATATTATTTACTGTTACAAAAGCAACATCTTCAAAGAAAAATAATGATCAAGAATTGTTATTATCTTTACCTTTTAAAAAGAGTCAAATAGTAGCATCAAGAATCTTATTCAACTATATTTTCGATCTGGGAATGATTTTAAGTACAATGCTACCTTCATTCATTGTCTATTTCATCATGATTCCTGACAAACCTGATTTATGGTATTTTCCCCGTTTCTTGTATTTATTATTAATAATACCATTATTATCAAACGCTATTGGTACTGTTTTAGCAACTTTATTTAATTTAATTACAAGACGCTTTGTTAAAGGAAATGCAATAAAATCACTATTTACAATTTTTTTCTTAGTACTATTTTTATTTGGCTATTATGCACTTCAATTTAGTATGGAATTATCAGCTGGTAGTGGTTTTGCTCTTTCAGATGTTTTTGTTTTAAGGGGAATTGTTGATTATCTTCTTGGTAAGAACTGGTTAATAACAGGTATTGTTATATCACTTATCTGTTTTATTCCATTTATACTATGTGTTGTGATTAATGCTTTAACAATTGGTAAAGATATCGAAACTGCAAATAGTAAAAAGAAGAAACTTTCATTTAAGAAAACATCAATCACTAAAACCCTTTTGCAACAAGAATTAGGAAAATATTTAAATTCTAATGTTTATGTTATGAACACTCTTTTTGGTGGAGTATTATTAATAATTCTTTCAATAATGCTTTGTGTTTTAGGCGAGCAATTCTTAATTTCTAAGATTACCGCTCTTAGTGGCAATAATCCTTTACTTGAAACAATATTAGGTTATATGCCGTTAATTGTTATTGCCCTTGGCACATTTGTTGTTTCTACGATTGCTATTTCTGCGTCTTCAATTTCTTTTGAAGGAAAAAATATTTGGATTATTAAAGTAAATCCTGTTAGTTATAAAAAAGTATTTGCAAGTAAAGTTCTTTGCAACTTTATTGTTTGTTTAATATGTATTCTAATCTCTTCAATTTTCTTTGGCATTCGCTTTTGTTTGGACCATGGGTTAGGCGGGCTATTATATTTAGGATCATATATCCTTATTACAAGTCTATTTGCCTTACTTATTTCAATAGTTGGTTTAATTACTAATTTAATCTTCCCTAAATTAGATTGGCAATCAGAAGCAGAAGTTGTCAAACAAAGTCTTTCAGGGGGATTAGGATTATTATTTAATTTTATATTTGCTGTAATTGTAATATTACCAATCCTAATTGCCTTAATAGCATTCAGATGGTTCTATGTAATCATCCCAATTATTATATCAGTTTTAATCTTGATATCATTAATAATTGGAGCTTTGGTAATTTTGAATACAGTTGGTAAAAAACTATATCAAAAATTATAACAAAAAGACTAGCAAAATGAACCTGTCCGTTTTAAAGGAACAGGTTCATTTTTTGCTAGTCTTTTATATATTCCGGATAATTATCTTCAATTAAGATAATGTTTTGTTGGTGTTGTGTGGCATAATATAAAAACTTTATATTATCATCGATAACACTTTGAATATTACAATCATCATCTAAACGACTCTCAATAACATTTGCATATTTTTTGATGTCATTGAAATGTTTTTTAATATAATTCTCAGTCATTACTAAACAGTAATATTTAATAAATTCAAGATATTCATCGTCAAAATACTTTTGCCAATCGAAGGGAATATAACATCCCTCAATAATTAGGTTTTGTTTGTTTTCAATAGCTGTTTTTATGATTTCAACTACAATTGGCCAAAGGTAAGCTGTTAGCTTATCATCACTGCTTGTTGGTGTAAGAGCTGTGCTCTTAGTTCGGATTAATCCCATTTTCAAATGATCAATTGATAAATATGGATAATGATATTTTTCAAGTAACTTTTGAGCAAATAAAGTTTTACCAGTATGCGATGCACCAGTAATTAAAATAATCAAGTTAATCCCTCCAATATTAATTGAATATATAAGCATTATAACAAAATGAAAATATATAATCAACTTATATGAGAAATAATAATTTATTTTATAAATGGAAAATTCGTTAAAAATACGAAATATAAAAATAAAAGGAGGAACTATGAAAAAAGTATTATTGTATTTGGTATTTGTAATATTGTTATGTTTTTCTTTTGATATTGTTTATGCCTATTCAAGTACTGGTTATAAAGAATTTGAAGATATTGAAATATTAAGAGATAATGTATATTTGTTAAATAATACATCTTTAACAACAAAGAAAAAAGATATAAAAAAAGTAAAATGGCGTTTTTTTGGACCAAGTGTTTATGTGAAAAACAAAAATGTGAAAGTTAAATATAAGAAATATGATGCATTTTCAAGAAGTAATAAGACTAATAATGCCTTAGAATATGAGTATACATATCGAGTTAATCTGACTGGAGAGATGAATGTTGAAAATACTACAAGTGTTGGTGCTGATGCTTCTTTTAAAATTGATATTGTTAATGCTAAGGTTGAAGAAAGTATAAAGAAATCAATTGGGGCATCTTTAGAAGTCGGAGTAATGAAGGAGGTAAATTATACAATTACAGTCGACCCACATACTAAGGTTACAATGTATATTACTGGAGATGCATTACTTTCTCAAGGAGCTGTTAAGTATTTTATTTTCGGAATCCCTGTTTTTAAGTCGAATTGGGAATATATTGATGTGATAACGGAGTATTATGAGTTCAATGAAGAAATTTATAAGTAGTATAATTGTATTTATGTCACTTTTCATTCTTTCAAGCTGTATGAATAAAGAAAAAATTTTTGTTTTAGAAGAAGATTATAATCTTGTTAACGAAGATTTAAAAGTTTCATTCTTTATTAATGTTTATCAATCAGTCTATCTAAAAAAAGAGAATATTGCTAATGTTTACTTAAAAGATGATGAAAATATCTTTCTAATTAATTTGAAAGAAATCATTTATAAGGGAAAGAATAACAATATGTTTCAATATGATTTATTATTCGATACATCGTTTATCGTTGATGAATTATTAATTATGATAAACCCCGTTTTAGAAATTGAGTACATTAATCAAGTCATTATGTCTTATTCTTTAGGAAGTCTCGCACTATTTAGAGGAGAACTAAATGAGGACGTACGAGTAAAAGCTATTAAAGGATTTTTTGATCCTTATTTAAAAGGTATAATTTTGACTTTAAAAAATGTGAATGATGAAACAATTAATCTTCTTGATATAAATCTAATAAATGCTTATTTTGGGGCTGATTTAGCTAATTTAAAAGATATCAGTGAAAATTATGATAGTATATATACTGTTTTGGATATTTATGAACCTTACAAAAGTGAAACATTATTACCTATGAAACTTACAATAGAGGCAAATAAAAGTAGTACTTATTTTTTACCTCTATGTTACATTAATGAGATTAAAGGAAACCAAACTGCTTTTTTAATCAAATATCAAATAAACAATCTTGTTAAAGAAATGGGAATAAAAAACTTTGTCTTTGTCAATACTGAGGAATAGTTAAAAAGTTAATATGATGTTACAAATAAAGATTAATAACTTAAACAAAAAATATGGGAAAAATAAAGTTTTAAACAACCTTAATTTGTGTATTACTAATAATAAATATAATTTTATTATTGGTACAAATGGTGTTGGTAAATCAACTTTCATTAAATGTATCAATGGAATCATAAACTATGAAGGATATATAAATAATGATAAATATGAAATATCATATTGCCCAGACAAGGTCCATATGCCGGATTTCATTTCGCTTAAAAATTTTTTATTTTTGATTGGTAAATCATGTAATATTCCTAACTCAAAACTAAATAGTAAAATCAGTTACTATATTGATAAGTTTCAAGTTGAAAAGTACCAAAATACACCAATAATAAAACTATCTAAAGGAACAAGACAAAAGATATTAATTATCCAGTGCTTTCTCAAAGAAGCTGATGTCTACATTTTTGATGAGCCTCTTACTGGTTTAGATGAAACATCTCAGAAGTTGTTCTTCGAAGAACTTGCAAAGTTAAAAGATGTTGACAAATTAATTATGATAATTACGCATCAGTTATCTAAATACCCATTTAAAGATATAAATAAAATTGAGTTAAAAAATGATTAGACTGGTAAAACTTCATTTAGGATACTTGTTATCACGTAATAATAGTATCATCATTTCCTTTGTTTTGTTTATTTATAGTCTTATTTGTTTATATGAGTCGAAATTTTATCTTTCCTCAAATCAACAATTATTATACCAAAATTATTATCAAACTCAGTACACTCATTCAGTTCTAATAATTATTGAAATCATGTTAGTAATTATCGGATGTTATTTATTTTCCAATATTAAAAATAATACATATTTTGTTCTTTTAAAAGTTAAAAAAAGTAAATTTTATGTTTCAAAAGTAATAACTAATATTTTTGTAATTTGGATGATTACATCACTTATGTTTGGAATATATTTAGGTGTTGGAGCGATAACAAAATGGTTTGTGTTTTCCTTTGATACTATATTAATATATATAAGAATACTATTACAAACCCTTGTTTACAGCTTGATTACTTTAAATTTTAGTTATCTATTTAAGACAAACTTCGCTTTTATATTTGTTTTTTTTATATATATAATAATGAAAAATGCTACTTATGATAACATTATTATTCAATTAGTGAACATTTTTATTCCAACTTCAACAACAAATAATTTATCATTTATTATACTAATTATGAATCTAATTTTGTATATTTTGATTGGTTTCTGTCTTTTTAAAAGGTATGAAAATTACTAGTTTACTTCCTTGACTAAAAGTTGTAGAAAGAGTATAATAATATAGTAATTTAATCAGTTGAGGTGAGTTATGAAAACGAAATATATCTTTGTTACAGGTGGTGTAGTATCAAGTTTAGGTAAAGGGATTGCTGCATCTAGCGTTGCACGCTTACTTAAAAATCGTGGATTAAAGGTGTTTATGCAAAAGTTTGATCCATATATTAACGTTGATCCAGGAACAATGAGCCCCCTACAACATGGGGAAGTTTTCGTAACAGAAGATGGCGCAGAAGCCGATTTAGACTTAGGTCACTATGAAAGATTTATTGACGAAAATTTATCAAAAGATTCTACAGTAACTGCTGGTAAGATTTATAAGAGTGTTATTGAAAAGGAAAGAAGAGGCGATTATTTAGGTCGTACTGTTCAAGTTATTCCTCATATTACTGATGAAATAAAAAATAAAATTCGAAGTGCAGCCAAGACGTCAAAAGCTGATGTTATTATCACTGAAATTGGTGGAACAGTAGGTGACATTGAAGGCTTACCATTCTTAGAAGCTATTAGACAATGGCGTCGTGAAGTTGGTGTTGAAAATACTTTCTTTATTCACAATACATTAGTTCCTTATCTTCGTGCTGCAAAAGAAATTAAAACTAAACCAACTCAACATAGTGTTAAAGAATTGCGTTCTTTAGGTATTCAACCAGATATGATTATCTTAAGAACTGAAGTAAATATTGATCATGAAGTTAAAGAAAAAATTGCTTTATTCTGCGATATTGAAAAGAAAGCCGTAGTCCAAGCAACCGACGTTAATATTTTGTATGAAGTAGCTTTAAATTTACAAAAACAACATGTTGATGATTATATTTGTGATTATTTTAATATTGAAACTGAAAAAACTGATATGACTGAATGGGTTTCATTAATTACAAAAATTAAAGAACTTAAAGGCGAAATTAAAATTGCTTTAGTTGGTAAATATGTTGGCTTGCATGATGCTTATTTATCTGTTCATGAGGCGTTAAAACATGCAGGGTATGAAGTTGGTAAAAAGATTAATGTCAAATGGATTGCTAGTGATGAAATTAATGATGAAAATGCAAGTGAATTATTAAGCGATGTTGATGGTATTTTTGTTCCGGGTGAATTTGGTACAAGAAGTGCTGAAGGTGAAATTGTTGCTTGTCGTTATGCTCGTGAAAACAAAGTCCCTTATTTTGGAATTTGTTTAGGTATGGAAGTTGCTATTATTGATTATGCTCGCAATGTTCTTGGCCTAACTGATGCTAACTCCGTTGAGTATAACCCTGAAACAAAGAATCCCGTAGTTCATTTTGCCCATGGACTTAGAGATACTTTACAACAAGGTGGTCCATTAAGAATAGGAGCTTATAAGTGTAAACTTAGAGAAGGAACACGAATTCATTCATTATATGGAAAAACTTGTATTAATGAAAGACATCGTAATCGCTATGAAATCAACAATGATTACTTGTGTCAACTTGAAAAACATGGTATGGTATTTAGCGGATGCAATGAAGAGTTAGATTTAGTTGAAAGCATTGAACTTCCTGATCATCCTTGGTTTGTTGCTTGTCAATATCATCCGGAATTCTTATCTAGACCAAATAGACCACACCCATTATTTGAAGGTTTTGTTAAAGCGGTTTTAGAAAAAACAAAAAAATAACCTAAGCAAATAGATAGATTATTTGATAAAAAAGTGATATAATATATACGAAAATTAAATAGGTAGTGAAAAGAAGAAGTCCACTTCTCACCCGATTGATGATGTCGATGGGTAAAGAGTCATAAAACCAATAATTTATATTGTGATTTTTACGTGGACGACTATGTGTTGTTCACGTTTTTTATACTTTTCTTACTATTAATTTTCAAAATAATTGGAGGTGAAATTATTAGTAAGATCCCTGATAAAAAAGTTGATAATTTAGTCAATGAAGAAATTACTGCCGAAAAAGTATTAGTGATTTCTGAGACAGGAGAACAATTAGGTGAATTACCTACAGATGAAGCATTAAGCATTGCAGATGAAAGAGGATTTGACTTAGTTTGCGTTGCCCCTAATGCTAAAGTTCCAGTTTGCAAATTAATGGATTATAGCAAATATCGTTATGATCAAATTAAAAAAGCAAAGGAAGCAAAGAAAAATCAAAAAGTTATTAGTGTTAAAGAAGTAAGACTTAGTCCAACTATCGATACTAATGACTATGAAACAAAAGCTCGTGCTGCCCGTAAATTTTTAACAGGTGGTGACAAAGTTAAAGTGAGCTGTCGTTTTAAAGGTCGTATGATTGACCAAGCAAATAACACAAAAGAGTTATTCGTTAAATTCGCAAATGGTCTTGAAGACATTGCTAAGATTGACCAACAACCAACACTTGATGGTCGCAATATGACAATGATGTTAAGTCCAATTGTAGTTAAAAAGAAAAATTAAAAAGGAGAACAAAAATTATGCCAAAAATGAGAAGTCATAGCTCAACAAAAAAACGTATCCGCGTAACTGGTTCTGGTAAATTCAGACGTGGACAAGCAGGTATCAGACACTTAGCACCTGCTACAACATCAAAACAATCAAGACATTTAAGAAAAGCATCACTAGTTGCAACATGCGACGCACGTCGTATTAGACAACAACTAGATAACATTAAATAGGAGGTAACCGAGAATGGCACGTACTAAAGGTGGAGTTGTAAGTAGAAGAAGACGTAACCGCGTTTTAAGACAAGCTAAAGGTTTCTTTGGTTCAAAACATTGTTTATATAAGGTAGCTAACCAACAAGTAATGAAATCATTAATGTATGCATACCGCGACCGTAAAAATAATAAACGTAATTTCCGTAAATTATGGATCGTTCGTATTAATGCTGCAAGTAGAGCATTAGGTTTAAGCTACAACCAATTAATGCATGGTTTAAAATTAGCAAATATTGAAATCAACAGAAAAATGTTAGCTGATTTAGCAGTTAATGATGCAACTATGTTTGCTAGTCTTTGCGATACTGCAAAAGCTCAATTAAATAAATAGTAATTTTAAGACAAGGAGAAATCCTTGTTTTTTTATGTACAAAAAAAGAGATTTGTAAAACAAATCTCTTTTAGCTATTTAATTAGGTTCTATAAAATATTTTGTGATTTTGTGATTTTGTGATTTTGTGATAGATAGTAAAATATTTTGTGATAAAAAGGATTTGTGATTAAATACACAAATCCTTTTTTGTTCTTCCTTTATATTATAATAATATTGCCGTATT
>JAZNQD010000017.1:0-13446 GCA_045589955.1 Bacilli bacterium | reverse complement strand
CTTTTGGCATATTGATTGGCAAAATCGATAAGTTTTCCGCTGATTCTGTTGCCACGGTAATCTTCACTTACAAACAAAGTAGATATCCATGGAAAAATCTCTGGCAATGGGTAATAATCAGATTTCATGATGGTCGTCATTCCAACAATTTGCCCATTCACTATTGCTACGAATGGAGTTTCCCATTCTTCGAATTCCCAGTTTTCAAGCACTCTCACCGTATGCTCTTTTACATCTAACCAGGAGAAGTTCTTTACAAAGTTCAGTAAGTCCTCTGCAAGAGGAGTGCCCTTGTCAACTTTTTGAAGTTCAATTTCTTCCATTTTCCTACCTCTCGTGTTTATCAAATTCTTATTTTCCTAACTGTTCGATATATTGGCATTTAGAGAACTTTTTACAATCTTTTCTTGAAGCAAATGATACGATTTGCTTCATCAAATCCCATTGCCATATGGAATTTGAAACTATCCATATTGTCTATCTCGCAATCACTGGCAAACTCACTGCATCCAATTTCTTTTGCCCATATTTCACAAGCTGAAAGGAGTTCTTTTGCATACCCGTTCTTTCGGTATTCTTCTTTTACGAAAATACCTTCCAAGTAACACACAGGAGAACTTTCCGTGCCTTCAACATAGTCAGTTCTCAAACCACATTGCACAAATCCTACGGGTAAATCATTTATATACTTGATAAAAAATGCAGATTGCTTGTCATTAAGTGTTTCAACAAACTCTGCTTCTAATTCATCAACAGTATGACTATCCCACATTTGAACAGCCATTTCTGCCAAAACACGACTGTCTTTATTTCTTGCTATTCTAACCATTGAAACACCTCGTCAAATTCTAATTTATCTTATAGTTATTATACCATAATTCCAAATATATTTCTACCATTATCTCTTATTGGTTCGAGTCCCATCAAAACTAAAGGTTTGAATCCCGTAAGTTAATTGTTAGAGTCCGTGGTCAATCTCATCTAGTGTTTAAATCTAAATGTTTCATAAATTTATAAAAAAAAGAGGATATTCTAACCAAAAATGGTTAAAATACCCTATAAAATTGCAAAAAATAAGCCTTACTAGAAGACTTACAGATTTCAAAAAATGTGTCATTACTACCAAATGTTTCATTTTAATCTTTTACACTACTAAATGTTTCATATGCTAGTTTTGCTCTACAATATGTTTCACGACGCAACTTTTAGCAGTAATGACTAAATTATATTAATAATACAATAAATATGATTAATTTTTTAAACAACCAATAGGTATTACAAAAACACCATCTTCACGTTTATAACCATATTGTCCACCTGTAATTACTATTTTTAAATCTGGTAATCTTAATGGGCATTGTTTTTCATGTTCGTTATATTCTCTGACTAATTTCTCTATTTCGTTTAAATGTTTTGCACCTAGTTCAATTTCATTACTGCCAAGTTTAATTTCTATTAATGCGTATCGTCCATCATTAAGATGAAGAACACAATCAGCTTCTAATCCATATCTATCTCTATAATAAGAAACTTTACCATCAAAAGTTTGAGAATAAATCTTTAAATCTCTAATAACTAATGACTCAAATAAAAACCCTAATGTTTTAAAATCCAAATTAAAATATTCTGGAGAAATACCAAGTGCTGCAACAGCAATAGAAGGATCAATAAAATTTCTTTTTTTACTAGAACGAATAGAAGTTTTAGATCTAATCGCAGGACACCATGCATCAATATCTTCTATTATATATAATTTTTCTAATACTGATAAATAATCATTAAATGTACGTTCAGACAATTCACAGTTTGCTATTACATCTTTATATATTGTTTGATTTGTACTTAAAGTACATAGATTTCTTGCATATGATTTCATTATTGTTTCCATCCATATAGGATTTCTTTTTACATCATCAATGCTTGAAGCATCCACATGGGCTGTTTGGTAAAATAAATCCTTGGCAACATTTAACTTTAAATTTTCTTTTTTTATTTTAAAACAACTCGGCCAACCACCGCGACAAATAGCATTAATTAATCCATCAATATCTAGGTCAGAAATACATCCATCAAACATATTAGGATTATTAAACAACTCAATTAAAGAAATTTCGCCATTTGATTCTTCTGACTCATACAAACTGAGTGGTAACATCTTCATTCTACTGATTCTCATTGTTCCAGTATGTGGTGTCTTTACATCTTTAGATGAAGAACCTGTTAGAATATATAATCCTGTTTTTTGCTCATCATCAATTGATTTTCTAATAGCTCCCCAAATTTTTGGAGCATCTTGCCATTCATCAAATAACCTTGGCTTTTCTCCTATTAATAATTTACTCGGACTTGTCTGAGCAACCATCAAATATTTATCTCTATTTTCTTCATCCTGAAATTCAATGAAACTTTTTGAAAAGTATTTTGCTGTTGTAGTTTTGCCACATCCTTTTGGACCAACTATTAATACACCACCAAAACTTTCCAATTTCTCTTTTAATATTTTATCAGCTATTCTTTTCTTATAATTCATTTTTATCACCAACTTAATTATACAATAATTTAATTTAGATTGCAAGCATTTGAGTTATTTTGTTGCAAGGTTTTGAGGCATTTTGTTGCAAGGTTTTGAGGTATTTTGTTGCAAGATTTTGGTGTTATTTTAAAGTCGAAATTTATAACGAAAATATTTTAAACTATTGTATTAAGATATTTTATTTAACTGATTTAATAAATTTTCAACTTCTTTAAAACTATAATTATTTCTAACTTTATCAAAATATTTTGAACTTACCCAATCATATATCCTTTGATAAGTACTAATAGCCATATTAGAAGTTGTTTCGTTTTTATCTATAACTATTCCATCTAAAAGTAATGAATTTAATTTTACTTTATCATTCTTCTCAAATAGTATTGCCGATTTAATACATTTGATTAAATTTTCTATTGCATTTTCCACATCATCAAGTTTTGCATAGCTTAACGCTATATTGAAGTATGCTCTATAAATTCTTTCATTATAGAATCCACAGTTATCACTTTCAAAAACAGATTTCATTAAATCAATATACTTCATTCTCAGTTTTATATTTGTTTCTTCATCTGCGTTTTGAGACAAAACTAATATTTCATCCTGAAACCACTCTGTAATTAGAATAATATTTCTCTTCACATGTTTTTCTAATTCTTCACCTTTATAAACATCTTCTAATAAAACATTTCTACAACAATAAAATACAGGCATCTTTAGGGCTAATTGCTTAGCTTTTTCCACTTCACCTTTTTCAGTATAACCATGTATCAATATTTGTATTGCGTGATGTCTTAATTCGTCGTCAATACACTTTTCTAATATTTTTTCAGACAGTGTTATCATTTCATCTAAAGCATCAACTCTATTTGGGTATTGGGCATAGAAAAATCCATGTAAGGAACTTGCTAACTCACTCATTATTTTATAATTAGTAGGGTATTTAAGTAGTGCGTTTCTTAATAATTCTATAGATTTTTCTACTTCACCTAAATGTTTATATTTGTGATTTTCTTCAAGAATCTCTTTAATTTCTTGTTCCTTTTTATAAATATCCACATCAAGTAATTCATCCACAGTTATTTCAAAAATATTTGCAAGAATTGGTAATAATGAAATATCAGGATATGATGCTGAATTTTCCCATCTAGAAATCGCTTTTGCTGTTAAACCAACCAATTCACCTAATTCTTCTTGAGTAATGTTTCTTTCTCTTCGTAACTGTTTAATTTTTAAACCTATGTTCATATAAATTATTCTCCTTTTTTGCATATATTGTAAGCTTACAACAATATTATACTAACTAATCAATGTTTAATCCATACCCCATTTGTAGAGATAAATTCTACACAAGCGAGATTCTAATTATATTATATGCTATTTATAAATTTATTTCCACCATTATCTCTTATAGGTTCGAGTCCCAGCAAAAGAAAACATTCGAATCCCGTAAGTTAATGGTTCGATTTCATCGTCAGTCTCACCTAGTATTTAAATCTAAATGTTTCATAATTGAATAAAAAAAGAGACTATTTCATTATATTTCAAGCAAAATAGTCCTTAAAAATAAAAAATAGATCCTCTTTTCAGAAGACCTATAGATTTCAAAAAATGGTGCAGGTGACGGGAGCAGAATAACATATATAAAAACATATCGTTTAATAGTTGAAACCAGTCTAAATAGGAATTTAACTTTCTAAGTTAATCCAAAATCTTTGTTGTGCCTCTCCATATTCGTCAAGAAATTCATTTTCTAAAATCCCTCCATTTCTAATTATTGATTTAGCAGATGCAATATTAGATTTATCACATACCATTAACACTTTAGAAATTTTTAGTTTTTTACATTCGATCAATGCTAAACGAATCATCTCAGTAGCATAACCTTTTCTACGCTCAGAAGGTCTAATCCCATCCCCAATATGTCCAGCGTATTGTAAAAGATAATCATTTAGATAATGTCTAATATTTACAGCCCCAAGCAATATGTTTCTATCTACATCAAGTAAGAAAAAAACTGAATTAGGAACCTTTCCATCTATTGGTTCCTTTAACTCTAGGTTTGCTAAATAATAATCAAAATCATGATAATCATTTTTGAATATAGCCCAAGGAGAATGATTAGTATGATTAATCTCTTGATCTAACTTCCATTCATCAATCATTTCCGCTATTTGAATATAATATTCTTTTGTCAATTTTATTAATCTTACATTCATTTTGGTTCTCCCATCTACTCTATAAATTCTAATTTATCTTTTATCTTATTTTACCACAAAACGCCAAAAAGTATATTGATATGGCTATTTAAAGTTGAGATTTCTAATAATCGTTAAATTGTTAGGTAATAGTTAAAAGGTTAGTATTTTTGCATACCCTTGAGGCAATTTGCATACCCCTAATTCTTATAAAATGGACATTTTTTTCCTATGCATTGTTTATTCCATGATGAAAACTCACAAGATATGTTGTCTAAATTCATTTTAATTCCATATTTCTTTTCTACAAACTCAACTGCATATGAAAGTGATAAAAAAGCATTTCTTTTACAACATCTAGGACCACCTATTTCACTCATTCTTTTAATCACTGATGATGTGAATTCCATATTATCCTTATAATAATCATTTGAAGTTAATGGGCCTGTTTCATGAATAATGGAAAGAACTGCACCAACTGCTGTAGTAGATCCACAGATACCCCAAAAACCGCACATAGCTCCTGGCATCTTTAAAGTACGTTCTGCAAGCATATCTATTGCTTGATTTACATCAACTTCACCACCAGCATTTTTGTAAGCAACAAGAAAACTAGCTCCATCTAAAAAATGGTGTTCTGGTCCATGAATATTTACAAAATCTTTATGCATAATTGACTTTGCAATTTCGATTGGATTCTTGCTTTTACTCTTTAAAACCTCTTCTTTAATAAGTTTATATTTATCACCTAATGTATATTCCATAATGCCTCCTATTTTAAGTAATTATTTAATAATTCGACTTTTTCTTTGTTAATTGAATAATGCACCCATTTCCAATCTTTCCTAGCAATCACTAATCCACTATCAGTTAATATTTTCATATGATGAGATAAAGTAGATTGATTACAATTAACCATTTCTAATAACTTACAAGCACATAATTCATCATTGGTAATCAATTTTTTTAAAATAAACAATCTTGTTTCGTCACCAATTGCTTTAAACATATTTGCATATTCTTTTAAATCCATATTAAACACCTCTCATATCGATATGTATCAATATTATACATTATCACATCGATACTTGTCAATATGACTGCATTATAAATTCTATTCTTACTAATCAAGATTTCAAAATATACTATAATTTGTTTGTTTTTAGTAATCTTTAAAAGGTTCGTAATCGTTAAATTGTTAGGTAATTGTTAAAAAGTTAAAACTTTAAACCTGCTCGCTTATTATTTTTTGCTTGAAAAACAGAGTCTTAAAAAGAAAAAAAGCCCACACAGGGCAAACAAAAGGCGTAACGGTGGGACTTGAACCCCTATAAAAAGAAAAAAATCTCGACACATTTAATTGTATCAAGATTAGTAGTCTCAAATGGTGATTCGTACGGGATTCGAACCCGTGAATGCATGCGTGAAAGGCATGTGAGTTAAGCCGCTTCTCCAACGAACCATTGATTTTATGTGCACCCCAGCGCAACGTAAATATTATACTATAATTTAAATAATAAGTAAACTTATTTGCTCACTTTTTTACATTTTTTAGAAAATATTTTTAATTCTACTGGATAAAAGAAATTATCCAGTAGAATTAATTTTATTATATTACATTTTATCTGGAGCGCTAACACCAATTAATGATAATGCATCTTTTAAGACAATTTCTACAGCTTTTAAAACTGTTATTTTTTCATTTGTAAGATCATCATTTTCAGTAATGACTTTTTCTTCATTATAGAAACTATGAAGTTGATATGCTAATTCATTTATATAATGTGTCATTTTATGAACTAGACGTTTGTTTGCGGCTTCTTCAACAACACTTTGATATTGAAGTAAGACTAAACATAAATCTTTTACTTTTGATAAATCTAGATGATTAAATTCACTTACAAAATTTATTTCTTTTTTGTTTTCTAAATATTTTGCAAAAATACTCTTAATACGTGCATGAGCATATTGAGCATAGAAAACAGGATTTTCGTTTGACTTTTGTTTCATTAAGTCTAAGTTTAAATCCATATGTGTGCTTAGTGACTTATCAACATAGAAGTATCTTAAAGCATCGGCACCAACTTCTTCAATTAAGTCTTTTAAGGTAATTGCTTTACCACTACGTTTACTCATCTTAACCTCAACGCCGTTTTCCATAACTCTTACCATTTGTAAGATTTCAACATCAATAAGATCACTATTACCACCAACCATTGAAACTGCCGCTTTTAAACGATCAATATAACCATGGTGGTCAGCACCTAAAACATCAATTAAATGTGTATAGCCTCGTGAAAGTTTATTTGCATGATATGCAATATCTGGTAATAAATAAGTATAATTACCATCGGCTTTTACAATGACACGGTCTTTTTCATCAGTATACATACTTGTTTTTAACCAAGTAGCGCCTTCATTCTCATAAGTATATCCTTTATCATTTAAGAACTTAAGGGTATTTTCAACAGCTTTTTCTTGATATAAAGACGTTTCACTAAACCATACATCAAATTCAACATTAAAGCTCTTTAAATCGTTCTTTAAATTATTTAATAATTTTTCAGTACCATATTTTCTAAAGAAAGCTAAATCAAAATTATTAAGATAGGCATCATTATATTCATCCTTCAACATTTGAGCAATTGTGATGATTTCTTTACCATGATAGTAATCATCTTTCATTTCAATATCTAAGCCAAACAATTCTTTATAACGTTCATAAATACTTAATGCCATGTTTGTGATTTGGTTACCTGCATCATTAACATAGTGTTCGCGAATAACTTCGTATCCAGCTTTTTTCATAATTCTTGATAGTGAATCTCCATAAGCTGCACCACGTCCATGACCAATATGTAAATAACCTGTAGGGTTTGCACTAACATATTCTAAGTTAATAATTTGACCATTACCACATTTAGAAGAACCAAATGCTTCTTTTTCTTGTAATACCTTTGTAACAACGCCAACTAAATATTGTAAATCAATTGTTAAGTTAATAAATCCTGGACCGGCAATTTCAATTTTTGATAAATGAGTTTCAGTCATATTTATTAATAAAACAATTTCGTTTGCAATTTCAATTGGACGTTTACGAGCAACTCTTGCAAGACGCATTGCCACGTTTACAGAATAATCACCATGGTCTTTATCTTTAGGAACCTCTAGGATAATATCATTTACACTTGATATAACAGTGCCATCAACATATCCTAATTTCTCTAAAGCTTCAAAGAAAGCTATTTTAATATTATTTGTAAATTGTTCAATCATAATAATCACCTTTTAATACATATTCATCTTATTATACCAAATTTTCTTTCAAAAAGAAAGACAAAAACATATTCAGTTTACTTAATATCATTAAGAGTTGGATATGAATTTAACACATATCTTCTTGTGACACTATATGCACAAGCTTTCGTACCTAAAGCAATACTTTCAGACAAAGAATACTTGTTTTGAATTCCATAAGCAAGGCATGCATTCATTAAGTCACCTGCACCTGTTGTATCAACAGCTTTAACTTTTAAAGAAGGAAAATATTGATATTTATCTTTTTGAACTAAAACAGATCCCTTATCACCTAAAGTTATAACAATGTCTTTATAGTTTTTATCACTTAAATATTTACCTATTTCTAAAGAACTAATTGAACTTGGAATATCGAATAAAACTCTTGCCTCTTGTTCATTCGGGGTAATCAAGTTAATTAATTCTAAATAATCACTTAACCATTTTGCACATGGTGCTGGATTAACTAGTATATATTTACTTTTATCATAAGCATATTTTAGTAACTTTATATTTAATTCTTGATTAATTTCATTTTGAAACATAATTAAATCATGTTTATCAATTTGCATTTTAATATAGTCTAAATCAGATTCGTCTAGTTCACAACCAAAAACAACATTTATTTCATTATTTCCAAATTGATCAACATGAATAGTGGCGTATGTCGTTTTCTTGTTTTTAGTAATAAGTAAATTGTTTACACCGATTTTATTTAAATATTCACTACACATTACGCCGTGATTATCATTTCCGATTGCGCCTAAGAAGGATACTTTACCACCAAGTTTGGCAATACCAACAGCTTGATTATACCCTTTACCACCTGGTTCTTCATTTAATAATGTGTTAGTTTCTTTACTATAAAATAAAGAATTACCACACATTCCAATAATTAATATGTTCATAAAACACCTCTCTATAAAAAAAGATAAACGATACGTTTATCTTTAATATTATTATCTATTTGGCCAAAGTTTCTTATAGTCAACCGCAAAGAATAATAAGAACATAATTACTAATGCCCATACGATTGCACCAATAACAAAACCATCCTTACAAGCCTCTGCTCTTGCAGACCAATTTTTTCTAAACACAAAGAATAGAATAACCCCAACTACTGGAAATAAGAAAGAAAGAGCTGTCCATAAGAAAGTTGGAACTGGGTCATATCTTTCAATATTAATAACTTTATTTGAAGCTTCTTCTACTTTTTCAGGTACAAATTCGTAACCACAGTCATCGCAAACTTGAACATCTTTTGAAACTTCTTTTTGACAATTTGGACAAAATTTAATATCGCTCATAAGCACCACCTATTTATACAATATTATTATACTATTATTAGATGAATTTGTCAAAAAATATGAGAATTATATTATAAGACATTAAAACGAAGTTTTTTTGTTTCTTTGATTTTTTGAACAATAATATCAGAACATTTGACTTTTCCAATAACATTTACACGATCATCAACTGGTAACTCGTTTATAACTATATTAACTTCACCAGAATATCTTTTAAAGCCTTCATTATCGACTGTAACATCATATTTTTGGCGTTTAGATGTATTGTTATATTTTTCAACATCTTTACCACGACTTCCACTTAATCGTAACAAGTAGTTATTATAATCAGGTCTAATTGAGAACTCATTCAAGAAATATTCTTTTTCAAATTTTGTATCTAATGTAATATCTAAAACAACCAAATCACTAAGATGCTTTTCAAGTTGAATTATTTCTTCTTCACTTGCATATGCATCACCGATAAACACTTCACTTACACCAATTGCTTTTAATTCCTCAATACTTATTGCTTTATCTAAGTGTCGATGTGATTCAATTGATGGTAATCCTTCATACATTGGAGGACGTTTACCATAATTAGAAGGTAAAAAAGCTCCTACTTGGATACCATATTTATTAAACATTTTTATGATTCTTTTTGCATCTAAAATATCATGGGCAGTGTATAGTTTTGGATAATAATTAAAACTCGCACGAACATGAGATAAATTAATTCCCATATCAATATATTTTAATAATTTTTCTTCTGAAAGTGTTGATGCATTTAATTCTATAAAAAACTTATCACTATTTGATAGTTCAACAACTTCTTCATCAGTAAACCCATAATCTAGGCGATAAGCATATACTTTATCAGAAAGTCCTAAATTTTCAAAAGCTTTCTTTGAAACATCGATAACAAACTTCATTCCATATTCATAACATTTTTCAATAATAATATTCAATTCTTCAATGGAACGATCAGCTTCTGTAATATGAGCTGATGAAAAAATCATTTCAATATTATGATTATAAGCAAATTCTAAATATTTTAAAGATTCTTCTAAAGTATACTCTTTTAATCCTGTAAAAATAGATAAACCTGTTTTCATGCTTTCACCTCTATATTATTATACCAAAATACAAAATAAAAAACAAAGCTTGCGCTTTGTCTTACTTAAAGGGTTAAAAAAAATGGCGCCTCTTCACGGACTTGAACCGCGGACACCATGATTAACAGTCATGTGCTCTAACCTGCTGAGCTAATATCCCGTCTTTAATAGAATTAATTGTAATAACTTATTTCAAAATTATGGTGCCCTAACTAAGAATTGAACTTAGAACTAATCCTTACCATGGATTTGTTATGCCGTTTAACTAAAAGGGCGTGGTCCGGAATGTCCGATTCGAACAGACGACCCTCTGACCCCAAATCAGATGCACTACCAAGCTGTGCTAATTCCGGATGGCGCTGATTAGAAGACTCGAACTTCTATCGTATTATTAATACTACACTTGTTTTCGAGACAAGCCTCTTACCAATTAGAGTAAATCAGCATTTAAGAACAGAGCCCACTCCAGGGTTTATTCTCTGTTCTTTTAAAAAGTGTTGCAACACTAGACTGCTCATCAAGGTAGCAGTTCCCTTTTTTTTTCTTAGTGATTCTGTAACCACTAATAGATAAAATATCACTCTTGATATTTCTATTCTACTTCGTTTTCTGGTTATACGAAGCAAAACCCGAAAGATTATAACTCTTTATAATCCTTTTAAGATTTATTCAAGAAATATGCACGACTGCTACTGATAAATATATCAGAACATTAACTTCCCCATACTCTCTTGTTCTTGAATAAACTTTTGAAACCCACACTGAGTTTCTCCCAACAGATGAAACAAGTTCAAATGGAGTTTGATGAGTTTTCTTTCTCAGTTTTACTTTCCCTTTGACACCTACGACACCATCACCGTTTGGTTTAATGCCGCTCCTCTCAGGGTTATTTAATTCTCGGCTTGTCCCGGTAACCCGCCTTCCTATGGAGACATTTTTTGGTATATCCCTAACCAGTCCTTGATATTTCTTATATAACAAATAAATTTCGCCAGCCCGTTCAGTGGGCGATTTCCACTAAGGCCAATTTATTTATTATCAAATGGTTCAGGAGCCTAGGAGTCGAACCTAGTATCTTCAGCTTATGAGACTGAAATGGTATATCCGTGCCACTCGCCCTGAATATTAATATACTGGAGAGGCTAAATTTATTAGCATCACTAACTGATGGTATATTAGCACCGAGAGTAGTTTTCATCCTCTATATATTCCACAGAATATATCTGCTATTAATTTATTTGTTAAATGTAGAATACATCAAAAATTCAAACACTTTATGCTGCAGCAATGGCTATACAATTTATACCTTTGGAACCATTATATATGGATGGTAGTGTTTGAATATTATAAAGATTTGCAGTAATCAAACTGCCCTTCTTTTAAGATCAATTTTATCAGGTCGAGGTGGTGATGCTGCAGACTTCGCCGCTGTCCTCTTCTTATAGCTTCAACGTTTATCCGATGCACTTTTTAATCTGCCGCATTACTCGGAGACTACTACGTTCTTGCTGACCTTTTATACTAATAATGGCGGAATCAGCAGGGTTCGAACCTGCGCAACCTTTCAGTCCTAACGGTTTAGCAAACCGTCCTCTTCACCACTTGAGTATGATTCCGTAAAGATATTATTTATAATAAATAATATCAGTTTCGTATAATTTTTGAGCTAATTCAAATAATTCTTTTACATTATCTAATTCTTCCATATCATCAATGGATTCTAACAATCTTGAATCAACCGATTCAAGTTTTCCTTCTTTAATAAAAGCTATTGTATAACAATAATCTCTACCATCAGAAGTTTTAGCCCATTTAACAATTTCAAGATCATGATTATTTCTAACATAATCAGATCTGAGTGAATCAACAGTTTTTAAACTGAATTTTCCTTTTCTAGCAAATTCCATCGTCTTCATCCTCTTTAATTTCACATTCTTTCCAAATGTTTTTGAAATCAACTTTCGTATCAATTCTTGTTTTTACCCCATTTTCATATCGGTATCTAACAGGAATATCACTCCAAGTTAATTCAGAATCCTGTAAATAACTTTCAGCAATAATTTTATGACCACATTCGTCACATAAATATTGAACCCATCCAAAAGTACAATATTTTGATGGTTTTCCGCATCTACAACAAACAGAAATAGATAAGTCTTCATAATATCGAACTAATTCATCTATTTCATCTGAAGTGAAATTGCTATATAATCTTAAAGAACCATATTTTTCTTTAATATCTGTGAATCTGAATTTATAAAGTTGTTTATTTTTCTTTAAAACTTTTTTAAAATCTTTTAGCATTTGTTCCCCAAAAGATTCTATCCAAGCATCAGGCATTCCATCAAGCAATGTGTGATAAACCCAATAATATCTTCTATTCTTATAATAGCCAGGAGATAAAAATGGATATTTCAGAATTAAAATAAAATTTTTGATTTTTCTTTTAAAAGTACTAAACATATTTTCTCCTTTCATAAATATAAAAAGAGTTCAATGAACTCTAATTAAAAAATAATTTGGCAGAGGCCAGTAGATTCGAACTACTGAAATGCTGGAGTCAAAGTCCAGTGCGTTAAGCCGCTTCGCCAGACCTCTATTTGTAAAAAAGCTGCCTAATTTTCATTAAACAGCCCATTCCGGTTCAAAAGTTATGGCGACCCGTACGAGACTCGAACTCGTGATCTCTTCCGTGACAGGGAAGCATGATAACCGCTACACTAACGGGCCGTATCTATTCCGACTATAATCATTCAAAGAAACATACAAATTATTCCTTAGAGATTATCAGATCAAGATGTCAATTCATCTTTTGTTACTGATTTCACAAGGAATTGGAGAACTCTGATGGATTTGAACCATCGATCACAGAGTTGCAATCTGCTGTCTTGACCAACTTGACTAAGAGTTCATTTTATTGATCAATTATATAATATATTTATATAATGAATTTTATTGTAATTTTGAAGGCTGGTGGAGGAGGAGTTGAAATACGAATAATAAAGGAGAACCAGCCTTCG
>JAZNQD010000016.1:0-2283 GCA_045589955.1 Bacilli bacterium | reverse complement strand
TCGATTAATTCAGCTGCTCTACCAGTGATTATTTGTCCAGAACTGTGTATCATTTATATCACTCTCTATCTATTGAATTTTACCTAATAAGCTTGAGACTGGATCAACATCTCCTTCTTGGAAATCGTCGTCATATTTGTCGTCAGCTTTAAATTCAGCTTTTATACTAGGCATATTTTCTTTTTGGTGTGTAAATAAATCTATGTACATATTTAAAGTTTCTTCCTCAAAGGAATTGATATTTTCTTCTGTTAAATTACCGTACACTTCTTTATTTAAATCAATAACTCTTTGCCTTAAATTATTTATTTTCTCTTCTTTGATAGCAGAGAACTCTTCTTCGTAAGTTTTAACTTTTGCTTCCAACTCTTCTTTCTCAGCAGTCAATGCGTCGAAATCGGATTTTAAAGCGACAATTTCTTCAACTTTTTTTGCAGTCTCAGCTTCGAGTTGTATTTTTTGTTCTTTAAAGTCCTCTTGCATTTTGGCAATTTCATCTTTAGTAGATAATTTAAATTCGCCAAATTCTTCTACTAAGTTGCTATATTTTTCTTCAAAATCAGACATTTTTTGTGTCCTCCTATTATTTAATTTTTCTTCAACTTCTTTAAAGACTCCATCATCGGAAAAATCCATTGAAATTGAAGCAGCTTTATCCGCTGGTTGCGTAACAATAGCTAAATGCTTACCTTCAAAATCAGTAGCCACTGGAGCAAAATCCTCAGTATCAAAATTATGCTTACATTCGCCAGCAGGCTTTCCACATATATTGCAATAATGCGTTGGTCGCTTATTGTATCCTATACGCATTGAAACTGAAGATACAAAACCACGTTTAATATCATTCAATAGTTTCTCATGCTCGGAGCCGATTTGACCATCATATGCTAGTGCATACAACCCAGCTTCATCATCAAATTCTACACGTGTATCCGTTATCTTACCAACAACTTCATCAACAGCACTTACATGCTCTTTCATTATTGGTTTTCCAACAAATGAATCAGCTGCTTTCTCCAATTCCTTTTTAAGGAATGTCTGGCGATTGGCTACGCCCTCATGCATTATAAATCCATGAACATTAACAATTCCTTCTTCCTCAGAGAAATCAGATATAGAAATTGATTTATTTTTTGAATTCATTTTAATCATTTTTTAGAATAAATTTTTATTGATAATTCATATATCTAAATTATCATAAACATTACTATGGTCGCCATATATAAATATACTTTTATTATATTTTAATAAGAAATCGAAATATTTATATATGTGGAAAAACAAATATAATATTAAATAATAAAGAGGTGATTATTATGAGTTCAGGTATCTACGCTTATTGGGATAATATTAAAAATTATTATGTTTACGTGGGTAAAGATAATAATATAGATAAAAAAAGCAGACATTATAAACATATTGCACCATATGCTTATGATAAACAAAAAATTAATATGGTTTTACAAAATAATTCAGAAAGATATGAATATCGTGTTATCATGGAAGGTGATTATGATGACTGGCAATTGAATCAAATGGAAAAGTTATGTATTAAATCATTTAAAACTTTTAAAGAAGATTATCCGGAAAGAAGTGTTTTTAACTTCACAAAGGGTGGAGATGGGCAATCAGGTTTTAAGCACTCAAAGAAAACTAGAAAAAAAATGAGTGAAGCACACAGCGGTAAAAAACATCAAAATTCAAAATATACAATATGGGATATTAAAGCTGTTCATTATCATAAACAAGCTATGTTTAAAAATAATGGTGGTGATAGACCTAAAAAAGTTTTTCAAATAAAATTAAAGGGGGAAAACATTCCAATAGGTGGTTTTATCGATTTCACGACGCCTGAAATAATCCACGACTTAATATGTGAAGCGGTAGAAGATTATAAGGGGTAATTATAATTCTCCTCTACATAATTAATAATCGCTTGTATCATTTTTTCTTTGTATACCTCTGGGATTCGAGTATACCACTCTTCAGCAGTTAATAAAGGCTCTTCTACTATCAAAGATAAAAAAATATTCTGATCGAACCTCGCTCGTGACAATCTATCATAAAAACCGATAGAATTAACAGATTTTATTTTTAATACTAAATCTTCACCATTAATTGGTACAACAAGATATCCCATCGTTATTACCTCTTTTTTAATTCCAAAATCCTCTGAAATTCTTTTATGTCAAAATCATCTAACCACATCTTTTCATCAACCCTCATCTCAACAGGATTAAGCTCAGCCAAATCAGCACTGAGCGTATAGTAATCTGGCTCGGA
>JAZNQD010000015.1:0-45663 GCA_045589955.1 Bacilli bacterium | reverse complement strand
GATATAATAGATAGGGATAAATATGATTATTATAAAATATTAACATCTTTTAATCATCTGAAAAAGAATTATATCGAAAGGATATGAATATGAAATACATTACTTTCTTAAATAAACAATCAAAAAGAGCTTTAGAAAAGGGTTTAGAAAAAGAGGCAATTAAATTATTACTACTTGAATTAAGTGGTAAAAGTGGTGCAGAGTTTGTATCAATGTTACACGATGAACTTCCTTTAGAACAAGAAGAATACTTAACAAAAGAAATTGACAAATATATTGTTGAGGGAATTCCTGTTCAACATATTATTGGCTATACTTATTTTTATGGTTATAAAATGAAAGTCAACAAAGAAGTTTTAATTCCTCGACCAGAAACTGAAGAATTAGTTGGTTATGTTTTATCATATTATGATGAAGTATTTGCCGGTAAAAAAGTAGATGTTGTTGATGTTGGTACTGGTAGTGGAGCAATTGCTATTGCTCTTGCTAAAGAAGAAGCTAATATGACAGTTAAAGCAACCGATATTTCATCAAGCGCAATTGAAGTTGCAAAAGAAAATGCAACAATCAATGATGCAAAAGTTGATTTCCTTGTTGGAGATATGTTAGCACCATTAATTGATAATAATATGAAATTTGATATCTTAGTTTCAAATCCGCCGTATATTCCTGATGATGAATATGTTGAAGATATTGTTAAAAATAATGAACCGCATGTTGCATTATTTGGTGGTAACGATGGAATGAAATTTTATGATATTATTTTAAGTAATGCCCATAAAGTATTAAAAACACCAAATATTCTTGCTTTTGAACATGGATATAGATCAAAAGAAAAAATGATTGAACTTGCGAAAAAGTATTTCCCAAATTCAGAAGTTATTTCTATTAAAGATTTAAGTGATAAAGATCGCATGACTGTAGTAATTAATAAGTAGGTTTTTATGAAAATAGATGAATTATTAAAATTAGATAAAATTGATAATTTAGTAATTGCTTTTCCAACTGATACAGTATATGGGGTAGGTTGTTTAATCAATGATCAAAAAAGTATTGAAAGAATCTATGCTTTAAAAGAACGTGATTATAATAAACCTTTAGCAATTCTTGTTGGTTCAGTTGAACAAGCAATAAGCTTAGTTAAATTTATACCTGATAATGCAATTGACCTAATTGAAAAAAATTGGCCTGGTGCTTTAACTATTATTTGTGGTAAAAGCAAAAATGTTCCTTCTTTTTTAAATCCAACATTTAACACAATTGGAATTCGTATGCCCAATAGCAAAATTGCATTAGCAATTTTAAAAAAATATGGACCGATGGCAGTAACAAGTGTTAATAAAAGTGGCGAACCTGCTTTAAATAGTTATGAAGAAATTAAGAGTAACTATAATCATTTGATTGATTGTATTATCGAAAGTAATGAAGTATCTTCAAATGTTTCTTCTACAGTTATTGAAGTTACTGATGATTATATTAGACTAGTTCGTCAAGGAGACGTCTATATTTAAAAATGAACCACCTTTGGTGGTTCATTTTATCTATTTAATATAAGTTTTGTTAATGTAATTGGATCAACAATCTTTCCGTCTTTATAAACACGCATATTACCTGATGCAATTTCATCGATTAAAATTACTTCATTGTTGTTGTATCCAAATTCATATTTAATATCCCATAAATCAAGACCAATTGATTTTAAATCTTGAGCAATAATATTTGTGATTTTTAAAGTTTTTTCTTTCATTTCGTTGAAGAATTCTAAAGACATAACACCTAGAGCAACTAAACCTTCGCTTGTTACAAGTGGATCGCCTTTGGCATCGTCTTTGAAGGTACATTCAACATACCCACCTTCAAGTGGAGTACCATCTTTGATATAAGCACCATATCTTCTAATAAAGCTACCTGTTGCAACTAAACGACAAATAACTTCTAATCCATGACCAAATACTTTCCCTGGTAATACTTCCATAGTTGAGTCTTCGATATTTGCACTTACATAATGTGTTTTAATACCAGCTTTTTTTAGTAAATCAAAATAATAAATTGAAGTTTTTAAGTTTTCTTTCCCAATACCTTCAATTGTTAAACCAACTGCGTTTTCTCCCGGATCAAAGACGCCATCTTTTCCAGTACAATCATCTTTAAACTTTAATAATACATTTCCGTTTTCTAATTTAAATACATCTTTTGTTTTACCAGTATATAATTTTTCCATAACTTTCTCCTAAAATTTACGCAAATATTTTAACACAATAAAAATTTTTATGCAATAAATTTTATCTAAGTTTATTAATTTTTTTATCAAAAAAAATTTCAATCGTTTTCAAGATTTAATTCTTGAAAGATAAAAATATTAATGGTATAATAATACTATAAATAATAAGAAAAAAGTTATACAACTGACGGATAAGTGGTTAACCACGTGGGAGTATAAGTTAGAAATGTCGACCGTCTGGGCAGCCATATTTTTTGGTATGCCTTTTTTTAGTTTTCAAGGATAAAATGGAGGTTTTTTATGAAAGTAGCCGTTATTATGGGATCAATGAGTGATTTTGATAAAGTTGAACCAATGATTAATTTACTAAAAGCATATAATGTTGAGGTTGTTGCTAGATGCTTCTCGGCACATCGCGCACATGCTAGTTTAGTTGAATTTGTTAATGAGTGTAATAACAATGATACTGAGGTGATTATCGCCTGTGCAGGAATGGCCGCAGCATTACCAGGTGTTGTTGCAGCACTTACAACATTACCTGTAATTGGTGTTCCACTTACAAGTAAAAACCTTGAAGGAATGGATGCTTTATTGTCAGTTGTGCAAATGCCAAGTGGTATTCCTGTTGCTTGCGTTGCAATTGATGGCAGTAAAAATGCAGGTTATCTTGCTCTTGAAATATTAGGAATTAAGTATCCTTCTATTAAAGATGCTTTACTTGAAGAAAGAAAAGTGATGGAACAAAGTGCAATATGTGCTAATGAAAAATTACAAGAAAGAATTAAATAGAATATAGGTGAAGTTTATGAGCAAAAAATATCGCGAAGCTGGTGTTGATTTAGAAGCAGGATATGAGTCTGTTAGACTGATTAAATCTCATGTTGCAAGAACAAAGGTTCTTGGTGCCATCGATTCAATTGGTGCTTTTGGTGGAACATTTGATCTAAGCCTTTTGAATATGAAAGAACCTGTTTTAGTTTCTGGAACAGATGGTGTTGGAACAAAACTGATGCTAGCATTCTTATGTGATAAACATGATACAATTGGAATTGACGCAGTTGCAATGTGTGTTAACGATGTTTTAGTTCAAGGAGCAATGCCTATATTCTTTTTAGATTATTTGGCAGTTGGTAAAAATCATCCTAAGAAAATTGAACAACTTGTAAAAGGGGTAGCTGATGGATGTGTATTATCTGAATGTGCCCTTATTGGGGGAGAAACTGCCGAAATGCCTGATATGTATGATGAAAATCATTATGATATTGCAGGGTTCTGTGTTGGTGCCGTTGAAAAAGCAAAATTTTTAGATGGATCTAAAATTAAAGAAGGAGACGTTTTAATTGGCCTTCCTTCAAGTGGTTGCCATTCAAATGGATATTCTTTAGTTCGTAAGGTTTTATTAAAAGACGCTAAATTAGATGTTAATACTTACTATGAAGAGTTTGGCAAAACACTTGGTGAAGAATTGTTGACACCAACAAAAATTTATGTCAAAACAATTAAACATTTATTGAACAATAATGTAAACATTTCTGGTATGTGTCATATTACTGGTGGGGGTTTCTTTGAAAATGTTCCAAGAATGTTAAAAGAAGGACTTGGTGTTGATATTAATATTAAGTCATTTCCAAGACCAGCTATCTTTGATTTCATAATGAAAACAGGTGAAATTGATGAAAAAGAAATGTACAACGTCTTCAATATGGGGATTGGTTTCATGCTTGCGGTAGACGAAAAAGAAGTTGATTCAGTAATGAAACAACTTCATGAAATTAACGAAGAAGCTTATGTTATTGGTAAAGTTACAAATAGTGGAGAAGTAAATCTAAAATGGTAAATATTGCAGTATTTGTTTCTGGTTCTGGAACAAACCTTCAATCAATTATTGATGCTTGTCATAATAAGGAAATTAATGGTGAAATCAAATTAGTTATCTCAAATCGCAAAAATGCCTTTGGCTTAGAAAGAGCAAGAAATGCAGGCATTAAGGCTCTATGGTTAAGGGATGAAGATTTGATTTTAGAGGAACTTGAAAAAGAAAAAATTGATTTAATTGTCCTTGCCGGATATCTTGCAATTGTTTCTGCAAAACTAATTGATAAATATCCGAATAGAATTATGAATATTCACCCATCTTTAATCCCTTCTTTTTGTGGACCAGGTTATTATGGAATTCATGTTCACGAAGAAGTATTTAAACGTGGGGTGAAAGTTAGTGGAGCAACTGTTCACTTTGTTTCGACAGTTGTTGATGGAGGACCAATCATTTTACAAAAGGCAATTGATATTAGTGATTGTAATTCTCCAGAAGAAATTCAAGAAAAAATATTAATTAATATTGAACATAAATTATTAGTTGAAGCAGTTAAACTATACTGTGATAATAAACTAAAAGTTGAAAATGAAAGGGTTAATGTAATATGAGAAGAGCTTTAGTAAGTGTTACAAACAAAGAGGGAATCGTTGAATTTTGTAAAGGATTAGAAGAACTTGGATTTGAAATTGTTTCAACTGGCGGAACTTTAAAAAAGTTAACTGATGAAGGTGTAAAAGCAATTGCAATTGATGAAGTAACAAAATTTCCAGAAATGTTATATGGAAGAGTTAAAACATTACATCCAATGGTTCATGGTGGGTTATTATTCCGTCGTGATTTAGAATCACATTGTAAAACAGTTGAAGAATATGGTATTCAACCAATTGACCTTGTTTGTGTTAATTTATATGAATTTGAAAAGGCTCTTCGAGCAGGTAAACCAATGGCAGAAATGATTGAAAATATTGATATTGGTGGACCTAGTATGATTAGAAGTGCTGCAAAAAATTTCAAAGATGTTTTAATTGTTACAAGTCCATCTGATTATGAAGGTGTTTTAGAAGCTATTAAAAATCATGAAGATAATTATGAATATCGTTTAAATCTTGCTTATAAAGCATTTAGTATGACTGCTTCATATGATGCCATGATTTCAAGATATTTTGCAGAAGCTGTTAATGATCATTTCCCTGATATTTTAAATCTTTCTTTAAAGAAAGTAGAACATTTAAGATATGGCGAAAATTCTCATCAAGGTGCTAATAAATATGTTGATGCTTATATTGGTAAGTCTTTACTTGACTATGATCAATTAGGTGGGAAAGAAATTTCTTTCAACAACTTAAATGACTTATATGGTGCTGTTGCTTTAGTACGTGAATTTAAAGATACAACTGTTACTGCCGCCATTAAGCACTCTACACCTTGTGGTGTTGCAATTGGTGCTACAGGTTATGAATCATATATTAAAGCATATGAAGCTGACCCACAATCAATCTTTGGGGGAATTGTTGCGGTAAATTATAAAGTTGATAAAGCAACTGCGACAGAAATGAATAAAATCTTCTTAGAAATTGTTGCTGCACCAGACTTTGATGATGATGCATTAGAAGTTCTAAGAAAGAAGAAAAACTTAAGAATTTTAAAATTACATAATTTAGATGCTGAAGATGCTAAGTACGATATTAAGTATTTAGAAGGTAAAGTGCTTGTTCAAGATTTAAACAAAGAAATGTTTAAAGAAGTAAATGTTGTAACAAATGCTAAACCAACAAAAGCACAACTAAGTGATATGGAATTTGGTATGAAAGTTGTTAAATTTGTTAAATCAAATGCTATCTGTATTGTTAAAAATGGTGTTACTCTTGCAATTGGTGGTGGACAAACATCACGTGTTTGGGCTTTAGAAAATGCCATTCATAATAATCCTGATAAAGATTTTGAAGGCGCTGTTTTAGCAAGTGATGCTTTCTTCCCATTTAATGACTGTGTTCAAGTAGCTGCAAATGCTAAGATTAGTGCTATTGTGCAACCAGGTGGAAGTATCAAAGACCAAGATTCAATTGATTTATGTAATGAATTAAATATCCCAATGGTATTTACAGGATATAGACATTTTAGACATTAATATTTAACAGGAGAGTTAAAGTTTATGAACGTACTAATCGTTGGTGGTGGAGGCAGGTGCCACGCTATTGCTTATGCATTAAAAAAGAGTGAAAAGGTTACTAATATTCATGCCATTCCCGGTAATCCAGGAATAAGTGAAATTGGCATTTGCCATAATGGTAAAGTTGATGATTTTGATGCTATCTTAAAAATAATTGAAGAAAATGATATTGACCTTACTGTTGTTGGGCCAGAAGTTCCTCTTTGTATGGGACTTGCTGACTTTTTATGGGAAAAAGGTCATAAGGTATTTGGCCCCCAAAAACTTGCATCAACTTTAGAAGGTAGTAAAGCTTTTTCTAAAAACTTTATGAAAAAGTATCATATCCCTACTGCTCGTTATGTAGAAGCTTTAAACTATGAAGACGCGATTAGTTCTTTAAGTGACTTTAGTTATCCGGTTGTTATTAAAGCTGATGGACTTGCTGCTGGAAAAGGTGTTGTTATTTGTGAGAATGAACAAATGGCAGTAAGTACGATTAAAGATTTTATGGTAGATGGTGCCTTAGATGGTGCTGGTAACAAACTTGTAATTGAAGAATTCTTAGAAGGATTCGAATGTTCATTACTTTGCTTTACTGATGGTAATACGATTGTTCCAATGGTAAGTGCCAAAGACCATAAACAAATCTTTGATGGAAACATCGGCCCAAATACTGGAGGTATGGGAACATTTTCTCCAAACCCTTTCTTAAATGAGGAAATGAATAAAATTTTTGAAGACGAAATATTAAATCCCTTTATGAAAGGTTTAAAAGAAGAGCAAATGGATTATCGTGGTGTTATCTTTATTGGTTTAATGATAAAGAATAATAAACCAAAAGTATTAGAGTTTAATGTTCGCTTTGGTGATCCAGAAACACAAGTTATTTTATTACGCTTAGAAAGTGACTTGTTTGATATTATGTATGCAACTGCAACAAAAACTTTATCAAAAGATCAAGTTAAATGGAAAGATAGTGTTGTCGGTTGCTTAGTTCTTGCAAGTGGTGGCTATCCTGGAAGTTATGAAAAAGGGAAAGTTATTACAGGCTTAAAAGATGTAAATGAAGATATTATTGTTTTCCATGCGGGAACAGCCTTTAAAAATAATGAAGTTGTTACAAGTGGTGGAAGAGTATTAAATATATGTGCAGAAGGTAAATCAGTTGAAGAAGTAAGACAAAAGATTTATGCTGCTGCAGAGAAAATTGATTTTGAAGGTAAATATTATCGAACAGACATTGGTCTTGTATAGGAGAATATAATGAGTAATGTTAGAAGAATTTTTGTAGAAAAGAAAAAAGATTTTTCTGTAGAAACAAATGAAATATTCCATAGTATTAAAAATGAATTAAAGATTGAAAAATTACAATCTTTAAGATTATTCAATCGTTATGATATTCAAGGCATAAATGAAGAAACACTAGCATCAGGTATTAATGTAATATTAAGCGAACCAATGGTTGATGATGTTTATTTAGAGTTTCCAATTAACAAGGGGAAAGTATTTGGTGTTGAGTTTTTACCAGGTCAATATGATCAAAGAGCAGATGCTACAGAACAATGCTTTCAACTTTTAACTGGTGAAAAAAAGGTTAAAGTTAAATGTGCTAAGATTTATGTTGTTAACGAAGAAGTTAGTGATGAAGACGTTTTGCGTATTCAAAAATATTTAATTAATCCTGTTGACCAAAGATTAGCATCTTTAGAATTACCCAATAATTTAGACGATGTTGAAACAGTTATTAATCAAGTTCCTGTTATTGAAGGATTTATTAACTTTACTAAAGATGAATTAGAAAATTATTTAAAAGTTAATTCGATGGCAATGAACTATGATGATTTAAAAGTAACACAAGATTATTTTAAAGAAGAAGAACATCGTAATCCAACTGAGACAGAATTAAAAGTGTTAGATACTTATTGGTCTGACCACTGTCGGCATACAACATTTTCAACAATCTTAACCAACATTGATGTTGAAGATGGTGAATTTAAAGAAATTTTGTTAGATGAAATTGAAAAGTATAAAACTTCCCGCCACACTGTCTATGGTCTAAATACTAATCGTCCGATTACTTTAATGGATCTTGCAACTATTGGTATGAAAGAACTTCGTAAATGTGGTTATTTAGATGATCTTGAAGTTAGTGAAGAAATCAATGCTTGTTCAATTGAAATAAAAGTAAATATAAATGGCAAGTTAGAAGATTGGTTATTAATGTTTAAAAATGAAACACATAACCACCCAACTGAAATTGAACCATATGGTGGTGCTGCAACATGTCTTGGTGGCGCTATTCGTGACCCACTTTCAGGACGTGCATATGTTTATCAATCAATGCGTATTACAGGTGCAGGTGACCCACGTGTTTCTTATGATGAAACATTAAAAGGTAAGCTTCCTCAAGCTAAGATATGTAAAGAAGCTGCACATGGTTTTTCAAGCTATGGTAACCAAATTGGACTTACAACTGGTTATGTTCATGAAGTATATGATGAAGGATATGTTGCTAAACGTATGGAAATCGGGGCTGTTATTGCTGCTGCACCAAAAGAACAAGTAAAACGACTAGAACCACTTCCAGGTCATGTTGTTCTACTAATTGGTGGTAGAACTGGTCGTGATGGGATTGGTGGTGCAACGGGTTCTTCTAAATCACATGAAGTTAAAACTACAACAACAGCTGGTGCTGAAGTACAAAAAGGTAATCCAGTTGAAGAAAGAAAAATTCAACGTTTATTTAGAAATGCTGAAGTTTCAAATAAGATTGTTCGTTGTAATGACTTTGGTGCAGGTGGGGTGTGCGTAGCTGTTGGTGAACTTGCTGATAGTTTAGATATTAATTTAGATGCAGTGATTAAAAAATATGAAGGTTTAAATGGTACTGAACTTGCTATTTCTGAATCACAAGAACGTATGGCAATTGTTATTGATGAAAAAGATGAAGAATTCATCATTAGCGAATGTCATAAAGAAAACTTAGAAGTTGTTCGTGTTGCTAAAGTAACAGATAATAATCGTCTTGTTATGAAATATTTAGGCCAAACAGTAGTTGATTTAAATCGTGATTTCTTAAATAAAAATGGTGCTAAACGTTATCAAGATGTTTTAGTAACAATGCCTGATTTTAAGAATACACCTTTTAATGATGAAGAATATGAAAACTTTACTCAAGCAACAACTGAAGTGTTATCTCGACTTTCTGTCGGTATGCAAAAAGGTCTTGTTGAGCGTTTTGACTCATCAATTGGAAATGGCACTGTTTTAAGTCCATATGGTGGGAAAACTCTTCGTACTGAAACTGAAGGAATGGCTGCTTTAATCCCAACTTTGGGAAAAGAAACAACAACATGTTCAATGATGGCATATGGCTATAGTCCATTGATTTCAAAATGGTCACCATATCATGGAGCAATGTATGCGGTTGTTGAGTCAATTTCAAAAATTGTTGCTATGGGTGGAGATTACAAGACTATAAGATCTTCATATCAAGAATATTTTGAAAAATTGTTAAATAATCCATCAAAATGGGGAAAACCATTTGCCTCTTTACTTGGTGCATATAAAGTTCAAAGAGAATTAAAAGTTCCATCAATTGGGGGAAAAGACTCAATGTCTGGGTCATTTGAAGACTTAAATGTTCCTCCAACTCTAGTATCTTTTTCAGTAAATTATGGTGATGTTAAAGATATTGTCACACCTGAGTTAAAAGATGCTAATCATTTACTTGTTGAAGTAATGTTACCTCATAATAAGTATTTTGAATTTGATTTTGATAAAGTAAAAGAAGCTTACGAATTTGTAACAAAACAAATTAAAGAAGGTAAAGTATATAGTGCTTATACTGTTAAAGATGGTGGTATTCTTGAAGCTATCTATAAGATGAGCTTTGGTAACAATATTGGCGTTAAATTAAATAATGAACTAACTTTATCTGAATTAACAAAGAAAAACTTTGGTAATATTATTTTAGAAGTAGATGCTAATTTTAACTTATTAGGCTATGAATATCTTCGTAAGCTTGGTATAACAACTTCATTACCTGAAGTTGAATATCAAAATGAAAGGGTTTCTTTAGAGAATGCATATAATGTTTATGCAAATGTTTTAACTAACGTTTACCCAATTAAAGAAACAGCTCCTACAACAGAAATTTACCAAAATGATTGTTTAGAAAGAACAACAAAATATTCTAAAGTTAAATATGATACAGTAAATGTTGTTATTCCTGTATTCCCAGGAACTAATTGTGAATATGATTCTAAGCGTGCTTTTGAAAAAGCTGGAGCTAAGGTTCAACTTGTTGTTATAAGAAATAAAACAGAAAATGATATTAAGGAATCAATTATTGAATTAGAACAAGCAATTAGAAATGCACAAATCATGATGATTCCTGGTGGCTTTAGTGCTGGAGATGAACCAGAAGGTTCTGGTAAGTTTATTGCCACATTCTTAAGAAATGAAAAATTAAAATCTGCGATTGCAGATTTGTTAGATAATCGTGAAGGATTAATGATTGGTATTTGTAATGGATTCCAAGCATTAATTAAATTAGGTTTATTACCTTATGGTTATATTAAAGAAATGGATGCTAATGATCCAACATTGACATTTAACACAATTGGTCGTCACGTATCACAAATGGTTAATACACGTATTGCCTCTGTGAAATCACCATGGCTTCAATTTGTAAATGTTGGTGATATTCATACTATTCCGGTGAGCCATGGCGAAGGAAGATTTGTTGCACCAATTGAGGTGTTAAAAGAATTATTTAAAAATGGCCAAGTATGGACACAGTATGTTAATGATAAAAATGAGATTACTATGGAATCACCATATAATCCGAATGGTTCGATGTCTGCTATTGAAGGTATTCTTGCAAAAGATGGAAGAATTATTGGTAAGATGGGACATAGTGAACGTCAAGGTAAAAATAGATTTAAAAATATTTATGGAGAAATGGATCAGTTGTTATTTGAAGCTGGTGTTAATTTCTTCACACACAAAAAATAAAACAACTAGGAGATAAAAACATGAGCGGATTTTTTGGAATTGCAACAAAAACAAACTGTGTTATGCCACTACTATTTGGAGTTGATTATCACTCACATTTAGGTACAAGTAATGGTGGTTTAGCAGTTTATGGAGAAATGGGTTTTCAAAGAAAAATTCATAATATTCAAAATGCTCCATTTAGAACAAAGTTTGAACGTGATGTTGAATATATGCAAGGAAATATTGGGATTGGTGCAATTTCAGATAATGAACCTCAACCATTGCTAATTAATTCAAAACTGGGGTCTTATGCAATATGTACTGTTGCAAAGATTAATAATGTCGATGCACTTAAGAAATATGTTTTTGAAAAAGGTAATGTTCAATTTCAAGAAATGAGTATGGGAGATATTAACCAAAATGAGTTGATTGCATCACTCATTAATCAAAAAGATGATATTATTGAAGGTATCTCTTTTGCCCAAGAACTAGTTGATGGATCTCTTAGTATATTGCTTTTATTTAAAGATAAGATTATTGCTGCACGTGATAAATATGGACGTACGCCAATTATTATTGGCCACAGTGATGAAGGTTATTGTGCTTCTTTTGAAAGTAGTGCTTTCTTAAATCTTGGTTTTAAATATGTTTGTGATTTAGGCCCAGGAGAAATTGTTTCTATTACAGCTGATGAAATTGTTCAATTAAGTAAGCCCAAAGAAGAAATGAAGATTTGTTCTTTCTTATGGACATATTATGGTTATCCAACATCAACTTATGAAGGAGTTAATGTTGAATCAATGCGTTATCGCTGTGGAGAAATAATGCGTAAATATGATAAGGATTTGGAAATTGATTCAGTTGCTGGAGTACCTGATTCAGGTATTGCTCATGCAATTGGCTATTCTAATGCTTCACATATTCCTTATTCACGTCCGTTTGTAAAATACACGCCAACATGGCCAAGATCATTTGTGTCACAATTTCAAAAACAAAGAAATTTAATAGCGCATATGAAATTAATTCCTGTTGATGAACTTATAAAAAATAAAAAATTATTATTAATTGATGACTCGATTGTTAGAGGAACACAACTAAGAGAAACTGTAGATTTCTTATATTCTGCAGGTGTCAATGAAGTGCATGTCAGACTTGCATGTCCACCAATACTATATGGGTGCAAGTATTTAAACTTCTCACGTGCCATTTCTGATATGGAACTTGTTGCAAGAAAAGTCATCTCTGAGATAGAAGAAACTGTTGATGTTGCAAAAGAAGTGCTTGATCAATATGCTGATTCTAACAGTGAAAAGCATCAATTGATGGTTAAAAAAATATGTGAAAAGATGAATTTTACATCACTTAGATATTATCGATTAGAAGACTTAATTGAAGCAATTGGCCTTGATTCTTCAAGATTATGTACTTATTGCTTTAATGGGAAAAAATAAAAAAGGAGAATAAACATGTTAACAGATATTGAAATTATCAAACAAAGCCAGATGAAAAACATCAAATCTGTAATTGAAAAATATGATATTCAAGAAGATGAAATATCAATGTATGGTAAGAATATTGCTAAAATTGATTTATCATTATTAAATAGATTAGAAAATCAAAAAGATGGAAAACTAATTCTTGTCACTGCCATCACACCAACACCTACTGGTGAAGGTAAATCAACTACAACAATTGGTTTAGTAGATGCTTTAAATAAGATTGGAAAGAAGACTTTAGGCGCTATTCGTGAACCTTCTTTAGGACCTGTATTTGGTGTTAAAGGTGGTGCTGCAGGTGGTGGTTATGCTCAAGTAAATCCGATGGTTGAAATGAACTTACATTTCACTGGTGACTTACATGCTATGACAACAGCTAACAATTTAGTTAGTGCAGTTATTGATAATTACTTATTCCAGGGTAATCCTCTTAATATTGACCCGGAAAAAATCACTTGGAAAAGATGCTTAGATTTAAACGATCGAGCACTAAGAAAAGTCCAAGTTGGCTTATCAATGGCCAAAGAAACTCCACGTTATGATTATTTTAACATTACAGTTGCATCAGAAATTATGGCAATGTTATGTTTATCTAAATCACTTGGTGACTTAAGACAAAGATTAGATCGTTCAATTGTTGCTTATACTTATGATAATAAACCAATTACAATCAAAGATTTAGGTATCACTGGTTCATTATTAGTTTTACTAAAAGATGCCTTAAATCCAAATGTAATCCAAACATTAGAAAATAACGCAATCTTTGTTCATGGTGGGCCATTTGCCAATATTGCTCATGGATGTAACTCTATTCTTGCAACAAAGATGGCATTAAAACTAAGTGATTATGTTGTTACAGAAGCAGGTTTTGGTGCTGATTTAGGTGCTGAAAAATTCTTAGATATTAAGTGCCGTGAAGCAGGACTAAACCCAAGTTTAGTTGTTATGGTTGCAACTATCAAAGCCTTAAAATATCATGGTGGAATGAATCTTAAAAACTTAAAAGAAGAAAATGTTGAAGCTTTAGCTAAAGGTATTGATAACTTAGGTAAACATATTGATACTATTAAACAATTTGGTATTAATACTGTTATTGCTATTAATAAGTTCCATACTGATAGTGATGCTGAAATTAAATTTATCCAAGATTGGGCAAAAGAACGTGGTATTGCTATTAGCTTAAGTGAAGTTTTTGCTAAAGGTGGCGAAGGTGGTATTGACCTTGCTAATAAAGTTGTAGAAAATATTGATGAAACTACAAAATACCAACCACTATATAGTTTAACTGACCCAATCGAAGAAAAGATTTATAAAATTGCTTCAAAAGCTTATGGAGCAAAAGAAGTAGTTTATTCTGAAAGTGTTAAAGAAAAAATTGAAGAATATAAAAAATCAGAAATCAAAGATTACTATGTTTGTATGGCTAAATGTCCTAACTCATTAACTGACAATCCAAAGATTATTGGTGCACCTAAGGACTTTACAATAACAATCAGAGATATTCGCGTATCAACTGGGGCTAAATTTATTATTTGTCTAACAGGTGATGTTATGACAATGCCTGGTTTATCAAAAGAACCAATGGCCTTAAAGATTGATATTGATGATGATTATAATGTATACGGCTTAATGTAATATCTTTAAATATTACTTATAACACTTTCTTATTACAAAACATCTTAGGAGGAAAATATGTCAAATTTAAAAATCCTTGAAAATTATGGTTCATATACATTCAATGATACAGAAATGAAAAAACGTATTCCTGAACAAGTATATAATGATTTTCATAAAGCCTTAGAAGATGGTGAAGTGTTATCAAGTGATATTGCAAAAGTCATTGCGAAAGCTATGAAAGAATGGGCTCTTGAAAAAGGAGCAACCCATTATACACACTGGTTTTCACCACTTAACGGAACAACAGCCGGAAAACATGATGCATTCTTAGAACTAGAAAATGATATGCCGATCTTAGTATTTAAAGGAAAATCTTTAAGAAAAGGTGAATCTGATGCATCAAGTTTCCCATCAGGTGGTATTCGTGCTACTTTTGAAGCACGTGGTTATACCGCATGGGATTGTACTTCACCAGCCTTTGTAAAAGATAATTCTTTATATATTCCAACACTATTTTGTTCATATACAGGGGAGGCTTTAGATAATAAAACACCACTTTTAAAATCTTGTGATGCTTTATCCAAAGCAGCATCTAATTTGTTACCATTACTTGGACTAAAAGATGCCCATAACTTAACATCATATGTTGGAAGCGAACAAGAATATTTTTTAGTTCCTGAAGAATATTATGAAAAACGATTAGATTTAAAATTCACTGGTCGTACTTTGTTTGGAGCAAATCCGCCAAAAGGACAAGAGCTAGAAGACCATTATTATGGCAGTATCAAAAACAAAGTTTCAAAGTTTATGGAAGAACTAGATAGTGAACTTTGGAAGTTTGGTATTCCTGCAAAAACAAAACATAATGAAGCTGCACCTGGTCAATATGAAATTGCTTGTATTTACCGTAGTGTTAACACAACAACTGATAATAATCACCTATTAATGGAACTTATGCAAGATATCGCAAAAAAACATGGACTAAGATGTTTATTACACGAAAAACCTTTTGCTGGATTAAATGGATCTGGTAAACACAATAACTGGAGCGTTGTTACTAATACTGGTGTAAATTTATTCAATTACTCAAGCCAAGACCAAACAAATATTAACTTCCTTGCAATGCTTGCTTGTATTGTTAAAGGCGTACATGAGTATGCAGACCTATTAAGATATTCAATTGCAACTGTAGGTAATGATCACCGTTTAGGTGGAAACGAAGCTCCACCTGCAATTATTTCTATTTTCCTTGGTGAAGAAATTGATAATTTAATTGATGCTTTAATTGAAAATAAAACTTTAAAAGAAATTACTAAAGATCGTTTCCAAACAGGCGTTTCAGTCATTCCTGATTTTTCAAAAGACAACAATGACCGAAACAGAACTTCACCTTTTGCCTTTACTGGCAATAAGTTTGAGTTCCGTGGTGTTGGTTCATCACAATCAATTGCTTTAGTAAATACAATCTTAAATGCAATTCTTTCAATGGAAATGGAAGAAATGGCAACTTTAATTAATGAGGGAAATGAGCCTATTGAAGTGATTAAAAAATTCTTAAAAGAACATCGTCAAATTATCTTCAATGGTGATGGATATTCAAAAGAATGGGAAAAAGAAGCAGCTCGTCGTGGACTTCCTAATATCAATAATACTCTAGATGCAATTAATGCCTTAACAAATCCCAAAAATGTTAAGATGTTAACTCACCTTGGAATTTTTACAAATGTTGAACTTGCATCAAGAAGTGAAATTGCTTTAGAAACATATTGTAAACTAAATCAAGTTGAAGCTCTTACTGCATCAAAAATGATTAAAAATCAAATCTATCCTGCTAGTTTAAGATACTTAGGTGAATTAACAAATACTTTAATTGGCCTTGATGGATGTGGAATTGAATCGGATTATTTACATGATGATATTGAATCATTATCAAGTTTAGTTAAACAAATGAAATTGGTAAATAATAAATTAGATAGTGAAATCGAAAAAGTTAAAAAGACAACAGATATTAATAAGAAAGCAAGTCTAATCAAAAAGAATATCATACCAATTATGAATGAATTACGTCTTATTGTTGATACTGTTGAGGCTAAAATAGATTTAGAATATTGGCCAATGCCAACATATATTGAATTACTATTTACAATTTAAATGTATAAATATGCTAAAAACCACCATAATATAAATGGTGGTTTTTTTGGTAAAAAAAGGAATATGGATATTAATAATAGGATGTATAGTGATAGGTATTGGTTTTGCAATTGCCAATAACAATGAAGAAGGAATGCGTGTAAGAATTATCGCAAATTCTAATAGTGATATTGATAAAAAAGAAAAAGAAGTGGTCAAGAAAGAACTTGAAGAAATTTTAAATGAAATAGATAATCTTGATGTTGAGTTAATTAAACAAGAATTAAATAATCGATTAAATGACGAACTTGCTACAAAAATAAAGGTAGAAGTTGTCAATAGCTATTATGAGGCTAAAACATACGAAAATAAATTTATAGCATCAGGAAGTTATAAAACCCTTCTTATTACAATCGGAGAAGGGAAAGGGAATAACTTTTGGACGCTTCTATATCCTGAATATTATCAGATTGAGTTTGAAGAAAGCAACGAAGTAGAATATCATGTATATATTGTTGATTTGATAAAAAAGTTTCTAACTAGTGATAGTTAGAAATTTTTTTAATCTTCTTGTAAAATATTGGTATTTATGGTATAATAAGTCTAATGTATGAGGTGTAATTTATGAACAAATTAAAAATTGCAATAGGTGCTGATCATAAAGGATATGATCACAAAAAAGCAATAATTTCTTACTTAGAAAGTAATAATATTGATGTAAGAGACTTTGGACCTTATTCTACTGAATCAGTAGATTATCCAGATTTTGCAAAGGAAGTATGCCAATCAGTTCAAAACAAACAAGCTGACTTTGGTATTTTAATCTGTTATACAGGTATTGGAATGTCAATAGTTGCAAACAAACATCATGGTATTCGTGGTGCATTAGTTTCAAAAGTAGAAAATGCAAAATTAACACGTAATCATAACGATGCTAACGTTCTTTGCTTAGGGGCAAAAGATACAGAAATCAATCTTGCTTTAGAAATTGTTAAAACATTTATCAGTGAAGAGTTTGAAGGTGGGCGTCATATTAATCGTGTTAATAAAATAAAAGAAGTGGAAGATAGTGAAAAGAGATAAGTTTATTCGTGACTTCAAAATATATAATTTTGTGATGAATAACATTTGGCAACTTTTAACAACAATGTTAATAGGATTTGGTATTGGTTGGTTGCTTGAAAAATATGTTGATAGTCCAAAAAATTTATATATGATTTTTTCATTAATTATTGCTTTTGCTATCGGTATTGCTAACTTCTTTATTATTCTTTATAAGAAATTAAAGAAAATTCAAGAAAGTGAACCTAAAGAACAAAAAATTTCTGATAATGTTGAACCTATAGAAGAGGAACAAAATGAAACTGAGTAAAGATGAAAGGTTAATTTTAGTTATCTCGAGTATAATAGCTTTAGTACTTTCTTTGATTATTGTTTGTTTAAGTCTTTTTATTAAAGAAGTTAAATGGACATGGTGCTTTAGTATATTGATTGGACAAGCAGTTTCAATAGGGTGTTTATTCAAAAGTAATGCTATTATTACTAAAGTATTAGACGATGGCTTTTCCCATGCAAAATTCTTACTTATTTTAAATAATCTAATTGGAACAGTTTGTTATTTAATTTGTTTAGTTTTAAATTACATCATTCCAGGCCTTAATATTTTAGTTAATGCCTTAGGAATATTATTAATAAAATTTACAACATTTTTTGTTGGTGCATTTAGTAAAAGTGAGGTGAAGTAGTTTGTTCTTAACTAGTTTTGGCGAAGAATTGTTAATAGCCTTAAAAAGGATGTTTGCAATTCCAGACTTTTCTAATAATGAGATTCCTGATTTTTTAGCTGGAACTAGTATTAGAAACAGTCTATTTGTCGCCTTATTATTAAGTATCTTATTGATATTTATAGGTATGCGAGTCAAGAAAGCAAATATCAATAAAGTTCCAAGTAAAATTGTTATCCTTGCAGAAATGTTGGTTTCTTGGATAAATACAATGTGTCAAGAAACACTAGGAAAGAAATATTGGAAAAAATATGCTCCATTTATTTTAACTCTAGCTGTGTTTATCTTTTTATCAAATATTCTTGGCATCTTTGGCTTTATATCCCCAACAGGTAATGTTTATGTAACACTTACCTTAGGGCTTATTACCGCAGCTGTTTTACAATTTACTTGTATTAAAACCCAAGGAATTAAGGGATTTGTTAAAGGATTGTTAGATCCAATTCCAATTATGTTACCACTTAATATTATTAGTGAAATTGTAACGCCAATCTCACTTGGTATGCGTTTATTTGGTAATATCTTTAGTGGAGCTGTTTTATTAAATATTGTTCATTTCGTTACAAATGATTTAATAAATGAATTAATGGTTCTACTTAATTTAAATTTACTTGCTCCATTCTTAGGATATGGCGTAACAATCGTGATTGGTGTATTTGTTCACGCTATTTTTGATTTATTCTTTGGAGCTATTCAAACATATGTATTTGTCTTATTATCGACAACATTTATTGCAGGAAAACTTCCTGAAGATGAAATTATAATTGAAAAATAAAAGAAGGAGAAAAAAGAAAATGTTATTATTACAAAGTATTTTAAGTGTTTTATTAGATGTTAACAATGTTGAAGCTATGAAGGCTTTAGGTGAAGGTCTTGGAACTGGCCTTGGTAAATTTGGTGCTGGTATTGGTGCTGGTATTGCGGTATTCACAGGTTTTGGTACTGGTATTGGTCAAGGTTTTGCTGCTGGTAAAGCATTAGAAGCAGTAGGTAGACAACCAGAAGCAGTTGGTGCTATCAGAAGTACAATGATTATCGGTCAAGCTGTTGCTGAAACAACTGGTATCTATGGTACAATCATTGCTATTATCTTAATCTTCGCATTAGTATAATCAGGAGAATATAATGGATAAATTAGTTGAATTTCTAAAGGAAGGATTAAGCAGTGTTGTTAATAATGCTTTAAATAGTAGTTTACCTTTACTAAATGAAGCATTATCAAGCAAACAAAGAATCATTGAGATTGTTGCTACCTTTGTAATTCAATTACTAATTTTCTTAGTTTTGTTTTTAATTGTTCGTTTTAAATTTTGGAATATTGTAACTAACTTTATTGAATCACGTGAAAAGCAAGTTAAAGATGCTATCGAGAAAAAAGACGAAGCATTAGAAAAAGTTGCAAATGCGGAAAAAGAATCAGAAAAGATTATTGAAGATTCAAAAAGTCGTGCTAATGAAATTGTTGAAGAAGCACGTAAGGTTACCACAAAAGAAGTAGCGGCTATTAAGCAAGAAGCTTTTAATGAAATTGAAAATGAAAAAATAAAAGCTAAGGAACAAATTGCTCATGAAAGAGCAGTTATGGAAAAAGCGATAAAAGATGAAATTGTTGATGTTGCTTTAGAAATCTCAAAAAATATTGTTGGAAGAGAAATTGATCAAAGTAAAAATCAAGATATCATTGATAGTGCTCTTTCCAATTTAGGAGATCAAAATGATTAATTCTGTTGGCTTACAATATGCAAAAGCAATTTTTGATCTTGCTTGTGAAAAAAAGTGTGCAACAGATTATTATCAAGCATTAGAAGTTATAAATAAAGCAATGATTTTAGATGAAGAAGTTGTTAAGGTATTTGCTCATCCCTTAGTAAATAAGGAAAGTAAAAAAGAATTAATCCTTAAAACTTTAAATAATAATACAGATGAGTTATTGATTCAGTTTTTATTTGTGCTTATTGATAACAATCGCTTTTTAGATTTACCTTTAGTAATTGAAGCATATAAACAATTATTAAATGATTATGAAAATAAGATGGAAGTTAAGGTTTATTCTAAGTATCCTTTATCTGATGAAACAGTGAATAAACTAAAAGAAAAATTAGAAATGCATTATCATAAAACTATTTTACTGGAAGTAATTCTTGATGATAGTTTAATTGGTGGTGTAAAAATCATTAGTGATAAAGAGATTATTGATTCTTCAATTCTTAATACACTTGATGATTTAAAGAATAGTTTAAAGAAAGGTTGGTAGGAATATGAAACCTTTAAAATTAGAAGAAATTAGTTCTTTAATAAAAGAACAAATAAGAAAATATAAAAATGAAGTAAATACAACAAATACTGGTACGGTTATTAAAATCGGTGATGGTATTGCTCTTATTCATGGCTTAGATAGTGCAATGAGTGGAGAATTGCTTGATTTTGGTAATGATGTATATGGGATGGTTTTAAACCTTGAAAAAGATAATGTTGGTGCTATTTTATTTGGTAATACAAGTAGTGTTAAAGAAGGCGATATTGTTAAAGCTACACACCGTATTCTTGAAGTACCAGTTGGTGATGCTTTAATTGGTCGTGTTATCAATCCCTTAGGGATGCCACTTGATGAACTAGGTGAAATCAAGACAAATAAAACTCGTCCTGTTGAACAAAAAGCAACCGGTGTTATTGAACGTCAAAGTGTAAAACAACCTCTTGAAACTGGTATAAAAATTATTGATGCTTTAGTACCAATTGGTCGTGGTCAACGTGAATTAATTATTGGTGATAGACAAACAGGTAAAACATCAATTGCGATTGATACAATTATTAATCAAAAAGATAAGAATGTTATTTGTATTTATGTTGCGATTGGACAAAAGGAATCAACAGTTGCAAATGTTGTGGAAACACTTAAAAAATATGATGCAATGAAATATTCAATTGTTGTTTCTGCATCTGCATCACAAGCATCTCCACTTCTATATATTGCACCATATGCAGGTGTAACAATTGGTGAAGAATTTATGTTTAATGGTAAAGATGTTTTAATTATTTATGATGATTTAAGTAAACATGCGGTAGCATATCGTGAATTATCATTATTATTAAAACGCCCACCAGGTCGTGAAGCTTTCCCTGGGGATGTTTTCTATCTTCATTCTCGTTTACTTGAACGTGCCGCAAAACTAAGTAATGCCTTAGGTGGTGGTTCGATCACAGCTTTACCAATTATTGAAACACAAGCTGGCGATATTTCCGCATACATTCCAACAAATGTTATTAGTATTACTGATGGTCAAATCTTCTTACAATCTGAATTATTCTATTCAGGTATTAGACCGGCTGTTAATGCTGGCTTATCTGTATCACGTGTCGGGGGTAATGCCCAAATCAAAGCTGTTAAAAAAGTTGCAGGTACGCTTCGTTTAGACCTTGCATCATATCGTGAGTTAGAAGCATTTACACAATTTGGTTCTGATTTGGATGAGGCAACATCTAAGAAACTTGAACGTGGTAAACGTACAGTTGAAATCTTAAAACAAGACTTACATACAAGTGTTTCAAGTCCAAAACTAGCAGTACTTGTATATGCCTTAACAAAAGGATATTTAGATAAAGTTGAAATTAGTAATTTAAAACAATACGAAAAAGATTTATTTACATTTGTTGATTTTGATGAATTAGGACAAAAAGTAATTAATGACATTTCTTTACAAGGAACACTTCCAAGTGAAGATGTTATGCAAGAATTATTTGCTCGTTTTTTAAAAACAAAAAATTAATGTTAATTATCATTGATAATTAGAAAGGAGGTCAATATGGCTGGACAATCAAGACAAGTAATGGCACGTATTAATGCAACTAAAAAGACGGCTCAAATTACTAAAGCGATGAATATGGTAAGTGCTTCGCGTCTACGAATTGCAGAAAAGACGATTAAAGAATATCGTCCATTTATTGAAAAAGCGCGTGATATTATTGCTAACTTATCAAGTGCTGATGAAAGTGCGATGCATCCTTTGCTTGCGAAAAGAGAAATTAAAAAAGTTTGTTTTGTCGTTGTCGCAAGTGATCGTGGTTTAGCTGGACCTTTTAATTCTAATGTATGTAAAGAATTAACTAAACAAATAAATGAGATAAATTGTGATTATACTGTACTACCAATTGGCTTAAAGGCATATACATATGTGCTTAAAATGAAATATCCAATGTTAGTAAATCGTGTAATTAATATCAAAGATGATATTGAATTTAGTATGGTTGAGGATGTTATTAAACAACTTGTAACAAACTATTTAGATCATGCTTTTGATCAAGTAATTGTTGTTTATAATCATTATGTCAACACACTAATTCAAAAAGTAGAAATTGAGACAGTCTTACCTGTTGAAAAGATACAAGGTAAAGAAAGTAGAAAAGTTTATGAATTTGATGGTGGAGTAAAAGAGATTTTAGATACTGCACTACCAATTTATATTGAAAATACAATTTATGGCTATTTCTTAGATTCAAAGGCAAGCGAACATGCTTCTCGTATGAATTCTATGAAGAGTGCTACCGATAATGCAATGGAAGTAATAAGTTCATTACAACTACTTTATAACCGTGCAAGACAAGCGGCTATAACTTTAGAACTTACCGATATTGTTGGTGGCGCTAGTGTCGTAAATGAGTAATTGGAGGTAATTATGAGTTTAAATAAAGGTATCATAGTTCAAGTAATGGGACCAGTTGTTGATGTTAAATTCGAAGCTGGACATTTACCTGCAATTAATAATGCACTTACAGTTAATATTAACGAACAAGATAATAATGGGGTTAAAATTGACTTAGTTTTAGAAGTTGCTATGCATAATGGCGATAATACTGTTCGTTGTATTGCGATGGATTCAACTGATGGTTTAAAACGTGGTATGGAAGTTGTTGATACAAATGCACCAATTACTGTACCTGTTGGACGTGCTACACTTGGAAGAATGTTTAATGTTTTAGGTAAAGCAATCGATGGTAAACCTGATGTTAGTAGCGATGAACTACATAAACCAATTCATCGTAATGCGCCAACTCTTTCAGAACTATCAGGAAGAGTTGAAATTCTTGAAACTGGTATCAAAGTAATTGACTTACTTGCTCCTTATATCAAAGGGGGAAAGATTGGTTTATTTGGTGGTGCTGGTGTAGGTAAGACAGTATTAATTCAAGAACTTATTCATAACGTTGCTCAAGAACATGGTGGTATAAGTGTATTTGCGGGTGTAGGTGAACGTACACGTGAAGGTAATGATTTATATTTTGAAATGACTGATACTGGTGTTATTGATAAAACAGCCTTAGTCTTTGGGCAAATGAATGAACCACCTGGTGCAAGAATGCGTGTTGCTTTAACTGGTTTAACAATGGCTGAATATTTCCGTGATGTTGAAGGACAAGACGTGTTGTTATTTATTGATAACATTTTCCGTTTCACCCAAGCAGGTAGTGAAGTAAGTGCGATGTTAGGTCGTACTCCATCAGCTGTTGGTTATCAACCAACCCTTGCAACTGAAATGGGGGCTTTACAAGAACGTATTACATCAACTAAAGATGGATCAATCACATCTATTCAAGCAATTTATGTTCCAGCCGATGACTATACTGACCCTGCTCCTGCAACAACTTTTAACCACTTAGATGCAACAACTAACCTAAGTCGTAAGATAAGTGAAGAAGGTATTTATCCTGCAGTTGATCCACTTGCATCAACTTCACGTGCTTTATCAGAAGAAGTTGTTGGTAAGGAACATTATGAAGTTGCGCGTGGAGTGCAAAAGACAATTCAACGTTATAATGAATTATTAGATATTATTGCTATTTTAGGTATGGATGAATTAGGTGATGAAGATAAAGCCTTAGTTGCACGTGCAAGACGTATTCGTTTATTCTTATCACAAAACACATACTCAGCTGAACAATTTACAGGTGAACCTGGTGTTTATGTGCCTATTCATGAAACTGTTCGTGGTTTTAAAGAAATCTTAGAAGGTAAACATGATAACTTACCAGAAGATGCCTTTAGATTTGCCGGAACAATTGATGATGTAATCAAAAAAGCAGAAAGTATGATGAAGAAATAATGAAACTATCAATTGTTAATCCGCGTGGTGTTGTCTTTGAAGGCGATGCTGAGTATATTGTTGTTGAAGGAAATAATGGTCAACTTGCTATTTTAGAAAATCATATCCCAATTGTTGTACCAATCAAAGAAGGTTTTGTTAAACGTGTTTTTGAAAATAAAGAATATTATTATACCCTTGTAAGTGGTTTACTTGAACAAAGTAATAATATTGTTTCTGTTATTGCTCAAGAAATTGGTAAGGGTGAAACTTTAGAAGATGCTAAAAATGATTTAAAACGCATTAGAGAAGAACAAAAAGAAAAAAACTACCTTGCAACAATGGATTATGCGAAGATTGAAAGAGATCTTGCAAAAAATATTAAAGAAATAAAGGCTTCAAAACTATAATATGGAAAAGTATATTGGTATTGTATATATTGTAAGTTTCTTACTTTTATTTCCTTTTTGCCTTCTAATCTTTTTAAAATCTAATATCCATCAAATCTTTAAAAAAGGTGAAGTATTTGCGATTCGTGTCTTCTATATCTTTTTATCACTATCTTTAGATTTCCTTGTAACTTCAAGTATTTGCTCAATTATGTATGCAATTGCAATAATATTTAATCTTTAAAGTATAAAAAGAAAAATCTGTATCATACTAATCATGAGGTGATACAGTGAAAAACATTCTTGAAAAAATCAAACAAAATAAATTTCAATTTATCTTTTCTGTTTCTCTTGCTTTTGTGTTATTAGTTTCTTTAGTAGTTGCTCGTAATATTAATACGCAAGATGAACCAATTGTTGATACACCAATTATTAATGAACCAACCCCTGATCCTACTCCTGATACAGGTGATGTGACTGTTCAACCAGAAGAAGTATTTAAGAAACCTTTTAGTGAAACTATCGAATATTCTATTGTTCGTAAATTTTACGAAAAGGAGTCAAGTGCTTTAGATCAAGAGTTATCACTTATTAAATATAATAACTCTTATCGTACAAGTAATGGAACAAGCTTTGCTCAAAAGGATAATCAAGTATTTGATGTTCTAAGTTCTTTATCAGGGAAAGTAGCTGAAATCAAAGAAAGTCCCTTATATGGTCGTTATGTTGTATTAGAACATGACAATAAGATTAAAACCTATTATTATGGTTTAAGCGAAGTATGTGTCACAGTAGGTGCTACTGTTAATCAAGGGGATAAAATTGGTGTAAGTGGAACAACAGAAATTGATTCAGAAGCAGGTGTTCATGTTTTTGTTAAAGTAACAAAAGATGGAACTTGTTTAAATCCAGAAAAACTAATTGGAAAGAAAATTTCAGAAATTTAATTATATTCAAAAATAAGAACCAAATTGGTTCTTTTTTTAAACTTTTATGATATAATATGTATAAATTTGCACATTGCTTAATAATATAGAAAGGCAAGATGAAAGCAATTATGAAAGACTATTTTAATAAAAACGTTGACTCGTTAAAAAATAAAAAATTGTTCCTTTTAGATATGGATGGAACTATTTATCAAGAAGATTATTTGTTTGAAGGAACTCTTCCTTTTTTAGAAGAAGTAAAAAAGCAAGGTGGTAAATATATTTTTATTACGAACAATTCCTCAAAATCTGTTGATGCATATGTCGAAAAACTTAAAAAACTTGGGATTGATGCAATAAAGGAAGATTTCTTTACATCATCACAAGCAACAATACTTTATCTAAATGAAAAACATAAGAATTCTAAAATCTTTTGTGAAGGTACAAAATCATTAGTTAATGAATTAACGGAAGCTGGTTTTAATATTACTGAAGAAGTCGAAGATAATATTGATGTTGTTTTACTGGGATATGACACTGAACTTACAAGTCAAAAGTTAAGAAACACTTGTGAAGTATTGTTACAAGATGTTGAATATATTGCAACTAACCCAGACCTTGTTTGTCCTGTAAGCTTTGGTTATGTACCAGATTGTGGATCTGTTGCAATTATGTTAAAAAATGCAACTGGTAAATACCCAACATTTATTGGTAAACCTGAACCAACAATGATTAACTTTGTTATGAAAAAATATGGCTACACAAAAGAAGAAACAGCGGTTATTGGCGATAGATTATATACTGATATTTTATCAGCAATAAACGCTGATGTAACAAGCATTTGTGTTTTATCAGGTGAAGCAACAGTTGATGATATTGTTAATGGTGATATAAAACCAACGTTTACTATTAATAATATTATGGATGTTTACAATATAATAAAAAAATAGACGTTAACAACGTCTATTTTTGTTTGGACTAATTGATATTAAATACGGGGAAGTTGGACGATTATAATTTTGGTATTTAGAAACCATGTACTCATTTGATGGTAAGGATTTTACAAATTCATCTACGACAATACTTTCTTCCATACCTTCTTCATGACCTATATATAAACATATGATAATGAGCATATTATCTTTATTCATCTTTGGAAGAAGATTTTTTATTGCTTTCATTGTAGTATCTTTATTAGTTTTAATACTCTTATCAAAACCCGGTAAATAACCAAGATTAAAGATTGCTAAGTCAATATTATCTTCTTCAATGTTTTCATGTGATGATAATTTAGTAACTACATTTTTTATATTGTTTTCTACAAATAGTTTATTACTATTTAGGATAGCTTGTTCTTGTATATCATATCCATAAATAGTTCCTTTTTCATTAAGAAGAGAACTTAAGTATAAACTATCAAATCCATTTCCTAAAGTGGCATCAACACAGATGATTTGTTCTTTGTTTAAATTAGTTATAAAATCTTTCATTAACACTTTTGCAAAATCTACTATTTTGTACATAAGTCACCTTGATAAATACTTTCTTTTCGCATCAGTTTATCAATCTCATTAATAACAACGAACTTCTTTAGAGTCCATAAGGGTTCAATAAGTAAGTCTTTTGGTGAATCTCCGGTAACACGGTGAATAACAATATTTGGATTTAAATATCGAAGTTCAGTAACAACGATATCAACATATTCTTCTAAAGTTAAGACATGAAATGGTTTATTCTTGTAATACTCTTCTAAAGGAGTATTTTTCATAATGTGTAACATATGAATTTTAATACCATCAATCTTTAGGTTATTTAAGTATTTAACAGTTTCAACCATCATTGCTTTCGTTTCATTTGGTAAACCATTAATAATATGGACAATTGTAGTGATATCATATTTCTTTAATAACTTGATTGCGTCTTCAAGTTTGTCATTTTTATATCCTCGATTTATTAATATAGCAGTATCTTCATGCATTGTTTGAAATCCTAACTCAACCCAAACAGGAATAATTTTATTGATGGAACTTAAATATGCAACTATTTCTTCGCTTAAACAATCTGGACGAGTGGCAATGCTAAGTATTTTAACATTTTCATCAATTAGATAGTTATTTGTTACAATTTGCGAATAAGTTGCTTTTAGTTTTTCTAATGTTCCGTATGTGTTGGTATTTGCCTGGAAGTAGGCAATATAATAACCATCATTCCATTTTAAGTGCATCATTTCTTTGATTTCTTCAAATTGTTTTTTAATGCATTTATTCTTATCCCCGGCAAAGTCTCCACTTCCTTTTTCAGAACAAAAAATACAACCTTGGGTACTAATTGTCCCGTCACGATTTGGACAACTAAAGTTTCCATTTAAAGATATTTTAAAAACCTTTTTGTTATAGATATGTTTTAAATAGTTATTTAAAGTTAAGTAATGTTTTTCATGATTAAATAAATATGATGTGTCCATATCATCACCTCATAATTATTTTATCATAATTGTATACTTTAAGCAAATTAAAAAGAAGAATTTACTTGATATGGTATAATATAAAAGAATCGGAGTTGAAAAGTATGAAAAAGAATAAAGCAATTGGAATTATCATTATTTCTTTAATATATTTATTTACCCTTGGATGTGGAGTAGGAATTTATTTTTTATTCCCGGAAGTTTTAAGAAATCAATCACTGTTAATGTTATTAATTATTGATCTTCTTGCAACTATCATTATCTACATCTTTAGTTGCATCTTTAAAAATGCCTCAATCTATGCCCCTTATTGGAGTGTCTTCCCTCCAATTGGTTATATTGCCTTTTCTCTAATGACTGACTATTTTAATCTTTATGTGTTAATATTTATTATTTTAGTTTCTTTTTGGAGTGTTCGTTTAACAATGAACTGGGCTATGAATTTTAAAAATTTAAGTATTCAGGATTGGCGTTATCAAGGGTTTAAAGATAAACACCCAAAAACATTCTTTTTAATAAATTTCTTTGGTATTCATTTATTCCCAACGGTTATGGTTTTTATAGGTATGTTACCAGGATTTAATTTTATGGAAAAAGCTATTTCCATTCAATTAAAAGGAACAACAGTAATCTCATTTATAGTAATTCTATTTGCAATTATTATTGAAATGATTGCTGATATCCAAATGTATTCTTTTAGAAAGAAAAACACTGTTCCTGGTGCAATTATGAATAAAGGTCTATGGAAGTATTCGCGTCATCCTAATTACTTTGGTGAAATTGTTTTCTGGGCAAGTATTTGGCTAACTTACTTTAGTGCTGAACCTGATCATATTATTGGTTTCTTAATGTGTGCTTGTCCAATTGTAATATTCGTATTATTTCAATTTGTTAGCATCCCAATGCTTGAAAAACGTCAACTTAAAAACAAACCAGGATATAAAGAATATATGGAAAATACAAATGCTTTATTGATTGTTCCTTTATTTGATAAAAAGAAAAAATAAAATAAGCCATCCTTATTAGGATGGCTTTGATATTTTTATTAGTCCATTTGTAATTGCTTGGAGATTATTTGTAACGATGTTTAATTCATCTTTAGGAACTTTGATTGTTAAAGTGACTTGATTAGAAAATGATTTTTCTAAGATCTCATAGTTTTTTAGTCGATTTTCTAATAGGTCATATAATGAATAATCAAAAGTAGCTTTAAAAGATGTATATTCAACAATTGGTACAATTGGTGTTAAAGCAAGGGCAGATGATGCTGATTTAGAGTAGGCTCTAATTAAACCACCAGCTCCTAGTTTAATTCCACCAAAATAACGAACAACAATGCATACAAAATTTGTAATGTCATTTTTTCTGAAAACATCTAGTACAGGCAGCCCAGCTGTTCCACTTGGTTCACCATCGTCAGATGAATGTCCATATTCACCAGTTTTACCGATTGTGTATGCACTAACGTGGTGAGTTGCATCTGGGTGGAGTAGTTTGATATAAGTAATGTAGTCTTTGGCGTCTTCAACAGTAGTGACATTTTTTAAATAAGTGATAAATGTACTTTTATTGATGACTAGTTCTATTTTATGTTCACCATTAATCGTATTCATAACAATTACCTCTAATTTAATTATATCAAATAAAGTTTAAAAATTAAAGTAATATGGTATAATGTATATGGTGATAATATGGTAAAATTAATTAATGAAGTAGCGATTTATTTACAAGAACATGAAAGAACAATTAGTTTTGGCGAATCATGTACAGGTGGTGCATTAGTAAGTTCTATTGTTAGCGTTCCTGGTGCATCAAAGATTCTTAGTGAAAGTTATGTTACTTATAGTATTGATGCTAAGAAAAAGATTTTAGGCGTAAAAGAAGAAACAATCAGTAAGTATACTGTTTATTCAAATGAAGTAGCACGTGAAATGTGTGTAGGACTTTATAATGTAACAGGAAGTGATATTTGTGTATCGATTACAGGTCATGCCGGTGGAGAAAATAACCCAGATAACGGGATTGCTTATGTTTGTATTAAATATCTAGATAAATATTATAATTATGAACTATGTGTAGAAGGTAACCGTGAAGAGGCTAGATTAAAGTTTGTAAGATGTGTTTTTCAAATAATTAAGGAGTTAAATGAGGCTATTTTATAGCCTTTTTCTTTAACTAATTGTTTGAATAATTCACTCATTTATGGTATAATATTATAGTTATCGTCCAACGACGAACTAACAAAGTAGTATCCTTTTATAGGATTGTGATGGAGGAAAGTTATGGAAAATAATTACATTAATGATGTTCTACTTGGGAAAATCTCTCGTGAATTAAATGTTAGAATTTCTCAAATTAGAGCAGTATTACAATTAATTGAAGAAGAAGGTGCAACTGTACCTTTCATCGCTCGTTATCGTAAAGAAGTGACAGGAAATTTAGACGAAGAACAAATTCGTGCAATATATCAAGAATGGGACTATGGTCAAAAATTAGCAGAACGTAAAGAAGACGTTATGCGTTTAATTGAAGAAAAAGGTAAATTAACTGAAGAACTTAAAAATGCAATTATTGTTGCAACAAAATTATCTGAAGTTGAAGATATCTATCGCCCATTCAAAGAAAAGAAGAAAACAAGAGCAACTGATGCTAAGAAAAAAGGTCTTGAACCTCTTGCAGAATACTTATTATCATATCCACTTGAAGGTAATGTTGAAGAAGTTGCTAGTGCTTATGTTACAAATTTAGAAGGCAAAACTCCTGAAGAAGTTGAAGCAATGAAGAAAGAAGATATCATTGTTAAAGATTTAGCAGCTGCTCTTCAAGGTGCAAAAGATATTATTGCCGAAATGGTATCTGATGAAGCTAAATTTAGAACATGGATTAGAAATAATTTCAACGAAGAAGCAAGCTTAAAATCAGAAGTAAAAGATGCTGAAATCGATGAAAAGAAAGTATATGAAATGTACTATGACTATGAAGAACCAATTAAAACAATCAAACTTCATAGAGTTCTTGCAATCAACAGAGCTGAATCTGAAAAAGTAATTAAAGTATCAATTGTTGAAAAAAGAGATGCTGTTTTAGGTTACATTACTAATGAATTCATTACAGAACCAAATGGCATTACAGTTCCTTATGTTAAAGAAGCAATTGAAGATGCATATGACAGATTAATTAAACCTGCAATCGTTCGTGAAATTCGTTCAGAATTAAAAGATAAAGCAGAAGACCAAGCTATACATATTTTTGGTGAAAACTTAAAGAATTACTTATTACAACCACCAATGAAAGGTAAAGTTGTATTAGGTGTTGACCCTGCGTTTAGAACAGGTTGTAAAATGGCTGTAGTTGATGAAACTGGTAAAGTTTTAGAAAAGAGCGTTATGTATCCTAACCAAAAATATGAAGGTGAAAATGTTCCAGTTGGTCGTTATGATAATGCGGTTAGTATCTTCAAAGATTTAGTTGAAACTCACCAAGTACAAGTTGTTACTATTGGTAATGGTACTGCAAGCCGTGAAACAGAAGCGTTTGTTGCGAAACACTTAAAAGAACTTGATCGCGAAGTTAAATACGTTATCGTAAATGAAGCTGGTGCATCAGTTTACTCTGGTTCTGAAATCGCAAGAGAAGAATTCCCTGATTATTCTATCGAAGAAAGATCAGCAGTATCAATTGCTCGTCGTTTACAAGACCCACTTGCAGAACTTGTTAAAATTGAACCAAAAGCAATTGGTGTCGGTCAATATCAACATGACGTAACTCAAAAGAAATTAACTGAATCATTAGATGCTGTAGTTGAAACTGCAGTTAACCAAGTTGGTGTTAATATCAATACTGCTTCAACATCTTTATTAAAATATGTTGCTGGTTTAAATGCTGGTACTGCTAAAAAGATTGTTGCCCATCGTGATGAAAATGGTCCATTCACTTCAAGAGAAGACATCAAAGTTAAAGGTGTTGGTGCTAAAGCTCTTGAACAAGCAATGGGTTTCTTAAGAATCGTTGATGGTACAGAACCACTTGACGTTACTTCAATCCACCCTGAAAGTTATGCTGTTGCCAAAGCTATTTTAGAAAAGTTAGGATTTACTCCTTTAGATTTAGGTAAAGAAGAATTAGTTGCAAAAGTTAAATCTTTAACTGATGAAGAAAAAGCCGAAATGATCAAAGAATTAAATGTTGGTGAATATACATACCAAGATATTCTAGATGCGTTTGTTGCACCATTACGTGACCCACGTGATGAAATTGATGCCCCTATTTTAAGAAGTGATTTATTAGATTTAAAAGACTTAAAACCTGGTATGGAATTACAAGGTACAGTTAGAAATGTAGTTGACTTTGGTGCATTCGTTGACTGTGGATTCCATGATGATGGTTTAGTTCACGTTTCTAAAATGTCTACTGGATATATTAAACATCCACTTGAAGCAGTAAGCGTAGGACAAATTATCAAGGTATGGGTATTAGAAGTTGATTTAGCTAAGAGCAGATTACAACTTACTATGATTGACCCGGAAGCACCTGTTCCTGCTCCTAAGCCAAAGGAAAAAGTCGCTAAGCAAGAAAAACCTAAAAAGAACTTTGTTCCAAGAAACAAAGAAGCTAATGCGCCTAAACAAGCTGAAGAACAAGTAGAAGGTGAAAAACAACCATCTAAAAAACCTTTCAATAAACCATTTAATAAACATAATAATCCTAATAATGGAAATAATAAAAATAACAATAATAACAACAAAAATTTCAAAAATAATCAAAAGAAACGAAATGATGTAGATATCGATAAATTTAAAGAAGCTTGGAGCAGAAAGCAAAATAGTTAATTTATTTGTCGAAATATAGTATAATTAAGGAGTAATTTTTACGAGGAGGTATTTATGGTATTTGAAAAAATACAAGCTATTGTTGCAAAAGAATTAAATGTTGCACCTGAAAAAATCACTATGGACACAGATCTTGTTGAAGATTTAGGCGCAGATTCTTTAGATGCAGTAGAATTAGTTATGGCAGTTGAAGAAGAATTCGGTTGTGAATTAGATGACGAAACTGCACAAAACATTAGAAAAATTGGCGATATCGTTAAATACATAGAAGCTCATTTATAATAAAAAAGAAGATTGGTATTTTATAATACCAATCTTTTTTAATTTATACGATTTTTGTCTACTTTCACATGCCGTTAAAGGTCTAAATATGTGTCAATGTTTTTTGAAATTTACAAAAAAATAATAAACATATGTATGATAATATTGTAAATATCATAAAACATTAATCATACAGGTAAGAGTAATTATTTTGATTTTGAGGTTGATAATGTTTTAGATAATTTAAATAACTTTGTTTTTTAAAAGGTATTTATTACTTAGATAGTGATAATTCAAATATTCCACCACTGAAAGGTTATATTGAAAATACAACTACAGGAACTAAAATTGATATTTCTGAATATCTAATTAATGGTGATCCACAACAAATTTTACTTTCATCAGGACATTATGAATGTAAGTTCTATAATGGAACAATAGGTTCTGGATCTTATTATGAATATACTTATTCATTTGAAGTTATAAAAAAAGAATAGTTATTATTTAGGAGGGAAAATGAAATTATTTAAAAGAATTATTTTTGTATTTATTGGTGCAATGAGTTTCATTGGCTTAGTAAGTTGTGGTAACAAAACTGGTGATCCTAGTTGTATTCATGACTTTACTACAGATGTAACTTATGCTACTTGTACAGAACCTGGGAAGGTCGTTAGAACATGTACTAAATGTGGCTACGTTGAAGAAGAAAAAACTAGTGCAGTTGACCAAAACTATGTTGCAGGTATATGTACAGATTGTGGTGACAGACAATAAAAAAATAAGTGTATTGGATAAATTTTATCCAGTACACTTGTTTAATTAGATAAAATAGTTTGACATTAAATGTAATTTGCGTTATAATATAAATGTAATAAAATATAAATAGAAAAGGAAGGTGTATTAAATGCCTAATATTCCAGAAAAAAGAAAAAATCCATTTGAAAAAACATTAACTGAAATGCGAGAAGAACAAACAAAAAAAGAAGATGTAAAAGCTGTACAAGAAGCTAAACCAAAAAAAGAAACTAAGACTGCTATTAAAGCAACAAAAACAACTGCTTCTAAAACAACAGCTAAAAAAGCAACTACAAAGAAAGCAGCTGCTAAAAAACCGGTAAAAGTTAAAATTGATGCTAAAACTGGGGTTGCAAAAGTAGTTGAATCTAAAGCAAAAGCAACTACTAAAAAGGCTGCAACAAAAGCTACAACAACAAAGAAAGCTGCACCTAAAACAACAACTAAAAAGACTACTACTACAAAACGTACTCCAAAAGTAACTAAACCGGTTGAAAATGTAGGTTCAAAAACTCCACAAGTAGTTAGTGAAACTCCACAAGTTGTTACTACTCCAGCTGTAGAAACACCAATTATTGTTGAAACACCAGTAGAAGAAATCGCTCCTACTCCAGTTGTAGAAACACCTGTTACTCCTGAAGTACCAGTTAAAAAACCACGTAAGATTTCTAAACGTGCTCAATTATTAAAAGAACAAAAAGCCGCTGAACGTGCTGCAGCAAAAGCTGCTAAGATGGTACCAGTTGTTATTGTTCGTCCTGAACCTAAGAAACTTAAGTTAGCAACAAAAGAAGAAAAAGCTCAATATAAGAAATTAGCAGAATCTTTTGATTATTTAACTAATCTTGCAAGTGTTGTTGAAGAAAAAACAATGAATAAAGATGTTATTCCTGATATTACATTAGGTGAATTACATGTTATTCAAATGGTAAAGAAATTTAACAATAAACCAATGACACTTATCGCAAACAACTTAAAAGTTACAGTTGGTTCATTAATCACTTGTTTAAATCGATTAATTCAAAAAGATTATATTATTCGTACAAGAGATGAAATGGATAATCGTGTTATTTTATTAAGTGTTACACCAAAAGCCCAAGCTGTTTTAAAAGCACATGATAAATTCCATGATGATATTTTAGGATTATTACTTGAAAATGGTGTTACTTTAGCTCAAGCAACAAAAGTATTATCTACTTTAAATACTGTTTTAGAAGTATATTATGATCCTATTCATAATAGTTTTACAAAAGAAGAAAAAGGAAGTAAGGCGAAGAAGAAATGATAAATTACATTGAAAATAGAAAAAAGATCTTTGAAGTAATCGAAAATAATAGTGTTGTTATTTTACACTCTGGTTATGATCAACATAAAAGTGCTGATGCCGTTCGCAAGTATGAAGTAAATAAAAACTTCTATTATCTTACAGGTATTAATCAAAAAGATGTTAAATTAGTAATGATTAAAATTGATGATCAAGAATTATCTTGGTTATTCATTGATGAAATTGATGAGGTAATGGCTAAATGGGTAGGGCGCACTTTAACAAAAGAAGAGGCTACTGAAATTAGTAATGTTGATGCTGTGTACTATAATAGTCAATTTGAAAATATGGTAAGTAGTTTATATCAACCAACAAGACATTTTGCTTTTGCGGTTGAGAATGTTTATCTTGATTTAGAAGTTGCGAAAATCCCTCTTTATAATACTTTTGCATTAGACTATGCCAAAAATATTAAAAAAGTATATCCTTCACTTGTTGTTAAAAATATCTATCATAAAATTGTAAGAGCAAGAATGCAAAAATCTGAAGGTGAAATTGAAGAAATTAAAAAATCAATTGAAACAACAAAGAATGCTATTTATAATGTTATGAAACATCATAATGAATTAAAAAATGAATCACTTGCAACTGCATATCATGATTTTGTTTTAATCAATGAAGGAAAACCAAACTCATTTGAAAATATTATTGCATCAGGTAAAAATGCAACTATTCTTCACTATGATTCAAATAATTCAGATATCGAAGATAATAGTTTATTATTAATGGACGTTGGCTGTTATACAAATTGGTATTCAAGTGATATTTCTCGTACTTTCCCAGTAAGTGGTAAGTTCACTGAGCAACAAAAACAAATTTATGCCATTGTTCTTGAAACTAATAAAAAGTGTATTGAGTTTGCTAAAGCTGGTGTTACTTGGCTAGAAATTAATAATTATGCTAAATCTTTACTTGCAAAAGGTTTAAAAGGAATAGGTATTATTAAAGAAGATTCTGAATTAATCAAATATTATTTCCATTCAATTGGCCATTCTTTAGGCCTTGATGTTCATGACCCTTCAATCTATAGTGAAGGATTAGTTGAAGGAATGGTTATTACAATTGAACCAGGATTATACATCGAAGAATTAGGAATTGGTATTCGTATTGAAGATAATATTGTGATTACAAAGGATCAAGCAATTGTATTATCTAAGGATATTATTAAAGAAATTGAAGATATTGAAAAATTAATGGAAAGAGAGTAAATGATGAAAAAAATTAATGTAGTTATACTTGCCTTACTAATGGTTTTATGCGTATCTCTTGCATCATGTAAAAAGAAACATACTCATGATTTCTCAAGTGGTATATGTGATTGTGGTGAGGCTTATGAATACACAGTTAAATGGTTAGACAATGGTGGTAACCTTATTAAAGAAGAAAAGGTTCCACATGGTTCTTATCCAAATGCTCCTGAAGCACCGGTTATTGATGGTTATGAATTCATAGGTTGGGACACTCAATATAGTCCTGTTACAAGTGATTTAACTATTAAACCTATTTATCAAGAAGTAATTGTTATTGAATATACAATTAACTTTAAAAGTAATGGAGGTGTTTTAGAAGGTGAGTCTGAAATTGTTTATACAGACTATCGTGATGTTGTGCTACCAACACCAACAAGAGAAAAATATGATTTCTTAGGTTGGTATCAAGGATCTCAATTAATTGAAAAACTTGAAAAGAATGGTAACTATACTCTTAAAGCTGAATGGATTGGTAAAGCATATGCAATCAATTACCATTTAGATGGAGGATCATTTGAAGGCGAATATCCTGCCGAATATCATTATCATGAAAATACAACATTAATTGAACCAGTTAAAGAAGGATTTGCTTTTGAAGGTTGGTATAGTAATGTAAACTTTAGTGGTGAACAAGTATATACTATTCCTTCTACTCAAGAAGGAGAAGTTGAACTATATGCTAAATGGCGTGAAATGAACCCAGTTGTTACTTATCATCTAAACGGAGGTAACTGGTCATATCAATCTCGTGAAGAAGTTGTAGAAGACTTCTTAAAAGATGTTATGACATGGGGAAATAAAACTTCTAAACCTGATGGTATGGTTCGTGGCGCAGGTGAAACACAAGTTGGTTTTGCTAATGTCTTTACTGCAGTTTATGATTTCTTTAAGGATGTAAGATATGCTAGTAAATGGAGTTGGTTAAGATCATATATTATTGAAGTTACACCAAGCTCTTCTGCAACTTATCTTAGTAAAGGTGATGAAGCATATTGGCGTTATTCACTAGGTGCATTCTTATTTGAAGAACATCGTAATTCTTACCCTGCAAGTGCAGATTTCTCACAAGATTTAATTGCTAATGGATTTTGGGAAACATTAAGTAAATATTCACAAGATGAAGTTGAGTTAAATGATGATTGCATGTTGGCAGTTCCAAAACGCATTTATTATGTTTTTGAAGGTTGGTATGACAATGCTGAATTTAAAGGTGAACCAATTACTGTTACTGACAAGAATATAGAAGTTTATGCAAAATGGGTTGAAGAAGTATCTGTTGAAAGCATTGAAATTACAAATAAAATCGTTGATATGAAACGTTTCGAACAATATCAATTAGAATGGGCTATTAATCCATCTAATGCGGCTATTAAGAGCGTACAATTTATTTCAAGTGATGAAAATGTGGCAGTCGTTGATGATAAAGGTTTAATTACTGCCTTAAATAATGGTTCAGTTACAATCACAATTAAATCACTTTCTCCAAGTGGAGCAACTGATGACATTTACATTGATATAACTAGTCCTGCTCATTTTGATGCAAGTTATGAAACTAATTCATATGTAACTATTGGTTCTACTATTAAGTTATTAGCTGAATATACTAATGTTGATGAAAGTAAAACAGCTGTAGCTTGGAAGAGTTTAAATCCAAATATTGCAACCGTTAATAATGGTACTGTTACAGGTGTTGCAGAAGGTGTTGCAACAATCAGAGCATATTTAATCAATGATGAAAATACATACTTTGATTTTGTCGTAACAGTTTTATCAGCTAATTTATCAAAACAATTAGAACATGTTTTAAATTCTCATGAATCTAATATCTTTACAAGATATGAACTTGGTATTGGTGCTGGTACTCCAGTTTATTATGCAGATATCTTAGGTAGTGTTAATAAAATGTTATTTAATTATAACTATGAATGGAATACAAAACATCTTGAAGATGTTATGGCGCATGGTAAACACTCCCCTAACCTAGATAGTGATGAATATCCAGTTGAATTTGTTACTGTTCACTATACTGCCGGTATGACAGAAGGTTCAGATGCTGAAGCAACATCAATCTTCTTTAAAGGCGCTGATGCATCAGCTCACTTCTGTACTGGTAATGATGGTATCTTCCAATGTCTTGACTTAGATGTTCGTGGATGGCATGCCGGTGATGGAACTGGTGTGAAATTTGAATGGTATAATACTGGCGTTAAATACAATGAATCAGATCCAAGATGGCCAGTTTGGGGTATTTCTAAAAACTCAATGTTTACATTAAATGGTGTTGAAACACTAATTAAAACACCTAAAAAAGAAGAACGTGGTAATGAAGGATACGTAACTGATTCTAAGTGGTTAAATGATCAAGGCTTTGCATTTAAAGTTGTTGACGGATACTACTATATGGGTAAAACTTGGTGGTGTTACTCAAATGTTTGGGAAGGAAGAATTTGTTCTAAAGGCGGTAATAACAACTCAATTGGTATTGAATCATGTGTTGACTATGGATCAGACTTATGGTTAACATGGCAAATTACTGCTCAGCTTGTTGCAGACTTATTAGTTAGATATGACTTGGATGTAACAAGAGTTGTTGGTCATCATTTCTTTGCCGCAAAAGATTGTCCTCAACCATTACTTGAAAATGATCTTGAAATTTGGTGGGAATTCATTGACATTGTTGAAGCAGAATATAAAGCAATGACAGAATTTAAAGATGAAACATTTGAATTTAAAGTGCTTGAAGGTTCAGATATCGTTAATGAATATGGACGTGTAACAGAACAACCTGAATTTACACAAACTGTAACATACGAAGTTAAATTATCTGATGGAACAACAATTACTTTAGCATCAATTGTTCCAGGTATTTACACTAAATAATATGAAAACAACAACAGGATTTCCTGTTGTTGTTTTTGTTAATAATTGGTAGTTTAAAAATAAATAATTTGTTAATAATAATTATGAACAAGAAAGGAGTTTTAATTATTAAAAATATATCAAAATTATTTTTAGTTGTCCTTTGTTTGTTCACCATATTTTCTTTATCTTTCACAAGCGTTAGCGCTTATGGCTGGGGTTTTACTCGTAATAGTAATCATAGTACACCTAGTATTGGTAATTATGAAGAAATTATTAAAGGAACTAATTCCTACTTTACAGGTGATACTAGTAAAAAAACATTGTATTTAACCTTTGATGCTGGTTATGATAACGGCGTCTTAGATGAAATTATTAATGTTCTAGATGAAAAAAATATCAAAGCCAGCTTTTTTATTACTGGGGATTTTATCAATCGTTTCCCAGAACTTGTAATTAAGCTAGAAAATCATGGACACTTAATGTGCAGTCATTCTTATTCTCATCGTAGTATCAATAAGATGACAGACGAAGAAATTGTAAAAGATCTTCAAAAACTTGAAGATGCATATTATCAACTTACCAATAAGCAAATTGCTAAATATTTCCGTCCTCCAAAAGGGGATTTTGATAAGAAATCATTATTATGTGTTTCTAATTTAGGTTATAAAAATGTATTTTGGTCAATGGCACATTGTGATTGGGATGTTAACAAACAGATGAGTGTTGATGAAACAACAAAAATTGTATTAGATAATCTTCATAATGGAGCAATTATTCTAATGCACAGTGTATCTATTAGTAATGCGAGAAGTTTACCTACCATTATTGATGAGGCAACTAAACTTGGTTACTCTTTTGAAACGCTAATGACATTGTGATAAAACTGAAGTAAAACTTCAGTTAATTAAAAAAGTTGGAACAATCGTTCCAACTTATTTTGTTTGGTTATTTGCTTGTTTGTGAGGTAGTGCATGTGTACCACCGAATTTACGACATCGACGGTCAGTACAGTTTGCACATTTAATATTTGCATTACTAGATTCAAAGAATCTTTCCGGGTGAATTAAAATCATTAATTCCCATAAGAACATTACAAATAAGCCCATGCCAAGTAAACTCCAAGAATAAAAACTTGGAAGAGCAGTCATTGGTGTGAACATCATCATATGATCCCAGTTGAACATACGACAGTTTACACAACAACGATGTTTCATAAAGAATGTTCTAAATGGACACCAGAATAATCCACAAATTAAGTCACATGCATAGAAAGTTGCAGAAAGCATAAATAATATTTTGTTTAATTCTCGAGAAGGAAGAACATTTGTGAATTCTAATGCTAATTTTGTTCCAGAAATAATTGCGATTGACCCAACCCATACCGCAAGTAGTACTAGTCCACGTTTTGTCATTTTCCAGTATTCTTTCATTAACTCTTTACGCGTTGGGCGATTTGGTGCTTCCTTATAATGAGTTTTAAATAATTTTTGTGAGCCAATACAAATTTTATTTATCATTCTAAATCTTCCAGGTAGAGGAATGATTTGGCATAACATACAATATACCCAAATTCCCCATAGAATATGGAAAACTGAGAACTGTTCGAAGAACTTAAATCCTTCTAAAACGTCAAATTGACTTTCAGCCCATGCATTACCACAAAGACTTAAAATATAAATGACGATTGTTGCAACATAAATACAAAGTCTTAAAATGAAAATGTGTAATTGCCCTTTTCGAAGCTCAGACATTTTTGTTCGAGGTCTTTGATTTTCCATTAATTTTCTCCTTTTTCGTTTCTTATAATAATTTTACCAAATTGTTTACATCTTTTATCGGTACAATTCTTACATCTTAGTGATTCATTAGTATATTCAAAGAATCTTTCAGGATGCAATTTGTATTTGATTTCCCAAACAATCATTGTCACTATTCCAAGGCCAAGTAAACTCCAAGTATAAAAACTAGGAACAGTTACAACTGGTGTAAACATCATCATATGATCCCAGTTATAAATACGACATGTTAAGCAACAACGATTTTTTTGAATAAATCTAAATGGGCACCAAAATAAAGTGCATATAGTATCACAAATACCAGCTCCAAGGGTAAGAAGTAGCATTAAGCAGTCAATGTAAAAGTCATATGTAGTTGTTACTTTTAAGATGATTACGGCGGTTGCTGCTAGTAATGCAATTCCACACCATAAAAATAAAATCAGTAAAGCTTTACGATTTGCTTTTTTGATTTGTTCTTTTAGTACATCTTGATTTACTTCTTTTTTACTTGGAGTGTAGTGATTTTTATGAAGCTTTTGAGCTCCTTTCGATAACTTTATAAAATTTCTAAATCTTTCAGATAAAGGGAATAATTGTATACACATATCAAATACCCATAATATCCAAAGAATGTGAAATAATGAAAGTTGTTTGAAGAAATTAAAACCTTGAAGTACTTCAAACTGTTTAATTGCAAATTGATTATCTTTTATTGCTAGATAAAAAAGAATACTTGTTGCAATAAAAAGGAGTATTCGATAAATAAATACAATTAGTTGACTCTTCCTGAATTTTGACAGTTTTACTTTCCGCATAAAATCCTCTAATTATATTCCTTAATTATAATAATTATATAATAAAATTATTAGAACTCAAAAAAATTTGCAATAAAAAAGTAATGCAAAAGCATTACTTTATTTATTATTCTTGACTTGGATAATTTTTAACATAAACTGTTTTGAATGGTTTCTCATTTCCATCTTCATCAAATTCAATTTTTAAATCAGCGCGTCTAATATCAGGTAATTTGTTTCCTTCTGCGTCAACAAACTCTAAATCTTCCATACCATTGAATAGATGAAAATTCCAAATTTGTTCAATTTTAACAATTGGTGCCATAGCCAATCCTTTACCTTCTTCAAGTAACTTTTCGTATTCTTCTACAGATACTTTTTCTGGCCCACCAGAAATATTATTAGCATAAGATTTTTGGAAATCTTCAATATCATCATCAAATGTTAATTGATGGGTAATATAAAATTCTAAATTTTCAATTGGTTGAGAATCTTCATCATATAAAATAATTGGTTCTTTTGTATTATAATCTAATACTTCGATTTTATATTTGTGTACTTCCCATTTTGCATATAACTTTGTTGTTACAGGCTGTTCAACTGTTTTACCGAACCATCTAAATGTTTTTTGTTCCTCTAAGAATGTATCATTTTTAGGATCGATTGGTTCGCCATTAAAGTCTTCATTGTCATACCATCCTTTAAAATCATAACCTGTAAGAGTTGGTGTTTTATCAAAGTTAATTGTTCCATCGTCATTAATAACTACATTTTCATAATTAATTCCTTTACCATAAAAATACACTCTCGCCGTTGGTTTTGTAAATAATAAACCAAAAAGAATTAAAGCAATGATACCAATACCACCACCTACAAAAGTAATGATTTTTGTAATTTTTCTTTTTTTATTTGGATCCATTGGTTGTTTAACTTGAACATTTTGTGTTTCTGACATATTTATACCTCCATACGTAAGTATTATACCATTTTATTTAAAAAATATAAAGTAAATAGTAAAGTTTTTAATTATTACATTTTGTAAAAAAGGAAGAGTATGATATAATATATACGAAAGAGTGGTATAAATTATGGCAGAAAATGTAGTATCAAAAAATCAAGAAATTTTAATAACAATTAAAAGAATAGGAATAAATGGAGAAGGGATTGGCTATTATAAAAAATTAGCTGTTTTTGTTCCTTTTGCAATTCCTGGAGAAGAAGTTGTCGTACGTATAACAGAAGTGTTTGATAAATATGCAAATGCTAAACTTGTTCGCGTAAAGAAAGAATCTGAACAACGAATTAAAGCTCCATGTCCTCATTATGAACTTTGTGGTGGATGTCAGTTGCAACATATCGACTACAGTGCTCATGGTGATCTAAAACGTAGTATTGTTATGGAAGCATTTGATCGCTATTTTGATAAGAAACTTAATCCGAAACTTTTTTTAAATACAATTACTATGGACAATCCTTGGCATTATCGTAATAAAGCAAAGTTACCGGTTCGTTATGATGGCGAAAAATTAGTTACTGGTTTATATTCTTTTGACTCTAATAAACTTGTTTATATTAATAAATGTGATGTTGAAAAAGAAGATATTCGTGAAGCAGTTGCCAAAGTATGTGCTTATTTAACAAAACATCAAGTTATTGCTTATAGTCCTAAATCACATGAAGGTGTTTTAAGACATTTAGTTTTAAGAAGTTCTACTTTAACAAAAGAAATTCAATTAACATTAATTCTTTATAAGAAAGATGCAAGAACAATCAAAATTGCCAAAGACTTAATCAATATTGATAATATTGTTAGTGTTTATTACACTGTTAATGATGACTTAGATAGTATTGAAACTTTTGGAAATGATATTGAACTAATTATTGGTAAAGAAACAATCACTGAAAAACTCGGCGATTATGAATTTCAATTATTACCAACGGCTTTTTTCCAATTAAATCTAGAACAAACAAATAAGCTTTATGCCCAAATTGATAAATTTGCTAATTTAAAAGGATATGAAAATGTTGTTGATGGCTATTGTGGTGTTGGGACAATTGGTCTAACCCTAAGCAAAAAAGCAAAAGAAGTTCGTGGCGTTGACTCAAATAAACAAGCTATCGTAAATGCAATTGGTAATGCCCAAAGAAACTTTGTTGAGAATGCAAGATTTTATTCAGGAAATATGCTTGTTAATTTAGTTAAATGGGCTAAAGAAGGATGGAACCCCGATGTTATTGTAGTGGACCCTCCTCGTCTTGGAATGGAATTAAAATTAATTCATTACTTACAAGAACATCCTGCAAAGAAACTTATCTATGTTTCTTGTAACCCTTCAACACTTGCGAAAAACTGTAACCACTTACAAAGAGTTTATAACATTACAAAGATACAACCTCTAGATATGTTCCCACAAACAAGTGCTGTTGAAACAATTGTTTGTCTTGAAAGAAGATAGATTATGAAATTATTAATTACTGGTTTTAAGCCTTTTAATAACGATGTAATTAATCCTGCTCAAGAATTATTAGATTATTATCATAGTAAGAAAAATATTCAAACATTACTATTAAATGTTGAATATAATAATGATGCTAAAAAGGTAATTGATGCAATTAATGAAATAAAACCAGATGTTGTTTTGTCTTTGGGGTTAGCTGGTGGTAGAAAAAAGATAATGATTGAATATTATGCTTTGAATATGCATTCTGCAACAATCCCAGATAACGCTAATAAACTATTAAATCATCAAGTAATAAATACAAATTCACCAATAGCTTATCAAACTAATATTGAGGTTTCTGAATTAGTTAAGTATATAGATGATGAATTATTTGGCATTTCTTATCATGCGGGTACGTTTGTATGTAATGATATTTATTATCAAACATTAGACTATATCTACCAAAACCATTTAAATATTAAATCTGGATTTATCCATCTTCCATATTTAAATGAACAAGTTGTGGATAAACCAAATATTCCATCGATGTCATTAGATAGGATGAAAAAAATTATTGATAAAGTGATTGATTTTTTATGCTAAGATTAATGACCTATAATATTCAACATGGAATTGATTATGTGCATCGTTTAACTAAAAAGGAAGTTGTTATTAATTTAAACAAAATTGTTGAAATAATTAAGAGTGTAAATCCAGATATTGTTTCTTTAAATGAAGTATATGATGCACCGGTTGAATTCTTAGAAAAGCAAGCAGAATATATTGCTACTAAGCTTGGATATTATTTTGTATTTGGAAAAGCAATTAATATTAAGGGTGGGGAGTATGGTAATGCTCTATTATCTCGATATCCTCTGTGCGATGTATCAATTATTCCTATTCCAGATGCACTTACTCACAACGAACCGGTATTCTATGAATCACGTTCGGTTATTAAAGCTTATATAAATAAGGAAAAGAAAAAATATCATATTTTTGTTAGCCATTTTGGTTTAGCTAAAGAAGAACAAGATAACGGGACATCCTTAATTAAAGAACTTGTAAATGATCTAGATAATGTTATTTTTATGGGAGACTTGAATTTAACACCAAATGATAAAAACTATTATGAAATAACAAAAGTTTTAAAAAATACAGTTAATGAAAATATTAAAACTTTCCCATCAATAAATCCTATTTCACGAATTGATTATATCTTTGTATCTAATGATATAAATGTTATTAAAGGAGAAGTT
>JAZNQD010000014.1:0-42756 GCA_045589955.1 Bacilli bacterium | reverse complement strand
ATCATAGGTATATTTATAAATACAGTCATTAACTTGTAAAGTTACTACTAAACCCATATTATTATAAGTATACTTATATAAGATATTATCATAAAGACTTATTTCTAATATTCTATTTAAATCATCATATTCATACTGATAAGCAACATTATCATTATCATTTGTTTCATCATTACCATTTGTTTCATTACCTGGTATTATACTCTTTAGTTTATTATTAGTGCCATAATTTAAAATATTTTGATATGATGTTTGGATATTTGATTCAACTTTAGTAAGTTGATCCATATTGTTATAGGTATTTGTGATATTATGTTCATTTGGTGATATTATTTTTTTGACACGATATAAATAATCATATAAATAACTTGTTTCATTGTTAAATTCATTTTTAAATTTAACCATTAATCTATCATTTGTTTCAAAGTTATCATCATATATATAATTGTTTGACAACGTTTCATCATCTACAAACCTATATTGTTCATTTGTTTTTCTACTATCTTGGTAATCAGCATAATAAACATTACCATATAAATCAGATTGCTTTATAATATGACATTGATCATATTTTAGAATATTTACTTGTCCTCTTTGATCAATTACTTTTTTAACTCTTAGATTATCATCATAAATTATAATAGATTCATCTTTTTTGACTATATTTAATAGCTCATCATAAGAATAACTACTAGCATTATTGTTTTTATAAAATTCAAACCCAGTGACAAAAATATCATTTAAGCCTGTGTAACTAATACCAATAATAATTTTCTGATAGTTATTCTTGGTGATAATTTGATTTGTTAATAATTGGTAGTATTTAAAGTTAGGTGTTGGGTTTACTTTATATTCTTCATAATTATTAGTATTATCGTATACTTTAATAAAGAAGTTTAGTTTTTCTTTAGTACTTTCATTATACTTTATTAAAACACTTGCATTAATAACATCGCCTTTTTTGCCACTTGTGTTTATTTCTCGATAAACAGTTCTAGGAGAATAACTATTGTGTCTTTCTCCATAGATTTTTAACACATTGTTACCATAAATACTACATTTATCATTGTCTGGATTACTTGGTATAACTATAATATTACTATCAGAAACAATGAATTTATTATTGGAATAGATTGGATCTGTATTTATATCATTTTGTCCATTTTGAAAAATCCCGTTTTCGATTAAATTACTATATTTTATATTTTCATTAGATATATTAAGTTCTTTAACATATACAACATCATTACTTAATAACTTAACCTCACCTACAATTTGGGTTGCGTTTATTGGTATCTCTAAAGGATCACTCGTAAACTCATACCAACCATCGATATTATGATTTAAAATAATGGTTCTTTTTTCATGATGTTCCTCATCAGTTTGATAACTTACATCTAATTCAATAGACGATGTTGATGTACTTGAAGGAATCTGCATTTTGATTAATCCTCTAAGAATGTATGTATTTCCAGAGATTAGACTTAAACTTTGTAATAAAGAACCACCTTCATCAACTCTAACATAATAGCCAGAATCTGGATTTTCATAAACATCAGGTTTGATTGAGTAATCCCAGCCTTCCAACTGATTATCAAAGTTGTAATTATTTATGTGGTTATTGCCATCATCATCGGTTAGAATTAAATAATCAATATATAAATCCCCACCTGTTTCAACAACCAAATACAATTCAATATCAGTAGCATTAGTAGGAATAAAAAACCCATCAGTATTGAAATAGTACCAGTCATTTTTTGTTAGATCAATGTCATGTCTCGAATTAATATCATGCCATTCTAAAGTATCACCATTAAGTATATTATATCCACCTACTATACTAAGGGCACCATATACATTTAATGTAAGAGGTTTTATATGCCCCATAAATTCATATCGATGATTCACTTCTAAATTTAAAGTTTGGGCTAATGACGACTGTGCCTTTACTTTGATATAATTACTTCCAACATTACTATTTCTTAACACAAATGTTGCCTTGTTTGTTGTCCAATTTTTAAATCGATCTTTGAAATAATTATTTTATATTTCTCTATTTGTTAACTTTGACGTACTTATATTGATTGGCAAATCATAATCATTATAAGTATAGCTTATTCTCTCTTTATTATTATGAATAATTTCTTTTATATTTTTGTATTTGTCTAACAAATATATTGTTTTATCATTATTTATTGAATCTGTTATGAAAATATTATCGTGTTCTAATACACATTCTTTAGATGAAAGTAATATATCTCCGCTATATATACCATGAATACCAAAATATTTTTTAATTGTATATTCATTTTGATTATCAACATCTTCAAAAACACAATATAATATATTAGCTAAAACATCATCTACTTGAACAATACGATTTTCATCAAAATACACACGAATATGTTTTAGAATTTTCAAATCATTTGTATTTTGATAATCAATTACCTTGTATTCAACACCATAAAAGCCTTTACCACTATCATCAAGCGCATATGTAGTATCAAATTCAACTCTACGATAATGATTTTTAAAATCAATTATATTGATTATAGAATCTGAACTTGTGCTATCCCCATTTCCACAAGTTAGTTCAATATCATCATCTGAATTTCCAGTTAAGATTTTTGTTGTTTTATAGTAATAGGAATGTGAGTGTGAAACATCTTCATACATTGTATTTTCAAAACTTATTGATTTGCCATTTGGGTAAATAACCTTACACAAATGTAAAAAGCGATCTTCAACATTATCACTTCCATATTTAGTATACATGAATATAGTTCCATCATTTTCATATATCGTTAAGTAACCTAAATGCTCATTTTCTATTTGAATACTATAATCTTGCATAAAGCTTGAAGTTTCATAATTTTTTGCCATATAAAAGGTTGAGGCAATATTTAAGTTATTTATTAATTCTTCATTATAATCAAATATTTCTTGATTATTACCATAAGTTTTCTCATTCCAATCGTGTAATTGTTGTCGAACTTCATTTACTTGTTGAGTTTTGATATTATCGATTTTTTCTTTTGTTTCGTCATCTAAATCATCTAGTAATTGAAATCTTTTATATGTACCTGTATTATTAAAAAAATCAATGTGTGTTAATACGTATTCATGATTATTATTTATAACATATCCATAATCAATATATCCTTCAAAATTTAAAGAAAAATTATTAAAAAAGGAATTAGTTTGAAAAAAAGGAGCTTCAAAGTGCATCTGACCAAAGGTAATTGGAAAATCAATTAAATCATTATGAAATACATATACTGTATCATTAAATGTTGTAGTACCATTTATTAAATTAAACTTAAACACATTATTTTCATCAATAGGTAAATAAGTATCATTAGTGAATATTTCTGTATATGATCTTGAAAATGAAATGTTTTGAACATCTAATTCACAAGGTTCAGAACAAAATTCAAAAAATAAAACAACATTTAATTTTCGATGTGTATTAATAATAGCATCTAAATTAAAATTGCTAATATTTAAACTAATCGTTTCACCTGTTGTTACTTTAATTGTTTTAGATGTTAAAAAGACATTAGAATCTAATGTTGAAAACTGATTATATAAACTTTGATAAGTTAAATTAGATACATCAACATCAATAATTTGGGCTAATTTTATTTTAACAGAATCAAAAGTATTTAAAAAAGGTAAATTGATATTGTAATTCTCATTTACTTCATAATCTTCATAAATATTACACTGAAGTAAAATCATATCATTTGTAATAAACGAATTTGTCTGTTCATTATTTTGTTTAAAAATAATTGATTGAGCTAAATTAAAATTTTCTGAAATGCGCATATAAATAAATCCTTTCTATAATTTTGGTAGTACGATTATATACTAATAAAAAAATTATGTCAATGAAATCATTAATATTTTTAAATTTTAACATAAATAAAAAGGTTGCATAGCAACCTTTAATTATATGATATCTCCATTAGCTTTGCCAATTGTTACAAAAACAGCAAGCGCAGCAACTACTACTAAGAAAATAATCATTCCAAGAGAAAACTTAAATAAAATTTTTGATCTTTCAACCCATTTTTTTCTCCAAACGATAGCTAAAATTAGACCGGCTATAGGACAAAGTAGGCCGATAAGTTTCCAAACAAATTCAGGAACGTTATCAACAATAACAGTTGTATTAGAAGATGCAATTTCATCTTCAACTTCTTTAATATAAAATTCATAACCACATTCGCAGTTTTTTAATGAAGCTTCAACTTCTTTTTGACAATTTGGACAATATTTAATATCAGACATAAAAATCACCTTTTATATATTATTACATAACATATTATATCATACTTTAAACATAATGTCAAAAATTTATGATTATTTTTTCATGTTGTATTTTATAAGATTAATACATATATTATATTGGTGATAAATTTGAATAACTTACCGACAATTATTATTGATCCAGGACATGGAGGATTTGACCCAGGAGGAGGAAGTAACGCCTTCTTTAAAGAAAAAGATATAAATTTCAAAATTAGTCAGTATCAAAAAATGCGTTTTGATGAATTAGGAATACCAAGTATTCTTGTAAGAGACAATGACACTACTTTAAATCCCAATGAACGCATAAATTTAATCTCAACTCTTTCAACTGATCCTAATGATATATTAATTTCAAATCATGTTAATAGTGGTAATGATCAAGGTGGAGAAATTATTTACTCAATAAGAGGAACAAACTACTTACCAAACCAAATTGCTAAAAACTTAAAAGAAAAGGGCTTACCAATAAGAAACGTTTATACAAGAATTGGCAGAACAAATAAAGATTATTATTTTATTCTAAGACAAACACCTTTCAATAATGCAATGATTATCGAATATGGCTTTGCAACAGACGAAAAAGATACAAAAAGGTTATTAGAAGAATGGAATGTTCTTGGTGAAGCTGTTGTTAAGGCAATCGCTAATTATTTAGAAGTTCCCTACACTCCACCTAAAACGATTATATACAATGTTAAAGCCAATGATTCTTTATATAAAATAGCTCAAAAATATAATATATCATTAGAACAAATCAAAAGTTCAAATAATTTATCTACTGATACATTACAAATTGGTCAAACTTTAATTATTCCAAATGTTTAAAAATTCGATCATTTCCATTATTATTTTCATCTTATCTATAGTTGTGTTTTTTAATATTAAACAAGTAAACAATGATATTTATAACACATGGTGTTTATGGACTAATAAAATTATACCTTCAATTCCAGTTTCTTATTTTCTTGGCAATCTTCTTTACTACTATAATAATATTTTTAAATACCTATTTCCTATTTTCAAACGAATATTCAACTTCGAAAGCCACGAATCTTTTTTATTATATGTAATTAGTTTTATCATTGGTAATCCAACAAGTACCATCCTAATTACAAATGCTTATGAAAAAGGAACAATTTCAAAGAATGAAACGATAAGATTACTTAGATCATCTTCTTTTATTTCAATTTTTTTCTTACTATTTGTTTTTTCTATAAAATATAGCATACCAATATTAATCGGTCAATTATTGTCTTCAATTATAATAAATAAAAGTACTAAGGTAAAAACAAGAGTAAGCGAAGAAAACAAAGGACAAATCAATCTTTTTTATATTATCGAAAAACTCCCTGTCGTGTTATTAAATATTTTGGCTACTATGATTCTTTCTAGTCTTTGCAAAGCTGTTATTTACATTATTTTTCCTACTAGCAACTATTTAATCCCAACACTTCTTGCATATTTAGAAATTACTTCAGGAATAGAAATAATTTCTAATCTTTATAATGGAATCTTCTATTTATTCTTTTGTTCGACCTTAGTTTCCTTTCATGGTTTTGCTATTCTTTTACAAGTTTTTATTTATTTAAAACAAAAAAAGCTAAATATTGGGGATTATTTGAAATACCGTTTAGTTCACAGTTTTCTTTCCACAATATTTAGCATTCTCTTATATTTAATTATGCAATTTGTTTTCTAGTGCTCTAGCAACAACATCAGGCACAAACTTTGAGATATCACCATTAAATTTTGCAATTTCTTTAACTGAACTACTTGATAAGAAAGATAGTTCATGAGAACTCATAATAAAGATTGTTTCAACTTCTTCATTCATTGCTTTGTTGATTGCAGAAAGCTGAAGTTCATATTCGAAATCACTAACCATTCTTAGTCCTCTAAGCATGGCAAATGCTCCTACTTCTTTCGCAAAATCAACAGTTAAAAGATCAGTTTTAGTAATGATAACATTATCATAGTCTTTTAGAACTTCTTTCAATAATGCAATTCTTTCATCAACAGTAAATAATGTGTTCTTTTGGATGTTGTTTGGCACAACAACATACAAAACATCAAATAACTTGATTCCTCTTTGAATAATATCTAAATGACCATTTGTAATGGGGTCAAATGTTCCTGGATAAATACCGATTCTTTTTTCCATATTAATCCTCCTTTTCAAATATAATAATCTCGCTACTAGAGTAACGTCGACAAAGTTTAACACGATAGCCTTCGTAAGACTTATTGATAATATCTTCCATTGGATATTCAGCCATAATGTAACCACCAGGTTCTAACATATCATTTCTAATGATAAATTCCATCAATTCATCAATAACTTTCATGCGAAATGGGGGATCTAAAAAGATAACATCAAATTTTTTATTTTTTAATCGCTCTAATACAGTTTGATAAGTACCATGATAAATGTGCATTTGTTTTTCACAACCAAGGTTTTTGGTATTTTTCTTTATAATATTAATAGCATCAATATTGTTATCAATAATATATGCTTCTTTAGCCCCGCGGCTAATTGATTCTAGACTTAACGCACCGCTTCCACCAAATACATCAAGAACAACGAATCCTGGAAGATAGCCACCAATGCTACTAAAAATAGCACCTTTGGTTTTGTCTAAAGTTGGACGTGTTTTTAATCCTTCTAGTGTTTCTAGTTTTCGACTTCTAAAAGTCCCGGCAATAATTCTCATAATTAATGTATAAAGATATGAGTTATTGGTTATCATATCTTTGTAAAGAAATCTTTTCTTTACTTCTCCTCTACTTTAATCTTTCTTATTTTTAAAAAAGAGCAGCCACAAAGTGGTTGCTCTTTTACTTATTTAGTCTAAATCTCCTAAATTCTTTTGAATATAGTAAAAATCATCTTTTTCATCATGAAATGCACGATACTTAACCCCTACTATTTCAAAATCAGGATAGTTGTCTGCTTTTTCATAAGCAGTATTATGATTTAAAATAATAATATTACCTTCATCAACTGGGCCACCAAGAGCAAGTGGTTTAATAAAAGAAACAACCCAACCAACTTGGTTTTCAACTAAATAATCATCTTTTTTTACTTTTCTACCTGTAAAATCATAAGCATATAAAACATCCCCGAATTCGTGTTCCCAAATTTTCAAAGCTTCTGCCTTACTGTAAGTTTTATAACTCATAAATCCTCCATTAATAATTTACACATAATTATATCATAAAATCAGAAAAATTCCAAAAGTAATAATAATTTTTTTAAATATTTTGAACCATTTGGCTCTCTTTTTCTTGATAGAATTGATTTTTATATAGGTTGAAATAATAACCACGTTGTTTTAATAGTTCTTGGTGTGTACCACTTTCAAGAATATGTCCTTCTCGCATTACGATGATCAAGTCGGAATTTACAACAGTTGATAATCTATGTGCAACAACAAGACAAGTTCTGTTTTTCATAACTGTTTTCATTGCTTCTTGGATTAAGACTTCTGTCTCAGTATCAATTGATGAAGTTGCTTCATCAAGCACAAGAATTTTCGGATTAGCAATAATCGCACGAGCAAAAGAAATTAATTGCTTTTGCCCTATTGATAATTTATTACCACCTTCACCAATTTCAGTGTCATAACCATTATCAAGTTTTTCGATAAACTCATGCGCATTTACATATTTACATGCACTAATTATTTCTTCATCAGTAGCGTCTAATTTACCATAACGCACATTTTCTTTAATAGTACCACTAAATAAAGTAGGAGTTTGAAGAACATACCCTAAATTATCATGTAACCAACTATAAGAGCGTTCTTTATAATTTTTTCCATCGATTAGGATTTCACCTTCGCTTGGTTCATAGAAACGACATATTAAGTTGATGATTGTTGATTTACCACTACCTGTTTCGCCAACAAAGGCAACATTTTGACCTTTTTTAATATTTAAGTTGAATCTTGTTAGGACATTTTTATCAGTTCCTTTATATTTAAAAGAAACGTTTTTAAACTCTATATCACCTTCAAGTTCTTCCCAATTTTCTTTTTTCTTGTTATACAAATCACCATATTTTAGAGTAACTTCTTCAGTGTCTTTAACATCAGGTTCAGTTTCGATTAAGGATAAGATACGTTCAGCTGATGCTTGAGCTTGTTGAAAGTCAGAAATAATACGGGCAATTGACATAACTGGTTCGAAGAAACGAATGGCATAGTCAATAAAAATATAAAGCGTAGCTGTTGTGATGGCAAGTTTTGGAACATCAGATAATACAAAAGATCCACCAATACTTGAAATAAAGGCAACACCAATATAGCCTAGAACAAGTAATGAAGGCCAGAAGACTGAAGAATAGGCACTTGCAATAATCGCACGACGTTTGTACTTTTGCGTTAAATCACCAAATGCATAATTGTTTTCATCTTCAATAGCTAAAGTCTTGGTAGTATTAGCACCCATAAATGATTCATTCATGCTTGCGGTAATAGCAGAGTTGATTTTACGAACGCCACGGTATTGTTTTAAGATCAATTTTCGATAGAAAATAGTAATCGCAAAGAAAATTGGTAATAGAACAAGTAAGACTATTGATAAGCGCCAGTTGATAATGATTGTTACAACTAATGTACCAACCATTAAGACAACACCCCATAATACATCAACTACACCCCATGATACAATATTTGCAAGTCTTCTTGTATCAGAAGTCATACGAGCCATAACCCAACCAGATGATGTTGTGTCATAATATGAGAATGACAATTTTTGTAATTTATCAAACGTTTGTCTTCTGATCTCATACGTTGTCGATTCTTCTACTTTTGCAGCACAGCGAATAAACAACCAAACACATACCCCCATCATTACTGCCATAATAAAGTACATTAGGCAAAAGATGTATCTTGTAGAAAAGTCGGGATTTTCACCAAAATAGTGTTCGATGGCATACGAATTCATTAAAGGGAAAGAAATATCAATGATACTATTAACGAATACCGCAATCAGTAAGATAATAATATCTTTTTTATTACGAATCATGATTTTTAAAATTTTCTTCCAAATACCAATATCTAGTTTTTGTTTCTTATCATCATCTTCTTCTTCATCATCTTTTTCAATAATGTATTCATTGTAAACATGTTTACGTTTTTTTATATTAAAGTTTTCTTTTAAAACTTTATTACGTTTACGTGATAAAAGAATTGTAAATATAATAATAAAAGCTAAAGTAATCATTATTCATTACCTCCACTTTCTAACATTTTAACAAACTCTTCTTCAATTGCACCTTGGATATCCCAAAGTTTTTTGTATAAGCCATTAGTTTTAGATAAAGTTTCATGAGTACCAATTTGGCTTACTGTACCATTTTCTAAAACAATAATTTTATCAGCCTGTTTAGCAGTTGTGATACGATGCGTAATAATAATCATTGTTGATTTAGTTTCACGCTTTTGAATAGCCGTTCTAATCATCAAATCAGTTTCCGTATCAACAGCACTTAAGCTATCATCAAAAATCAAGATTGGTTTATCAAGTAGTAGCATACGGGCAATTGAAATACGTTGTTTTTGTCCGCCGGATAAAGTTGTTCCTTTTTCACCGACTAATGTCTGGTAACCTTTTTCAAAACTCTTAATATCCTTTTCAATTGCGGAAATTCGAGCTACCTTATGGACTTCTTTTTCACTAATTTCTGGATTTGTAATTGCGATATTATCATAAACACTTCTTGTATATAAGAAAGGCTCTTGTAGAATTAACCCAATTTGAGTACGAATGTATTTTTTATTAATATCACGAAGTTCATTTCCATTAAGAGTTATTGAACCGGCTTGATAATCATAGAAGCGTTCTAAAATTTTGGCAATAGTACTTTTACCACTACCAGTTTTACCAATAATAGCAATCGTTTCACCTGGCTTAATATCAAAAGAAAGATTTGTTAATAAGTGTTGATCAGTATCATCAAATTTAAAACTTACATTATTAAAGGAAATTTGTCCATTAATTTCTGGTGTTTTATTTGAATCATTTAAATATTCACTTTGATAATTTAATATTTCTTTAATACGCCCCGCCGCAACAAAGCTTTTACCACATTCACCAATCATACGACCAAGACTACGAACTGGCCAAATAAATGATCCAACAAGCATAAGTAAAGCAACGATATCTGAACTTTCAATACTTGTTGTGTTCATGGCAAGATAAATTGAAATAGCAGTAACAAGTAAGTATTGGGCCATTGACAAAAAGTCATTAAATCCCCAGAATAAGGCTGACTTGCGGTTTAAAGCAAGGTTTAAGTCAGCATACTTCTTACTTTGTTTTTCAAATTTTTCATTTTCAAACTTTTCGTTAGCGAACGCTTTAACTACACGAACACCAGCTAAGTTTTCTTGAATGATTGTTAGTAATTTTGCTTCTTCTTCTTCAATTACTGTGTATTTCTTTTCAACGTATACACAAAAAATAATTGACATTGTAAATGACACAGGAATGACTAATAATGACACTAACATTAGTGTAGTATTAATAGAAGCCATTTGATAAGATGCGAAAATTAGAATGGCAAATGTTGAAACAACTTCTGGTAATTGCATACTTAAGAAGTTTTTAACAACATCATTATCAGTTGTACATCTTTGAATTAAGTCACCTGTATCTACATTATTATGATAAGCATATGATAAATCTTGAATATGCTCATACATTTCTTTACGTATATTTTTTGAGATTGTCTCCCCTAAGATTTGTCGATAACATCCTGTAATAAATTTCATTATTCCTCTAATAATTTGGTATATTGCCAAGCCAATAGAAGCATAAATGACTTGCATAATAACAGTACTTCCTGAATCAAAAATATTTGTAATAAATTTAGGAAGGGTTGTACTAACTGTTTCACCATCTAATACCCCAATAATATACTTAATAAACATTGATACGTAACTATATGTTGCCGAATCAACTGCTACTAAGAACATTAATAAAAGTATTAGAGGTAAATATTTCAAGGCTAATTGACAAAGATAGCGGAAACCTAATTTATTTGTTTTCATTAGTTTCCTCCATACTTAATAAATTTTATTTAAATAACTCTAAAACGTGTTCTACTGTTTGTCTTTTAGAAACAATACGAACATTTTTTCCAACAAATAATACTTGAGGACGTAAATGTCCATTATATTCAATATGCATTGAATAATTATATGCACCTGTTTGGAAAATCGCAATATAATCTTTTGGTTTGGTAACTGGAATCGTTGCATCTTTAATAATAAAGTCGCCTGATTCACAACACTTACCAACAATGTCACAGTTTACAAGTTGATTAGATTCAACTTTATCAACCACAACTGCTTGATATTTAGCATCATATAAAGCAGGACGAATATTATCTGTCATCCCACCATCAATGAATAAAAAGTTTTTTCCACCAATTGTCTTTTTTAAGATGCCACATTCATATAAAGTTAAACAAGCTGGTCCTACAATACTACGACCTGGTTCAATCATTATATGTTTAATAAAATGATTATATTGACTGTTTTCCTCTTCAATTTTATTAATTAATGCTTTTAACATTGCACCTAAATCAACCTTTTCATCGCCTTTGAAATATTCAATTCCAAATCCTCCTCCAAGGTTAATTGTATCAAGACCCATATGATATGTTTCATTGATTTCTTTTGTAAAAGCTACAAGTTTTTGAACAAGTAATAAGAAAGGATCTACTTCTTTGATTTGCGAACCAATATGTGAGTGGAATCCTAATAGCTTAACATACTTGCTATTTTGATATATTTCAATAAAGGCTTTAATGATTTTCTTATCATTAATGTTTTCACCAAATTTACTCGCATTTAAAGCTGTTTGAATATACTTGTGCGTATGTGCATCAACTAAAGGATTAATTCTAAATAAAGTTTTAACTTCTTTTTTATAATTATTGGCAATAAGATCTAATCTTTTTAATTCATCTAGATTATCAACAACAATGTACCCAACATTATTACTAATTGCATATTCTAATTCAGCATCTGATTTATTGTTTCCATGAAAAACAATATTGTTAAAATCATATCCGGCAAATTTGGCAATTTCCATATCAGTTATACTCATTGCATCCATACATAAATTATTAATCTTAAGTAGTTCACAAATGGCAGGTACTAAGAATGCTTTTGACGCATAAACAATACTTGTTTTAAAAGAATTACCTTTAAATGTACTAGTATAAAACTTCATTTTTGAATCTAAATCATCTTCATCAAAAATATATGTTGGCGTTCCATATCTTTTCCCAAGATCAGAAAGTTTGTAATCACCAATGTATAATTCATTATTTATGTTTTTTAAATTTTTCATGTTTTTCTCCTTAATAAAAAGATTGAATATTAACTATTCAATCTTTTTGGATCTGTACTACCGAATCCACCATCACGTGTTTCGTGTGCATCATCATCTAAAGTGATTCCATATTCTAAGAATATCCCTTGAACAAAAGCACTTCCCTTAGACAAGTGTATTTCTTGATTAGAATGATTAGTTAATTTAATAAAAATATGTCCTTCGTTTTGCGAATAGTAGTAATCCGCATCAATAATACCAACTGTATTATTTAATTTCAACATGTATTTAAAACCTAAGCTACTTCTTGGAAATATTTTTAAAACCCAATTACATTCTATCTTTACTCTAATTCCGGTAGGGATTAAAACTGTTTCATTAGGTTTGAAACAAACATCATAGGGTAAGAAGAAATCATATCCGGCAGAATATTTTGTAGCTCTTTTAGGTAATTGAAGACTATCATAAACATTTTGATAGTCATTAAGATCTTTAAAGTCTTTTACAAATTGTTCATACGAAACTTTTTCAAATTTTGCAATACGTTTTGTGTTCATGATAATCCTCCTTTTCTACAAATTTATATTTATTATATCACTACAGGCATTAAAATAAAAGCATTACGCTTAGCATTTAAAAAAATTATTTTTCGGGAATAACAAAATTAAAGGCGTGTTTCATTGTCTCAATATTTAGCTCTTTAGCATGAAATATTTCTCCATCAATACAATAAGTAAGGAGTTTATCAGAAACAACTCGAGCTTTTTCACATCTTTTGTAAACACAATATTTTTGGTATTTTTCCAAATTAGTAATATGTTCTCCTTTTTTATATCCACCGACCAGGCGAATGAAAGTTAAACGACTTACCTTTTTAATACAAGTAAAATCAAGCATGCCATCATCACATAATGAAAGTGGGGCACATTTATATCCACCACCATAATACTTTCCATTACTAAATGTTAATAATAAGCTTTTTCCTTCAAAAATAACATTGTTATTTTCATCATAAATTGTTACTGGATCGCCTAGTGGTTTAAGTAGGTTAATGATTAAGGACTTAACATAAGCACGATGGATCGACTTCATCTTCTTTCGAAAGCGCATGCAATCTTCATTTGCTTTAGCATCATAACCAATATTACAAACATTAACACAAATCTTATCATTAATTTTTAAAACATCTATCGGATAAGCATTCGCATTGACCATCTTTTCTAAATTGGCAAAATCAACTTCCGTAAATGATTTTAAGAAATCATTACAAGACCCTGTTGGAAGAATCGCAAAACTTACATTATGATATCCATAGATACCATTAGCACATTCATAAGCAGTTCCATCGCCCCCGGCAGAATAAATGCGAATATGCATTGAAGGATTCATTTGATCTCTTTCTTGAAGTTTGCGTTTAATTTCGAAAGTTGCATCATTTTCACATTTAGTTTGGTAAATTTCATATTTATCATCTCTATTTGCAAAGATTCTTTTAAGCTCTTCTTCTAATTTTGGTAGAGCGTTTTCTCTTCCTGCAACAGGATTAACAATAAAATAATGTAACATAACTCTCCTAATTTTCTTCAATAAATTTTATAACGTGATTTTCATATTTTTCTTTATGCATAAGTGAGGCAATAATATGGTTACTACCTTCGAAAATGACAATTTCTTTTTTGCTAGTGCAGTCATTATATGCATTTACTGTATGTTCAATTGGAACAAAGTCATCTTTATCCCCATGGAATAGTAGAATCGGATATTTTGAATGGGTTAATGCTTCTTTCAAATCACATTTTTTGATATCAAATCCGGCAAAAATTTTGCATACTATTCTTGTCATAAAGGCAACAAGATTAGGAACAAAAGAAATATTTTTGGCAATAAAGTATTTCGCTAGTTCATAGCCATTATAATATCCGGAATCACCAATAATACCATGAACATTTTCCATAGTTCTACTTGCAAGCCAAAGAACTGTAGATGAACCCATTGATACACCCATTAAGTAAATCTCACAGTCTTTTTGAAAGTATTCATTAATATAATCAACCCATTTTAAAACATTGAATTTATCATACATTCCAAAACTAATATATTTTCCTTCACTTTCATTATGGGCATATTGGTCGATTACTAAGACATTATAATCATGACGATGTAAAAAAGTCGCTCCACAAATATAATCATTTAAGCCATTACTTTTCCAACCATGAGCAAAGATAATGACCTTCTTGGAATTTGTCTTTGATTTTATTAATGTTCCATGAGCTTTCTTATTTTTATATCCCTTAATATAAACTTCTTCTTTATCAAGGTTATCATATTCTTTTAAATATTGTTCTTGTAAATCTTTGTATTTTGCATATTTAGGTTTTGTTTTTCCTCTTGTAAAAGTTTTAGGAGGAATAAAAGTTTTTTGAAAAACTTTTATTGAAATAATAAACAAAACAAAAGCAATAATTAACAAAATAACAAAACCAACAAAAGCAATTAATAGTATATTATCCAATACCGGAATCCCTGTAGTAAAATTAAATAACATATTAATACCACCAATTATTATTTTATTCTATTAATAGTATACCATATTTTCTTCATTTTGTCGATATAAGGGAATTGAATATTATCATAAACAAAAACCACCTATTTAAAACAGGTGGAATGTAGTAAACAAACAATTATTCATTTTTTTCATAAAAATAATATTTATATGAAGAATTTGAAGAATCGTAATCGGTAGGTATTGTTTTAAAATCTATTTTATAATCAAAATTAAAATTAAATATAGGCCCTAAAGCGAAATTTTTAGTATGCTCTTTTGATAAGTAAAAAGGAAACTGATATTTAACACCATTATCAACTATAACTGATGAAAAATAATAGATTTCACCAATGTTAATTCGATATTTACCATAGTATAATGCGTCAAATTTTTGATAATCTTCACCTTCAAATTTTATAAACAGATTAAAAACATAATAATCAGAATTTATACCAACAATATTAATAGATCTAGATTCTAAAAAAGCATCTTCTGTTGTTCTATCAAGCGTAAAGTAAATGTCTTCTAATTTTCGAGATCCAAAACAAACAGATTTTTCAAAATCAACGCGATAAGACGAATCTTCACGATCAATACAATATGTACCGGAAATATCTTCACCTAAAGAAATATATTGAAAAAGAATTACAAGAGATGAAATAATCGCTAAAAGTCCAATTTTTCTCATCTTGTTTCACCTTCAATCTTCAAACAACCAACATGTGTTACGCCGGAATTTTCTATTATTTTTTCTCCATACCAAGGATGATTTTTCTCCATTGGCTCAGTTCCACATATCGAAATAGAATTACCATAATTCAAAGTTTTTGAAAGGCAAAAACGGAAAATAATTCTATCAGAACCATTTATAAACAAGGCATCATAAATATTGTAACCTAACAAATCTGTGCTTCCTATTCCCATAACATGAACCTTCATCAAATCTAAATTCGTAAATTTAATATATAATTCTAAATCATATTTAATACCATTACAGATATGGACATTTTTTTGATATCTTATTGATTTTGTTTCAGTTTTTCCGAGCATTATTGGATTACTTAAGCATATTTTGATTTCCTCAACATAATAGTCTTCAATATGAAATTCATTAATATTAAAAAAGCATTCTTCATCGATAATATAAGTTCCACTTAAGTCGATTGTGCTAAAATCTATTTTTTTGCTTTCTTTGCATGAACTACACATTAGGATAGAGGCTAATAACATTATATAAAAAAGTATTCTTTTATAAACATTCATAAAGTACTCCTTAATAATCTATTTTTCTAAAATCAGTTTACCAAAATATTCTTCACCTAAAGGTTTAGTATAATAATCATCACCATTTAACTTATATGAGTAGTCAGATCCATTAATAGTAACTAATAACTTTTCATCAACAAATTCTAAGTTTGTTAATCGATATAAGTAATCTATACCATCTAAAGTAATTATTGAATAATAAACATCTCTTTTAGACATTCCTTTTTCAAATAGATATTCTTTATAATCACTATTACTAAACTTAACAAAGTATGTTATTTCATAGTAAAAATCATTAATTTTAACAACATTAACAGGTGATAATTTGTTATATTTTCTATTGCTAATTAATTTTAATTCCAGTTCGACTCTTTCAAGATTAACAGAACATTTTAAGTTTTGCGAGTAAAAGATAAAATTATCTAAAGAACTTTCTTCAAGATTTAAGCAATATCTTCCTTGATAAGAAATAGCATTTTTTAAATGTTTAATTTTATTATTTTTACATCCTGATGTACTTAAACAAATAAAAAGTAAAAATACAAAAATAATGAATTTTTTAATTTGTTTCATTAAATCATCTTCTTTCCTTAATTTACAAAAATATAACTATAAATTAATTATAAATTAAAATTGATTTACGATTAGTATATCATAAAAAAACAATCAGTGTACAATATACACTGATTTTTTATGAATTTATTATTCTTGTGTTTCTTTTTCAATTGTTTCTTTGATATTTGCGAAAATATCACCAAGATTTTCAAGTTCTAAGTCTAAAAGGAAATCTCCTTCAACTTCTTTTAAGATGATACTTACTCTAACTTCTTCAAAAGTTCCATCTTCTAATTCCTTTTCATAAGTGTAGAACCATTCATATCCACCTTCAATAGTTTCAGGTTCAAAATCAGGGAAGTCTTCAAGGTTGATGTGTTCTTGTAAAGCATCTTCAACATAACCAACAAGTTGGTCTTTGTATTCTGATAGTTCACATTCTGGTTCAATGATTTCAAGTTCTAGTTTAGAAACATCACTTTCTTTATTATAGTCAAATTCAATTGATAAATCTTTGTGTTCAGGTAATTCAAAGTTTTCGATACCGACTTCTTCGGCAAGTTTATTAACTGATTCTTCAATAACAATGTTTTTAACTTCATTAACAATTTCTTTAATATCTTGACATCCTGTTAAAAGGAATGCACTAATTACTGTAAATAAGAATACTAATATTTTTTTCATATAACCTCCTACTTATAATAAAATAATATTTTCTTTTGCAAGTCGTTCAAGATCTTCTTTTTTCCAAATTGATACTTGAACTTCGCCAATATGTCGCTTCTTAAGGAAGAACATACATAAACGAGATTGGCCAATACCTCCACCTATTGTAAGTGGTAATTCATTATTTAATACTTGTTTTGCATAATCATTATCTAGTTTATGATCTAGATTATTTGATTTATGCATTACTTGTTTATATAAAGAATCTTTGTTTACACGAATTCCCATTGATGATAATTCTAAAGCAATGTTTAGTTCTTCATCCCAAACCAAAATATCACCATTTAAGTACCAATCATCGTAGTCAGGTGCACGACCATCATGAGGTTTTCCACTTTCAAGTGGCCAACCAATTTGGGTTATAAAGACTGCACCATATTTTTTTGTGATTAAATTCTCTCTTTCTTTTCCTGTTTTATTTGGATATAAATCTTCAAGTTCTTGAGTTGATAAGATTTTTATATCCCTAGGTAGATTATTTTTTAAAGATGGATATTTACTTTCAACAAGAACACCAACTTCATAAATAACACCATAAATAGTTTTAACAACTTCTGATAGATAAGAAAGATTACGATTTTCATCTAATAAAACTTTTTCCCAGTCCCATTGGTCAACATATAAAGAATGTAAGGCATCAGTGTTTTCATCGCGTCTTATTGCATTCATATCAGTATATAAACCACTGCCTGGTTTAAAGTTATATTTTTGAAGAGCCATTCTTTTCCATTTGGCAAGGGAATGAACAATTTCAATCTCATCATTAAACTCAAGTGCTTTAAAACTTACCGGTCTTTCAAAGCCACTTAAATAGTCATTTAAACCAGAGTTTGAATATACAAATAATGGAGCAGATACTCTAGTTAAATTAAGAGCAGTTGCAAGTTTTTGTTCAAATGTATCTTTAACAAATTTAATTGCAATTTGTGTTTCTAAAAGACCTAAGATAGGTTTATAAGCATTCATATTTCATCACCTATTCATTCATAAATAATATCAGTAAGAATAATAGCAAAATAACTAGAGCAATTATTCCTACAACAAAGAAGAAAATCTTTAAACCAGATAAAGGTAATTTTGCATATAATCTTTTATCGTTAGTACCATTTACTAAAAAACGATAATTCTTTTTACCATATTTAAAAACTCCAATCCAAACTGGTACCAGAACATATTTATATTTGATATCCTGAAAGTTTGTATTAACATGTAAATAACCAATTCGGTCATAAATATAGCGACTTAGAATTTTTCTTTTAATTTCTTCTTTCATTCGGATTTGACAAGTGTTCCAAGCACTATTAAGTTTTATTGTATAGTGTTCAGCAACAAAACCTGCCAAGTATTTTTGTTCATACAAATAAGCATTATTTGTATCAAAAGGTTCTAATTTTCTAAGTTCGGTACTTGTAATCTTTTTCCCGGAATTTACTAATAAATCATCAAAGAATAATTCTTGTTTACCAGCTATTGGATACCATCTAACTCTTGTGACAACTCGTTTATTATCGCCAGATCCAACAGTGGTAGTATAAGTTTTTCCAAGCATACCCGAATAAACGCTTGATGAGTCAGTGTCAAAACTCCAAACCGGAAGATAGACACCTGATGTTATTAGTTGAATATTCATTTTCTTTACAGCACGTGGAACAAAGATATTATTTTTAATCTTTCTTCGATAAGCATCATCAGCTTTAGTTTTGTCTATTGTAAAACTAACTACAGAATGAGGTTTAATTCCAGGAATTTCATCAGTTTGAATAATTTGATTAGATCCACAAAATGGACAAATATTACAAATATCATTTTTAGAAACAACATTTTCGGCATCGCAGTTATGACAGCGATAAACGATTGTTTCACCAATCCAATTTTCCTCATCAAGTTCGGCACTTTCAAAATCATACTCGACATTTGTGGCATCGCCGACTACTTCTTCTTTAAAACCACAATATGAACAAACAATCGTTGAATCATTTGGATTAAAGGTAAGCTGACCACCACATTCTGGGCACAAAAATTCGGCCCCATTTACATTATTCTTTTCCCCCATAATTATTGTTTTTGCCCACAGTGTTCACAAAATTTAGCATTAGGAGTAATTTCATTACCACAATTAGTACAGAATTTTTTCCCACCTAGTTTATTACCACAGTTTGAACAAAATTTTGCACCTGCATTATAAGCTACTCCACAGTTTGGACAAACTGGTCCATTTTGGGGTTGTTGTGTATTTTGATTTTGATTATTCATCGCATTTGCCATAGCTTGACCCATAGCAACACCAGCACCAAGACCTACACCTGCACCTGCAGCACCACCATTTTCATTGTTTGCGGCTTCGCGAATTGCTTGAGCAGTTTGATATTGTGTAAATGTATTCATTTCATCTTTTAATACACCAATTGAAGCTCTTTGATCCATTGCTTTTTCAACTTCTTCTGGTAAAGTAATACTTTCAACAAGTACATTAACAATTGAAATACCTAGTTTATTGAAATCTTCAATCACACATTGACGTACAACATCACCAAGTTCAACATAACTTGCGGCTAAGTCTAAAGCAGGAATTTTGGCCTCAGCTAGTGCATCAGCAAAATTAGAAACAATAATACTCTTTAAGTACTCTTGAATCGCACTTGTAGAATATTCACGATTTGTACCAAAGATTTCTTTCATAAATAATGCTGCATCATTTACTCTAAATGAGTATTTACCGCGAGCACCAATTCTAACTACACCAAAATCAGCATCACGCATCATAACTCTACTTGGTGTACCCCATTTTAAGTCAATAAATTGTTTTGTATTTACATAATAAACATCAGCTTTATAAGGTGAATCAAAATCATAAGGTAAGCTTAATAATTTTGTAAGAATTGGAATATTCTTAGTAGTTAATTTGTGTGTTCCTGGTTCAAATACATCAGCAATTTTACCACCTGAAACAAGCATCGCTACTTGTGATTCAGCAACAATCAATTGACAGCCATTCATGATTTCATCACGATCTGTCATTGGATAGCGATAAACAATAGTTGACTCTGTTGGATCATCCCATTTGATAACTTTTAATAATTGTCTTCTAATACTATTAAATAAACCCATTATAAATACCTCCTATAGGTTAAGTCCTGCAACGCCATCAACAGGAAGGGATAAACAAATCGTATGTGCTTTTGTCCCAACACCCATTTCTTTGGCTATTGCTTGCATTATATCATTTTTTTCTGAACCTGCAATAATAATTACAACTTCTTTTTCTGGTTCAATCGTAATACTTAAAAATTGTAGGGCATCTTTTTGAACTGAACCACGTCCATGAAGGATTGTTCCCCCTTTTGCTCCTGCAGTTTTGGCCACTTCCATAACTTCATCAGCAAAACCAGTATTACAAATAGCTAATATCATGTGAGTCATATTACTCCTCCTTACCAAGCACAGCTTTTAAAGCGCTTAGACTATCAATTGAATCAATTGGTATAGAACAAGCAACACCATGTCCTGGTTTATTAAACTTAAATTTTTGAATAAGTACTTTAAATAAATAATCTCGCGATGTACTTTCACAAACTGAGAAGATAACATCTTTTTCAATGACACCTACGCCTAAAAATTCATAGATTTCTTTAGATGCAGTACCTTTGCCAATAAAAATGTTATGGTAAGTACAGCCTAGTTTATTAAAATATTTAATTATTTTTTTACCTTTATTTCGATCAACAAAAGTAACGATAAGTGATAATCCTTTAACACTATTCATGTACTACACCATCCTCTATCCATTTAGTGATGTCAACTTTAAAGTTAATGATTGGTTCAATTTCTCTAACTTTAGTTCTAGTTTTAATTGTTGTTTTAATTTTATAAATAATACCTAAAACTTGAATAACAATTAATGGTGTCATTGCAACAAGTGCAACTGTACCAAATGAGAATTCAATAATATTATCTCCAGTTGAAAGTGCTTCAATAAGGCCTGATGCCATTGGTAGAAGGAATGTTGCGGTCATAGGACCTGATGCAACACCGCCTGAGTCAAAGGCAATTGCCGAAAAGATTTTGGGAGAAAATAAAGAAAGTAAGATCGCAATTGCATAACCAGGAACAATAATCCATAAAATATTAATTTGGAAGATTATTCTAACAAAAGATAAACCAATCGAAATGGCAACACCAATTGCTAAAGTAAATAACATTACTTTACGCGAAATTGCACCAGCAGTAATTTCTTCTACTTGTTTATTTAAAACTTGAACACTTGGTTCGGCCATAACAACAAAGAAACCAATGATCATTCCCACAGGAACAATTAACCAAGGATAATTTAAACCACCAAAAATATTACCAATTAAGTCACCAATCTTCTCAAAACCAATTTCGGCCCCGGATAAGAAAATGGCAACGCCAAAAAAGACATAAACAATCCCTAAGAATAATTTTAAGAATTTTTTAAATTTTACTCTTAAAAAAACAAATTCAAATATTATAATAAACAATAATGTTCCTGAAATTGCTTTACCAATATCGCCAAGTTTTGCAACAAAGACAGTTCCTAATTCTTTAAGTGCAAGATTAAAAGTATTAATTGTTTCGTATTGATGAGCATCATTTCCAGCCTCAGTAAAAAACCCTAAAATTAGTACTGCTAAGATAGGTCCGACTGAACATAAAGCAACTAAACCAAAGCTATCATCATTTGATTTTTTACCCCCACGAGCATGGGCAACCCCAACCCCTAGGGCTAAAATAAATGGCACTGTCATTGGTCCGGTTGTGACTCCACCTGAGTCAAAAGCAACTGGTAAAAACGATGGGTTAATAGCATTAACAACAAAAGCTAATCCAAATGTTATAATATAAACAATGATTAATAATTTTACTAAGCTAACTTGAAGAATAATTCTTAGTAAGGCTAGAGCTAAAAACACCCCTACTCCTACTGCCACCACAATAATCAAAACAAAATCAGGAATTGAGAATCGCTTGGCAAGGACTAATAAATCGGGTTCTGCAACTGTAATTATAACCCCAATTAAAAAACCCATTAGTAATAATAACCATACTTTACGTTTATTAGTTAAATAATTACCAACTTGTTCACCAACTTTAAGTAGTGATAAATCAGCACCAAGTGAAAACAAAGATAATCCTGCAATAAGCATAACTGAACCAACTAAGAATAAAACAATTGTCCATACATTTTCAGGATCACTTAAAGTAAAAGTCCCAGTAAAAATGCCAAGTACTAAAAGAACAATTACGATTGCAAAAACCGGTAAAACTGATAACACAGATTCTTTTAATTTTTCCAGTAGTAGCTTAAACATTTTTACACCTCCTTTTAATTTTTCATCTTGTTATATTTAACTTATTATAACATTTTTTTGTTTTTTTTACAAGGGATAATATAATCTTTTTAAAAGCCAAAAAAATAACAAGCTAACGCTTGTTACATAAAATATGACATAATTATTCTTAAAATTGTAAAGCCTATAAGTAAAGTGATAAAGACCGTACCCATTATTAAAGATACAACATTTATCGAATAATTTTCTTTGGTATTTACTTGATGAATAATTCCTACCCTTGTTTTGTTCATTCCCTTAATAGTAAACCATAATAAAAAGCCAAAAACAATTAGTGAAAGCCCGGTTAAAGCATATGTTGCTACTTCGAAAAAGTTACCTTGACTAAGTAGATCATTCGCCATCTCAATTGCCATTTCTCCATAAGTAAATACTAAATATGTTGAAATAATCATCATTGTTAAATAAACAACAATTCCCATTAAAACTAAAGAAGTATACGATTCTTTCTTACCATAATTTTTATCAATTTGTACCGCCTTTAATTCGGCAGTATCGACCCAATTAATATTTTTTGAATTTACCATAACACTAACAATAAGTTTCTAAACCAAACTTATGTAACCTTTCTTTTAAAATATCATAATCTTTTAAAATTTCTTTCGAATAATCTTTTATTTCATAATTAATTTTTTGATTATTATGAATAAAGTCTAACATTCCAAGTGTCCCCATATTTAATCCTTTAATCGCATCAGATAAAATTGCATAGTCGTTTTTGTATTGTTTCATCAACTGAACACTTAAGCTTAGTTCTTGACGAATATTAAGTTTATCAACATTATCAATTTGATATCTATTACAAACTTCTTTCATTTTATCAACATGGTTCTCAAAGCGATTTAATACTCGCATAAGTTCTTTTTTTAACAACTCATCATTTGTTTTCTTTATATAGTTTTTATATAAAAGATTACCCATGTGCATTGAGGAAACGACTTTTTTTATCTCTTTTTCATGTTTTCCCATTATATCACCTCGGATATAGTATTTACAAATATTTAAATTTCATACAAGATATTATTCGCTATATAAAAAAAGTTATGCACAAAAGTGCATAACTTCTTACTGTTTCTTTTCTTTTTTAGCTTTAAGTTTAATCGAATCAAATTTCTTTCTATCGACAGTATCTAAAATAGCTTTGCGAAGACGAATGAAGTTAGGCGTAATTTCAACTAATTCATCATCATCAATAAACTCCAAATAATTTTCTAAACTGAATAGTCGCGGACGTTTTAAAACAACTGTAGAATCCTTAGTTGCACTTCTTTGGTTTGTCATTTGTTTTTCACGCGTAATATTAACAGCTAAATCTTCTTCTTTATTACAAATACCAACAATCATTCCTTCGTAGACTTCTGTACCGGGTTCAATTAAAAGTTCACCACGATCTTCCATTTGACCACATGCGTAAGCTGTACAAGTACCATTATTCATTGAAACAAGCACACCCAATTTTCGGTTGAAATCAGCATCACCAATAACGGGACGATATTCTAAGAAAGTATGATTACAAATACCATAACCATGGGTTGCGGTTAAGAATTCGGTTGAAAAGCCGATTAAACCACGTGATGGAATATGATAAGTTATTCTAGTTTGTCCTTCCCCACTTTCCATATTGACAAGTTCACCATGACGAGTACCAATTTGTTCAATAGCAGGGCCTAAATATTCATCAGGAACATCAATTTGTAAGAATTCATATGGTTCACAAGTAACTCCATCAATTTCTTTTAAGATAACACGAGGACGTGACACTTGGAATTCAAAGCCTTCACGACGAAGGTTTTCAATTAAGATTGATAAATGGAGTTCTCCACGACCACAAACATTCCATTCTTCACTGTTACCAATTCTTTCTACTCTTAAAGAAACATCACTTTGGGTTTCACGAAATAAACGATCTTCAATCTTTCGTGCTGTTACAAACTTACCATCTTTACCACTTAATGGGCTGGTATTTGTCCCAAAAGTCATTTGGACAGTTGGTTCGCTAACCTTTATTAAAGGAAGTTGTTCTTCTTTACCAACTTCACAGATTGTTTCGCCAACATAAATATCAGGAAGTCCTGCAATTGCAACAACATCTGTCGCATAAGCTGTTTCAACTTCAATTTTTTTAAGGCCTAAGAAGCTATAAAGTTTTTGAATACGGAATTTTTGGACTTTTCCATCAATACGTACACAAGAAACCATATTGTTAAGTTGGATCTTACCTCTTTTAATACGACCAATACCAATTCTGCCTACATAATCGTTATAATCTAGTAATGCAGGTTGGAATAAAAGGGATCCTTCTTCATCATAAATTGGATCAGGAATTTCAGAGATTATCATATCAAGAAGTGGTAACATTCCTTCTTCTTGAGTAGATTGATCTTCAGATAAACTACAAGTATTATTAACAGCTGAGGCATAAACAACCTTAAAATCAATTTGTTCATCACTTGCACCAAGCTCAATAAATAAATCTATTACTTCATCAATTACTTCACTAATACGTGATGAGGGTTTATCAACTTTGTTAATAACAACAATAGCTTTTAAGTTGTTTTCTAATGCCTTTTTTAAAACAAAACGGGTTTGAGGCATTGTTCCTTCATAAGCATCAACTACTAGTAATACACCATCAACCATACCCATGATTCTTTCAACTTCACCACTAAAATCGGCATGCCCAGGAGTATCTAAAATATTAATCTTATAGTCTTTATAGTGTACAGCTGTTGTTTTAGAAAGGATTGTTATTCCTCTTTCTCTTTCAATATCATTTGAATCCATTACGCAAGTTGCAACAGCTTCATTTTCACGAAATGTTTTTGTGCTTGCAAGTAATTTGTCGACAAGGGTAGTTTTTCCGTGGTCAACGTGAGCAATTATCGCAATATTCTTAATTTTCATACAATTTAACCTCTTTTAATAAAGATTTTCCTTAGACATTATACCACTTTTCTTGATAATGTTAATAAAAATAAATTATGAAAATGTTTACTTATTGATAAAAAACCACAACTAAAAAGTTGTGGTTGAGTATTAATTATTAGTTATTCTTTTCCCAACAAGCATATAGTTTTAAATCACTAAATACTGGAGTAAAATCTGTGAATGGCGCATTAACCGGAGTAACGTTAGTTGTTAAATACCATCCTTTGAATGTATAACCAGTACGTGTTGGAATAGGAATTGCTCCATGTTCAGTACTAAAATATTCGCCATTTTTAATTTGGTAAGTACTAAATGTGTATGGAGGCATTGATGCAGGTGCATCACCTGAGTCATTTAAATAGAATGTTACTGAGTAGTATTCATCACTTCCATCAAAGTCAACGATTTCAACCCAAGTTCCATTTTCTTTACAGTAAATTGTATGATGGTAAGTGTCAAAGAAGAAATCTCCTTCATCGCCTTCAGAATCACGAGGTTTTTCACTACCTATTGACCAAGTATTTGGATCTTTTGGTCTTGTGAATGTTAAAGTTTCTTCATGTCCATCTGTATATTTAACTGTTATTTTGTATTCTGATTTTGTTTCAGTTGCGATCATTGAATCAACACCAACCCCTTTTTCCCCTTGAAGTGGTGCTGGAATTGTGATTACAACGTCATCAGATTGTGAGCATTGGAATGTTAAAGTAACACTTAAATCTTCATTAATTACTTGATCATAACCAATAATGCTATTACCGTCAACACCCTTACGAATAACAATTTGTTCTGATTCAGTGCCATCACTATATTGTAAGTACATTAAAGTGTTTCCAGTTGCACGATCTGTTTCGCTTCTGACACCAGAAACTGAACGACCATTTGGAATCTTAAAAACGGTTGGTTCAACTGTTTTGTCAGTGTAATTAACTTTAATTTCGGTATTAAAACCATCTTTAGAATATTCATATTCAATTGATTCAATACCATTACCAGGAATACCAATTGGACCTTCTTCTCCAGGAACGCCATGAGGAATATAGAATACATCAGGTTTCTTATCTTCGTTTAAGTATAATACAGTAACTCGAGTTTTGCTTTCTTCTTCTAAAACATCGTATTCAATTTTTTGAATTAACAATGCTTCTTCTTCTTCAAAGAATGAACCACATCCTGTAAGGGTAAATAAAACAAAACCTAGTAGAAAAATCATTAATGTCTTTTTCATTTACTGTCCTCCTTGAAATTTTCTTTTAATTTACTAATGCTTGGAGCTTGACCATATAAGTGTCCTCTTTCAGTACAAGTAAACACAAAAGGTTCATAACCAGTAACAGTAGTAACTGTTTTTAGAATCATATTTTGCATTTGAACAAGGAAGTTGTCGCCAACAGGTAAGTTCAAATATGAATCTAAGAAACTTAAAGATAAATCATCTTTAATATAATCATTATCTAATTTAGATGCATCATAAACTGATAAATTACCACCGCCACCATACTTAACGATTGGAATCGAAATGTATTGTTTGTTGGCACCATCTTCAGTTTTTATATTACTTATACAACTAGAACCAATTGAAGAAAGTAATGATTTAACTGGGAAGACATGGTCAATAGTGATTAATTTATCTTCGTCTAACATACCAGTACCTGATGCGATTTCTGACATGTTTTCATTAATTAGACCATTTAAATCAATATCATGTAATGATTTTTGGTCATAGAATTCAGTTGATCCTTCCAAAGAGACTTTAACTGGATAAGCTAAACCAGAAATTTCTGTTGGAATAATCGGAATTAATTTAATACCTGTTGTTTGATCAGTAAACATATCAAGTAAAGCTGTTACTGCCGAAGGAATGGCTGAATATAGGAATGGACCATTAAAGTAAGAGTCCAGTGAAATTGAGGCAATACCACTACGATAGAACAATGTGTCTTCAATCGTCATCGTTCCATCATAAATTACCGAACCATTTTCATCGTAAAGTAAGGAAATATCATTTAAGGCATTTTGTAAAGACATAACGGAATCTTTCATAGCCTTTTTATCAGTGAAGCTTGCCGAAATGAAGTAATTTAAGATATTGTCACCTTCAGCTTGAGCTTTAAGGAATACATTAATTTTTTCATCTTTTACAGTTCCACTGTTTTCAATAAATGATTTAACAACTTCTCCATCAACAGGAATAAATTTATTTGAACCGGTTGTGATTAGGAAGTTCATTGCATATGATAACATTGAATTATAAATACGAACATTATCATTAGAGAAACTTCTTAATACATTTTTACCATTTGATAAACGTGAATTTTGAATAGTGATATTATCACCATTTAATTCCATTACAGTTCCAGTGTATTCTAAGTTTGCAAGGGAATTACCAAAGTCACAGTTTTTAAGTTCTAAGTCATTAATAGTGATATTATCACCATCAACATACATACCAATATTATCTTGTCCATAAGCAGTTACAAGTGGAAGTTTGTTTGGGTCGCCTAAAGTATAGAAAGGAAGTGGCCCTCTAAACTTGTTTTCTGATGTTAGGACAGGAATAATTGAAGTAACGCCATCAATATTAAGTTGTTGTTCTTCGTACGGATATGCTAGGTTATGCATATTAATTGTATAACCATTACCATAGAAATCTTTTTGAACACGTAATCCAACATTAACACGATTAGTTATTTCTTGATAATCTTTATTTGTCTTGGCAAAATTGTTCCATTCAGTTATAAAGTTTTGATTGAAGGTTGTTTCAAAATCATATAATTCTTTTTTCCCTAAGGAGAAACTATAACTATATTTATCACCACGTTTAGTATAGTGACCAAATACTTCAATGTTATTTGCAACTAAATTTCCATTTGCATCAAGAGCATGAGCAGTTGATTCAAATGATTTTCTTAAAACAACAATTTCACCATTTTCTGATTGATTTGTACAATATAACAAATCATCATAAGTATAAACATTAACACCATTTTCAACAATTCTAAAGCGATATGTAAAAGGGGTAATACCTTCATCAGCATCAGATGTAATAGAGAAGTAAGCATCTCCAGTACCAATAATACTTACAACATGATTTTTTTCATCAATTGTAATATTACTTGATACATCATAATAACGCAAGCCATCATAAAGTTTATCTTGTGTAGCAACAACATTAAGAGCAATTTTAGCACCTACTTTGTTACCACCTGATAGATCATAAGTACCATAATAGATTGTTGAATCAATATTTGTGCCTGATGCACTTACCTTAGGGTAAGCAAGTACCGCACCAGCATCATAGATTAATGCGGTAAAGGATTTCGAAACGTTTCCATTTACATTTCGACATGTAACAATTACTTCTCCTAACCCCTTTGTTGTTAAGAAATAACGACCATTTTGGTAGATTATTTCCGCAAGTGGTTCAAGAATGCTACCATCTTTGTTTTTTACTTCCCATTCAAGTAAATTAACTGCCCCATAACTAATGTTATTTTCTGTAATTGGTGTAGCATTTAGTTCATAGTATTTACCAGGAACATGCTTATATGTTTCAATTTCATTATAATTCCATTTTATCCCTAAAATGTCTTTATCAATAACATTAATAGTTATGTTTGCGGTAACAATTGAAAGTAATGCAATAATAAAAGGAATCATTAATAAGATAATTAAGTTCTTCTTGCCCATTAATTGATCACTTCCAATTCCATAAATTTACGATCGATATTAAATATCAAGTAAACAACAACTCCGGCAGTTATTAATAATAGAAGTATTAAACTAATTATATTAACAAGTACAAAATGTACTTTAATATAAGCTAATAATACTGATATTAAGAAAAAGCCAATGGGAATAGCATAGCTTACCAAAGTTGATAAAGTTGTTTGTTTTGCTTTATTATTACGAATATTTAATTCTTCAATTAAAGAAACCATACAGAAGATTGCAAGTAAAATAAAGGCAAATAATAAGGCAAATACAAAAGTAAGGAAGTTAATAATTCCTGTAGTTACTAAAACAAGTAATGAGATAATTAAAGAAATTGAAGATAAGGTGAAAGGAATTAACACTTTAATGATTAATTGCTTTCGATGATTTACCGGAATTGATTTAATTATTCTTATTGTTTTAGCTTCCATGGAAATGTAACGATTAGCTCCACTATTAACAATAACTGTAAACATCATTATTAATAATATATTTACAAGTGGTAAAAACGAAGGTAACATTTGAATATAATATAAGAATATACCATTCGTAAAGATTTGGTTAATTGCCGAAATAACTAAATACATGAAGAAAGGCATTGAAAATAAGATACCAGAGAAAGAGAAAATGTAGTTAGGATCTTTAAAAATAAGGGTAATTTCTTTATTTATTAAAGCCTTTGTTACACTCTTAATCTTAATTTTTCTTTCTTTCTTAACTTTAGGTGTACTATGAGTTACATTTCTAAAGTATTGATAGCCAACAATACAAACGGTAACACCTAAAACAAATGTTCCAATAAGTATTGCCACCATCACAAAAATATTTTTAAATTCGTATTCAACGAATAAGTCAATTATGAAATTGACAGGTACTAAATATTTTCTCAAGCTAATTAATTTATCGATGTTTGACACCGTAAAGAGGGCACTCATGCTATTATTAGCAACAAGTTCCATGAAAATATTTAATACAAATGAATAAACATATAGTAAAACAATCATTAGTAAAATACTTATAACAAGTTCTACAATTATATGTTTCTTTAAGAAATCTTTAATAAGTTTATAAGGATAAACAAATAATAGCGAAATTCCAACTTCAAAGAAGAAAGTAAGAGCTGGATAAAAAATTGTTATAAAATAATACCAAGGTGTTCTACCTACTAATACCCCATAAGAAATAAAGATGGGATATACAAATACAAAACTTGTCGCATAGTGCATAATGAACAAGAATACAATTTTAGAAGTTATAATCTCACTACTTGTTACAGGGCAACGAGTAAGTTGATTAATATCTCTTTCATCAAAGAAAAGTTTATGAGCACGTCCAACTTCCATAATAATCAAAACTAAAGAAATGATTACTAAAAAGACAGTAACGAATGCTTTATCTGCATATTGTATTCTTTCAATCTTTTGAAATACCATATTAAATATGAATACTTCTATTGCAACAAACAAACCGATAAAAATAATTGAAAATGCTAATGAGAGAATTTTTTGACCTTTTCCTTTGTCAGATGAAAATAGTAATTTAAAATCTTTATAAAGAAGATTTAGCACTATTTCCTCCGAATGTTTCCAAGAAAATTCTTGAAATTTGTAGACGTTTGTTCGGATTTTTAACTAAATCGATCAATTCTACAACTTTTCCTTCATTAATTATTGCCACACGGTCGCATATTTTTGATACAAGTTCGATATTATGACTTGTAATAAATACACATTTACCGTGGTTTGCATATTCTCTCATCATCTTTTTTAATTCTTCTGTTGCCATAATATCCAAACCAACAGTCGGTTCATCGAGAATCCAGATTTCTGGGTTATGAAGTAAGCTTGCAGCAAGGCAAAGTTTTTGCTTCATCCCATGTGAGTAACCTGAAATTGGATTTTTTAGTTCATTTAGGTCTAGTAATAATCTTTTACAAAGGTAAGTGTAGTTTTGTTTAAACTCACCTTCGCTAATTTGATAAATACTAGCAATGAATTCTAAGTAATCATAACCTGTCATAACATCATAACAAGTTGGTTCACTGGCAACATAACCAAACGAATATTTCGCAAGAATTGCTTCTTTAACGTTATCATATCCGTTGATAACAATTTTACCTTTATCATATTTTTTAGCACCGATAACACAATCAATAGTAGTTGATTTACCAACCCCATTTCGGCCGATGAAACCAATCATCTCTCCCTTGTAGGCTGTAAGGCTTAAACCTTTTAATACTTGTTTTTTACCATAAGATTTATATAAATCTTCAATAACAACTGCGGGTATTAATTCTTTTTCTTCCATACTTGGCCTCCTAAAGAGATAAACCATACAAATTCTTTATCCATATCATCTTTGTAGAAAGTATACTTAGATTTACAGTTCATACAATTATGATTGTTTCTTTCAAAGTAAATGTCTTTACTCTTACAGATTGGACAGAATCTTTCATAAACTGTTTTACTTGCCTCTACTGTTGTTGTCTTTTCAGCTAACCAGCGTTCAAGTAATTCAATTTCTGTACCAGGGTTTTCCTCAACAATTTCTAATGAATTATCATTGTTCACAAAAGAACGACCTCTAATTGATAAACTATCAATATTTAAGAACTTCTTGTTTTCAAAATAATCAGTACGAACAAGTGATCTTGTATCATTAAATGTATGTTCAACATCAAATGTTAGATAGTTTCTAGAGACGAAATTACGACTCTTCTTAAGTTGGTTAGAAATGATTTCCACAATATAACCAAACTTTTCTTTCTTAAGAGTAATAACGAAATCTTCTTTTCTAAACACAAGGTTTGGAAGTTTAAATTTTTCGTTCTTTTGTAATGTTAAATTATCAAATTCTTCTTCTAATTCAAGAACATAATCATTTTTATTAAGTACTTTTAAAAGTAAGAAGAAATAATATAAATTAAATTCATTTGAAAGTTTAGCTCCTTGAGAGTATGCTTTTAACTTAAGATAGAATTTATAACAGTAGTTATAAAGACGATTGTGTAATAAGATATTAGTTAATTTAATATTTTGCATTTTAAATTTAACTTTAGAAATTCTTTTATAAAAGTAAGAATTCTTAATATACTTAATACGCTTAAGTAGTTTTTCAACTTTTAATAAAGCACTATAAGCATCATCGACTGTTAATGAAACATTGTTAAGTCGATCATATGTCTTAAGTTGCATAACATAGAAATCATAATAGCGATTAATTTCTTCATGAATAGCATCAATTAGCATAACAACGAAACAGTTTTCGTAGGTTTCAATTTTATCAATACTTTGTGAGTAGTGAACATATTCAGGAAGAATTTCAGCTTTTTTACGTTTCCATAATTGAACATCTTTAAAGATTTTTTGATAATGCTCTGGTTGAATTGAAGGAGCTTGGTCTTGACGTAATATTACGTTTTCAGTAGTTGTATTAATTGTAGGACGTGCTACGATTGATGCAATAACACTTAATATAAATGAAAGTTCATCTAAAAACTTTATGTCATTCTCATACGACAATGATTGTAAACTCGAGTTATTAAAATTATTAATATTTTCATATACTTTTGTTATACAATTATCATTATCATTAACAAAATCACGGATTAAGTTAATGTTTTCTGATAACATTTGTTTTTCGAGAATTTTCATATTATAACCTACGCATTAAACTATTAACAGTTGCTTCACAACGTTTAAATACGCCTTTACCATAAGTTTTATTTAATAATGTTAAGAATTGTTTTAACGCATCTTTAACATATTCTTCGAAACGACCTTCAACTTTAGCTAATACTTTACGAGAAAGTAAGAAGTCTAAAGCATCTTCTTTTGTACCACCACAGGCAACAAATACTGGAACTAAATTTTCGATTTGGTTTAAGATACGGTTACCGAATGTGATATCAAATGATTCGTAAATGAAATTTGTCAATTTTTCAATTTTTTCATAATCTTCAGAAGTTAAGTGATTTTCAGTAGCTTCCTTTGCTTCTTTAATTAAAGAATGGAATTTAGAAGCACTTAAGTTAATTGTTGAAACTTCTTCACTAACTTTGAATGGTGCATTACGATAACTAAAGTCAATTGTAATAGCACGGTCATATACTTTATCAGTAATAGTGAATGTTGAGTCATCCTTATTGGCTGTACCAACAAAGTATGAGTTATTAGGGATTTTAATACATCCATCATAAAGTCTTGCAGGTGGAATGAAGTCAAATGGGAAGTGCATTAAACGTAATTTCCATTCATCTTCCGGATATTCTAAGACAGATAATAAATCTGCAAAATAGTATTCAACACGAGAGATGTTCATTTCATCTAGTACGAAGAAATGTAATCTATCAGGATCATAGTTTGCATGATATAATTCTGTTAAGAAATCTGTTTCTGCATATCTTTTTGAGAATTCATTAAAGTAACCTACTAGGTTAGTTTTGTCACGCCATGTTGCTTGAACTGGCATGAATAATACGTTACTGTTAGTAAACTTCGCAAAGTAACGAGGTAAACTTGATTTACCAGTACCACTTAAACCTTCAAGGATTTGGAAGTGTGATGTACCAAGACCACTAATGAAGAAACGAATTGTATCTTCTTCGAAGTATAATCCTTCTTCTTTAGCAAGGTAATTTCTAAATTTAGTACATAATTCATCTAATGTAACATCATCAGTAGCAATTTTTTCAACCGCGTATCCTTCGTATTGAACGTCCATTTTTGAAAGTTCAGGGAATACTCTTTCGCGATCGTCTAATGCTTCAACTGTATTGTCAAGGCTAAATGCACCTTCACCAGTACCAGCACCACCGGCACCACCAGCGCCACCTACACCATTAACGTTGTTAGTAGCATTAAGTTCACTTTCATTAACATCGAAGCTGTCTAATACACTATTATTTTCAACTTCAATTTCATCATCAATAATTGGTTCATTTTTCTTATCAAACATTTTGAATGGTTTGTCAACTAAAATAAAGTTAACAACAAACATTAATACACCACCAATTAATGTTGCAAGAACTAGATAAATCATTGTTGTTAAAGCAAGTGCTTGTCCAACATATGAGAATAAGTTAGCAAAATCTGGAAGAACTTCAGTAATGAAATCTTTTCCACTAAGCACACCAATTAATAAATGTACAGCGCTACCAACACCAACAGATAAAATAACTGATGCAACAATAATAACAAAATAAGCAATAAATGCTCTCCAGTTATAAGGTTTATATCCATTAACAAGAGTATATCTTCTTGCAAATAAGATACCACAAACAATAACTGTTACATATAATGCTATTAAAATTAGCATTAAAATACCAGATAGACCTGCATCTGAACCATAAAAATTAAATCCAGCACCTAAAGCTAAAATAGGATTTTTCTCTGAAAAGATTTTACTTTCACCAGTTAATAGACAAATACCTACAAAAATTAATAGTAGTGAATAAAACATTGATAAAGAAAGAACGATTAAATCTTTTCTTGTAAAATAAGGTTTTTTAAGCATTGTCTTCTCCCTTCTCTTTTTCTGTTTGATTTTCTGAAGTAGTTTCTACTTCTTCTTTTTTGTTATTTGAAGTAGTTTCTACTTCATCTTTTGTTGAGTAAACAGTTTCAGAAATAACTTCTTTAGTTTGTTCATCTTCAACAACTTTAATCATTGAATCATCAGGAACTTCTAAATAAGGTCCTTCTTCAATTTGTTCTTTTGATATGAAACCATCTTCATTAAAGTGATATGCAAATCCTTTATAGTAGATTGTTTCAGAATATTTAGCATCGAAACCTTTGGCATTTTTCTCACTTGTAAAGTCAAGTGCAACTGCAAGTTTTTCGACACGTTTATTTTGTGCTTTATCAATTTTCTTTGTAATACTATCAATCATTAGTAAGCAATATAGCAGTGCAAGCACTGTTACAATACCTGGACCAGATTGAAAGAATATTACAAATATACCAATAAGAGGTATACGTTTTGTTATATAGCGACCAACCACTTGGTCAAACTTAGGATTGTATCCATCGGGACTATCAACTGCGTCACCTTGAGTAATAAAACTTCTTGAAACGTAATCAACAGATTTAATTCTGTGAATAACATTTCCTATCTTCTTGTCGTCTACTTTAAAGGCAATAACATCCCCAACTTTTAAGTCGGTAAATTTATCAACCTTTTCTAATACGATAACATCGTATTGTTGAAACTGGTTATCGTACTTTTGTAGAAAATGTAAATTTGACTCATGTTTATAGCTCATTGATCCACTGGCAACAATCATAAGTGAACGATCGCCTAACATTGTAACATTACCTTGTAACTTATTTACAATAGAAAATATAAACAATGGGGTTACAACACCTAGAAAAGTAAAAAAGATAACTGATTTTATAGTACCAGTTATCTCTTTTCTCTTTTTTACTTTTGTTTGTTGTTCATAGATAACTTCATCAAGTAAGTCTATATCTCGTTTGCCCGATTTAATCTCTGAAATAGAGGTTTTCGCAAATGACATATACAATATTGTAAATATAGCTGCAAAGCTAGCTACACCAATTCCTGTAACAACGAGAGCTAGAACTTCAATCTGAGTCATAAAGATTTACCCTACTATTTAGCAGTTACAGTAATTAAAATTGTGAATTTAGGAGCTTGACCGCCTTGTTCAACACCTTCAGAATCATATGAAGAATTATAAACATATGTACGTAAGTTTTGAAGTGCAGCTTTCATGTCAGCATATTCTACGGCCTTACCGGCTTCAGTTTCATCATAATATTTACCAGGGTTCATATAGTTGAAATATTCGCCCCATTCAAATGATACTTCAATAACGAATGTACCATCTTCTTTAATAGAAGCTGAATCTGTAATTACACCAGCTTCCATAATGTTTACACCACCAGGTGCAGCACATGCAGGAAGTTGAATATATTTAGCATCAACAGCAGCTTGAATTTGATCTGGTAAATCAAAAGTCATTGAAACATTGAAATCATCAATGAAGTTCATTGGAGAAATTTTACCAACAATATATAAAGATAATTGTTCAAAGTTTTCTCCATCATTTTTAACATTACCAGTTGTATCATCTTCAGTAGGTTCAAAGTTGAAACTTAATTCATTTGGTTGAATCTCAACATTTCCACCTTTTTCATTTTCAGGATCAGTTGCATCGTATTTTGTATAGTATTTTAAATCAGTAATTTTTAATTCATTATCTGAAACAATACCAACTTCAACATTACCACCAGCCTCAACACTAGTATCTTGAGATAATACCCATGTTGCAAAACCGGTAGAAACTAAAGCAATACCCATAAACAACATTAACCCGAAAACGATTATATTTCTTTTATAAGATTTTCTAGTTAATTTTTGTTTAGCCATAAATTATCACCAATATTAACCTAATTAATTAGTTTTATCAACAACAATCTTTATATTGAAAATACCATCAGATGTTTTATCATTTCCATATAAATATGTATATAGGTCATTAATAGCTTTTTTAGCATGATCTTTCATAGTCGTAACAGTATCATTACCTGCATATGTTGATGTTTTAAATCCTTCATCTGAATTACAACTATCAGTTGGTTCATAAGAATTATAGAAAGTTACAGGATTAACTCCTCCAAACTCTGAACCCCAATTATATACAATTTTAACACCAATATAAATTTCTTTTGCCTCAATGTTTAATAAACTTTTAAATTTAGCAGCTGTATATAAATCATCCTCTGTATATAAATCATCATTTTCATTATATTCTACTGAAAATAAATCGTCTGCAGAAGCTGCTGATTTTACATAAATTTTTTCATCTGCGATTAATTTAGCAGTTTGCGCACTTGTAATTGCAGCACTCTCTAAAATATCAATTGTAAATGTATCTAATTTTGCTATAGCCTCACTTAATTTAGATTCACTTGATACTTTAAAAGTTAAAATTGCATAAGTTTTTTCTAATTCATCTTCAGGATCGCCTTGGAACCAATCATTATTGTAGTTTTGATAAGGTCTACCAAAAGAAATAGAGCCACCCTTATAAATTATAGAACCATCAGCTTCTAATTTAGTTGCAGCTACAAGACTTCTTTCATTAGTTTCTTGATCAAGTTTATCCCATTTAAAGTCATCAATTGTAATTGAATAGTCTGTAACAGTTGTTGCAGTAATATTACCTTGTGCTTGTTCTTGTTCCCCGCCAGTAATCATCCATGCTGCAAAACCTACACTAACTAGTGAGATACATACAAGCATGTAAACAACTAATGTTATTGTTTTCTTTTTCATAATTTTTTCTCCTTTTCTTTAAATAAATAAAATAAATACTTTATTTCTCGACAACAAACTAACATTGTTAGTTGGTATAATTATATCATTTTTAAAAGGTAAAATCAAGTTATTTTAATATTTAAAACTTGATTTTCCAAAAATTGTTAAATTTTTAAAATAAAATGTCGAAAATTATTTATTTTGTTTGATGATTTTTTCCTATAATGAAAAAAGTGAGAGAATTATCTCTCACTTGCATTTTTTAATTGATTCGATATTTATTAAAGATGATTCCACACTTACCAGCTTCGTAAGGTTTACCTTCACAATAGCTTACTGTACCATCAATTTCAAACCCAGGAGCAAGGTATGGTTCAAATTTATCATCTACTTTTCCCGATAAAACTTCTTCTGTTATCGCCTTTAAACGGTACATGAAACTACGGTTCATTAGTCCTGCACCATGTCCTAAAAGGAAGGATTCGAAGTTATATTCAAGTAATTTATTGATTGAATTTAAGTAATCTTTAAGTGGTGCAGATTCTTTTAAGAACATCCAAACATATGGGCAAGCACCATCAGATACAAGCATAATACGTAATTCTTTTACATATAAAGCAATTGACCCTATTGTATGCCCTGGTATTTTTATTACTTCTAAATGAAGATTACCTAGGTCAAATACTTGGTGTTCTTCTAAGAATTTATAGTTACCAGTTCTTTGGTTTAGGTATTTTTCTTCGTCAAAATCATCAGGTAATATACCTCTTGCTATAGCATTTCGTAGGTTCTTCTTACGATATTCTAAACTAGTATGATAGATTAAAAGTTCTTCATCTTCTTTATCAATTAAGACTTCATCAAATTGATAGTTACCACAAGCATGATCCATATGACCATGGCTATTTACAACAATTAAAGGTTTATTTGTAATCTCTAAAACAGCTTGTTTTAAGTCACCTAATCCATATGTTGTATCAAATAATAAGGCTTTATTTTCGCCTATTACTAGTGTTGATAAAACACTCATTTTATCATTAAATTGATAAATATGATCATTAATTTTAGTTACAGTAAAATAACTCATATTATTCTTCTTTTACCCATACTGCATAAATTACTAATTCTTCAGTTACTTTATCAGCACTGATTGATTTTATAGCATTACCAATTCCTTCATCATTATCAAACCAACCATAGAAACGATATCCTTCTACTTTAGGAGTAGGAAGAATAATATCAACTTTATCAACCATTTGAGGTAGTGTTTGCATGTTTAAGCATCCTGGAACATGGTCTAAAGCATAATGAACTCTTTCAGATCTTTCTTTTGTAAACCATGGGTATTTGTCTGTTAGGGTTGCAGAAGTAAAATAGAACATTTTACCTGTGTCAACTAAGGCTGCCCAAGAGCTTGCAAAGAAGTCATTACCAGTATTATTTGGGTCAGATGGACCACCTGTATAACCTTCATCAGTACGCCAATAAGCAAAGAATACCATTAAGAATCTAATTAATTCAACCCATTTATTGTTTTGATAACAATAACCAATAAAGTGAGTGTCAGGTTGTTCTTCAAGCGTTCCACCAACTTGAATACTTAAGTAATATTGTCCTGCAACATTACCAATACCAGTAAGTTCATTACCTCCAGCACCTCTCCAATCAGATGCTAGGCGAACGAAGTCAGATGCATTAAAGATATTGTTTTTTTCAAGGTGTTCTTTTCCACCTTCTTGTGCTACAATAAATGAATAAAAATCAGTGAAGTAGGCAGTACGCATTGCAAACTTATCTAAATAAACACCATTTGTTGAACGATATTCGATTTCATATGGTCCTTCCCATACAGCATATAAGCGAACAATACCCATTGTATCCGCATAATGATAAACTTGATTATCAGTTATTTCATCTGTGACATTAATTTCTCCATTCGGGTTAAATGAGTATCCGGCAATTTTGCGACTACGATAAGTAAATGGTTTTTCTTGTAAGTATGAACTTCCATAACCTGCAAAGTATGGGAATTCTTGTGATACTTCTTCTTGACCACTTACTAAATTGACATAAACAATTTTGTAAGAGTCAATTTTTTGCCATTTAGCATAGATGTGTGTATTCTCTGATACTTTTACTGAAGTAACTGGTTCACCAGCACATTCGAAGTTATCATACCAACCAATAAAGATAAAACCTTTACGATTAGAGATTTCTGGTAATTGGTATTCAGAATCTATTTTATGTTCTACCACAAAATATTCATCGCCAAATGTATGTAGGGTAACAGTTGTATCTTTTTTACATGATGTTAAAAAGAAAAGACCCATTAAAATTAATGTAAATGTTAAAATTTTATTAAATATTTTTTTCATAATTTTTACATATTGAAGCGATATCCAGCGCCCCAAACTGTTTCAATCAGTTTTGGTTTATTTGGATTTTCTTCAATTTTCTCCCTTAATCTATTTATATGTACTGTAACTGTTGCAGTATCTGCAATAAAACTAAATCCCCATATTTTTTCAATTAGTGTTTCTTTCGAAAAAACAATATTAGGGTTTGATGCTAAAAATAAAAGTAGTTCAAATTCTTTATTAGCAAATTTAACTTCTTCATTATTAACAAATACTTTGTAATTTTTCTTATATATTTTTATATTATCAATTTCGATTATTTCTTCCGTATTATCTTTTATGCCTTTAACGGCCTCATAGCGTCTAATAGATGCGTTAACCCTCGCAACAAGTTCTTGAGGATCAAATGGTTTTTTGATATAATCATCACTTCCAAGACCAAGGCCTAGGATAACATCTGATGGTTCGGTTTTAGCACTAACAATTATAAGTGGTATTTGTGTAATCTTTCTGATTTCTTTACACAGTTCAAACCCGGATATTTTAGGTAGCATTAAATCTAAAATAATACAAGCAAAAGCATTTTCTTTTACTAAATTAACAACATTAGCGCCATCATTTAGAATGACCACTTCATAATCACTAATTTCTAAATAATCTTTTTCTAAATTAGCAATATCGATATCATCTTCAACAATTAAAATCTTTTTCTTTATTTCACTCATGTTCTTCTCCTATTGGTAATGTTATAACAATTGTTAGTCCATTATCAGATTTGGCACTAATTGTTCCATTGTGGGCTTCAATAATGTTTTTACATATTGCAAGTCCAAGTCCATTGCCTTCTACTTTTGTACTTCTTGATTCATCAATTCGGTAGAAGTTTTCAAAGATTCGCTCTAGTTCTGACTTTTCAACACCAATACCATTATCAGAAACTTCAATTTGAACTTTCAATTCATTTATTTTTATTACCTTAAAGTTAATCAAAACATTGGCGTTATTATTATATTTAATACTATTTGAAATCAAATTATCTAATACTCGTTTCATTTGGAAAATATCAATATTAACTATTAAATCAACATAATCATTTTCATAAGTGAACTTAATCTTCTTATCTAAGTATTCCTTTTTTGTTTCATGAATAAAGGTATCTAAAAACTGATTAAGATTAACTTCTTCATATTTAAAAGAAAATGTTTTGTTCTCTAGATTAGAGAAGATTGTTAGTTGATCTAATAACTTTTCCATTTCAATACTTTTACGATAGATTACTTCCATATATTTTTTAACTTGTTGTTCGTTTTTGGCAACCCCATCAATTAATCCTTTAGAATAGCCTTGAATGGCTGTAAGGGGAGTTTTTAAGTCATGAGAAATACCTGCAAGCATTTCTCGACGGCTTTGTTCATATTTAACATTTTTGTCAATATTGTTTTTTAATTCCTTACGCATTAACTCAAATGTTTGGTAGAGTTCTTCAAATTCGTTAATATCAGGCTTTCCAACCGGTTCAGATAAATCTCCTTCTCTGATTTTATTGGCATTTTTTGAAAGTTTGGCAAGTGGTTTTGAAAATGACTTAATCATTGATCCACTAATAACATAATTGGATGTTGCAAAAGCAATAAAAACAATCGTCAAAATAATAACAAGTAAAAGTTGTAAGAGGTTAATCGACATTACGGGTGTAACTGTATCTTTCGAAATAAAGTAGGCTTCATAAGTACCATCTTGATAATTTAGTAACGATGCAATTGTTACTTTCCCTTCAAAGTGATAAACAACATCATAATTAATTGTATGAATACGGTTAAGAATGTCTAAATCACTTTCACTGATATTTTTATAAACCAACTCTTTATCTTTAAGAATATAGATTTGGTATCCTTTTTCAAGGGCAAAGTCTTTTAACTTTGATAATTCAAGTTTCTTAGACCCATGAGCATATTCAATCACTTCAGATGAATTTTCAATTTGTTTTGTATAATTAACAGTATTTAAGAAAAAGGTATTTTCAAAGAAGTTTGTTGATAGAATATAAACAATAATAGCTATCACAAAAGGGAAGATAAGCATCATTAAATTATAAAGCATAAATCTTCTTTTAATACTCATATTATCACCTTTTTTATTTTATCAAAAAATGAACATTTTTGCAATAGAAATAAATCATTTCCATATTGTTGAATAAAATTATTATTTTTGATATAATTAATTAAACAAAAGTCAATAAATATGTTAAAATATTTCATGCATTTGTATATAAATAAAAAAAGAGCGCAAAAAGGCTTGTCAGTTTAAAAACGCTTAAACTGGCATTATTACGCAAATATTTTGTAAAATT
>JAZNQD010000013.1:0-20704 GCA_045589955.1 Bacilli bacterium | reverse complement strand
TTTAATAATTACTCTTTTATATTTGACAAAATCAGTATTTTTATTATCATTAAATATTTTATCAATACCAATATTTAAATCAGTACATACATTATCAAGTTCTTTATTGTCATTAAAATATTTTACTTTGATTACTTTTCTTTTTTCTTTTGTATTTTCCTTTTCATTTTTGATTATTGTTTCTTCCGTGGGATTATTATCACATGTAAGTTCTAATTGTTCTATAATTTTTTGATCAATTTCTAATTCCTTTTCTTCTTTAATTTCTTCATACTTTAATTGATCTTCATCAACGATAACAGGTACTTCAATAACTTTATCATCTTCAATATTGTCATCTTTTGTATCTTCACTATAGTCTTCGTACTTAATTAAAACATCAAACATGACTTCAATTCCTCTTCCATCAATTGTTTGATAATCTAAATTAATACAATCAATATCCACAACTTCAAAATCTCCACTTGCAAAAATAATACTAAAAGGAATTTCTTCATTAAAGTTATGCGATTTCACTAAATCATCTTCTAAATAGTTACCACAAACGTCTAACTTACCATTGACAACATCATTTTTCTTAACATACTCTTTTATTTCAGCACTAATATCATTAATTTTAACAAAATTTCTTAATTTAATAAAAGCACTATAATTCATTCTCAATTCTAAAATATCCATACTCTCTCCTTTTCTTATTTTATTTATAATTATTTAGACAATAAATTATATTCATAAAACATAACTATTATAACATTTCCAATAGAAATAACTTGTCGAAACTTGAAAGTAAAAAACCAACCTCTAAAGAGGTTGGTAGTTTTAATATTTTGGCAATTCTTCAATTTTTTGAACAAATTCTTTGGGAAGTTCAGATGTGAATTCCATATATTCATTTGTACGTGGATGAATAAAACCAAGTTTTTTAGCATGTAAATATTGGCCAAACTCAGTTGTTTGTTTTTTAACACCATAAAGTGGATCACCAACAACCGGATGGTTAATGTAAGACATATGTACTCTAATTTGGTGTGTACGACCAGTTTCTAGTTTTAGTTCAAGTAAGGTAAAATCACGATAGCGATCTAACACTTTAAAATGTGTAACAGCAGGTTTGCCATTAGGAACAACCGCCATCTTTTGACGATTACTTGGATCACGACCAATTGGTGCTTCAATACGACCAATATTATGACTAATATTACCAGTAACAATGGCTATGTATGTTCTAGTAGTCGTTTTTTCTTTTAATTGTTCGGCAAGAATACGATGTGAATAGTTATTCTTACAAACAACTAAAAGACCTGATGTATCTTTATCAATTCTATGAACAATCCCAGCTCGAATATCACCATTCATATTTGAAAGTTGGTTACAATGATGTAATAAACCATTAACCAAAGTTCCATGCGTATGTCCTGGAGCTGGGTGTACAACAAGTCCGCTTGGTTTATTAACGACAATAACATCATCATCTTCATAGACAATGTTTAATGGAATATCTTCTTTTACCATATCAATTTCATCTTGTTCAATTTCCTCAACAAGAATAACATCATTACAAATAAGTTTATAACTTGGTTTAACAGCTTTATTATTAACAAGAATTTTATTTTGATTAAAATATTCTTTTAATTCAGTTCTTGATACTTCTTCGATTAGCTCAGCTAAGTATTTATCAATACGAATTACTTCTGACTCACCAGAATAAATGATTTCTTGTTTAATCATTTCCATTCACCTCATTACTCTTAATTTTATCTTCATTAATTTCTTCTGATGGATTATCATCTTTAGTATTAATTTCTAATTCTTGTTCTTTCGATTCTTCTTCATTATCATTTTTTGTTTTTTTAGCTTTCTTATCATCTTTATCAAAGAAAATAATATGAACCATTAAGGCGATTGTACCAATAACAAGTAACGAATCAGCAAAATTCCATATTCCAAAACTTAAACCAAAATCATAAAAGATTTGATTTGTATTAATAAAATCAACTACACCATGTTGATCAAGATCGTCGGGAATCGGTCCAGTATAAAGAACTCTTGGAAAATCAAAAGTACGATCAATTAAATTACCAAAAGTACCAGCTAACATTAAACATAAAGCAACAGTTCCCACTGGACGCTTTTTGAAGTCTCCAAACTTAATAAGTAAGAAAACAAATACTCCAGAAAAAATAAAGCTAAGTAGTGGTAATACAAAATCAGGTAAATTTTCTCCAAAACTTAATCCGGCAGCTTCATTGAAGATTAAATCCAGTTTTAAATACTCACCAAGAATAGGGATTGATTCTCCAACAGTTAAAAAACTAACTGCTAATATTTTTGTCACCATATCAATTATGATAAGTGGAATTACGATTGATACAATAATAATATATTTTAAATATTTCTTCATAATCTACCTCTATCTTACAATAAACAATACAATAATAAGAACTAAGACAAATAAAGATACAAAAACATTAGAAAGTTCAACTAAGAATACTTTTTTTAGGTTAATGTTTGGTAATAATTCGTCATCAATTTCAGGATTTGTTTGTTTATACTCAAATACATAAGATTTTATAATTTTATATTGAATAACATTAGCTAAAATAAATAATGAATATCCTAAAAAGAATGTAAATAGGAAATTTAATTTGCCCACAAACATTTGTTTAGGAAAATGCATATAAAAAGTTATATTTAATGCAATTGGCAGCATTAACACTAGCAAAGAAAGTAAGATTGAAACAACTGATGCAACAACAGACTTTCTTTTATAATTAGGGATATTTGAAAATTTTGCCATTTCATTATTAAAGATGAAATTATATGTTTTGATATTTTCTTTTAACACAATTTTAACAACAATTTGTGAAATTATAATAAGAGCAATTACAATAAAAACAATCATTCTAATCCCTCCAAATAATCTATAACTTCTTCTAAATTTTTAACTGGAACAATTTTCATTTTTGTTTGTCCTAATTTTTTTAGTAGTTCCTTTGCCTCCTGTGCTTCTTCCCAATTTAAATAAGCGTTAGTATCTTCATTATTGTCATATTCTAATGACATATCAATTGGTACAAAGAAAATATCAACATTACAAGCATTAGCAATATAAATTTTTTGTTTCATACCGCCAATTAAACCGGCATTTCCATTAATATCAATTGTTCCGGTTCCGGCAATTTTTAAGCCCTTAGTAAGCTTACAACCAGTTATTTGTTCATAAACAAGCAATGCTTGCATTAACCCACCACTTGGACCAAGTGAATTAATATTGTCTTCTGCACTTGGGTCAATTGATGGATTTTTAGTTGATGTTACTTGATTATAAGCATCACATGCAAAACCAAAACTACCCTCATCATCATATAATAACTTTACAGATCTTGTTTGTAAAACATCATTATCATCAAAATATTTAACTTTAGCCTTAAATTCAGAAACACCATTTGAAGAAAGTTCTTTAATAACTTTACCTGGGGTAAGCTCCATACTTAAAACGATACCATTAATTTCAACAATACGATCATTTACTTTTAAGGCGCTTTGACAAGAATTTAAAATAGTAGTTACTGCATAACCATTAAAATCATAGTTAACTTGACATTCTAAATCTTGATTTTTCTTTTTGGCAATCTCATATCCGGCAATGATTGAGTTATCATAACTAATATCTTTATGTAAATTACCTTGAGCAACTATATAATCATCATCAGTATTATATTGATCTTGAATCTTTGTTAATTCAGCAAAAGGATTTAAGTAACCTATTGCATAGTTTAATAAAGAAGCGCGCGGAAAACTATAAACTGAAACAGTATTAATATCAGGTTTTGTCTCAATCTTTTCGTTTTCTTTAAAATAAATAAATTTATTAACATCAGATATTACCGCCGGAGTTGTAACTTCATATTTAGTTTTGATAGTTATTGACAATAAGGTTGCAAGACCTATAACAGAAAAGATGATAATCCATATCTTTTGTGTTTTTAAAAAATGTTTCATTATTTCTCAACTCTAATATCAATATTTAAAGGAACTTTACGCCAAGTAACACCGGCGCTCTTTAACATCATTTTAGATGCTTGATCAGATTCAGTTCCATCATATTTATCGCTCATATAAACGATTTCTTTAATACCGCTTTGAATGATTAATTTTGCACATTCATGGCATGGGAATAAAGTAACATAGATTGTTGCATTATCTAAACTAGTTGTAGAGTTTAAGATAGCATTAGGTTCGGCATGGACAACAAATGGGTATTTAGTTTCTAAGAATCCTCCTTGTCTTTCCCAAGGAAATTCATCATCACTACAACCAACAGGTAAGCCATTATAACCAATACCAACAATACGTTTTTTTTGGTTAACAATGCAAGCTCCTACTTTTGTATTAGGATCTTTACTACGCATACTAGATAAAATAGCAACTCCCATAAAATATTCATCCCAAGAAATATAAGTATTACTTTTAGGCATTTTTATTTTCCTCTCAATTCATTAGATTTATTATTTTTTCGATTATTTACCGACTTTTAAAGAAAGTTCGGCTAATTGTTTATCAGCAACTTTAGTAGGTGCTTCAGATAATGGACAACGAGCACTTGCGGCTTTAGGGAAAGCAATTACTTCACGTAAGTTGTCGTTGCCTGTAAGTAACATAACTAGTCTATCAAGACCAATTGCTAAACCACCATGTGGAGGTGTACCATATTTAAGAGCATTTACAAAGAATGAGAATTGTCTTTCAATTTCTTCTTCATTCATACCAATTGCTTTAAACATTTTAGCTTGTGTTTCTTGATTATGGATTCTGATACTACCACCACCAAGTTCATAACCATTTAAGACAATATCGTATGCTTTAGCATGAGCACTTGCAGGGTCTGTTAATAGTTTTTCTTCATCACCATCTTTAGGAGAAGTAAATGGATGATGTGCCGCAACAAAGCGTCCTTCTTCTTCATCATATTCAAATAATGGCCAGTCTACAACCCATAAGAAGTTAAATTTATCTTTATCAATTAAATCCATTTCTTTAGCAACTTGTAAACGTAAAGCACCTAAAGAGAAGTTAGCATTCGCAAGTGTATCAGCAACGATTAACACTAAGTCGCCATTTTCTAAACATAATTGTTCTTGTAAAACTTTTTGATTATCTTCATCAACAAATTTAGCTATTGAACCACTGAATGCATTGTTTTCATATTTTAACCATGCTAAGCCATGGGCATGATATTTCTTAGCTAAGTCAGTCAAACGATCAATTTCTTTACGAGAATATTTACCAGAACCGCCCTTAACAGTTATTGCTTTAACAACTCCACCGGCATTTAAAGCATTTTCAAATACAACAAATGGTATTAGTTTAGCCCACGCACTTATATTTTGTAATAACATTTCAAAACGAGTATCAGGTTTGTCACTACCATATAAGTTTGTTGCATCAGCATAACTCATTCTAACAAATGGTGCTTTAATTTCAACATCTAGTACTTCTTTCCAAATACGAACTAATAAGCCTTCAATAAGTTCATAGATATCCTCTTCTTCAACAAATGAACATTCAACGTCAATTTGTGTAAATTCAAGTTGTCTATCAGCACGTAAATCTTCATCACGGAAGCATTTAACAATTTGGAAGTATTTTTCTAAACCAGAAACCATTAATAATTGTTTATACATTTGAGGTGATTGAGGTAAAGCATAGAATGCACCTTCGTACAAACGAGATGGAACTAAGAAGTCACGAGCACCTTCAGGAGTTGATTTACCTAAAACTGGTGTTTCAACTTCAATAAAGTCTCTTTCATCGAAATAATTACGTGTTGCAATATAAACTTTATGACGTAATAATAAATTTCTTTGCATACATGGACGACGTAAATCTAAATATCGATATTTCATTCTTGTATCTTCTAAAGCATCTGTATCATCTTGAATAAGCATTGGAGGTTGTTCTGCAGTATTAAGGATTGTTAATTCGCTAACAATTACTTCAATTTCTCCAGTTGATAGTTTTGGGTTTTTACTTTGACGCTCAACAACTTTACCAGTTGCTTTTAAAACATATTCATTTTTAACAGAGTTTGCAATCTCATACATTGCATTGTCGGGTTCAACAACAAGTTGAGTAATACCATATCGGTCACGTAAATCAATGAAAATTAAACCTCCAAGATTACGTTTTTTACTACACCAGCCAACAAGAGTTACTACTTCATTGACATGTTCAATTCTTAATTCATTATTATTTCTTGTACGCATATTTAACACCTTCTTTATTAAATTCTTTTAATATATCTTCAACATTAATAACTTTTTCTTCTTTTGTTTCGATATTTTTAACTTTAATTAAACCATTATTTAACTCGTCTTCACCAATAATTAAAACCTTCTTGGCAAAGATACGATCGGATAGTTTAAATTGTGGTTTTAAATTATGATTAATATAATCAATTTCACATCTTAAGTCATTATTTCTTAAGAAATTAGTTAAGCGAATTCCTTCTAGTTTAGTAGCTTCACCAATTGTTATTACACATGCATCAGCTTTTACATCAAATGTTGGCATAACGCCAAGTTCATTCATAACAAGAATTAGTCTTTCCATACCTGTCCCAAAGCCAATCGCATCAGTATCTGGTCCATCTAACTCTTTTGCAAGTCCATTATAACGACCACCACCAAGTAAAGTTAATCCATTGATTGGTGAACTTTCTTCTTCATAAATGAATTCAAAAACAGTACTTGTATAATAATCCAAACCACGAACAAGCTTACTATCAATTTGATAATTTACACCTAAAGCATCTAAAGCATTAATAACACAATTTGCATATTCTTTATCTTCATCAATTAAATAATCGGCAATCTTTGGAGCATTTTTCATAATTTCAGTTTCTTTATCAACTTTACAGTCTAAAATACGTAAAGGATTTTTAAGTAAACGATTCTTACAATCAACACACATTTCATCAATATGTTTAGAAAAATATTCTACTAATGCTTTTTCATAATTAGCACGACTAACTTTAGAACCAATGTTATTAACTAATACTTTAACATTTTTAATACCAAGTCTTTTTAAGAACGTATCGGCAAAATTAATGATATCCGCATCTAAATATGGTGATCCTGTCCCAAAAACTTCAATACCAAATTGTCTAAATTCACGATAGCGACCAGCCTGAGGACGTTCACATCTAAACATTGGACCAATATAAAAATATTTTGCAAGGCCCGGATTAACATACATTTTATTTTCAACGTACCAGCGAGTTACCCCAGCAGTTCCTTCTGGACGTAGTGTAATACTTTTATTAGAGCGATCAACAAATGTATACATTTCTTTAGATACAATGTCACTACCTTCACCAACACCACGAACAAATAGTTCTGTCGCTTCAAATGTTGGCAACATAACTTCCTTAAAACCATGTTTATCACATACTTCTTGTGCCACTCTTTCAATATAACGATAGGCGTTTAATTGATCACCAAAATAATCTAATGTTCCTTTAATTTTATTTACTTTCATAAATCCACCTCTTTCAAAAAAAATAAGGAAACTTCAACGCTAAAACGTTATGCATACAATGCATTCTAAGGACGCGAATGATCGCGCGGTACCACCTTAGTTGAAATTTCCCCTCATTACAAGATTTAACGCATCTTTTACGCTTCTAAGAGTTTGTCAGACTCCTCAAACAAAGATTTCTATTTTATACTTGTTCTAATTATATCAAAATGAAAAAAAGATTTCAAGTTAAATATATTTTTATTATATTTTACTTAATAAAAAAGAAAAGATAGGATGATATCATCCTATCTTTTGAATCGATTTTTATAGAACTTTTTAAATACTGAATATCCTGCAACACCAACAATAGCAATAGCAACAACCACAAAAAAGCTAATTGTTACCCATAAAGGTAGGTTGACCGCTTTAACACTAGCCCACATTTCGATAACACGGTTATTTTGTTCGCCAAAGTCTTGCATGATCGCACATCGTTGAACTGTTTCGTAATCTGGATATTGAGTATAAAGCTGACCACATAATGAAGATGTATAAACAATTCCATCACAATCATCATCTAAAGTTCCTTCAAAGAAATAATTTAAATCATAAGCAATTAAATCAGTAGTATCAACATTTCCATCTTCATCAACTTCTGATTCATCATACCAATCACTGATTTCATCAAATACTTCTTGACCGGCAATAGCACTTGTATACCCAACCATATTCATGTTACGAACAGCATTTTCAGGTAAAGAAACAAAATCAACAAATGCTTGTGCAAGTTCAGTATCAGCACCTTTTGGCATTACCCAACCATCAAACCAAATATTCGAACCTTCCTCAGGAACTGAGAAAGCAAGAATTTTATCATCTTCCTCTTCTGCAAGTAACATCGAATAAACAGCATCACCACTCCAAGCAAGTTGAATACGAATTTTACCATTTACAATATCAGTTTTACCACTGTCAACTTCAAATCCAAATAAATTTTTCTTTAAAACTTGTAGATCTTTTAATACAAGTTCAAGTGTTTTATCATCGCATCGATTCATTATTTCGTTAATTTGTTTGTTATAGTATGTTGCATCAATCAATCCTGATTCAAATTTTGATTTTAAATCAACAAGTTCATCTAAATAAACATGTAATACACCTGCAACATAAGTGTCACGAATACTGTCTTTTGTTGAAACCATTCCTTGGTATTTATTATTCCACATAATGTTCCAAGAAGACATTTCTTCAGCAGTAACATATTCAGGGTCATAAACTAAACCAACAGTTCCCCACATATAACCTTTCGCATAATCAGCCATTGTTAAGCCATCAGAAGTTGGAGTATTTGCGAATAAGTTTTGAATATATTTTGATGCATATTCATCATATACTGGTGTTTTTCCTTTTTCAAAAGGAATTAACATCTCAGATTTAATCATTCTCATAATCATATACTCAGAAGGACAAACTAAATCATAAGTTGTTTTACCAGTTTTTAAAGTATTAAACATTGATTCATTTGTTTCAAATGTATCATAAACAACTTCAATTTTCTCATTATACTTTTCATAATAATAATTCTTGAAGTCATCTAGCATTGATGTAGCTCCTTCTTCCATCGTGCCATCATCAATATAATCTTGCCAATTATAAATTCTTAAAGTTCGAATTTCATCATCTTTTTTGCAAGAACAAAGTCCAAATAATAAACAAAGTGATAGGACAAAATAAATTACTTTTTTCATTTTTTTAGTCCTCCCATTTTCTTTTGTCTTTTGTTATAGAAGTTAACAAATAAAAGAATTACTAAAGTAATTAAGAAAATGATAGTTGTCAAAGCTCTTAGCATTGGAGGTAAAGCACCTTTTTTGGCAGTAACGCCATAAACATAAGTACTAAGAGTAATAAATGATGGATTCTTTGTAAAAGCCGTAATGATATAATCATCAAGTGATAATGTAACTGCAAGTAGAAAACCAGATAAAATACCAGGTAAAATTTCAGGAATTATAACCTTACGCATAGCTTTTGCCGGTTTAGCTCCTAAGTCTAGTGCTGCTTCATAAGCATTTGGATCAAGTTGTTTTAACTTTGGTGTAATACTTAAAACAACAAAAGGTAGTGTTAAAACAACATGTCCTATTAATAATGTAATAAAGTTAAATTTAATTCCGAGTGCAACAAACATAATTGTTAAAGATAAAGCTGTAACAATTTCTGGATTAAGAATTGGGATTTGTCCAACAACATCAAATGTACGTCTCATTCTTTTCTTTGAATAAAAAATTCCAATAGCACCAAGTGTGCCAAGAGCTGTTGAAATAACGCCAGTTGTCACTGCAACAAGTACAGTATTAAAAAAAGCTGTTAGTACTTCTTCATCTTTAAATAAATCAATATATAAATCAAAACTAAATCCATTCCAATTACCAATTAATGTTGCATTCGTAAAGCTAAATAAAATTAAAATTAATATCGGAGCATACATGCAAAGTAACATTACATAAACAAAAACCTTAGCAAATTTCTTCAAACCTGTTTTAAAACGAATTGAGTTAAAGTTAATCTTTGTTTGATAAACTGTGTTAACTTTCTTTGTAGTAACTAAACGACCTTTAACAAGGTAAAAAATTAAAAACACTAATAATAATGTTACCATAATCCACCTCGAGCATTTTCTTCTTTTTCAACATTACGAGTCAAGAACATTGAAACAAAAATTATAATCAACATTATTAATGCAAAGAAACTTCCTAAATGCCACATTGATTGATCAAAATAGTTTTGTATAATATTACCAATCAATGAAAATTGTCTTTCACCCATTACATCACTGATTACAAATGATGACATTGTAGGCATAAATACCATACTTGATGCTGAAATAATCCCCGGCATTGTCATAGGAATAATTGTTTTAACAAAAGTTTGAACAGGATTTGCTCCTAAATCCATTGATGCTTCAATTAAACTACGATTCATCTTTGTCATTGTCGAATATAAAGGCAAAATTACAAAAGGTAAATAGTTATAAACCATCCCAACCATCGTTGCAAAGAATGGGTAACGAGCACCTGTAATATCAATACCAGTAATTTCTTTAAAACCATAGAACATCTCACGTGTTGCTGAAGTACGTAACACGAAATTAATCCACATTGGCATTATAAATAAAATAACAACAATAAAACTAAACTTATATTCTTTTTTAGCAAGTATGTACGCAATTGGATATCCAATAAGTAAGCAAATTACTGTATTTAATAAGCCAACAAATACACTCACAATAAATGTATTAATATTAGAAATATTGCCAAAAAAGGAAACAACATTATCAAAAGTAAAGCGATAGCCTTCTCCACGATATATAAAATGTGGATTTACTTCTGTTGTTTTTGTAAAGGCATATACAAAAATCAACACTAAAGGAATAATAACAAATAATACTAGAAATATCCCGTAAGGTATCGCTAAAAGTTTACGAGAGAATCTAGATTTTGACATAGTTTTTAGCCTCTTGTTTTAATGTAAGTTTAATCTTTTCTGGTTTAACAACAACACTAACTTTATCATGTTCATTCCAAGTGTATTCAGTATCAACAACAAAATCTTCATCTTCTTGAGTTCTGATAATTAATTGATAATGGTCACCTTTATAGATGAACGAAACAATTTCTCCAGATACAGTACCATCATCTTCATTATCAATGATTTCAATATCTTTTAAACCTATTTCAGCTTTAACATCTGCATCTGTAAGATCATATTTAACGCCTTTTTCATCAACCAAGTATCCTTCTTCATCAACATGAGAATTAGGAATTAATTGCGTGATGTCGCATTCAAATGGGGCTTCAGAAATAATAACGCGATTGTTTTTATCAATATATGCATCATAAAAGTTACTTGTAAATTCTTTTTTCATAATATGAATATCATTAGGTGTTAAAGAAATACTTGCCATACAATTAATTTCAAGATTTCTTGTGTCTTGAATAATAACTTCACTACGTCCTATCATTAATGTGTATTCATAATGAACGCCTTTGAAAACTTTACTAACAAGTTTACCATCGACCATTCCTTCGCCAGCAGCACCAAGTTTGATATCTTCAGGACGAACAACAACGTCTACTTTTTCATGAATTGGGAAATCATCTAAACAATCAAAGGCTTTAGTTAAGAAACGAATCTTCTTCTCGCCAACCATTGTTCCTTCATAAATATTGCTTTCACCAATAAAGTCAGCAACAAACGCATTTTTAGGCTCATTGTAAATATCTTCGGGTTTACCAATTTGTTGAATACAACCATCTTTCATAACAACGATTGTATCTGACATTGTTAATGCTTCTTCTTGATCATGAGTTACATAAATAAAAGTAATACCTAATTTCTTATGCATTTCTTTTAGTTCTATTTGCATTTCTTTACGCATTTTTAAGTCAAGCGCACCAAGTGGTTCATCTAACAATAAGATTTTTGGCTCATTAATAATCGCACGAGCAATTGCAATTCTTTGTTGTTGACCACCCGATAAAGTCGTTACATCACGTCCTTCAAATTCTTCTAGGTCAACGATTTTTAAAGTTTTACGAACTTTTTCATCAATTACACTTTTTGATAACTTACGATATTTAATACGAACATTACCTTTACGATCCTTTACTTCATAAGGGATTCTTTGTAATTTCAAACCAAATGCAACGTTATCATAAACATTAAGATGGGGAAATAATGCATACTTTTGGAAAACCGTATTAACTGGACGTTGATAAGGAGGTAATGATGTAATATCTTCTCCATCTAAAAGAATTTGACCTTCAGTTGGGAGTTCAAATCCTGCAATCATTCTTAAAGTAGTTGTTTTACCACAACCAGATGGACCTAAAAGCGTTACAAATTCGCCTCTTTTTACGTAAAAGTTGAAATCATCAACAGCTAATACGCCATCATATTTTTTATATAAGTGATTTAAACTAATAATTATATCTTTTTTATTTTCTACATTGTTCATATTATTATTCCTCTATTTTAAAAATTTGGGGGACTACTAATCCAAATAACTTTACAAGGTTTGTTTCCTTTATTATATAAATAATGGTTTTTATCAGTTGCAATATAAAAAGTATCACCTTTTTTACATTCTTCACTTCTTGAACCATATACAACATTTACTTTACCTTCAAGGACATAACCAAATTCCTGTCCTTCATGAGGCATATCAAGATCTGTTTTAGAACCAGGATTAATGGTAACAATAACCGGTTCCATTTCATTTTTTTGACTATTGGGGACTAACCATTGTAACTGATATTCTTCAGTCTCTTTAATAAAATAGTCTTCAGGATGAAATACAATTTTATCTTCATCTTCTTCGTCAAAAAACTCTTTTAAACTTGTTCCAAGTGTTGATAAAATATCGGTAAGCGTGCTAATTGATGGACTGGTTAAATCATTTTCAAGTTGAGAAATGTAACCTTTAGTAAGTTCACAACGATCGGCAAGTTCCTCTTGTGTTAAGCCATAAAAAGTCCTTAGTTGTTTTATCTTAGAACCAATACTCATAAATTTCATCCTTTCTCCATAATATAAAAATGTTTCATAATAATAAACTTTAAGTTTAGTAAATATAAACTAACATTATTATACTTTAATAGTAAAAAATGTCAAGTAAATTGTATATAAAAAATGACTAGAATTTATCTAATGTGTCATTTCTAGTCATTTTTAATTTGGATTTTTTTTATTTCTGATCGAAAACTACTATCATATTTTCGATTAACTTGAACATTTTCTACACCAATATGTAAAGAATCTTTTCCTATTATATGATTGATTTCCTTAATTAAATTATTAATCTTTTGTTCTTGTTCAATTTCAGGTAATTGATCAAATAATGAAAGTTGTTGAATCTCATCTTTTTTATCAATTAGTTTTGATGCAGAAACACCTAATAAACGAACAGGATAAGTATCATCATAGTATTCTTCAAATAATTCTTTAAAGATTTCATACATTTGATATGAATTTGAAGTATGTTGATTGATCGTTTTACTTCTACTGACAACTTTAAAATTGTTATATTTTATTTGTAAAGTAAATGTACTAGCTTTCTTACCAGATTTTTCTAAGCGATTCGATACCGAATTTGAAAGTAATTTTATTGTCAACAACATATTTTGAGGTAAATATTCATCAAATTCAAAGGTTTGAGAATTGCCTACAGATGATATATCATAATAACGATTAACATCAACTTCATTATCGCCTTCGCCATAGGCATTATGATATAAGGATTTAAACGACATACTTCCTAAAACATGTTCTAATAAATTAAGATCTTTAAATGTTGCAAAATCACCGATTGTTTTAATGTTGAGTGCTTTCATTTTTTCAAGAGTCTTTTTCCCAACCCCAAACATATCCTCAATTGGCAAAGGCCACATTTTTTCTTGAATTTCTCTTTTTCTAAGCACAGTAATTCCCATCGGTTTTTTCATATCAGAAGCCATCTTAGCTAAAAACTTATTAGGACCTATCCCGATACTACATGGCAAGTGATATTCATTCATTAAGGTTTGTTGAATTTTATTAGCTAAACCCATTACTTCTTCAGGTTTACAAACATCTGTAATATCTAAATATCCTTCGTCAATACTGGCTGGTTCAACAAGAGGAGTTATACTCATAAAGTAAGAGAAAAACATATCTGAATATTCGCTATATAAAGACATTGATGGTTCAACTAAAATTAAATCTGGACATAATCTTAAAGCTTCGCCAACTGGCATTGCAGAATGAACACCGTATGGTCTAGCCTCATAACTTGAGGCAAGAATGATACCTTTTCGATCAGTTGTGTGTGGTGCAACCGCAACTTTTTTCCCCTTTAAATCAGGATTTTCAGCTATCTCACAACTTACAAAAAAGCAATTCATGTCGATATGGAGGATAATTCTATTTTTTTTAATCTAAATCACTTCCCTTTTACAAAAAAATATGATATAATAAGTCGTATGAAATTTGAGGTGATATATAATGAGCAAACAAAATGATAAATTAATTGTTAGAAAAGACAGAAAAGATGGAACATCTGACATTATCGTAACAAAATCTCCTTCAAAAACTATATTTGGTAAAATCATTATTGGCGCATTAGCACTTGCTATGTTACTTGGTGGTGTTGCAAGTTTAGTATTTGTAATTTTACAAGCTGCAGGAGTAATTCAATAATATTTCTAAAAATATTATACAATAAAATTAAGACAAAAGCAAAAAAATAGACTATCATTGATAGTCTATTTTTTATGCTATATATTGTTCTCTTTTTAATAAACGATGTTGTAAACGTAATCTATCAGAAATCATTGCAATAAATTCTGAGTTTGTAGGTTTAGATTTATTATAACTGATTGTATAACTAAAAATATCACTAATAGCATCAACATTACCTCTTACCCAAGCGATTTCTATAGCATGTCTAATTGCTCGTTCAACGCGTGAGGCAGTTGTAGAAAATCGTAAAGCAATTTCAGGATATAAGGTTTTAGTTATACTACCAATAAAATCAACATTTTCAATAACAAGTAAAATTGCTTCACGTAAGTACATATAACCTTTAATATGAGCAGGAACACCAACTTCGTGTAAAATTTCCGTGATTTCTGAATCTAGTTCAACTTCTTCTTTAATTTCTTCTTTTACTTCAACTTCTTCAATTACTTGTTTTTGCATTTCTTGAATAATTCCTGTTAAATTATCTAAACTAACAGGTTTCATAAGAAGATAATCAATACCTATTGAGTTTAAGCGATTATTAATATACCCACTAATAAAGTTTGTTACTACAATCACATGTTTTGGTTTTTTGAATTCTCCACGACTATGATATAGTGTTTCTAACAAATTAAGGCCATCAAAATTAGGCATAAATAAATCTACAATAAGAACATCTACATCAGTAACTTTTAAAACATTTAATATATTATTTGTATTATTATAAGTTCCAATTACTACAACATTATCTATTGTACGAAGATGAGAACTTAGTATCATCTCTTTTTCGACCATTGTTTCAGCTACTAAAATTTTACATTTTTGCATAATCATTTTTTCACCAAACAACAACAATATAATTATATTATATTACATTTTTCTTTGCAAGTAAATTGCCAAATTATCTAGATTTTACTTATATTTTTTGTCGAATTATGTCGAAGGACTTTTTCATACCTTGTGTTAGCTTTTACAAATGTAATTTCTTGTCAAATTATGTTTTATAGATTCATACTCTCAGCTATCATCCATTCAATATGCATACCATATCCAATAGTTGGATCTTCTAAAGAAACGTGAGAAACAGCGCCAACAATCATATTGTTCTGAATAATTGGTGATCCACTCATTCCTTGAACAATTCCTCCAGCAACATCAATTAACCTTTGGTCAGTAACCCTAAACTTAATTCCTTTTACGCCACGACTATCTTGAAGATTAATGCTTATAATTTCAATATTAAAACTTTCAATCTTAGTTCCATCAACAACTGTTAATATCTTAGCAGCTCCTTTTTTAACTTCTGATTGTTCAGCAACCCTTATTGTTTTTCTTTTATCAACAATATTAACTTTACCATAAATACCAGTTATTGAATTAATAGATATTGTTCCTATATTACCAGATTTAATTGAAGCTCTTTTTTCACCACTTGTTCCTGGAATCCCTTTTTTAATACCTTCAATTTGTGATAAGACAAGTTCACCACTAACATTACCAAAATTTAAGGTTTTATCACTTATTCCATGACCAAGTGATCCAAATGATTTTGTTTCTGGGTCAATATATGTAAGTGTCCCAATTCCAATCAAACGATCCTTAACATAAAGTCCTATAGTTTGTTCACCATTAATTGTTTTTACAACATCAATTTCCGTTGTAAATTTTTCTGTATCTCTTTGAATTTCCAAAGTTGCTATGTTATTTTCTGTATTTTGAATTAAACGATTCAAATCAACAGTCTTTAAAACAGTAATTCCATTACAGCTTATAATATGATCTCCTTCTTCAATATCAGAGTTTTTCCATGGTGTTAGTTTTGTAGTTTTAGTACTTACTTGAAACTTTCCTGCAACATAAACCCCTGTATCTAATTTAAGACCAATTGCGTCCCCACCAGGAATAACATAAATATCGTCTTTAGCATATACAACGCTACTAGAAATCAAACATATAAATAATAGGAAAAGCGAAAGAAAAACGTTTAATTTAAAATATTTCTTTTTAAAAAGCACTTAATTTCCTCCTTTCATTATATTATTTGCATATTTATTAATAGTTAATAAAACATTATTTACCAAAAACACACACAGTAAAAAATACTGTGTGTGTTTTATTTTTATATTTTTATTACTTTGATAGCAAGGAAATTGCCAATTCTTTACTTTTCATTGTCGTATCATTTGGCGAAAGCATTTTAGCAATAACAACAACTCTCTCGTCATAAGATAGTTTCTTGATATTTGTAACGGTGCGATCATTAACTACTTCTTTTGAAAGTAACATTTGTTGATCAGCTCGTGATGCAACAATTGGTAAATGAGTAATCGCTAATACTTGTGTAAACTTACTAATTTCTTTCATTTTTGATGCAACACCTGATGCAACTTCACCACTTACCCCACTATCTATTTCATCAAAGATCATAGTTGATAGATGCAAGTTATTAAGCATATTGACCTTTAATGCTAACATAACACGTGACATCTCACCACCTGATGCAACTTTAGAAAGAGGTTTTAAATTTTCGCCAATATTGAAAGAAACCAAAATATCAATTTCGTCACAACCATTTTCAAGAAAAACATTTGTTTGCAAAGAATCTTTCAACTCATAATCATTAAACAAAATAGATATTTGTACCTTATCAAGTAACAAATCTTTTAATGTTTCTTTAATATTATCTGTTAATAATTGAGCATTATGCTTACGAACTTGAGTAAGTTCATTAGCAATAATAGATAAATTAGAAAAACTTTGATCAATTGCTTTTTTAGCATCTTCTAAATAAATATCAATATTATCTACACTATTAATTTTATCTTTTAATTCTTCTTTCATTTTGATTAATCCAATAATATCTAAATGATATTTGCGCATTAATCCATTAAGGTAGCTAATTCTTTCATTAATAGTATTTAATCGTTCTTCATCAAATTCTAAATGGTTAAAATCATTTTTTATAGAATCTTCTAAATCCTCAAGATTGTAATAAGCATCATTTATTAACTCATATTGTTTTTGATACTTATCATTTACTTTTTTAAGTTTTTCTAATGAACTTAAAATATTATATAAGGAACCATTAACATCATTATCACTAAGAGTTTCTTTTATTTCAAGTAATAATTTAAAAATATACTCATAATTATTCAAGAAATTAAGTTCTTGTTCTAAATCTTCAATTTCACCGATTTTAAGATTTGCTTTTTCTAACTCATTATATTGATAAACCCAAAATTCTGAGTTAGTGTCAATTTCCTTTTGTGAGTTTACTAACAAACGATATTTCTTAATATTTTGTAAATAGATGTTTCTTAAGTCACGATACTTATTTAAAACGCTTAATGAATCTTCATTATCAATAAAATAAAGATAATTTTCGGGCAAGAAAAGTTTCTTAGTATCATCTTGAGTATGAATATCACCAAGAGTAATAGCTAGTCTTTCAAGTTGTGATAAAGTGATAATTTCACCATTAACGCGAATAATACTCTTTCCCGTTGCATTAATTTCTCTTTTAATAATAAGCATATCATCATCAAGTGGTTCAACACCTATTTCGTTTAAAACAGTAATTGTGTTCATACCAATTTTATCAAATACACCTTCAACAACTGCTTTAGTTTCACCATATCGAACAATTGATGTCGATGAACGATCACCAAAAAGCAAACCAATAGCATCAATAATTAATGATTTACCAGCACCAGTTTCACCAGTTAATACTGTAAATCCATCTTCAAATTCAATATTAATATTGTCAATAATTGCAAAATTTTGAACTCGTAAATTACTTAGCATTTAGTCTCCTTTCTAATGATTTCTTCTAAATCACCAATATATTTATTAATTAATTCTTTTTTACTGCCTGTTTCTAAATAACTCATTCCAAGATTATAAGTTAAAATATCATTATTAAAATTGTTATGATAAGCATAACTAATGATTTTTTCACCTAAACATGATGTTTTAATTACATCTTCAATAACAATGATTTTTTCATATTTACTTAAGACATTTTCATCAACAATAGTTAAATTTTTTGCGTTAACTAAGGCAAGATTAGTGTCTTTAGTTAAAGGATAAAGATACGATAACATATCCCCATAAGAAACAATAGCAACATTACCTTCTTTTATTACATCCCAAGTTTTAAAATCACCACTCGCGATTAAATTACTATTATAGTCATACTTTGTATAACGAATTGTTATAGGGTGATTAGAGCTTATTGAATAATCAATCGCTAATTTTGCCTCTTCGGTATTTTTAGGAGCTAATATTTCCATATTTGGCATAGTTGAAAGAAAAGCAACATCAAAAATACCTTGATGTGTATCACCATCACCAGAAACAATTCCAGCTCTATCAATACAAAAAACAACCGGTAAATTACTTCTTGTAACATCATGTAATATTTGATCATATGCACGTTGAGAAAATGTTGAATAAATGAAAACAAAAGGACGAAGTTTAGCAAGTGCCATACTTGATGCCATTGTTACAGCATTTTCTTCGGCAATTCCAACATCTATAAAGTTATCTTTATTGATTGTTGCAAAAGTTGATAAACCACTTCCAAGTGTCATTGCCGGAGTAATAATACGAATATTACTCATTCCATTCTCAATTTTATTTGCTAAATGCATACTAATTTCTTCACCAAACATTTTGTATTTTTCATTTGATAAAGGTAAGCCGGTAATAACATCAAAAGGTTCGACATGATGCCAATAACCACTATTATCTTCTTCTGAAAATTTATAACCCTTTCCTTTATTTGTCTTAATATGTAATACAACTGATTTGTTTGATTCACGTGCAAAGTTCAAATACTTAATTAACTCTTTAAAGTTATGACCATCAATTCCTTCAAAATATCTAAAGCCCAGATATTCAAATATAGTTTGGCGATATGCAAAAGATTTAAGCATTTTTTTAATACCTTTGGGAGTAATTTTACGTAGAAGTTTAAAATTACCGCGAGCACGAATTTTATTAAAACTCATAGCCAAAGAACCTACGCTCTTAGATACACTCATTTGATTATCATTTAAAATAATAATTGCTTTTTGATCCTTTAAAGCACCTAAATAATTAAGACCTTCAAATGCAAGACCATTAGTAATAGATGAATCACCTATAATACTTACGACATTTTTAATATTTGGATTATTTTTCTTAGCTTCTAAAAAGCCTGCTAAAGCAGAAATTGAGGTAGATGAGTGGCCGGCTTCATAAGAATCATGAATACTTTCATTCATTCGTGTAAAACCACTTACACCATCAATTTTTCTTAATTTTTCAAGTGATCTCCCAGTAAGAATTTTATGAGCATATGTTTGATGTGAAACATCAAAGATTAATAAATCCTCAGGCGTGTTAAATACTTTGTGAAGAGCAATCGTAAGTTCAACAATCCCAAGATTAGATGATAAATGTCCACCGTTCTTACTAACAGCTTCAATTATTTGATTACGAATATCTGAAGCTAATACTTCCATTTCATGAAAATTCATTTGTTTTAGCTTTTTAATCATTGAATCTTCCATAATGCTCTCCTTTCTTATAAATATTATATATTATATATTACTTTAAATTAAAAGTCAGTTTCTTTTCCTTGTTCAACCTTTTTAACAATTACTTGTTTAGCTGCTTCTAAACGCTTTTGGCATTCTAAACTTAATTCCATTCCTTTTTTATAGTAAGAAACTGATTCTTCTAAAGATAGTTTGCCACTTTCTAAACTAGCAACAACTTCTTCTAATTCTTTTAATAATTCTTCAAAATTTTTCATTTCCATAATACACCTATTAATTTTCTATATTTATATTTATTACTGTAGCATTAAAACTTCCATCACTCATACGAATTTCTACTTCATCATTTTTATTAATAT
>JAZNQD010000012.1:0-41633 GCA_045589955.1 Bacilli bacterium | reverse complement strand
CATATTTATTTTTTATAATATTATATTATATTTTATATAAGGATGAATTATAATGAAACAAGTAATAAAAAAAAATAAAATTGATAAAGTTCCAAAATCTAAAAAAGAAAATAAACCTATTATCAATAAAAAAAGAAAACATCCTAAATATGGTACATCTAAATTAGAAGATGATTTTGCTAAAAACTTTTTAGATAAATTAGGTGTTGAATATCAATATCAATTTGAAGCTAAAGATATTGGAAGATTTTTTGATTTCTATTTACCTAAATCTAATTTGATAATTGAAATAGATGGTGATTATTGGCATGGTAATCCAGAAAAATATGAAAAAGATGAATTAAAAAAACATCAAATAAAAGCTCAAAGAATTGATGAATATAAGACTAAATGGGCTTTATTACATAGTATTCCAATATTAAGAATATGGGAAAGTGATATTAGGAAAAATCCTAAAAAAGTTATGAAAACTTTAAAGGAAGAACTAAATATACAAGAAAAAAATAGATTGATAAACGAAAACAAAAGAAAACGACATTAAATGAAATGTATATTATTATTACCATATGTTGATTATTATAACACAAATTTTGATGTTGATGATAATTATTATTCAAATGGTGGTTACGAAGAAGCATTAAAAACTAATAATGATATGTATAAAGATTCAATATATAATCATATTAGTAATAACGGTTTAAATGCAAATACAGCCGTTTTTAGAAATCCTTACGGGTTTAATAAGGAAAACAATACTTTTAATGAAAAAGTGTCTAAAAACGAAGAAAAAACACAATATACATCGTGTGAAGCCATTATATATGATGAAAATATGAAAAATTGTGATATTCAACATATTACCAATTTTTTACGTGAAAAAGATGTATTTGTTTTATATGTGAAATTAGATTTTAATACAATTGAAGAAGAATTTGAAGAAGATTTTAAAATGTGGATTAAATCACATGTTAATATTAATAAAACTTCTGCAAGTGATGAATGGAAATTTGAAAATGAACCAAAAAGAAATATAATATTAAATTATGAAAATATTAAATATAATTTAATTAATTGTATGATATTAGAATATACTAATGATGGTTTTTTTATGTTGGTTAATGAAATAAAAGAATGTAATATATAAGATAGTTATGGCAAAAAAGAAATTAACTCCAGAACAAGAAAAAGAAATTAAATTGTTACAAGCAAATAATGAAATGCTTCAAAAAACAAAAGAAGAAGCAAAATTACGTGGAACAAAAGAATCTGTTAAACGTATTGAAATTGCTCAACAAGATGTTTATGAACAATTGAAAAAAATTGACACTGATATTGCTGAAAAAATATTTAATGAAAATTCACTTGAAGAAAAAAGTGTTGTAACATCTATGTTAGAAAACAATTATTCTGATGAATCAGTTTATGATGTTCTTTCAAAGAATGAGAAAAAAACAAAAAAAGAAAATAAAAAAACTGAAACAAGCAAAACTGAAAATGTTGTTAAAGAAGCTATTATTTCTAATACTGATTTTAATAATGTTGATTTAGATATGCAATATGATGTTATTGCATTACCAAGTAATGGTGAATGTTATAAAAATAAAACAGAAAGAGTTCCAGTTGCTTATTTAACTGCATATGATGAAAACTTTATCACATCACCTAATCTTTATAAAGATGGTTTAGTTATTGATTTTTTATTGAAACATAAAATCATGAATAAAGATATTAATATTGATGAATTGGTTAGTGGTGATGTTGACGCAATTATATTATTTTTGAGAGCAACATCTTATGGCGTGGAATTTCCAATTTATGTTCGTGACCCACAAAGTGGTGAACAAATTGAAACTGTAGTTGATTTATCAACATTGAAATATAAAGAATTTAATTTGAAAGCAGATTCTAATGGTCATTTTGAATATGAATTACCAGTTTCAAAAGATAAAGTTAAGTTTAGATTCTTAACAAGAAAAGATGAAAAAAATCTTTCTTTATTATCAAGTTTAGAAAGTGAAAATGTTAAAGCTCAAACTATTAAAAGTAGTTTAAACGTTTTAAAAGAAGCTGTCAAATCAGATAAATATTTAGATGGTAAGGATAAACAAGAATTATTAAAAGATTTTGAAAAAATGAATCCTTGGATTCAAAAATTAGAAGAAACTAATACAACACCATATAATAAATTGATTACCAATAGATTAGAAATGTCTGTTGTTGCGGTTAATGATAATTATGATAGAAAATATATTACTAAGTATGTTAAGAATATGGTTGCCAAAGATTCATTGATGTTAAGAAGATATATCATTGAAAATGAACCAGGTGTTAATTTTGAAATTGAAGTTGAAAGACCAGAGATCCTTGGAGGTGGATCTTTCAAAACCTTTCTTGAATGGGATGATAATGTTTTCCTCAATATCGTCTGATTACGAAAAGAATCTTAAAGATGAATTATATGGTTGTTTTAAATATATTGGAATACCTTTTGATATTTTAAATAAGATGCCAGTACGTGATAGGAAATTTTATATTTCTAAACATAATGGAATTGTTGAAGATGAGAAAAATAAAGAAAATAATAACAATTCAAAAATTAGTGGCGAAATGATTAATAAGTTTACTGATTATAATCAATTAAGTGATATAAATTCAAAAAGATAAATATTTTTTTTAGCTAAAAAAAAATATTTATTAATAAAACAATTAATTAATATTATGGCAGATTTAAGATTTTTAAGAGGAACAAAAGAAAATTTTGAAGCATTATCAAAAAGTAGTAATAATTTTTATATTGTAACAGATGGTAATGTTGTAAGTTTATATTTAGGTGAAAAACTTTTAGCAGCAAGTAATTTTGACGCAGTTATTGCTACTGAAATTGCTAAAATAGTAGCTTCTGCTCCAGAAGATTTTGATACTTTAAAGGAAATTGCAGATTACATTGCTAGTGATAAAACTAATGCTGCTGAAATGTCAAATAAGATTTCAGCAAATGAAAGTGCCATTGTTGCTGAAAAAGAACGTGCTGAAGCTGCTGAAAGTGCTTTACAAGATTTAATTGATACTTTAGAAGCATCTTCTCATTCTCACGATAATAAAGAAGTTTTAGATGGTATCACTGCTGAAAAAGTATCAGCTTGGGATGCATCTGAACAAAATGCAAAAAACTATGCTGATGGTTTAGCAGTTAATTATGATGCTGCTGGTTCTGCTGCACAAGCATTAGCTGATGCAAAAATATATGCTGATGAACAAGATGCTGATGTATTAGCTGAAGCAAAATCCTATGTTGATGGTAAAGATGCTGAAACATTAGCTGCTGCAAAATCTTATGCTGATGGTTCTGCTGCACAAGCATTAGCTGATGCAAAAGCTTATACAGAAAGTCTTTTAACTTGGGGTACTTTTTAAATAAATGTAAATATTAATTTATAAAAGGAGATAAATATTTATCTCCTTTTTTTATATTATAATATTTATATATAAAATATATTTTGATATGAAAAAAAATACATTAAAAGATACATTAAATGAAATTGATAAGTTTTCTAAATTATTAAAAGAAAGTTACGTTTTTAATGAAGAAGAACCTATGGATGGTGAAATGCCACAAGGTGAAGTTCCAGTAGGTATGGAAAGTGAAATGCCAATGGAAGGTGAACCAGATATGTTAGCAACTGATAAGAGAATTGACCAAATTAGAATGATTGCATTAGAAGGTATTCAAGAATTTGCTGATGATGTTAATTCAGAACAATATGAATTTTTCAAAAAAGTTTGGTTAATGTGTGATAAAGTATATGAAAGTGGTGAAGAAGATAGAAAATAAAAAAAAAGCGGTAAAAAATACCGCTTTTTTTTATTATTTATTAACACTATTATATGTTTTATCTGAAATTAATATTAATTCAACTTTATCTAAATGATAAACATTATTAATATCAGTATAACTCATTGTTGAACGCAAATAATCAATCATATTTTGCACCCATTTATTGACATTTGTAGTACAAGGTAATGTTTTAACAATTCCTTCAGAAGTTTTTGTTTTTTCACCACATATATCAATTTGTCCTTCTTTCGAAGCCATACCGTAGAAAATTTTAAATAATTTCCCTACAATTAATTCATCATTTACAATAAATATGCCATCTTGTTCAATGATTTTATCTTTATCATTTTCATATGTGGTGTATTCTTTTGTTTCTTCATTAATTGTAAAAGTTTTTGCTGCACTTTCAATTAACTGTGCAAAAACACTACCAATCATAACATAATCAGCACCTAATGCTAAAGCTTTAATAACATCTGAATAATTTCTAATTCCACCATCAGCAATTATTTTTGGCATATCACACATTGGTATACCCCTTTCACACGCAATTCTTTCTTTAACTTTATTAGTTTCTTCAATTAAAGAAGCCATTGGAAAATGTATAGAAGTATTTGATGAAGTGATGCATCCAGAACCAGAACCAATCCCAACTCTAACATAATCAGCACCGCATTTTAAAACTTCTTCATATGTTTTTGGATTTGCAATATTACCAATCATTAATTGTAATGATTCACCATATAATCTTTTCGCTTTTTTTGCTATAACAAAAAGTTTTTTCATATGACCATTAGCAATATCAATTAAAACTTTTTTCTTATGTTTTATATAGTGTTTAACATAACCCTCATCACAAAAGAAATCTTCAAATTCTTTTAATGAAAAAGCAGCCCATTTATTATTTAATGCATATTCTAATCTTATATCATAAGATATATTTCTTGGTAATATAGAATGTATATGATTATCTTCAAATAATTGATAATTGTCTAAATCAACAACAGTACTCATTGGTGCTGTAAATATTGGTAAATATCCATCTTTATGGAATGGATCACATTCTGAACGATGTTCAATGTTTGATACTTTTGATGGAATTATCATTACATCATTGTATGAATATTTTATATCTTTTAATAACATATTATTTTGTTTTTTTACATCATATATAAATAGATTAAAATATATTAAATATTACTTTCCAGTTGAACCAAATCCACTTTCACCTCTATCAGTTTCGGATAACCCATCAACTTCAATAAGTTTAACAGTTGGATAATTCATAAATACCATTTGACCAATTCTATCACCAACCTTATAAGGTGCATATTCAAGATTTTTAGCACGTTCTTTTACATCATCTTCAACTTGTTTATATAAATCTGTTGCTATTTTAATATGATTTTCTAAACTACCTCTTGGATCCATTCTTGATGTCATATTTAATGAAAATATGAATTGATTCATTGCTTCTCTATTTGCAATAGATTTTATACTTTCTCTATTTTTCATTCTAAATTGAATTTCACCTCTATATATTGCAGAATCAGCAATACCAACATGATTACATAAATAAGCATCAGTTTTGCAATTTGAGCTTCTTAAAAATAAGAATTGTCCAATATTAAAATCAGATTCAAATGCAAGTCCTGTATGATATATATACATATCATTTTCAACATCATATTCAACTGATATTGCTGTCATATCCATTGCAACATCACCATCATGAGCATATTTAGGAATTACAGCGTCTGGATGTAATTTTTTAATTTTTACTTCAATTTCTTTCATACTTTATTATTTGTTAAACGAGTTGATAAATAAGTTAATTCATTAGCTTGTTTTAATACTACTGATATTGGATTAGAATAATAATTTGCTTGTTCATCATCTAAACGTCTATCAATAATAGTCATAGCTTCAATTTCTTCAGGAGTAAATTTTATTCCTAATTCTTGTGATAAAATCAATGATTTTATTCCCATTTTCAATGCAACGTTACTTTTTGCATATTTAAATAAAAGTCCTCTTTTTTCTTTTTCCCATTCATTATCATTAGGTATAAACATTTCACATTTTGATATGTGTGATAATAAACATACTTTAATTAAAGAATTTTTGTCTACCTTTATATTTTCTGGTAAGCAATCATTAATTTTAATAGCAAAAGGTGTGAGAATTCTTAAAATAACATTTAATAGTGAACCTTCATAAGCTAAACCATTTTCATTAGTAATACTAAAAGTGGCATTTTTTAATTTTGAATCAAAATTTTCATTTTCATAAGATATTCCAATTTCTTCTAATTTTTTTTTAAAAAGAAGTAAATTTTTTTCTTTTATTTCATCATTAATCATAATTAATTTTATTAAATTAAAACAATATATTTAAAACACATTACAAAAATACATAAAATATATTAAAAAACAAAAAAAATACTATACCTATTTTATATTATAGATATAGTATTATTTTATTTTTTATATTCTTTTCATTAATTTCAAATACATATCAACACGTTGTTTGCAAACGGTATCTAATGAATAAGTGTCTTTAACAGTTTCATAAAGATTATCTTGTAATTTTTTTAACATATCCCTATCTTCAACTAATTTGGTAATATACTTAGCCCATAATTTATGATTTTTTGATGGTTCAATTAATAATGCATTACCATTTTCGTTAATTTTACCACCTTTTTCAATCATTGATTTCAAATCAATAGTATAAGGACCAACATTATTAGCAATGATAGCTTTATGTGCAAAACCAGCTTCAATTACTTTTAATTGTGATTTAACTAAATTAAAATCATTAACTTTTAATGGAACTAATAACACATCAATATTTTCATAATGTTTATAATAATTGTTCATATCTTTAGTCCAACATCTTCTATATGGTTGATTTAAATCATGGTATTCAGTATGCTTATCAAATTTATGTAAATATTCATAATAATCTTCATTTATTATTTTAAAATCATTAGTTAATATTTTTTCAAATTGATACCAAATTGTTTCATGCCCCATATACGGTCTTTGTATAAATTTACCAGTTTCTTGATTATATTCTTGTATTAATCCTCTTAAATCATATCCACATAATACAATTTGTATTTTATCTAATGTTTCTTTAGATAATTGTGCTATCATACCACTCATTAATTCTAAATCTTTCAAATGTGAAGAACCACAAATAATACCAAAACGTAATCTATCTGTTTTAGTTTGATTTATTTGAAATCTTTTATCTTCTGGATTAATAGCATTTGGAAATACATAAACATTTTTATTATGTTTTTTTATTACATTAGCAAATATTGGTGTTGTTGTAGTTACAACATCAGCTAATTTTAAATGCCTAATAACAGGTAAGTGCCATTGTTCTCTTTTTGCTTCTTCACCCATTGGGTGGTCAGGTCCTAATGTCCAATGGTCGTCAATATCAACAACAAGTTTACACCCACATTCTTTAATTATTTTTGCAATATTACCTTCTTTATCTAATTGTTTATGTATATGAACAACATCAAATTTTTTAAAAAATTTCTCTAAAGGTATATCTGGTGGTAAATTATAACGTATTTCAATTTCGAATAAATCAGAATAATGTTCTTGAATATATTGATGTGGTTGTAAACATCTAAAAAAACCACAACCCCATCTGTCATTAGGTATAACTAAAAGTTTAATTTGTTTATTCATGATTTTTTTTAATTTTTATTCATTAATTTCAAATACATATCAACACGTTGTTTGCAAACGGTATCTAATGAATAAGTATCTTTAACAGTTTCATACAAATTAGTTTTAAGTTTTTCCAACATATCTCTATCTTCAACTAATTTAGTAATGTATTTAGCCCATAATTTATGATTTTTAGATGAATCAATTAACAATGCATTACCGTTTTCGTTAATTTTACCACCTTTTTCAATCATTGATTTCAAATCAATAGTATAAGGACCGAAATTATTAGCAATGATAGCTTTATGTGCAAAACCAGCTTCAATTACTTTTAATTGTGATTTAACTGAATTAAAATCGTTTTCTTTGAGTGGAACAAGTAGTACGTCAATATTTTCATAATGTTGGTAATAATGATTCATATCTTTAGTCCAACATCTTCTATATGATTCATTAAGATTTTGATAATTCATGTCTTTAGCAAACATATGTAAAAAACGTTTATGATCTTCAGAAACTATTTTATAATCATTAGTTATAATTTTCTCATATTCATACCATACAGTTTCTTGTGGTAAAATTGGTCTACGTTCAACTTGTCCTGTATCTTGATGATAGATAGTTCTTGTACCATTAGTGTCAAAACCACATAAAACAAATTGCATTTTATCTAATGTTTCTTTAGATAATTGAGCAGTCATACCTCTCATTAATTCTAAATCTTTCAAATGTGAAGAACCGCAAATTATACCAAATCTAAGTTTATCTGATGTTGTTTGATTAACTTGAAATCTTTCATCGTTAGTGTCAATTGCATTTGGTAATACACATACGTTTTTATTGTGTTTTTCAATTGCTTTTTTAAATATTGGTGTAGTTGTTGTTACCACATCGGCTAATTTTAAATGATTGATAACTGGAATATGCCATCCTTCTTTTTTTGCTGTTAAAGACATTGGGTGATCATTACCAAGATTCCAATGATCATCAATATCAACAATTACTTTACAACCTACGAATTTCATCATATTAATTAATTCACATTTTGGATCTAGTTGTTTATGTAAATGAATAATATTGTATTTCATAAAAAATTTATCTAAAGGTTCATCTTTAGGTAAATCATATCTAATATCAATTTCAAATAAATCAGAATAGTGTTCTTGAATATATTGATGTGGTTGCAAACTTCTAAAAAAACCACAACCATAATGGTCACTAGGAATCACTAAAATTTTAATTTTTTCATTCATATATTATAATATTTTATTTAAAATATATTATATTAATAAAAATAATCAATATTATTATATATTAATAACTTGAAAATAAAATATATTTTTTTATTTTTTAAATAAAATAGTTATGACTGATAATAAGATTACTGTTGTTGTTTGTTCAAGACAAACAGATAAAGAAAAAGAAGAATTTATTGAACATCTAAAAGAAACTTGTGGGTATAATGTACATGTTATGTTTATGATTAATAGTGATGGGGTTTCATTAACAAAAATTTACAATGATGTGATTTCAAAATTAGAAACTGAAGTTGTTGTTTTCATACATGATGATGTAGAATTTTTAAGAAAAGGTTGGGGTGCTGAAATCGCTAGATTATTTAAAGAAAATGAAGAATATGGAATTATAGGCGTTGCTGGTTCTGCTGAATTTGATGAAAAAGGTGCTTGGTGGAATTATGAAAAAAAATATGGTCAAGTTTTACATAGAGGAAATGGTAAAACTTGGTTAAGTGCTTTTTCACCGTTATTAGATAAAGATTTACAAGAAGTGTGTATGGTTGATGGTTTGTTTTTAGGAATACATACTAAACGAATAAGTAAAAAATTTGATGAGGATTTTAAGCGGATTTAATCATTACGATACAAGTATATGTTTAGATAATTTTATTGATGGTAAATGTAAAATAGGTGTAACTACAAATATTAGAATGGCTCATAATTCTGTTGGGGAAACAAAACCAAATTGGTTTGAAAATTTGGAATTATTAAATAAGAAATTTGGAGAATATTATCCAATTAAAGTGAAATAAAAAAATATTAAATATGAATAAAAAGATAGAAAAAATGACATTACCAAAGTTAATTGAATTAAAAAATTGTGTATGGGATATGATAGAAACATATACAAATGAATTAATGACTTATGGTTTTATGAATAGTGAAGAATACATAACAAAATATGCGACACCAAGAGAAAAAGATATATTAAATAAAAGAATGAAAGCAAGAAACTTATATGATGCTATTTTGAAATTAATAGAACAAAAAATAGAAGAATATTATGATTAATAAATTAAAAAGATATTTTTATAATATTTTATATTCTTTACCGTTTGGTTTAAAAGGGGCAGAGGATGAAATATTATCTCAAAAATCATCATCAAATACTGATAATGTTGGAATACACCAAGTTATTCAAGATAATAAATTAAGTAAAGATTTATTAAAAGGTGAAGTCACTCAACAAGTAGAGGAATTAAGATATAGAACTTATAAAGTTGAAAGAGAATCTAATAACTATGAATATTTAGGTGATGGTGTTGCAATTAAAAAAGAAATAAAAGAATTTGATATTAATAATTTTCATTTAATTCAAGAAAATAAATTGAATTGTAAATCAATTAATGATGAAATGAAAAGAGTTGATACGGAAGAATATAGTAATGATACTTATACACTTAATATTGTATATGATTCAATACCAAGATTTAAATTAGAAAAATACTGTACTTATTTTGAATTTGATGTTGATGAATATAGAGCAACATTGATAATGAGATTTATAACAACACCAATTAAAGGTGATATTAGTTCTTATGGTTTTATTAAAGAATTAGAATATATTACTAAAAACGTTGGAAGAGAAAATGATTATAATCATATTAATATGATTGATTTTGTAACATATAAATGTATTGGTGATGTTGATTGTGTAAGATATACATTAAATGATATTTCATTATCTTCTATAAGTTATTCATTAAATGAAAAAGAATGTTATATTAAATTTAATGTAAAATATTATAAAAGGGAAGATTTGACATCAAAGTTTTATTCTAAAACAATGGATGAAAAATATAAGAATAAAGAAAAGAAAGAACTTGTTTTAGATTTAACAAATCAAGAAAGATTGAAATATTGCAGTGTATGTGGTAAACCAATGTCTGTTTATGATGGTGATATTACAGAAGAAACATATGGTTATCCAATATGTAAAGAATGTTTAGAAAAGACTTTACTTCTACAAGAAGAATAATATATTTTAAATAAGAAATAAAAAGTATGAAAATAGGTATTGAGCTAAATAATATCGTTAGAGATATTAATAAACAAATTATTAAATATTATAAAAAAGATATTGATAAATCTTTTGATGATAAGAATGTAAATTATAATGTTACTAACATTATTGATGTTATTGACTTAAAATCAAAGAAAGCTAAGTTTGAATATATGTATGTTGATTATCCATATGAAATATTTGGTTGTGCCCCAACAATGCATAGAAATTTAGCTGTAACAATTAATAATTGGATTGGTGAATTGAATAACAAAGAAGATGATGTTTATGATATTAAATTATTTTCTTTAAAAGAGGAAGGTTTAAGTATACAATCAACATATTACTTTTTAAGTAAAATAGGTTGTAGAGTTCGTGAAATGTTTTTCCCTAAAGATGGTAAAGATATGTGGGAAAAATGCGATGTTATTGTTACGTTAAATGAAAGAATTATTGATAATAAACCAGAAGGAAAAGTTGTAGTATTAATTAATAAAGACGATAATGAAAATTTACAAAATAAAGTAGATTTAAAATATGATTCATTAATGGATTTAATTACTGATACTGAATTTTTCAATAAAGTTAGAAGTATTAGTAATACAAAAGAAACAGTTTTTCAAAAAATTAAAAAAATTTTTAAAAGATAAAATATATGGCTAATAGAGTAAAATATGTATTAGATTTGGAAAATATCATGAAGTTTGTTCTTGAATCTGATGTTAATAGAGATTCTGAATCTGAAATAACTGAAATATATATGTTAGATGAAAAAACAAATGAAATGGTATTAAACACAAAGCAACTAAGAGAAGTTAAGAGTGGTGATACAACATCGAAATCAACTATGAGATATGATATGATTAAAATGTTTATTGATACTTTATTGGATTTAGATGTTGGTGAAAATTCTCAATGGTCTTTTGGTGAAGCGTTAATTTTTAATACTATGGCTGAAAATGAATTAATAAAAGAAATTAAAGAATAATATATAATGGAAGAAAAAGATTTAACTGTTATACAAAGAATTGAAGCTGAAATTGCTAAGATTGATAATAAAGAAGCGAATATTTTCTTTTTTGTTTTAGACACAAAAGGTAATCCTAGCGGTAGTTTGGAATACATCTATAAATTGGCTATGATTCTTAAAGAAAATGAATATAATGTTACAATGTTATATCAAAAAGATGATAATGAAGATTTTGTTGGTGTTGGTGATTGGTTAGGACAAAAGTATTCTGATTTACAACATGAAGATATTGCAAGTGATGAAGTAAGTGTATCACCAAGTGATATTCTTTTTATTCCAGAAATATTTTCTAATGTTATGATTCAAACAAAGAAATTACCTTGTAAGAGAATTGTTATTTTGCAAAATTATGATTACATTTTGGAACAAATGCCAATGTCTGCACAATGGGGCGATTTAGGAATTATGGAAGCTATAACAAATACTGATATTAGTGCTTCATTGGTAAAAGAAATTTTCCCATATGTTAAAACAACAACAATTGATCCATATATTGATGATATGTATGGAACTACTAATGAGCCAAAAAAATTAATTATTAATATTATTGCTAAAGATCAATCAGATATTAATAAAATTATTAAACCTTTCTATTGGAAATATCCAATGTATAAATGGGTGTCATTTAGAGATTTAAGAGGTTTTCCAAAGGAAATGTATGCTCAATTATTGAGAGAATCAGCTTTGACTATTTGGGTTGATGAAGATACAAGTTTTGGTTATGGTGCTTTGGAAGCCATGAAAAGTGGTTCTATTGTAATGGCTAAGACAACTGAATTGGCTCAAAAATGGATGGAACAAGGTGATGGTGTTAATTTGAAGAATTGTTGTGTTTGGTTTGACACATTCCATGAATCACATAGAATGATTGCAAGTGTGGTAAGAGCATGGATTACTGATAATATTCCAAGTGAAATTGAAGAATCTGTAAAAGAAAGTTTAAGTTTATATTCTTATGAAAACACTAAAGAAAAATTCATTAATTATGTAAATGGTGTTTTGGAAAATAGAAAAACTGAAATGCAATCATTAATAACTACAATTAAAAGTAAAGAATAATTTATGAAAGATATTACTGTTATAATTCCAGTTCATGAGCATAATGATTTTGTTAAATCATTATTGAATAGAGCTATTGTAAGTGTTCCATCTGAATATAAGATTGTTATTTCAACATCTTTAGAAGTAGATTTTAGTTATTTAACTGAAGAATATAGTAATGTTAATATTTTAACAAATTCAGCTAAAAATGATTTTTGTAGTTTAGTTAATTATGCTGTTAATGAAATTGATACAAAATGGTTTTCTATTTTAGAATTTGATGATGAATATACTAATATTTGGTTTAATAATGTTGAAAAATATATTGAATATAATCCAGAAGTAAGTGTTTTTATTCCATTAGAAGAATTGATTGATTTTAATCAAAATAAATTTATTGGTTATGGTAATGAAGCACCTTGGGCTTCATCATTTTCAAATGAAATAGGCTATATTGATAATGATTGTTTACAACAATATTTTGATTTTTATTTAACTGGTGCTATTTTTAATACTGAGGATTGGAAAACTTATGGTGGATTAAAACCATCAATTAAAATTAGTTTTTGGTATGAGTTCTTATTAAGAATTACAAATAAAGGTAAGAAAGTATTTGTTATTCCAAAGTTAGGATATAAACATTATGTTGATAGAGAAAATTCTTTATATGACATTTATAGAAAAACTATTGATGAAAAAGAAAGCACTTGGTATTTTGAATTAGCAAAACAAGAATGCTTCTATATTCAAGATCGTAATAAAACTTATGAAAATAAAGAAGAAGAGGGAGAATAAAATCTCCCTTTTTTTAGACATCATAGATAACACGGAGATTTCTTAATAAGAAATGTGATTGAAAGATTTATTTGATAAATGAAATTGTCATGATGTGTAAATAAAAATTTACATATTAAAATGGCTAAAAGAGGAAGAAAACCAAAAGAAAAAAGTGAACGTAGTGGTTATTTTTATGAAACTGAAGAAGAAGCTTTTGTTACCTATTTAAAAACTGAAGATAAAAATGAAAAAAATAGAATCTTCAATACATATTTACATCCAGCATTTACCAAAATGATAGAATCAATTATTAGACGTTATAATTTATATCCACCTGATGAAGAATTTCAAGAAACATTTGATGATACTATTTCATTTTTAATGACTAAAGTTGAGAAGTTTAATCCAGACAGTGGATATAAAGCATATTCGTATTGTGGTACTATTTGTAAGAATTATCTTTTATTTAAAATTAATCAATGTATTAAAAATCAAAAAAGAAATGAATCATATGATGTAATGCAAGCTGAAATTAATGAAAGTTCAAAATTTTCATATGATCAGTATAATAATAAAATACAAATGTTAAGTGAACTTATTGAAAGTATTGTTGATGAAATAAAAGATATGATTGATGATAGGGATAAATATAAGCTTAATGATACACAAGTTAAAGTTGGTATGGCTTTAATTGAGTTATTAGGTAATTGGGAAGATTTATTTGCAAGAATGGGTAGTAATAAATTTAACAAATCTTCAATATTGTTATTTTTAAAGGAAACTACGTTATTATCAACAAAAGAAATAAGGGATGCTATGAAAGTTTTCAAATTGAAATATTATTTGCTTAAAAAGGATGCTTTTAGTGAATAATGTTAATAAAAAAATTAATACCAAATATTTATTTTAAATATAAAAATTATGGCAAAATTTAAAGTAAAAATTAATGATATTAATAACATTAAGGAACTTTTACAGATTACATATGATTTAGCTGATACTCAAATTGTACAAGCACAAAATGAAATAAACAAATTGGCTAATTCAACAAGATTACAAGATGAAATAATGGAATCTAAATCTAAATATGCTAAAGCTATTAATGATTATCTTAAAATTAAAAATGATGCTATTACAAGAAAATTGGAAATAGCAAAATTGTTAACAGAAATAGTTAAACATAATGGTAGTTTAGAAGATACTGTAAAAGATAAAGAAGCCACCAAAGGAATGTCATTTGATTTTAGTAAAATACGTGATATTGTAAATAATGGTGGATATGACAATTCAAATAAAAGTGAAACTATAGAATTAAAAAAGAAATAACATATGTCAAGCATTTCAAGAGAACAAATAGAAACATTAGCTTTAATTGATGCAATTTTAGCTATGACTGAGAAAGCCCCAAACGATTCAAGTGTTTTAGGGGTTAATGTGTCATTGAATCCTTTTGATTTCTTAATGGAAATCATTATGAAAAAAGTCTCGTTTGAAGAAATGTTAGATTGGTTGGTTAATATATTAACAAAATCTTTACCAACAATAGAATTAGGTGTTAAAGGTGTTTTACTTGCTAATTTAAAAGCTACAATAGATTGTAATAATGACCCAAGAATACCAAATTGGATAAGAAAAAATGGATATGAAAATGAGGGTATGTATTTTAATTTAGCAAGTATTGATTATGGTAATATTATGTCAGTTTCTCCTTTATCTGAACATGGTAATTTTCATTATTTTGGTACTAATACTTATTATGTTATTGATGGTGATGAAGATGATGGACATAAGTATTTTAATAGAAGTTTAGCTTGTGGTGCTTGTGCTAAACAAGGAATATCAATATCTAAAATAAGGAAAATAAGTGAATGTGATAATGTATATAAATTAGCTAGAGCTAATGATTTTAATGCATTTTTATGGTTTGTTGTACATAAAGGTTATTTTCCAAATATAACAGGATTTACTTCATCTGATTTTATTGGTTCACCAAATAATAATTTAGGTGTTCTTGATGGGGAAAAAGAATTGACTAATGAAAATAGACAACCACCATATAGTCCTCGGAAATTGTGTGACAAGTAATACAGTTGTATCTTTATGTATAGAAGGTGAATGTGAAGAACCTAATATACAACCAAATGATTGGGGTGGTGATGAGTATTTAACTGATAATTATTTACCAGAAGTTGTTGTAAATGCATATGCACCAAGAATGTACAAATATAGATTTGTTCCAGTTTCAAAGGATAATAATAGTGTTAATTGGTATGTTAATAGTGGAACGTTTTTTAATTTTTTAAAAAAAGAAGAAGATAGAGTTATAAGGGATTATGAAAAAGATTATCCTATATGTAATTTAAAATATGTTGAAAAGGAAGTTGTAGATGGTGTTGTATATTTTGATACATTAAAATTTACAATATTACCAAAACCTTTTGTCCATTTACCACATAAAGGAGAACCGTTATGGAGATTTAAACCAATATTATTTGATAAGGATGGAAACCCAGATAGTAAGGGTAGATTTTCAGTAAGAAGTAAAGATGATTATAATATTAATGAAGAGACTAGAGAATATACATTAAATGGTGATACAACAAAGTTATATGAATGTTATCCTAGATTAACAGTTTACGAATTTAATTATGATTATGTAATGGGTATGCAATTATTTGACCCTACTAATGTAGCAGCACAATTAATAGAAACTGTAATGAAATTAAAATATAATTTTAATGCTAATGTTGGGTTAAATATTAGGGTTAATAAATCTGAAACAGCATATCAAATGAGAATTGCTGAAATTGTTAAAAATATTGTTGAATCTACAGCATATGAAGTTTCAGATTGTTTTTATACTTTTGATAATGCTAAATATGATGCAATGCTACGTGATTCTGAATTGAAACGTTCACAAATGTATGTTAATAATGACGGTAATAATTCAGCTAAAAAAGCTAATGGTAATGAAGCATTTGATATACTTAATGAGTTTGATAATAATGCAACTTTAAATGAAAATAAAGAAGTTATTAAACGTGCTATTACACAAGCAACAGCAAGTATAACTGAAGAAGTATTGCCAGAAGATAGATATAGTATACAATTTAACATTGTACAAGAATTAATTAAAACATTAGTTTTAACTTTAGTTGAAACATTAATAAGTCCTAAAATAGTATTATTATATGAAGTTAATAGAACTTTAATGGGTCAAGATTATACTAAATATAATATAGAAGATTTCTTAAAGTCAATAGAAGGGTTGCTAATTTCAATAGTTAGAGAAATTAGAGATTTAATACTTCAAGAATTATTAGATTGGTGTATTAGAATTTTACTTGATTTGAATGTTAGAGCAGTTGAAATGCTTGTTAAAGAACAATTAGATTATTATTCAAGATTAATGAAATTATTATTTAAGGCTTGTTCATTTAAAGTTAGTCATAGATCACCACTTGATACTAAACTTGATGTTGTTGAATATCCAGACATAGATGAAATAGATAAACCAAAAGAAAGTAATTGCTAAAAAATGGAATAAATTATGTTAGGTATAGAATCAGTAACCAATGCAATTAGAGATTTATTTGATAATAAATTAAGAAAGGCAGCTAATATAATACCAGGAATTATTATGATATGTTCATTAGCTAAAAGACCTGGATTATCTTGTTTAATATCATATGGTAATATTATACAAGATTTGTCTAAAAGTGGAATACCAACAGATCCATTACCAGATGGAACACCTAATTTAATGAATAAGATGGTAAAATCTGTAGTTTGTGAGGTGTTTAGAGCTTTAAAAGAAGATGCTAATATTCAAGTAGCAATAGCTCCAGGATCAATTAATATTGTTGCTACTGGACGGAAATGCTGGTGGACCAGTAACTGTAACTGGACCAAATATAAACATTGCAAAAGGAAATGCTTTATTACAATGATTTGTTTTTGTTAAAAATTTTATGTATTTTTGTATTAAATTGTTTTTATTTATGAAATTTTTAGAAACTATAATAAAAGGTGTTTGGTTAATACAACCATCAATAATTGAAGATGAAAGAGGTTATTTTTTTGAATCGTTTAAAGAAGATGAATTTAAGAAAAATGTAGGTGATATTGATTTTATTCAAGAAAATCAAAGTAAATCATCTTATGGTGTTATTAGAGGACTTCATTATCAAAAAGGTGAACATGCACAATCTAAATTAGTAAGATGTGTTAAAGGTAAAATATTAGATGTTGCTGTTGATATTAGAGAAGGCTCACCTACTTTTGGTAAACATGTTAGTGCTATATTAACGGAAGATAATCACTACCAATTATTTATACCACGTGGCTTTGCTCATGGTTTTTCAGTTTTGAGTGATGAAGCTATTGTACAATATAAGTGTGATAATTATTATAATAAAGATAGTGAAGGTGGGGTTAATATATTAGATAAAAGCCTAAATATTGAATGGATGATTCCAGAAGAAAAAATGATTTTAAGCGAAAAAGATTTAAAATGGGAGAAGTTAAATATGATTTAATGTCTAATTCTGAATTAAAAATTAAAATGACTGAAATGGAAAATGAATATGAAACATTGAAAGTTAAAGTAGGCGATATTATTTCAAGAATGGAAGAATTGGATAAATCTTATGATAAAATAAAAAAAATATTAAATAAAAGAACAAAAGGTAGAATGATATGAATCAAGTGTTAATTAAAATGGCACAAGTTGAATCTGTTGAAGATGATGCTGATGGTTTAAGAATTAAGGCTAGACTTTTACAAGATGGCATGAGGGCTACAAAGGATTTACCATATTCATATCCTTTATTACCAAAAACTTTCAGAACTGTACCAAAAGTTGGTGAAGGTGTTTTAATATTTTTCAGTGAGTATGGTAATATTGATAGTAATAGGTATTATATAGGTCCTATTATTTCACAAGATCAAAAATTGGATTTTGATCCATATGATTATGGTAGAGGTACTGCAATATCATTATTACAAGGTGGTGAATTAGAACCATTAACTAAATTATCTAAATATGAAGAAACTAATGGTTCTTTTCCAAAAACTAATGATGTGTCTGTTGTTGGTAGAAAGAGTGAAGACATAATACTTAAAGACGGAGAAATAGATTTAAGATGTGGTATTAGGTCAGAAGTTGTAAATGAAACAGATAAAAATTTAGTTGGTAATGTAATGTTTAATAATATTAATCCTTCATATATCCAATTAAAATATAAAAGAGCTATTGGATATAGCAAAAATCAAGAAGCTGATAGTATTATTAATTTAGTTGCTGATAAAATTAATATTATTTCACATAAAGATGTTAATCAATTTAATTTGACTGATAAGAATGAGTTAATTAAGACAAGTGAAATGGATGAAATTATGTCTAAATTACATCAGTTAGCATATGGTGATGAATTAGTAAAAGCATTGAATATTATTAGAAATGCAATAACTAATCATGTTCATCCTTATCCAGGTATGCCACCTTGTTCAGATACATATATTATGGATTTATTAAGTTATGATTTTAATGATATATTATCAAATAATGTAAGAATAAGTTAATTAAATAAAGCACGGTTAAATATACCGTGCTTTTGTTGTTTTTAGATATTTATATTAAAATAATGACATATGATTTATAGAACATATATTAAGAAATTTAATAGCATTATTAAAGATTCTGAATTAAATACACGGTATTAATCCAGTCGCTGAATTATGTTATGGTAGTTCTGTAACAAGAATGTTAGTATATTTTGATACTTGTCATATTAAAAAATTAGTTGATGAAAAAATATGTCCAGATATTAGTAAATTTAAACACACCTTAAAAATAACTAATGCTGGTTCATTAGATTTTACGCAAGTTCATTGTAATGAAATTAGTTCAATAACTGATAATATAAAAATACGTGCAGCATCATTTGATTTAATATTCTTTTTAATTCCTAAGTTTTGGGATAATGGAAAAGGATTTGATTATACTAAAACATTCTTCAACCAAGGATATTACGGTAAACAATGTACTGGAACTAAATCAGATTCTTCACGTTTATTATCAACTGACGCTTGTAATTGGTATCAAGCAAGAAATGGATATTTATGGGATGAGGAAGGTATTTATTCTAATTTAACTTTATCTAAAGAATATGATAATTTTTCTTCTGAACATGGTAGTAAAATCATTTTTGCAAGACAACATTTCGATATTGGTAATGAGAATATATATTTGGATATTACTGATATATTTAATAAGTTTATGTTAGGAGAGTTGGAAAATTATGGTATTGGAATTGCTTATGCCCCAATGTTAGAATTAACTGAAGGTGCTATAGAAAATTATACTGGATTTTTAACAAATAAAACTAATACGTTTTTTGAACCACATGTTGAATCATTCTATGATGATTATGTTTCTGATGATAGAAACAATTTTGCGTTAGATAAAAATAATAAACTTTATTTATATTGTAATATTGGTGGTAGAACAGAAAATTTAGATGAATTACCAACTTGTGAAGTGGAAGGTAAGGAATATAAAGTAAATCAATTTTCAAAAGGAATATATTATATTGACATAAACCTTTCAAGAAACGATTTTAAGCCCAATACAATGCTTTATGATACTTGGGGTAACATAATATACCAAGGAACAAAATTAGACGATGTAGAGCTTGATTTTGTGGTTAAATCGAATGCTATACATTTTAATATTGGTAATTCTTTGGAAACATCAAATAAATTAGTTCCTACAGTATATGGTATAGATTTTCAAGAAAAAATAAAGAGAGGTGATTTAAGGAAATTAGTGATTAAACCTAGAGTTGAATATACTAAAAATACATCTGAACTTGTTGATGATATGGAGTATAGAATCTATATTAAAGATGGAACGAGAGAAGTAGATGTTGTGCCTTATGAAAAGGTACATAAATCTTTTATTGAAAATTATATATTAATTGATACATCAATGTTAATACCACAAAGATATTATATTGATATTAAATTTAAATATAATTTAGAAATGATAATGCATCATGATGTTATGGAATTTGACATTGTTGATGATTTAAATAATAAATATAATTGATATTTATATTAAAAAAGACTGATAATATGAAGAACAATATTTTTTATATTATATGACCATAGAAAAGGTACGATTTTTCGTTAATGAAAAGTCGTGCCTTTTTTGCTTTTAATAATAATTTATAAATTTAATTTTATGGGAAGAAAAAAAAATCTTAAAGGTGTAGATGAAACTGATATTGAGTTGATTGAAAGTAAGATGGGATATAACATTAATGACAGACTTCAAAATTTTATAACTCCATTAAAATCATTTGAATATAAAGTTAATATCAAATGTAAAAATAAAAAACAAAAAGAGTTTTTGAATATTTTAAAAGATGATTCTAAAATCATATGTTTTGGTATAGGTAGTGCTGGTAGTGGTAAATCATATATTAGTTTATCATATGCATTACAAGCATTGAGGGATGAAAGTACACCATATAAGAAAATAATTTGTTTAGTACCAACATGTCAAGCAGGAGCTATGTCATTAGGTTTTCTTAAAGGAACGTTAGAGGAAAAGGTTCAACCTTTTATTGAAGCAGATTCTTATACAATGGAAAAAATAATGTCAAACAGTGGAAATTATAGTGGAAAACAGTTAATTGATGGTTTAATAAGAAATGGTGTCATTAATTATGATGTTGTTAATTTTGCTAGAGGTAAAACATATGATAATGCATTAATTCTTATTAATGAAGCTGAAAATTATAGTAAAGAAGAAATGCTATTGTTATTAACAAGAATTGGAGAAAATAGTAAAATTATAATTAGTGGTGATATTGAACAAATGGATAGAAAGGATTTAAAATCTTCACAATGCGGAATGGTATATGCTTTGGATAAATTAAAAGATATGGATGAAGTGGCTTGTGTTGAATTTCATAATGAAGATATTGTAAGACACCCTATAATAAGTAAAATAATTGAAAATTGGAAAAAATAAAGGAGAGTTAGTTAACTCTCCTTTTCATTGATATTTTTAATTTTTTTTAATGTTGCTTCATATAAATTTCCTTTACTATCTATAAAACTGAATTTGTTTCCAATTTTCATTGCTTGTAAAGTTACATTATCTTGTGTTGTTTTATTTTCTGATAATATTTGTTTTTTGAGTACTGATGTGTATTTTCTCATACAATCTTCAACAATCATTTTTATCATTGAATAATCAACAGTTGAAGTAACTTGTGGTTGTACTTGAACAGTTTCTTGTACAATTTGTTTTTGTTGAGGTTTTTGAACATTTTCTTGTTGTAAGACTTTTCCATTAGTCAACATATCAAGTTGGTCTAAGACAGAACCATTAGATTTTCCCATCCCACCATTTAATAATGTTGTATCAATTTGTTTAGATTTAAATGATTCTAATATTTCCACTGGTAATTTAGATTTATTAATATGAAAGTCTTGTGGTTGAATATTATTATATTGATTTAAATCTTTTGGTGTACTATTTTGTTCCATTATTGTACTATTAACATATCCTTCAGAATCATAACTTAATTTACCATTAGATTCAGCATTTTTCTTAACTTCATCAAGAGTACCATTAGCATCCATTTGAATTAATTTTCTTGCTCTATCTTTGGCATTCATGAATCTGCTAATATTTTCATCTACATTTGCCATTACTATTATTTTTTATTATTTAATGAGAATCCCCTTTTTTCTTTTTCTTTTCTTGTTAATTCAAGATTTCTATCTAACATTTTTTGGAATTCAGATTTATTATTTTCAACATTATTATCAATATTATTATTGATATTATTAGTATCAGTATTAGTTGTTGCCGTTGTTGATGGTTCTTGTGGAACTACATTTATCGGACCTCTTTTAACACCATCATTACTTAATTTGAAACCTCTCTTTTCTTTTTCTTTTCTTGTTAATTCAAGATTTCTATCCAACATTTTTTGGAAGTCTGGTGTATTTTTATCTGCAACTGATTTTGTAACATTATTAGTAATTGGACCACCATTATTTGGTTTAGGTTGATTTTGCATTTGAGAAATGTTAATAGGGGTAGATTTTTTAAGTAAATCTGTTTTCTTTCTCATAGTGTTTAATCTATTATTTGGTGAATATAATTCTTCACCGTTTTCATCAAATGAAACTTGGTTAAGTATAGAAGTTAATGAACCATCACCATTATAGTTATAAGGTTCTGCTCCCCAACCATTTTTCATTGGTTCTACGTTAAACACTTGTTTAGTAGGTTTCCAACTAATAACTCTATCTAATCTAAATAATTTCCATTTAGGTATTCCACGAACAGTATCACCTTCATATTGATAACCACGAAATGCTAAATTACCAGCTTTAGTATAGCCTAGAACATAAGGTTCTACGAGACGTGTACCTGTAGCATGGTTATTCTCATCGTCATAATTGATGAGAATTCTGTATTTGTTGTTAATTGCATCATTAACAGAATCAGATGATACTGATTCATTTAATACTTCTTTTAATATTTCGTATAAGTTTAACATTATTTATTATCTAACTTGATATTGTCCTTGTCTTAAATTTTCTTCAGTGTTTACTAAATTTGAGCCATATTGATATTCTGGATTGTACATAGAAGAAGTCATTGCTTTTCTACGACCACCAATGTCATTACGCCCTTCAATATCGTATATGCCACCGCCATTAATAGTGTCAAAATTACTGTAATCAATAGTAGTAGTTGGCATATTACAGTCTGGAAGCCAGTGTGTATGACCTCCATGTCCAGTACCTTTACCTTGTGGATCCCCATCACTTAATGCATTTTTATGTGTTGAACCATATTGGTCTTCAATATTATAGTCACTTCTTACAATTTCGTTGTTTCTTTCTTCAATACCTCTTTTTTCTAGACAACTTTGCATAATACATATAAAATTTAAAATATTATTTTCAATAATAAATAGTTAAAATAAATTAATCTATAATTAATAGATTTAATTGATTTTCATTTATATAAATTTTTTTTGACTCATGTACATTAGCACTAACATTACCTAATTTAATTGGTTTCATTGGTTTAATGTTAGGTTTTAATTGATTTTTGTTATTATCGTTTACTTCTGGAACAGAATCAATAGGTTTAACTTTTGTTCTTTCTTTATTCAAAGTATCTTTAACAAAATGAGCCATTTTTTCACCGCCATTTAGAATACGATTTAAATCTTTTGGATTTTTAGTCATATGTCTAAAATCATGGTCAATTCTTTTCAAATCACTAAATGTAATATGTTTTCCATCTTTAAATTGGTCAGCTTTATCAGAACGTTTATTATATTCTGGGTTTACTAAACTATTTAAACGTTTATAACCTTTATTTTGTGTATAATCACCATATTTTGATAAAGTTTGTTTTAAATGTTTTTCCAATTTATCGGGAATTTCATACATATTATTTTTTAATTCTTGATTTTCCTTTATAAAAATTGGCATAATTATATTAATTTTTATGGCATAACTCTAGCACCATTATGTGCATTAGCCCAATAATTTTGGATTGTTTGTATTTTAGCAAATTCATCACTTGTTGGTTGTTCACCATATTCAAGTTCACCGTCTTGATTTGTTACATTTGCAGTGGTTGAAACTTCACTTCCGAGGAAATTCTTTTATATCACCACCTTCAAAGTTTGGAGCACTAACGCCATTAGCTTCCAACAATGTTTTGAATTGCGATTCTGTTAATTTTATAAGCTTCATAAACACAATGTTTTATTATATAATAAATATTTATTGATAAAATAAAATAATAAAAATATGGCTAATATAATCAATAATAACTTTCATAATTTAAAATTAAAAATCAATAACGATGAATATTGGGATTTCTTTGTCAATAAAGATTATTTCCCTTCATACTATTCAGATAGTGGTACAATGTATGATAAATGTTTAATATCATATATTGATGCTGAAGTTGATGAATGTGTTATTGATAATTTGTTAGTTGGACATAAATCATATGTATGGGAATCTAATAATGTTATTGACCATACAATGAATAACATAGGTTTTACTGGACTTGATAATGGTTTGATTTCATTTAGACGTGATTTACATAATAATAGAAGTTTTTATGAAAAATATGTTAATTCTAAATATGAAATTAATTCAAATGATTTAACATTAAAATTACATCAAGTAAGTGGTGGCACAAACTTATATGAATATCCGATTACAGTATTGGATAACATGATAAAATTAAATGGTGGTTTTTATCAAGGTTTTTTTAAAACTGAATGCGATAAATATCAAGTATTACCATCTACATTTCATAGTGGTGATGTTTGGCAATTTGAGTTTGTTTTAAATAAAACAGAATTTGAAAAGGAATCAAACAAAACATTGAATGATAAATATCCAGAAAATAAAGGTATATTTTTCTATATTGGTACTAGAGCTGAAAATAAATGGGCTTATTGGTATAATAAAGATGATGAATGTTTTTCATTAGCTCCAGAAGATTATGTTGAAGATGGTGGAATTAGTAAATCAGAATATAAGATAACAAATATGTTGGATGCAAATCCAGATTTTGTTGATTATGATGAGTTTGCTATGGATGATTATATGAATTTTAAATATTATTCACCAAAAACATACGAATATGATAAACTTGAAGAAGATGACTTCTTTTTTGATGATTATTTAATTACTGATGAAAAACCAAAAGTTATTGATGAAGAAAAACATATATCTCATGTTGTTGGTTGGTGTTGTACATTAATGCTTGAAGTTGATGAAATACCACTTTTTAATTGTTGTGGAAGAAGAATTGGTACTGATTATAGAGAAGGTACTGTAAGTAATATAAGTTATGTTAAAACGAAACCTGTGTGTTGTGGTGATCATAATTTTATATTATCTGAAAGTGATGTAGTTCATAGTGAAGCATTTTTAAGTAAGTGTGATATATTTGGTGATGATTATTTGTCAGATATTGATGATATGGAATATGGTGCTGATTTCATTGAAGAAGATTTAGACATTTCTGATTTTGATTATGAAACTGATGGTGGTTTAAGAATAATTTATAATCAATATTTTTATGATACTGATAATAAATTTTTATTTTTTGATAGAACTTGTGATGGTTTCGATGTAAATACTTGGGATAATAAAGATAGAATAAGATACATTGGTAATAGAAATTCATTTAAAGAAAATTTATTTTTATTAATGAATAGAACATGTACTGGATATACTGTTCATAATATTGACGAATTAAGAAATCAATATTCTACTGAATATAATGTATATAATGATTTGTATAATAATGCATTGGCATTTAGAATTACTGATGATGGCAGAATTGGTTATAGATATTTAACGTTGGATTGTGATAATGAAAATTACGTTGGTATAAAAGAAGCATATTCTAAACCTAATTTGATAAAAGAAAATGAATGGGTTGTTATTAATGTGAAAGTTGATGCAATGTATGATAAAATGAAATTAAGATTTTATATTAATGGCAAGTTAGTTTTTATTTCAAGTGAAATGACAAAATTGGATTTAAGACATTTGAAAGAAGAACTTGAAAAACAAGAAGGTGTAGCATTTAACATTTCATTAGGTGGTGGAACACAAGGACTGATAGATACTATTTTACCAAATTATATGTTAGATCCATATAGAGTATATCCATTAGAAAAGTATTTTGCTGGAACTTTTATAGGTTATTTAAAGTCATTTAAGTTTTATAACTGTACAATGGAACATATGTATATCAATAATAATTTCAAATACGAAATAGATAAATTAAATAAAATATGAAAAATTTAATTATTAATGACAATTACCAACCTAATGGTGGTGGGGTAGAATTTGAAACTATCATTTATGATAGAGTAAATGATAAAGTTTGGATTGAAACACCACAACCTTTATGTGGATTTGTAGATTTGGGTTTGCCTAGTGGTACTAAATGGGCTAGTTGTAATGTTGGAGCAGAAAAGCCAGAGGATTTTGGTTTATATTTTGCTTGGGGTGAAACGGAAGGTTACACACGGAATAACTACTGATAAAGGTTTTTATTGGGGTGATTATAAGTTTACTACAGCAGCAACTGGGGCTACTGATACCACATTCAGAGGTGGATTAACCAAGTATAACACTAAGTCAACAAGTGGTACAGTTGATAATTTAACTACATTGGAACAAGTAGATGATGCTGCATATGTATCAGATAATACATGTAGGATGCCAACAAAAGCAGATTTTGAAGAATTAACAGCAAATACAACATCAACATGGGAAACGTTGAATGGTGTAAATGGTAGAAGATTTACATCAAATACAAATGGTAATTCAATTTTTGTTCCTGCTGCTGGTTTATGTGACTGTGGTTCAGTTCGCAATGTTAGTTCTTACGGTTACTTGTGGAACAGTTCTCTTGGTGAGAGTAGTCCTAAGCAAGGTTTGGGCTTTTACTTCGGTCCATACGATGTGACCATGTATGACTACTACCGTAACTATGGCTTTACGGTTCGTGCTGTAAAAGAATAAATATAATAAAGGCTAAGATTTATATTTCTTAGCCTTTATTATTTTGTTGTGGGAAAAATTCATTCATTAATTTATGTTTTAAACATTGATAATACCCAGAAGGACATTTTTTAGAAAATTCACTTCTAGATTTATATTTTATTGCTTCTTTTTTAATATTATCATAAGTCCAATATCCCCTTTTATGTTGTTTTTGTTTTTTTAACCATGTCATTTCATTAATCCAACCATATTTATATGCTGCAATAAATGCACTAGGACAGTTTTTTTGGAAATCTTCTTTAGATATAAATTCTTTTGCTTTATTTAACACATTTTCTTTATTTTTCCAATATCCTTTTGGATATTGTCTATTGGTAGATAACCATGTCATTTCGTTAAGCCATCCGTTTTTTAGTGATGCTTGATAGGCATTTGATGAATTTTTAAAAAATTCACTTCTTGATGTATATTTTTTCGATTCTTCTATACATTTTGTTTTATTCCATTTACCACTAGCTAAACTACCAACACTACCACATTTTACAGCATTTATCATATTATATCCTTGTTTTTTATAGTAATTTTCCCAATATATTTCACGTTGTATACCTTCGTTTATTGTTAAATTATTTTCAATAATAGTAATAGGTGGTATTTCGATATTATTTTTTTCAGCAAATCTAAATACAGAATCATTTAGTGTTGTTCTATGTTGATAATCTCTTAATTTAATGTTAATTGTTCTACCAACATATACATAATTTTCTTTAATAAAATGATATATATAAATTGTATCTATTTTATCTGTATAAATGTTTTTATTATTTAACCAATCCATTTTATCTAATAAGTTTAAATTTCGTGCAGCATCATATGCTCTATGTGCTTTTTTCTTAAACTCAGTTCTACTAACATAATTTTTCGATTCTTCTATTATATTTTTTTCATTTTTCCAAAAATTTCTAGGGTGTCTCATAAATTAAAAGGTTTATATGTTTTCACTTTAATAAATAGTAAATAAAATTAAAATAAATTAAATATTTATTATATTTATATTTAAATAAACAATAAAAATTTGATAATATGTCAAGACGGAATTTATTTTTATAAATTAGTATCTCCATATAAAGAAGATGTTACTAAAGATTGTAAGTTGACTATCAATGAAATTGACCACAATTTTGTCACACTGAAGGATGCGGATATTAAAGACATTTATTTTGATGAGGAAAGTAAAATTGTTTCTCTTGTTAGAAATAATGAGGAAGAATTGGAACTAGACTTATCTACTATGGTTGAAGGTATTACAACTAACCTTGCAGTTGACTATGATAGCGTTGACGGTATTATCACAATTACTCATAATGGAAAGACAGTTACAATTGACAGACTTATAACAGAAGATAATCTTCATTCAGAAGCTTTAACAGAAGTTATTACTGATGGTACTCTTTCTGGTTTAGGAACTAATGGAAAGCCTTTAGGTATTGCAGCAGTTGAAAAAACTGGTACATTTGCTCCAGCTATTAGATTCATTGATTTAACAAAAGGTGAATTTATGCCTAAACCACATCATTTGAGAAAAGGTGACAGATACGTTACATACGAAAATGTAAGTGATTTTGGTTATTTGTATAACTATGCTGCTGTTCAAAAAATTAATGAAGATTTGGAACATGGTTGGAGAATCCCAACTAAAGAAGATTGGGATAATATGCTTAATGCTATTGAACCTTGTGACAAATATAGAAATCACGATTCGGCTTTAGCTAATAATATGTTAGGTAAAATAGCTGGTAAACTTCTAAAATCAAAAGAGTTTTGGAAAGAATCTGATGAATGTATTATTATTGATTTTGAAGATGCAAGAGAAGATGAAATTTTCGATACAGAAGAATTTGAAGATTTTGAAGTAGTTGATACTTGTGCAAGAAAAAGACCAAAACAAAAAAGAATTAAACCAAATGGTGTTGATGCTTATGGTATGAGAATAGTACCTGCTGGTTTTAGTGATGGTTGTGAAATTGTTGATTATTTTGGTAGAAGAGGTATTTATTGGGCAAATACTGTAATCAATGAAACTGATGTTTATGTTAAGAGATTTGATTATAATAAAGCTGGTGTAATTCAAAATGTAGAAAGCCCACGTAATTTATTTAGTCTTAGATTAGTAAAGGATTATGATGGTTCTAATTATCAACAAGTTGAATTTATCAATGGTATGAACTATACAACTGCTTTAATGCCATCTTTAAACACTAAACATGGTTTTGCAGTATGGACTACAATGAACGTTGCTTTCCCTAATGAAAAATATCATCCAGTAGAACCAAATAATGGTGAAGGACTTTCATTTAGAAAAGTATATTGTATTAATGAATGGAATGGTTTCGATTGGGAAAAGAAACAAATGAAAGAAGGTGAATCAATTGTATTGATGACTGGACTTGATGGAGAACATAATATTGAATATCGTATTATGAATGGTGTGCTTTATAGTGAAGCTGCTACAATTTACGATAAGATTATGGAAGAAATTCAACCAGAATTAGATAGAATGGATTCTGAAATCAATGAACTTCAAGAAATTGTAGGAGAAGGTTTTGTTGATGAAAATGGTGATAGAATTACTATTACAGATAAAATTTGTGATATTGAAACAACAGTAGGTACAGGTTTTACTGATGAAAATGGTGAAAAAATTACTATTACAGATAAATTACAACAAGAAATTGATGATAGAATTGCTGCTGATCAACAATTAAGAGAAGATTTAGATGAAGAAATTGCTGCAAGAATTGAAGCTGATGAAAAACTTCAAGAAGCAATAGAAGAAGAAGCTAGACAAAGAGAAGAAGCAGATACTTTATTGCAAGAAGAAATTGATAGAATTGAAGTTGCTGTTGGTTTAGATGAAGAAGGTAATTATATTTCAACTGATGGAAATTACACTTCAGAAGCTAGAACAATTGCTGAAGCTATTGATAATTTAGATACTTCATTAAAAATTGAAGAAGAATCTAGAATTGCACAAGATGATGTTATTGAAGCTAATGTTGGTTTGGCAGAAGATGGTTCTTATGTTAAGAGAGAAGATTCGTTCTATATCAATGATGGTGAAACAGTTGTAGGTGCTATTGACTTATTGGATAAAGCATTGAAAGCTGAAGAAATCGCTAGAATCGAACAAGATGCTAAATTGCAAGAAGAAATTGATAACATTGAAGCTAATGTTGGTTTAGATGAAGAAGGTAATTACATCAAGAGAGAAGATTCTAATTATATTAATGATGGTGAAACAGTTGTAGGTGCTATTGACTTATTGGATAAAGCATTGAAAGCTGAAGAAATCGCTAGAATTGAAGCCGATGAAAAACTTCAAGCTGAACTTGATAATACACAAGCTAATGTTGGTTTAGATGAAGAAGGTAATTACATTGTTCGTGATGATTCTAATTATATTAATGCAGCAACAACAGTTGTAGGTGCTATTGATGAATTAGATAAAGCTCTTAAAGTTGAAGAAATTGCTAGAATTGCACAAGATGATAAGATTGAAGCTTCTGTTGGTTTAGCAGAAGATGGTTCTTATATTAAGAGAGACGATTCTAACTACATTAATGATAGTGAAACAGTTGTAGGTGCTATTGACTTATTGGATAAAGCATTGAAGGATGAAGAAATCGCTAGAATTGTTATGGATAACTATTTACATAGTAGATTAATTAAAGCTGGTGAACATCCTAATGAAGCTCCTAATATTGCATTTGACTGTGCTAATGGTGTTCTTACACTATATACTGAAGACCCTGCTAATAACGTTATTGTTAGATTAAATGGGGATTATGGTATATTCCCTTATGAACCAGAAAATTATTAAGGGGTAATTTGTTAATTTTTATTAATAAAATTTATTAAGAAATAAAAAATATATAAAAATAATTAACAATGAATTTTAATCAAAATAGACTAAGATTTGTGCATTGTGAACATTTATTCAGTAATTTCAATGAGATTACTGAATATGTTCGTAGTGTTCAATATGACCGTGCATCATTATATGCAGAACCAATGATTTTTAAATATGGTGATGAAAAAAATCCTTGTATTGTTTTAGCTATAGGTTCTGTTGGTGAAGGTGAATTTATTTATGATACTGAATCTGGTGAAGTTCTTAATGAAACTTATTATATTGATTTTTCACAAGCTGAAAGAGATATTGAAGAATTATATAAAAGAGTTGGTGAAAATAAAGAAGAAATTGAAAGAATTGATGGTATTGTAAAAAATATAATAACATCTTGTGGTTTTAATGAGGAAGGTAAATATGTTCCAGAATTAGATGACCATATATTAGGTGATGCAACTTCTTTATTTGTTGCTGATAAAATGTTATCAGAATATATCATAGCTCTTGAAAAAAGACATGAATTATATGTTGAAGATACATCTTCTATTGATTTAACAATTGAAAAGGGTGATACTGGTATAACATTGTCAAGTGATGTTAAATTAGGTTCTAAAATTTATGAAGGACAAGTAATACCTAACATTATTGTTGAACAAGAAGATGGTATATTTACAAGTGTTGACTTAGATTATTCTGAAGAAGAAAGTAAATTAACGTTAACTATTAATGGTGAACAAAAGAAAGATATTTCACTTCCAGTTGAATCTCATGTTATTAAAGGTGAATATGATGCATATACTGAAGAATTAATTTTAACTTTAAATAATGCTATTGAAATTGATGGTGAAATTAAAAATGAAGTTAGAATTAATATTGCTAGATTAATTGATGAATGGGATGTTTTAGGTGAAGATAGTGAAACTCCTATTGTATTAACTAAAGAACATACTAAATCTGAAGATAGTGAACACGAAGGTATGTTTGATTGGCAAGACATTTTAAAAGCTGATGTTAGAATTTTAGATAAAGAAAAAATGCCTGATAATATTTTATCTAAAGATTCTACTGGTAAGTTTTTATATGTTGAAGGTGCTGCTGCAAATATTTCATATATAAGAAATAATGAAAAAATTAATGTTCAACAAGGTATTGATGAAAAATTATCTAAAAAAGACATTTCTCAACGTGTTGAAAATACTATTAATTTAGTAAATGATGGCATTTACTCTTATGTTGATGTTAATTATGATACTAAAACAAATACTTTGATTTTCCAAAGAAGTAATCCAAAAGGAGAAGTTTTAGAATCTAAATATGTTTTGAATTCAGTACAATTAATTCAAAAAGCATATTTTGATGTAACAACAGAAGAAATCGTTATTGCTTATATTGATGCTACTGGTGAATATCAAGAACTTCGTATTCCTTTACAAATTATTGTAAATGAATTGGATGTTGATAATACTGATAAAACTGTTACTTTAACTATTGTTAGAAATCCACAAGGGCAAGATAAAATCTCTGGTGAAGTAAATATTGCTGAAATTGAAGATAATATCCTTGAAAATGTTGCACATTCATTATATGTAAGAGGTACTGCTGAAAACATTAAAATGATTGATACAACATTAGGTGTAACAGTTGAAGCTGCTATTTTAAACTTAGATAAGAAAGTAGATTATTTAGTTGATAAAGAAATTAAGGACAGAGAAACTGCCATTAATGATGTATTATCTCAATTAACTGCTGAAGTTGAAAGAGCAAAAGCTGCTGAAAGATTATTACAAGATAATTTGGATGCGGAAACAAGAAGAGCCATTGCTGCTGAAGAAGAATTAACAAGAAATCTTAATGCTGAAGTTGTTAGAGCAACAACTGCTGAAGATTCTTTACAATCTCAATTAAATGCAGAAATTGATAGGGCAAAATCTGCTGAAGATGTATTAAAGAATGCTTTAGATGCTGAAATACAACGTTCAACAGATGAAGATGTTTCTTTAAATGCTAAATTAACTGCTGAAATTGAAAGAGCAACTGCTGCTGAACATACTAATAAAGTTAGTATTATCAATGAGTATGAAAGAGCGACACTTAAAGAAGCAGAACTTGAAAGAATTATTGAACATGAAGTTGAACGTTCAACAAGAATTGACGAAGAATTAACTACAAAAGTTAATACTGAAATCGAAAGAGCAACTGCTGTTGAAAATGATATTAACAATAGACTTGTTGAGGAAATTTCACGTGCTAAAGATGCTGAACAAGTATTAAGAGATTCTATTAAAGATGAAGAAAATAGAGCGATTTATGCTGAACATATATTAGAAGATTCTATTAAGAGTGAAACTGATAGAGCAAAATCTGCTGAACAAATTATAACAGATAATCTTAACACTGAAATTGGTAGAGCAATGGTTGCTGAAAAGCAATTAGAAGAATCTATCATTAATGAAAGTGAAAGAGCAAAAGCTGCTGAACAAACATTAGATGAAAAAATTATAGCTGAAGCTAATAGATCAATTAATAAAGATAATGAAATTGTTGCAAATTTAGAACAAGCTAAATTAGATTTATCTTATGTTGTTAAAAATAGTGGTACAGTTAGTTTAACTAAAACTATTGAAGAAATTGGTTCTTCAATTATTGGTAAAGTGAATGTATCTACTGAACCTGGAAACCTTATTAATACAAATGGTGAACCATTATATGCTGCTGTTGATATATTGTATAATCCTAAAGAAAATGTATTAACATTAACTAGAAGTGGTTTAGTTGATAAGGAAATTAAATTAAATGAAGGTTCTTTAATTGAAAGTATTGTATATGATGATGTTACTAAAGAATTAGTAATTACATATTATGATTCTTATGGTAATGAAAGACAAGAAAGAGTAAATGTAAGAGATTTATTTAATCAATGGGTAGTTGAAACTAATCATTTAGGTGCTGTTCAATTAACTAAAGAACTTAATTTTGATGGTAATGGTACTGATAAGTTAATTGCTGAAGTTATTGTATCTGATTTAAATAGCAATTTATTGGTTAATGATAAAGGTTCTTTATATGTTTCAAATAGTGCAAGTAATATTGTAATGGATGATAATACATCTGTATCACAAAATATTTACCAATTGAAAGAAGCTGATGAAGCGTTAAAGAAAGCTATTGAAGAAGAAGAAAATAGAGCAATTGCTGCTGAAAAAGTATTACAAACTAATATTGAAAATGCAGTAAAAGATTTATCATTTAAAGATTCTGAATTAGAAAGTGCAATTAATAATGAAATTGCAAGAGCAGAAAGAGTTGAAAGTGAAATTAATTCTAAGTTAGATTCTGAAATTGAACGTTCTGTTAATAAAGATAATCAATTGGAATCATTAATTAATGAAGAAATTGAACGTGCTAAAGCTGCTGAACAAGTATTAACTGATGCTATTCATAGTGAATCTGATATTAGAGAAAAAGAATATCATTTGTTAGCTGATGCGATTAAGGCAGAAGAAATTAGAGCAACTAAAGCTGAAAATATTCTTACTAAAGATTTAAGTGATGAAGTTGCAAGAGCAACAAGAGTTGAAGGGGAAATTTTAACAAAATTAAATAAAGAAATTGAACGTTCAACAAATAAGGATAGTGAATTAGAAGAATCTTTAAGAATTGAAATTGAAAATTCTAATAAAACAGCACAAGAATTAAGAGACGCAATTAATGCTGAAACTAGTTCAAGAGAAAAAGCAGATTATATATTAGAAAAAGCAATTTCTGATGAAAAATTAAGAGCTGAATATGCTGAATCTGAACTTTCTAAAGATTTATTACTTGAAATTGAAAGATCAACAAAACAAGATGAAATCTTATCTAATAGTATTAATGAAGAATCACTTAGAGCTAGTGAATCAGAAAAAGCTTTAGGTAAAAGAATTGATAATGAAGTTGAAAGAGCAACTAAAGCTGAAAATGCTAACTATGTAGCAATATATACTGAAAAACTTAGAGCAGAAAATGCTGAACATGCTTTAGAAGATTTAATAAATGTTGAAAAAGTTAGAGCACAAAAAGCTGAAGCGACATTACAATCTAATATTGATTTAGAAGAATCTAGAGCAATTGGTAAAGAAACTGAACTTCAAACATTAATTAATAATAATTCTCTTAATTTAGCTAATGAAATTGAAAGAGCATTAGCTGCTGAAAGTGAATTAAGAAATGATATTGATGAAGAAACAGCTAGAGCTATTGCTGCTGATGATACATTAAGAGGTTTAATTTCATCTGAAACTGAACGTGCTGCTAAAGAAGAAGCTAGATTAGAAAGTTTAATAAATACTGAAATTGGACGTGCTCAAACTGCTGAAGCTAATTTATCAAAAGATATTGAAGCGGTTAAAAACACAGCAAATCAAAATGCTGAAAAGATAGATGAAACAATTGTTCAAGTTGAAGAAATTGTTAAAACTTACGCAATGTCAGTTAAAGATACTGCAACAGTTGATTTAACAAAAGAAGTTATTGATGCTGGTGGTTTTATAGTTTCGGCTGATGTTAAATTATCAACAAATGATGGTAATCAAATTATTAAATATGAAGATGGTTTATATACAAATGTAATATTAACTTATTCTGATAATAATAATACTTTACATTTTACAACAAATGGAAGTACAGTTGATATTCCATTAACATCTGTATCAACAATTGAAGAAATCGTATATGATCCTAATACTAATGAAATTGTAATTAAATACATTTCTAATGGTGAATTAAATCAAACAAGATTCCCAGCATCTAGTATGTTTAAACCAATTACTACAAATAATGATGAAACAAATGTAGTATTAAAACAAACAACTAATGCTGAAGGTGCTACAGAATTATCTGCAAATCTTCGTTTTGTTGATAATGTAAATAATGATAATACACCTATTACGTTATATGCAACTGAAGATAATAAGTTAAAAGCTAAACTTAATATTGCTGATTCTGCTGCTGCTAATAATATTCTTGAAATTACTTCTGATGGAAGTAGTGTTTGGGTTAACGGTATTGCCACCAATATTGAAATGGTTCATAAACAATTAGGTTGGGGTAATGAAGAATTCCCATTCTATGAAGCTGATAATGTTGAAGAAGCAATTCATTATTTAGATGGTACTATAACTGAATTAAGAAAGGATTTTGAAGCTTATGTAGATGAAGATTTGGTTAATAGCATGATGAAAGATATTAATAATCTTAAATCAAAAACAGATATTAATGCTATTACTACTCCAGGTATTGATTTAACATTTGAATCTACTGAGAGTGAATCAAGTCTTAAAGCTAATGTAATTATTTCTGATGATCCACACAACTTGTTAACTGTATATAGTGATACAATGAATGAGTTTGTAGCTGGTAGTGCTCATCCTTCAGATGGTACTGGTAATTTCTTGGATGATACATATAATGGTGTATTATTTGATGGTAATATTGATTATTTAACTTTCAGTCATAAAGATGTTTATAGTGGTGGTACTGATCATTATACAGATTGGACAAGACACTTACAAATTAAACGTGATGATGAAATTTTTGCAAATAAAGAAGAAGCTTTAGAATTCTTACATGATCCTAATTTCTTAATTGATAAGAAAGATGGTGAACCTTTATTAGCAAGATACACATTTACTAATGAAAATGGTAATGAAGAAGTTTCATTTATTTTAGGTTTTGTAAGAGAAGTTGATGGTCAAAAAACTATTCAAACACTTGATAATAAGGGTACTTTAATTAATAGATTAGAATATATTCCAGATTCAACTCAAATTATTACAAAAGATGCGTTTGGTGTTGAAACAGTAACAAATGTTACTTCTGAAAGTTTATATTTGGAATATACTGATGCAAGTAGTTTGAAACATACAATAGTTACTCCATTAAAAGAATTAGTTGAAGAATATTTATATCCAGAATCTAAAGCAACAACTGATGGTAAAGTTGTAACTGAATCTGAATTAGGTTATGCTGTTGATGGTGTTGATAATGCTAAAGAACATTTAGATGAAAATAATCAACCAATATATGTTGAAACAACTGTTAGACAATTCCATAATATTAATTTCGATATTGAAAGAAATGAAGATGGTAAATCAATTATTAAAGCTGATGTTGATTACTATGATTGTGGTGAGTATGATGGTGAAGATTATATTAAGAAAGAAAGTTATATTACAGCATACTTTAATGTAACTAATTTAAATGAAAGTTATAAATTAGTTGGTGGTGAAGCTGCTAATAACATTATTCAAGTTTATGTTGATGGTGTTGAAAAAGGACAAGTTTCAACTATTCAATTTGATACTTTAGGTGAACATAAGGTTAAAATAGTATTTAATAATACATTGACTGATATGTCAAATATGTTCTATAATGTTAAAATGTCAACTATTGATTTGTCAGATTTAGATACTGCAAATGTAACAAATATGAATAGTATGTTTAATAATTGTGATAATATTAAAGATATTAGAATTAATTTATTAGATACTACAAATGTTACAGATATGAGTTATATGTTTGCTAATTGTGATAATTTAACAAATATAGCTTTAAATGGTTTAAATACATCTAAAGTTACTATGATGAAAGGCATGTTAAGTAGCTTACCATTGATTGAAAAATTTGATTTATCTTCATTTAATTTGTTAAATGTTGTTAATATGGATAATATGTTTTCATATTGTACAGCGTTAAAAGAAGTTAAAATGATGAGTGATTTAAATAGTTCTTTAAGTGTAATTAATATGTTTAATGGTATAACAACTGATGGTATATTTAATTATAACATTAATTATAATTATTCAAGAATTATAAATGTTTTACCTGATACTTGGAATGCTATTGAAGCTTAAATATAAAAAAAGAGGAAGTGATACTTCCTCTTTTTTTTGTTTATTCATGATATGATTCTATGAAATGCTCATATAATTCTTCTGAATTATCATATACTGTAATGTCATCAAATATATAACCGCCAGTACTTGGTGACATTGTTGGTATTTTAATAAATTTAAAATGCATGTCAGAATCTAAAGTTACAATATTTAATAATGATGACGGTATTTCACCTTCATCTTCAAATTTATTAACATCATCTTCTGTTAAATTACTTAATGCGTTTAAGTATTTTTCATTTTCTTCTTTAAATAAAATGCTTTGTTCTTCTTCTTTAATCTTATTATGTTTTTCAACTAATTCATCCCAATCAATACCACATTCTTTAACAAAAGGTGGAATTTCATTAATTGATAACCAATATTCAATTTCTTTTCGTTCTGGTGTCATTAATTGTTCAAATGTATCTTGGTCAGTTTCTTTATTTGGATAACCACTTACAAGTTTACATTGTTCTTCTGTAAAGTATTGTCTATCTTCTGGATTTTGAATTAATATATTACTTCTAATTTCTGGAGAAAAACATACCAATAATGGTTTAATTCTACTATTAAATTGGTCAATATATTTTACTACATTATATTCAATTTCATCATTACATAAAATATCTTCATCAGCTTCCACTATTTCATTTGGAACTAATTTACAATTTAATATAATTTCATCTTCTTCTTTAACAATAAATGGTTTTAAAAGTTCTTTAATTTCTTTTGCTTTTAAAGTACTTAATTTAATATCATCAACTTTTAAAGCTTTTTTAATTAATTCTTTTTTAATTTTATTATCAATTTCAACTATTTCACCATCAATTTTTGTAAATTGATGTGTAATACGTTTCACATCACTTTCAGATTTTTTTGTTCCAGTATTAACATAATATATTGTATCGTTTAAATCAACTTTTATATTATTTTCAATAACTAATTCATACCAAGCTTGTCTTGATTTTTTACTACCACTTTTTGTGACAGTTTTACAATCAATTTTATATTGCTCAACAGTTTTTTTAATTTTACCTTTTGATGCAATATCTCTTAATGGTATTCTATAGTTATAAATCATATCAATATAATTATAATAATTTTCTAAGAATTGTTGCCCATTACCATTTAATAATAAATCAATACCTTCATCCAAGAACTTTTCAATATATCCAGACATTTTACGTGATTTAATAGTATTACCAACCTTTTTGGTTTTACCATTTTCAAGTAAGTCAGCATAATTTTTTCTTGAAAAGTTAATTGTTGCTGGACAGAATTCATCAACACCTAAACCCATTTTATTAATCCCACCTTCTTTAAAAGGGCTATTAATGTATAAATCTTCAAATTCAGCCACATCAGCATCAACTCCAACATATTTTTTATCTTTTGTTACATTTCTACCCAAACCTTTACCAATGTAAGGATTTTCTTCTGTATATCTAAAAGTTAAAGGCATTTGAAAGTTAAAACCATCAGTATCACCAACAATTGGTGTATATCCTATATTATTAAAATGTGAAATCATTAATCTTAGTGACATTCTACCAATACAAGTTGTTTTTTCAGCACATATAACATCACCCATTGGGAATACATCTGGAGCACCGAAACCACCAAAGAATGAGTTTGCTAATATTTTAAGAGGTAATTGCTTTTTATCATTGGCAGATGATTCTGCTTCCCAATATTGTTGTTCTTCTTTTAATTTCTTTTTTTCATAATCAGAACCTTTAAATTCTTTTAATTGTGATTTAATTTTTTTAGCCTTTGCTCCAGCTTCACCTTTTAAATCTTTATATTTTTCACGTTCAGATAATACATATTCAAGCATAGATACCATTGCTTTTGAAATATCCAAATTACTTGCAATATTCCATGTTAGAATAATTGATGGGTAAAGTGAATTATAGTCAAGTTTTACTACTCTATCAGCATAACCTACTTTAAGTAAACGTGAAAGTCCACCAGTAAAACGTTTAGAAACATCAAATGATGGAACTGCTAAATTATGTTCATAACACCAAGCTAAAAGAATAAGTTTCCAAATACCAGCAGTACCCATTGTACAAGCTCTTTGAAAACTTGTTGGTAACATCTTACCAATCAAGAAGTTAGATTCATTTAATTTTAATTCTACTTTATCAGTTTCCCAAATATCATCTAACAAATATCGTTCAACAATATATCTACCACTAACAGCACTATAATTTTCTATTAATGGTTTTTTATCAGTAATTTTAAACCAATCACCATTTTCATTATTAAATGCATATTTTGGTTCAGTTTCTAACCATATTTCACCAATATGTTGTCCTGGAACATACACACGATTTTCTTTCTTTAAATTCAAATATTTTGTAACATATTTCAAATTAGCTAATTTCATATTTGAATCAATTGCTTGTGCTCGTCTAACAGCATGTAATGAATCAACAATTGTATGACCCCACATAATTGTTGGTTTAAAATATTCTATTTCACCACCTAATTTTAATACAGATTCTTTATTTTTTTTAAAAATTGGATGTGAAAAAAATCTTAAAGATAATTCTTCTAAAGATGTACCTAATTGTTGACAACGAACAATAATAAAATTCCAGTCGAAGTTTTCTGAATTATGACCAGCAATTACATCTGGTTTTTCGTCTTTCAAAATTGATAAAAATTCTATAATAGCAGATAATTCATTTACTTTTCTTTGATCACCTTCTCCTGTTATTGTAATAATTTTTTCAAAACCTTTATTAGTTCTAATACCTATCTGGTCAATAGCATGTATTTCTGGATTTAAACCTTGTGTTTCCAAGTCGAATTGTAATCTTTTTAATTCATCATATCCATCATACCCTTTAAAAAGTCTTTTACTTGTTGAAATCATATATTGTTCAATGGGAGAAACAGCTAAGAATTCTCTACTTGAAATAACACGTTCTCCATTAACTGGTTTCTTTTTATCACCATATATTGGAGTTTTAGCTTTTTGAAAAAATGCTAAAAATGCTTGATATGACATTTTTCTTTTTGCATAGAATATATATTTGTAGCCATTTGTAAGTCTATCAGATACTTCTTCTTTTTCAAAGGTTGTAATAAGTGCTTTAACACCTATCCCATAATCAATCATTTGCTTTTTAAGCAATTTTCTATCACCGTTCAAACATTCTTACTGCAACACTATTTTTAGCCCAAACAAAAGGCTTAAAATCATCTTTTTTGATACGTTTTTGTCCATCTTCTGTTTTATATATAATGGAAACAGTATCATCGTCATAACCACATTCTATATTTACAATTCTTTGCATTGGGTCACGACCATTTAGAAAACTATTAATTTCTTCAATGTTATTTTTCATACTTATAAAAATTTAAATTAAAATAGTTAGAGATATATTTCTAATATCATCACTATATGTGCAAATATATTAAATAATATTAAAAAAACAAAAATTATTTTAATATTTATTATTAAATATTGTGTAATCGGTTATGGATAAAATTATTAAAGAATGTATTAATGATTATATAAAAAATA
>JAZNQD010000011.1:0-25422 GCA_045589955.1 Bacilli bacterium | reverse complement strand
TATCCTTCCAATTATTTATGATAAATTTATGCTTAGTATTTATCGTTATGAATTTCAAAATAAGATTGAGAATAACGACAAACTGGGCAAGCTTTAGGAGCCTTAGGACCAACAACGATATGTCCACATACGCGGCATTCCCACATTACTTGTTCACCTTTTTCAAATACTTGTTGCATTTCAACATTTGATAATAATTTACGATATCTTTCTTCATGAGCTTTTTCGATTGCAGCAACAGCTCTGAATTGGTTAGCAAGTCTTAAGAAACCTTCTTCTTCAGCTTCTTTTGCAAATGTTGCATACATATCAGTCCATTCATAGTTTTCACCTTCTGCAGCTGCTTTTAAGTTTTGAGCAGTTGTTCCAAGTTCACCTAATGCTTTGAACCATAATTTAGCATGTTCTTTTTCATTTTCAGCTGTTTCTAAGAAGATTGCAGCAATTTGTTCATAACCTTCTTTTTTTGCAACGCTAGCAAAATAAGTATATTTATTTCTAGCTTGGCTTTCTCCTGCAAACGCAGTCATTAAATTTTTTTCTGTTTTTGATCCTTTTAATTCCATTTTAAATTTCTCCTTTATTAATTTTTACATTTTGGACAAATACCGGTAAACATTATGTCGGTTTTGTCAATTTGAAAGTCTTGACTTTCAATTGATGTTATCATGTCTGATACAGCATCGTGATCAACATCTGTTACATTGCCACAGCACTTACAATAAAAGTGGGGATGCGGATAAAGTGTTTTGTCGAAACGATCTCCCGTTGTAAGCGTTAATCGAATGATCCTGTTTTGATCAACTAATACATTCAAATTACGATAAACAGTTGCCATATTAATAGAAGGCATTTGCTCTTTGGCACGAGACAAAATCATTTCTACACTAGGATGATCACAACTTTGACAGACAACTTGATATACAATATCTCTTTGATCTGAGTGTCTCATTGCTCCTCCTAAATGATAATGATTATCATTTAATATAAATATATCATATTAATTTTCGCTTGTAAAGTGATTAAATAATTATTTATATTTTGTTTATGATTTTTGTATTGTTTTTTCTTTGAATTTTTTGTATAATGTTAGTATTTAAGGGGGAAACTTTATGTTTACTTTAGAACATTATATATTTTTAACACTAACAATTATTTTAACAATTGTTGCAATTTTCTTGATTTTTAAGTTTAAACCATCATTTAATTTAATCTTTACAATTGCGTGTATCCTTTGTATTATCTCAGAAACTGCAAAGACTTTCTCATCAATTGAGTTTGATTGGGTTAATCATTATAACAAAGAAACTGGTGACTTTATTGCAAAAGAGCTTGTACCCTTTATTAAGATGGAACATTCCCAATTCACCTATGCTCTTTACAAATTGCTAATATCTTTATTGTTCGTTTTACAAAACCAGGCAATAGAGTTCGTGATGTTCTTTTAGGATTTATGTTTCCAACAATGATTTTTGGTGCTATTCTTGCCTTATTATTACCTGATACTGTTGATCCATTTAATGTAAGAACATATCAATATTTTATTTATCACGGTATGCTAGTTGTTCTTGGCGTATATATTATGTTTAATAAAAATTTAAATATTCGACCTGTTCACTATTTAACATCTATGGCAATCTTATTTGCTTTAGGTTTGGTTAGTATTTATGCTAACTCATTATTTGCTCAAATAAATGTTCTTTCTGATGGAACATTTGATATTCAATATATGCCAAACCTAATGTTTACAATGGGATCTCCAGTCTTATCGTTATTTGTATTTGAAAAACCGCACCACTGGTATATATATCTAGGATGTGTAGCTGTAATAGCTTTTGTAGTATTTGCATTGTTCTACATTCCTATTTTCATTAGAAGTAAAAAACAAAAAGTAATTAACTAGTCATTAGACTAGTTTTTTATTTTGTGTTATACTTAAATTAATTATTTAACTTAATTTAAGTATTATGTAGTATATTAAAATAAAAATAGGAGGTGTTTTATGCGAATACTTGTTGTTGAAGATGATCGTGATATATCTAGCGCTATATGCAAAGTTTTGAAACTAAATAACTTCTATACTGATGCTGTTTATGATGGCATTGAAGCCTTAAAGTATTTAGAATATGACCAATATGACTGTGTAATTATGGATATTATGATGCCACGCCTTGATGGGATTTCGACAATCAAAAAAATGCGCGAGCGAAATGATTTCACTCCAGTTATCGTTTTAACTGCCAAAGCCGATATCGATGATAAAGTACTTGGTTTAGATAGTGGTGCAGATGATTATTTAGGCAAACCTTTTTCAATGAAAGAACTTGTTGCTCGTGTTAAAGCTTTAACAAGACGAAAGAATACTGTTATTAATAAATTTAATTTTGGAAACGTTACTTTAAACACTAAAACATTTGAAATGTCTACGGACAAGGGTTCAATTAGATTATTAAACAAAGAATATCAATTAATGGAAATGTTAATGGTTAATTCAAACATTTTGTTATCAACTGACAAGATTATGAATACTATTTGGGGGTTTGATAATGATTCAGAAATCAATGTTGTTTGGGTAAATATTTCATCTTTAAGAAAAAAACTTACATCTATTAAAGCTAATATTACAATTAAAGCTGTGCGCGGTCTTGGGTATTCTTTAGAGGTTATCAATGATTAAAAAATTAAAGTTTAAACTTATTGCTATTTGCATACTTTCAGTTAGTATTGTTTTAACTTTGATTGTTGCAACAAGTTATTTTGCAACAATGTTAAACATAACACTAGAAACTGATAAAACTATTAAACTAATTAACAAAAACAGTACTGGGTTATTAGCTGACACATCATCTCTTGATGATGAGTTTCTTCAAGAAACCAAGGAACTACATTACTTCATTTATAAAAATTTTGATGAGGAAGACCGAAAAGATTACTACTTTTCTAAAGATGTGAATTTAAGTAAAGATAAAGTTAATTTTTTTATCAATCGTGCAAGTCGAGATCGAGTTCTAAATAAAGGCTATATTAGCGGATATCGTTATCAGAAATTCGATATCATTGAAAATGATAATGTTATTGGCGAAACATTTATTTTTGTTAACTGTAATCGTCAAATCTTCTATATGCGTTTTATGTTAGTAAGTGCAGTTATTATTTCTTTACTAACACTATTTACTATTTTCTCTTTATTACAGTTATTTGCAAGTAAAATTTTAAAGCCGATTATTGATGCTCATGAAAAACAAAAGAAATTTATTACAAATGCGAGTCATGAGTTGAAGACACCTCTAACTGTTATTACCGCAAACAATGAACTATTAGAAATGGAATATGGTGAAAACGAGTATACTCAAACAATTAGTAAACAAGTTTCAAAGCTTACAACAATGACTAATACACTTGTTTCTTTATCAAAAATTGATGAAATGAATACTCTAGAAGATATGTCTGAGTTTTCATTAACTGATGCAGTATATGATATTGTCCATACATACAAGAAAGTCTTAGAAAAAGAATTTACATATGATATAGAGGAAAACGTTACTTTATTAGGCAATGAAAAACTAATTCGTGATTTATTAACCCTATTACTTGATAATGCGAGAAAGTATTCTACTTCTTATATCAAACTTAGTATTAGCAAAACAAAAGGTAAAATACATCTTATTTGTGAAAATGATGCAAGTAACCTTACCAAGGGGAATCTAAATCATTTTGCAGAAAGATTCTACCGAAGTGATGAGAGTCGTAGTACCGTATCTGATGGTAGTGGTATCGGTTTGTCACTTGCAAAAGAGATTGTTGAAATCCACCATGGTTCTATGAAAATTAGTAGTCCAGATGGAAAAGTATGTATTATTAATATTACTTTATAAAAAAAATTAAAAAATATTTTTATTTTTAGGTATGTTTTAGGTTACTATTTTATAATGGATGTGTAGATAGGTAATATATCTACTAGGGATTGATTTATTTTATGTTGAACTCCTTTAATTATTGTATATAAAATTTTCTCGGTCAATCCTGAAAAATCAATATGATTCTTTTCCCCCTCTATAAAAGAATATTGAAAACAGCGCAATTTCTTGCGCTGTTTTCTCTTTTTATTTATCGTAAATCTATTTGTGATGTACTATCACAAGTGATTGCACCATTATATTTTTCATATATATAATCAGCAACTTCTTGTGAAAGTAACGCATTTGTTAAAACATCAATCTTGGCTTGATATTTAGCATTGTTATTATAATCATCTAATCGTGCTGCTAAAACATTAGCTTTTAGGCTTACTTGTACAGGATCGTCTTCGTATGCTACTTTTTTATTTGCATCAACATTTCCAGTATAAGCAGTATTACAAGGTAAGCAAACAAAGTCATAGTCCGGCATAGCTTGAACTAGTAAATCTTCAGCAATTAGTGTAATTGTAACACCTTCTGGTGATGTCCATTTTGAACCAACAAATGTTAATTTTCCTTCATCATCTACAGGAACATCTGAAATAACGCCTTTTTGTTTTAATAATTCAAATGCTCTTGCAGCATTAGATTCATCATTACAAATGGCAAAAGTTTTACCTGATTGAAGGGTACCACTTGATTTGCCACGATAAATTCCAAGTGGTTCATAGTGGACTTTACATGTTGCAAAAAGTTTTGTCGATCCATCATATGTTTCTAAATAAGGAATATGTTGGAAATAGTTCGCATCATAGTCACCTGATGCAACAGCATTGTTTTGTAAAGTCCAATCCAAAACATAAACTTTTAATTCATAGCCTTGTTCTTTTAACATTGGGGCTACAACATTTTCTAATACATCAGCATGTGGAAGTTCACTCGCACATACTCTAATTACTTTATCATTTTTCTTACAACTAGTTGCAAAAGATAAAGTTAAACAAATAATCGCAATTAATAAAACTTTTAAAATATTTTTTTTCATTATAGAATTCTCCTTTTATCTAATTTCTTTGATATTAATAATCCAACTTCTTGGATAACTTGTACAAGGACAATGACTAAAATTAACATTACCCAGAAGATTGGTTTTTCATAAAATGTTGTTGTGTTTCTACCATAGAATTCCCAAATTTCGGCAATTAGTCCTCCAGCACCTAAGTTTTGAGCAAATGATGTATAACCAATGATTGAAACTAAGGTAACTGCTAATCCACCAATTAGGCTTGCTCTTGCCTCAGGTAGTAACACCTTGAAAATAACTTGTAGTTTTGTTGCGCCAAGTGATTCGATCGCTTCAATTTTTCCTTTGTCTACTTCAGATAAAGATTGTTCAACGATACGAGCAATGTATCCGAATGAAGTAAATATTAAAGGAATTATAATTGTATACCATTCACCAGTTCCCATTCCAAAGATTGCTCTTACAAGGGGCATTGATAATACAACAATGATTAAGCATGGTATCGAACGAAGAATATTTACAAAAATACTTAAGATTAAGTTTAACCACTTACATGGTGTTATTCCTTTTTTTGAAGTAATATTTAATAGAATTCCTAAAGGGAGGCCTATTAAATACGAAACAAAACAAGAAATAAAAATCATAGCAATTGTCTTTAGGGTTGAATCAAAGACAAATTCTGTTAGTTCTAAGAAGGAAGTATTATCATTAACAGTATATAAAAAACTATTCAATTGAATCAACCTCCTCATATTTAATATTCTTTAGGTCGAAATATTTCTTTAATTTTATTACATCAGATTGTAAAGCTGGCATCTTGAATATTAATTGACCATAGATTAAACCATTCACTACTTTTGAATCCGCATAGATTACTGATAAAATAATATTACAATCTTGAACAACATTGGCAATAATCGGTGTATCAATTTCCCCATTGAAAATAATTTTTAACATTTTTGAATCATCTAGTTGGGTATTTAAGTGACCTGAATAGATGATTTTTTTTGTTATGCTTTCTTTTGCAGAAAGGAAAATGTCTTGGGCATAGCCACTTTCAACAATTTTTGAATGGTCAATAATTGCTACCTTATTACAAATCTTTTCAATAACATTCATTTGATGGGAAATCATAATAATTGTTAAGTCAAGTTTTTCATTTAGTTCTTTTAATAAATCTAAAATTTGATTTGTTGTATCTGGGTCTAAGCTTGATGTTGCTTCATCACATAACAAAATCTTTGGTTCGGTCATTAAAGCTCTTGCAATTGCAACACGTTGTTTTTGTCCACCTGAAAGTTGTGATGGATATGATTTCATTTTATCTTTTAAACCAACAAGTTCTAAATAATGTTTTGCTTTTGCTTTGCGATCTTTTTCATTAAACAACTCCCCCGCAAGTTCAACATTTTTTAAAACAGTACGTTGATCAAGAAGATTAAATTGTTGGAAGATCATTGCAACTTCTCTTTTATACTTTCGATCAAAATTTACTAGTTGTCCATTATAGAAAATTTCACCTTGGTCAAATTTTTCTAAACCATTTATACATCTAACAAGGGTAGATTTACCAGCTCCTGATAAACCAAGGATCCCATAAATGTCTTTTTTATAAATGTCTAAGTTGATGTCTGATAGAACTTGGTGTTCACCAAATGTTTTTGAAAGGTTTTTAATTTGTAATAAAATGTCTGGATTAATATAAGTCATATTATTTTCCTCTTCTTCTGTGTTAATAATTTCAATATTATCTTGATTATATAAATATGTGTGTTTTCGCTTTTTAGAAAACTTTAGTATCATTAACAATATGAATGTAAGCATTTAAAAACCTCCTTTCAAAAAATAAAAAACGCCCTTGTATAAACACAAGGACGAGAATATCTTCACGTGGTACCAACCTTTTTTACTAATTGCTTAGCCTATTTTAACTCTAACAAGTTATTATCCTATAACGGGAATACCCGGAAAAACCTACATATCGGCATTTCAACTCCAAGACCATGTTCAGTAATACGCCAATGTTCTTTTCCACCAAACAAGAACTCTCTATAAATCTTGTAATTACTTACTCTTCTTTTCATCGTTTTTATTTATTTATAGGTTAATTATACCATATCTTTTTAAACTTATAAAACAGTTTGCTTTAAAAACGTTTTTATTAAAAAACTTTAACAAGTAAGGCAATCCCTTCTTTTACTTCTACTTTTGCAACTTTTCCTTTTAGAACTTCATTGCTAACACCAAGTGGGTAATAATTCATCATTTGAGCCCCATTTAGGCTATATTTTGCATTTTCGATTGATACTCCACTAATTATTGGGGTTAAATTTAAAAGTGAGAAAAAACTAAAGTCATCTTTAATATATTTAGGCTCATTTTTAATAATTTCAATAACGGAATAGTCATCAATGATTTGACCCGATTTATTTTCTTGATCAAGTAATAGTAAAATGGATATATTACCAAATGAATGATCAAAGCGTTTTCCAAGTACTCCTACTAAAACAAAATCATCAAACCCTCTTTTAATCCCTTCTTTTACCCCAAAGACAGTGTCAGTATCATCTTTTTCAGTTGGTAAGACGATTGTTTCAACATCAAGGTTAGGGTTTATATGAGAATCAAAGTCACCGACAATTAAGTTAGGTTGATGATTTAAATGTTTCAAGTGGGTTAAACCACTATCACAAAAGATCAAGAAGTCATCTTCTTTGATTTGTTTGTTAATATATTCATAGTTATTTATTGGTGCACCACCAATAATAAAACATCTTTTCATATTTTTAAATCTTAATAGAATCTATTAAGTTCCCTTCTAAGTCTTTTAAAGTTAGGTTATTATCTTCAATTACTAAATAACTATGAGCAGTATTATTTTTAGGTAAAGTAATTGAACCAACATTAATAAATACTTGATTATTTTTTTCTTTGATAAAACCAGTATGGAAGTGTCCATAGATTAAAACATCAGTGTTTTCTTTAATGTTGTCTTCATTATATTTGTGACCATGTGTAAAATAGATATTTTTATTATTGATGTTTAGTTCTAACCCTTGATTAAAACTAAACTCAGAAATCATTTCATCTACTTCTGCATCACAGTTTCCTTTAATAACATATATATAATCTTTAGCCTTGTTTAAAGTTTTTGCAACTTCCATTGGGTTATAACCCTCTGGTAAAGGATTTCTTGGTCCATGGTAGTATAAATCGCCAAGTAAGATTAGTTGTTCTGCTTGTTCTTGTTCAAAGCGCTTTAATAATTTTTCTAAAAAAGTGATTGAACCGTGAATGTCTGATGCAACTACGTATTTCATATTAGCACCCAAATGGATCAAAGTTTGTATCTTTATTCATTTCAATAATAAATTCAACTAATAATTGAATAATATATTCAACATCAGTCATTGAACAAACTTCTACTGATGAATGCATATATCTTAGTGGAATACTAATAAGCATTGATGGAATACCACCATTTTGTTTATAAACATTATCAAAGTCAGTATATGTTCTTGATATTTCTACAACATATTGAAGAGGAATATTGTGTTTTTTGGCAACCTCTTCAAGCTTTTGTTTTAGTAATTGATTAGCATGTGATGCAATTGATAACATCGGTCCACCGCCTAGGCAAATGTTTTTATTTGCACCTGAGTTATAGTCAACATCGCTTGATGAACCAACATCTAGTGAGATTGTACAAGTTGGTGTAATTTGACTAGTTGAAAAAATTGCTCCACGTCCAGTTGTTTCTTCCCCAACTGTTGCAACAAAATAAACACCATTTGTTGTTTTATTTTTTACTCTTTTTAAAACTTCACAGGCAATGTAGGCACCAATTTTATCATCTAAAGCTCTAGATGTTAAACAGTTATTTTCTAAAAGGGCATAAGTATCTTTTTGAATAACAACATCACCAATACTTACAAGTTTTAAAGTTTCTTCTTTTGATGTTGTTCCTAAATCAAGATTTAAATCCGTTACTTTAACATTTCCTTCTTTATAGTTTCTTGTGTAGCCGATAACACCATTAACGTAAGTTGGTAATCCATTAACGTATTTAACAACATATACTTGTTGTCCCATATACATTTCTGGTCTAATAGCACCGATGTTTGTCATTTTACAAATACCATTAGCCTCGACATCTTCAATAACAAGACCAATTTCATCTATATGGGCAAGTAACATTACTTTAACATCTGATTCTTTATTGATACCATGGATTACATTATAGCTGTGATGAGTGATGATAAAGTCATCTACTTCTTTCATTTCTTCAATTAACATCTTTTGAAAGTGTAATTCAGATCCACTTACTGATGGTGTTGTTAACATCTTTTTTAATAATTCCATAATTCAATCTCCTTTTAACTTATATATATTATATAACAAATTTTAAATTTATGCTTTAGTATTGATATGAAAAATCCTAGAACGAACAAGTTCGTTCTAGAATCTTTTAATTTAGTATTACCCACTCTCCTGGAGTACCTTCTTTATAGTATGAATCATTAACCATTTGAAGACCAAAGTATACTCTTCTTAGTTCGGACTCAAACTTACCATCATACTCATATGTAATAAAAATTGACACTGAAGTATTGGTCGGTTTTACCGATTCATAATAAGCAATAACATTTTTAAACTCTTCATATGATTCAATAACAAAGTCATGTTCTTCGCCTTGATATATATATTTCATTTGAGCATATTTATTATATATTTGATTACAAGGTATATTTGTATATACATAAACATCATATTCTTTTAGATGTCGTGTTTCGCTTGTTAGAAAATATGTATAACTTGTTAATTCATTTAAGGTACGAATCTTAACCGTCATAATATCGAATGTTGTATCGACTACATACCAGTTGCCATCAAGATATACTTTATTCCAAGCATGTCCTGAAGGATCAGTTTTACTTGAACCTTTTACTGTAACACAAATAATTCCTTCAATATTACACATACTTGTAAATGTATCCGCAAACGCTCCACAAACTGCTTGTTTGTTAAAGAACACTCCTTCTAACCAACCACTTTCTGAGTATTTAGGAGATCCCCCATTATAGTATAAGTCATAGTCATAACTAACATTTTCACATATGTAATCATGAATTGCTTGAATCTTTTCGTAATCGCTCATATTATCATTAATAATATTTCTTAAGATATCACGCATCATTTCATAAATGACTGATGCATTTGAACCTTCTTTACAAATCGGGCGAATTCCTTTTGATAAGCAATTGGCAAGTTGAAATGTTGTTTCTACTTCCATAGTATCTGATACACTATCAATGTAAAACTCGTTAAAGTCTTCTTTTCTTTTTTCTTCATTTATTATTTTATTAACATTTAAGAATTTTGAATAAAGAGTAATTGTTGGTTTAATTAACGGATTTTTTAAATATTCGAACTCATAAACTAATCTTCCGTCTTTTTCATATTCCCAAGTCCAAGAAAAATAAGAAGTATCTGTAAGGTTATAAGAAAAGTAATTATTTCTTAAAGTGTTTAGTTGTTCGTCATCTAAAAAGCCTTTTAGCACTAATTGATCATCTTGCCATAAAACAGCACGTTCGATTGCACGCAAAACATCTTCAACATTGTTAAATTTCACTTCACCGCGATTTTCCTCTAAAACAAAAGAGCGATTTGTAATATCATCATATGAAGTTGTTATAGTTTCTTGTTCATTACAAAGTTCGCAAATGCATTTTTTTATTTCAGGTTTTGTATATGATAGTTCTTGAATTGTTTCAGAATCTTTAAATTGGTGTTCTCCTAAAGGAAGTTCAACTTTAAATTCTTTATCGCAAATAGAACAATAAGTTATTTTATAACCGTTTTCGATACAAGTTGATTTAACTTCTTCAATTGTTTCTTTTTCGTGAAGACATTCACTTGTGCATCCAGTACAAAGAAATATTAAAAAAATTAAGAATAAATTTGATATTTTTTTCACTAGAAATTGTCCCCTTTTATTAACATAAAGATTGGTTTAGAATCAATAAATGTATAATTAGGACTTAATCCACAATTTTTATAGGCTTGGTTGATTTCATCTTTACAAGAGTTTTTATAGTCATAAGCAATTTTAAACTCAATAGTTGTTTTTTCTTTGGCTGTTGTTTCAAAGTATTTAATTAGAATTTCTAATTCATCCATTGATTCAATATTAAAGTCATAGACATTGTTTTCAAATTCAAATGTATTAAAAAGATATGGGTTTAAATTATTTTGACAAGTAATGTGCTCGTAAGTTTTAGGCATATATATCTTTTGATGGGTTGCCTCATCAATTAAGCAGTACTTATATGAAAGAATTTCAAATGTGCCATCAATGATTGTTCCATCTGATGTTGTATCAACAATATACCAATTACCATCAACATATACTTTGTTCCAAGCATGTCCTGCCCCTTGAGGATTAGCAACAGGGTATCCTTCAACCATGACACAAGGGATACCTTCAACGTTACACATTGAGGCAAAAGCTTTACTAATACCCTCGCAAACTGCCTTCTTATCAAAGAAAACACCTTCTAGATAGAAGCTATTATAACAATTAGCGTTTTGGATACCTTGGTATAAAAGTTGTAGTACTTCTTCATCATAAACAACATTCATAATAATGTAATCATGAATAGCGATTACTTTTTGTGTATCAGTCATATTATCAGTAATGATTGCTCTTAATACTTTTTTCATTTCTTGATATACTTTTTCGGCACTACTTCCTTCGACACAAATTGGTTTTACTCCACGTTCTAAAGCATAGAAAAGTTGATCAGATGTTGATACTTCATATGAATAATTACTATTGTTAATAGCAAAGTTATCAAAGTTATTTGGTCTTGATGAAGTAATTGGATGGTAATTTAAACTTTGATATTGTTCATAGAATATATATGATCCAGATAATTCAGGTTTTGCGTTATAAGTAAAGCTACAAGTTAGTATGTTTCCTACAAGTTGAGCTTTTACATGAAATGCGGTTGGGATATGTTCATCTGAACATAACTTATTAATTAGTTCTTGAATACTTTCGTGTTCATAATTAAGCTCGCAAGTTAATGTTTTAGCATTTTTTAATAAGGCGCAATTGAAACGAAGCAATACTTCTTCGTATGTTGAACATGGATATTTTTCGTTTTCATTAAAAGATTCTTTAATAGTATCTAAATCAACATAAGAGATGGAAACTATTATTTCTTCTTCAAAGTGTGAGCATCTTATACAAGAGCGCTTTTTTAATCCGTCATGTACTTCTGTTGCCTCAGTTATAGTTTCCCAAGAACCAAATAGATGATTTAAAGCATCAGTAAAGTTACTTTTTTCTTCATGATTACAGTCGATACATTTTTTTAAAGTATATCCAGATTCTGTACAAGTAGAATCTATTATTGATTCTTCAAAGTTATGATTTAGTAAAGGTAGAGTTTCTTTTGTTTCTTTTTTACAATTTATACATTTTTTTAAAATGTACCCATTAACTGAACAAGTTGATTCAACTTTTTGGTTTTCTTCGTATTGATGTGGTAAAAGAGGTAAATCTTCTTTTACTTCTTCTTGACAGTTTGTGCATACTTTTTTAATATATCCTTTTACTGCACAAGTTGATTCAATTCTTTCTTTTTCTTCATAAACATGACTACATTTTGGTGTACATGCAACTAGTACTAAACAAAATACCAGTGCAACTACACTAATGATTATTTTATTTCTTTTCACATTATCACTTCCTTATTAACAATATTATACCAAAATAAAAAATATAGGTAAAATCAATTACCTATATTTTTATTATTTAAGTTTTCCTTAGCAATGGATAACATTAGTTTTATTCTGTTTTCTTGATTTACACGAGTTGCGCTTGGATCATAATCGATTGCAACAATATTGGCATAAGGATAAATTTGTTTAATCTTTTTCATTATTCCCTTACCACATATATGATTTGGAAGACAGCCAAATGGTTGAGCACAAATGATGTTTTCATAATTGGTTTGAACAAGTTCAACCATTTCAGCACTTAAAAGCCATCCTTCACCCATTTTAGTTCCATGATCTAAGATACCCAAACAAAGGCTCTTAGTATGTTCAAACTTTTGCATTGGTTCAAATTTTGTTTTAGCAATTTCATTAATTATGACTTCTTCTCGTTTATTACAATACTTAATAAGTATTTTAGAGACTATTGACATCAATTTACTCTTTTTGTAGATTTTATAATCAAAAATAAAATTATAAGCACAGTAGTAAATAAAGCCCATTAAACCAGGAACACAAATCTCAGCTCCTAAATCAACCAATAAGTCTTCTAAATGATTATTTCCTAAGCTTGAATATTTGATATAAATTTCTCCAACAATACCAACTTTAGGTTTTGGGGTAATATCAACTTCAATGTTATTAAAGTCATTAGCAATTTGTTTAATGTTGTTTTTAAAGTCTTTGAAGCTAATTCCCTTGTTATGTGAAAACTGTTCCATAAGCTTGTCAATCCAAGCTTTGGTTAATTTTTGTGATGTTCCTTTTACAACTTCATATGACCTTACTTTATTATTTAAGTACATCAAACAATCCCCATAGAAGATTGCTTGTAAAGCTTTAAATAATGTTCCATAACTAATCCCAATTTCTGGAACTTTTTGAAGTTGAGCAAAATTTAAAGGAAGAACCGGTACATGAGCAAAACCAGCTTTAGCTAAGGCTTTTTCCATTAAGAATTTATAATTAGATGCCCTGCACCCTCCCCCTGTTTGGGTTATTAATACCGCAACATTATCAGTACTATCTCGATGTTTTAAATTATCAATACATTGACCGATAACTAAAAGAGCCGGGTAACATATATCATTATGAACATATTTAAGCCCTTCTTCAACAACATTTGGACCATTATTTGTCATTAGTTCTGCTTTAAATCCCGCTTGTTCGACAACTCCTTTAAAAAGTTGCATGTGAAAATCCAACATCGTTGGGATTAAAACAGTGTATTTCTTTTTCATTGCTTTAGTAAATTTAGCCATTATTACTACCTCCTTTTTGATCTAAGGCAGTTAGTAAACTTCTAATTCTAATCTTTACCGCACCTAAGTTAGTTATTTCATCGATTTTAATTTGTGTATAAATTCTACCTTCTTTTTCAATGATTGAGCGACATTCATCTGATGTTACCGCATCAAGGCCACAACCAAATGATACAAGTTGTACTAAGTGCATATCATCTGACTTTGCACATATTTTTGATGCTGAGTAAAGACGCGAATGATACATCCATTGGTTTAAAACATTAACTTTAAATTTCTTATTTAAATGGGAAATACTTTCTTCGGTGATCACGCATAAGCCAAGGTTTGCAAGCATTTTATCAATTCCATGATTAACAATTGGGTCAACATGATATGGGCGACCTGCAAGAACAATTATTCTTTGGTTGTTTCTTCTTGCATTTGCAATATATTCTTTAGCTTTAGCACGAATAGTATCTAGATATGTTTCATATTCTAGATAAGCTTTAATACTTGCCCTGGCAATTTCTTTTTTATTAATGTCTTTAAAATACTTATTTAAAATGCCATGCATTTTCTCCCTGAAAATCTTAGGATTATCAATTGATAGGAAATCACTAATGAAATTAATTTGACTTGATTTATTTATTTTATCAACATTATTAATAATATTTTCTGGATAATAAGCTACAATTGGACAGTTGAAGTGATTATCTCCAAGATGCTCATCATAGTTATATGACATACATGGATAAAAGATATTAGTAAATCCATCATTAATTAGTTTTTCAATATGTCCATGAACTAGTTTTGCCGGGAAACATACAGTATCAGATGGTACAGAATATTGTCCAAGTTGATATGTGTGTTCATCAGAAAAACCACTACTATGAACTTCAAAACCAAGATTAGTAAAGAATGTATACCAAAATGGATATAGTTCATATATATTTAAAACAAGTGGAAGAGCAATTTTTCCTCTTCTTCCTTTAATTGGTTTATAGGATAATAATACACTTCGAATGAATTCATATAAGTTATCCCCAATTAATTTACTTGTTTGTTTTAAAGGTTTTTCACATTTATTACCACTTATATATTTATTAGGATTATTTTTAAACGAATTAATTGTTAATAAACAATGATTATTACAACCATTACAATTGATATTTGCAACACTATGTTCAAATGCATCTAGTTCTTCTTTTGATATTGTTTTAGATTGGGCAATATTTAATTCCTTTGCATAAAGGGCAGCGCCATATGCCCCCATTACGCCAGCGATATTAGGACAAACAACATTTAAGTTTAGCTCTTTTTCAAACGATCTTAAAACCGCTTTATTTAGGAATGTTCCTCCTTGAACAACTATGTTTTTACCAAGTTGTTCTTTGTTCGTAACTCGTATTACTTTATATAAAGCATTTTTAACAACCGAGATTGAAAGACCGGCCGAAATATTATCAATTGTTGCGCCATCTTTTTGGGCTTGTTTAACAAGTGAATTCATAAAAACTGTACATCTAGATCCAAGGTCAACAGGGCGATTGGCAAATAGGCCAAGTTTTGCAAATTCTTCAATTTCATATCCTAAAGCATTTGCAAATGTTTGTAAGAAAGATCCGCATCCACTTGAACATGCTTCATTTAAGAAAATGTTTGAGATTGTTTGGTTTTCAATTTTAAAGCATTTAATATCTTGTCCACCAATATCAATAATAAAACTTACATCAGGCATAAATCTTTTAGCTGCTTTATAGTGAGCCATTGTTTCAACTAAACTAGAGTCTAGAGTGAATGCTTGTTTAATTAATTCTTCTCCATAACCAGTCGATGCGGAAGCAGTGATTTTGATATTTGGATATTTTGTATATATATCTTTTAGGATATGCTTTAGTTCTTTAACTGGATTACCTTTGTTTGGTTGATAACTAGAAAAACGAATCTCGTTGTTATCATCAATAAGAACAACTTTTAAGGTTGTTGAACCAGAATCAACACCTAAATATAAAGGGCCTTGATAATCATCTAAAGTCTTAATTTCAACTTTTGCTTTCTGATGACGATTTTCAAATTCTTGGTATTCTTCTTCGTTTTTAAATAAAGGTTCAAGATAATTATAGTTTATTTTTTGTTCTTCTTTTGATAATTTTTCAATTAATTCTTTAATATTAATTTTTGTATCAGCACAAAATGCCGTACCTAAAGAAACATAGTATAAAGAATTATCAGGGCATATCCCTTTTACTTTTAATACATCGTCAAAGGCTTTTCGAAGTTCTTTCATAAAGGTTAAAGGTCCGCCTAAATAAACAACATTTCCTTCAATCTTCCAACCTTGAGCAAGGCCACCAATTGTTTGATTCACCACCGCATAAAATATTGATTCAGCAATATCAGCTTTAGAAGCTCCTTGATTTAAAAGAGGTTGAATGTCTGATTTTGCAAAAACTCCACAGCGTGATGCAATGTTATATAAGCGGGTATGTCTACTTGCAAGTTCATCCATTTCAGTGATGTCTTTATTTAGAAGAGTCGCCATTTGATCAATAAATGCACCCGTTCCACCAGCACAAGTTCCATTCATTCTTACTTCTAATCCATTTGATAAGAATAAAATTTTTGCATCTTCTCCTCCAAGTTCAATAATTGCATCTGTACCTGGTAAAAGTTTATCGGATGCAACTCTTGTTGCATAAACCTCTTGGACAAAGGGAATGCTATATGCATCACTTATACCCATACCTGCCGAACCAGAAACACCAACATATTCATCTTTTTCAATAATCTTCTCTTGATAAAGCTTTTCAATTTCATCAAGCAAATTTTCGCGAATATGTGAATAGTGGCGACGATAGTTTTTATATATAATATTATCATGTTCATCAAGAACGACAATTTTTATTGTTGTCGAGCCTAAATCTATTCCTATTTTATGCATAAAGCACACCTTCTTCTTTCAAATACATATTATATCATATATTTTCTTTTTTTACTAGTTAATGTCATTATAGATCTTAAAAATAAAAATTAGTTAATATTTTATTATTAATAAATTTGAATTAAATAGTAATTATTATTATAATAAGATAAGAGGTAAGCATATGAAGAAACATTTAAAAATCATAATACCCATATATATATTTATCCAATTCATATTAATGCTTTTAGCAATTATTCCCAACCCAAAGGTTGATTATATTGCTTGTTATCTTAGTATTATTGTTGCATTTCTTATGTTATTTGTTTTTATTAATAAAAAACTTACCTTTTTATTTACTGCTCTTGGATTATTTTTTACATTAATTGCCGATTACTTTTTAATACTAAATGATAGTCATTATCTTCTTGCAACTAGTATCTTCCTTATTGCTCAAATATGTTATGCGATAAGAATCTACTTTGAATTTGATACGATAAAAGAAAGAGAAATATATATAATAATAAGGGTAATAACTACTATTTTAGCTATTCTTATTCCCTTAATTCTTTTTAAAGATGATACTGATTTATTAGTTATTGTAAGTGCACTTTACTATGTTACATTACTTACAAGTGCAATCTATTCCTTTATCTTAGTTAAGAACAACAAGTATTATTTAATATTTGCGATAGGTCTTACTTTATTTGCATGTTGTGATGCTTTTGTTGGTATTTTTAATTTAGAAAGTTATTTTAATATTGTTGAAGGTTCATTGATATATAACATTATTCATAATGAATTTAATTATTCATGGCTATTTTATGTTCCTTCCCAATCATTAATAGGTTTATCACTAATTAAAAAAGACTGATTAATCCCTTTGGATTAATCAGTTTTTTCATCTACCTTAAATTTAATGATTAATATATTCATTTTTATATTATTAATAATATTTTATATTAATATTTGGACATTCTAAAAAAACATTTTCTTCATATTTTATATGAGGCATTAAAATATAAGTTAGATTATAACAGGATTTGAATGCGTATGAATCTATATTTTTTACACTTGTCGGGATTTCTATACGAACTAAACAGTTACAATCACTAAAAGCGTGAGATCCTATGCTTTTGACGCCATTTGACATTGTTACTTTTATTAAACTGTTACAGAATCTAAATGCACGCTTACCTATACTTTCAACGCTATCGGGAATATTTATATTTGTTAAATTTATACAACCATGAAATACTTCTTCATCTATATCTTTAATACTTGTAGGGAGTTCAATACTTAGGATACCAGAATTTGAAAAAGCTTTTTTTTCTATTTTTTTAACACTATTTGGAATGAATATGCTCTTTAAATTATGGCAAGCTGAAAATGCGGAACATCCAATAGTCACTACAGTATCTGGTATTACTACGGTTTCTAAGTCATAGTTTAAACAGAAAGCTTGTGCTCCTATTTTAGAAACACCATAAGGAATTATAACATTATGTTCTTTGCCTTGATATTTAACTAGAATATTTTCTACGATTATAAAATCCTTTAAATTTTGTTGAGTGTTTAGTAAATTATTGTTATCAATATTATCATCAGATAGTTTTGCTCCACAGCATGTGCAATAAATAGAATCTTCATCACACTTATAACCACAGAACACACATTCTTTCTTTGAATATAATTCTTTCATTTTTATCTCCTTTAATTATCAATACTATATAAATATCTTTTATTTGGGCAAATTGCCTTTTAAAGAAATTTCACATTTTAGTTGTTTTACTATAGCTCTAATACTATTAGGAGTATACTCATATAAACAACTATAGTTAGTAAGGTTCTTAAAATAAACTCTATCTATTGGGCCTTTTAAAGAAACAACATATATATCTTTATTTGTTTTTAATAATTCATTGATTGTTTCGATTTGGACTTCATCTTTATATGCATCATAAGAATAAATGATTACTCTATCAAAATCATTAACTATATTTAGAATATCTTTTACAAATGATTTATCGCTTGTAAATTTAATTACCTTGTTATTTGGAAAGTTATGCTTTAGTGCATTTGTTAAATTACGATCATCAAATTCATCTTCAACAATACTTGCAATTTTTGCATTTGATGAAATTATTAAAGTGTTAGGCGTAAGTTTTGGTTCTTTTCCCTTTATTAAAGTGTAAGAAGAATCAACGATATCTTGCATTAGTTTGTGTTCTTCTTCATTTACGACATATTCAGTATCATTAAAATATTCTTCTAAACCAAGTTTTACTCTTTCTTTAGCTTTGTTTATTCTAATAACTTTTTCTTTTAAAGTATCTATTGAAATTCTATTATCTAATACAGCTTCTTTGACTGCTCTAAAAGCTTCTTTTTGTTCTTCATATTCGTGACATAAAAGTAAGATATCACAGCCTGCTTGAAGAGCCATTACACATCCATTACCAAGTCCATATGTATCAGTGATGGCTTTCATTTCCATACCATCGGAGATAATTAAACCTTCAAAACCAATTTGTTTTCTTAATACATCAGTAAGTAATACTTTTGATAAAGTTGAAGGTATCGTATCAAAGGATTTATAAAGGCAGTGACTTGTCATTAAAGCATCACTTTCTAATAAGTTTATAAAAGGATACATATTATAGTTTAATAGTTGTTCTTTTTCATCTTCAATGATTGGTAATTCTAAATGCGAATCCTTTGTACTAGAACCAGCTCCAGGGAAGTGTTTTATACAAGATAAAGCCTTGCTTTCTCTAATTCCCTTGACAAATGCTAAGGCATTCTTTAAAACAATTTCTTTAGTTGCGCCATAACCTCTGACATTTACTAAAGGATTGGCAAGGTCTTCATTTATTTCAAGACAAGGGGCAAGATTTAAATTTATTCCTAGTTTCATCATGTCTTTGCCAATAATTTGTCCTGTTTTATAAGGAGCATCAGGGATTTGCGTTGCAGAAGTAGTTAGAGGACTTGCTGGGAAAGTTACATCCTTAAATAATCTTACAACCATTCCTCCTTCTTGATCAATTGAAACAAGAGGGAATGATTCTGTTATATCCGTTGTGTACTGATAAACTTCTTGCATTAGTTTTTTCATTTGTTTTGTATTGTCGTAATTACGAGCAAATAAAATGTAATTACCAACTTTATAATCTTTGATAAACTCTTTGTAAAGTTCATCTAATTCAAGGCCTGGTAGTCCTATCATTATTACTTGACCAATAAGTTCATCAATTGACATTTTGTTTACATCTTTAATTTTATAGTTCATCTTTTTCCTCTTGCTTATTATAAATTTCTCTACCTAAACGTATAGTTTGATATACGTTTAGGTCTTTATCAACAATGGCAAAGTTTGCATATTTACTTTCTTTGATACTTCCCATTTTATCAAAAACACCTAAGTTTTTTGCAGGATTTTCTGTTGCAAATTTAACAGCTTGAACAAAATCTATTTTGGCAAAATCCATTATGTTTTTTATTGCCTTATTTAATTTAAGACAACTACCGGCAAGACGTCCATCTTCAAGTCTTGCAACATCATCTTTTAAAATAAGTACTTGTTCTAGTTCATAATATATACCTTCTGGCATATATTTTGTTCTTAAAGCATCTGTAATTAAAATTATTTTATCCAGTGGTTTATTTTTACAAAGGACTCTTAGTGCTGGTTTTGAGATATGAACGCCATCACAGATTGCTTCACAATAAAGTTCATCAAATAAGAATGCACTTCCTACTGTTCCAATGTCATCTCTTCTTAATGGTCGCATACCATTATAGGTATGGGTAACACAAGTAAGACCATTTTCTACGCCTTTTTCCATATCTTTGTATCCGGCAGCTGTGTGACCTGCTGAAATAACAATGTTACGTTCTTTTAAATATTTCATTAAGTCAAGTGCTCCATCTTCTTCAATTGCAAGTGTTACTAGTTTTATGGTATTGCCACTTACTTCTTCAAAATGTTTAAAATCTGCAATATTTGGTTTAAGAAGATAATCCGGAAGTTGTGCCCCGGCATATTTTCTTGATAAAAAGGGGCCTTCTAGATGAACACCTAGTACTTCAGCTCCTGTTTTATTTTCTTGATTAATGTATTCTTTAATAGCTTCTAATGATGCATCAATAACTTTAGTACTTTGAGTAGTTGTTGTTGCTAAAAAGGCAGTTACTCCTTCAGCACTTAAAGCATGAGCCATTTTTGCAACATCATCAACATTCCCATCAATAACATCAACACCGCTTGCGCCATGGATATGTTGGTCAATTAGTCCTGGTATGACAACATATTTATCATCTAGTTCTATTAATCCATCACATTCATAAGGACCAATTGTTTTGATTAAACCTTTTTCAATAACTAGGTTTGTTTTAATAATTCCATGTTCTGTTAAAATATTTGTATTTTTAAAACCTTTTATTTCTTTCATAGAGTTACCTTTTTTTGTTTTCTTATATTTATTGTACCATATATATTATATATTCTCAAGTTTATTTCTTAAATAAAAAATTAGCCCAGTAAAACTGGGCTTTTATTTGATATTCCATATAATAAAGGAAATTAAAATGAATGAAATTGGAATAGCAATCATTGTTAAGATTTCCCATATTTTTTTCTTACAAGAAAAATCATAAGGTTCTTTCCACACCTTGGTTGAAGTTAAGATTATATATACTAACCAATATATACATGAAGGTAAGGCAACAATAATCGTCCAGTATCCACTATTTAATAATATTTCTCTTTCAAATATCACAAAACTAATTAAAGATAAAAGAGGACATATATAATGTAAGATTATATTTGCGAAATTATGATTAAATTTACCTATAAAGTCTTCTTTTGTTATTGGGGATTTTTTACCTGCTTTTAAAAAGACAACAAAGATTACTGTCGTTGATACTAAACCACAAGTTGCTATATAGCGTAATCCTTTAATAAATTCAAAAATAGGTTCTTTTGTAATTAGAGCTATCCCGATACCAACTAGATAAATAAAGCTAATTATTAAAGCAATAAAGTTTTGTAAAAATGTGTAATATTTAAAAATATTTGTTTTTCCTTTGATATGAATAAGAGTAATGATTTCTAAAATGACAATTATTAAATTTATTATAAAAGATACTTCAAGCATATATAATACCTCTTAAATATTACTTTATCTCATAATATAATACAATGAGTACCAATTATCTCTTGTTTTGGCAAATCTGCTTTTTTTCATTACTTCGATTGCGTAATTAATTTCTGTTCTTTCAAATATTTCTGTAAGTTTTAAATCAAGCACTTTTTGTTTAAAATCATCAATCATTTGATTTCGGTTTGGATAGTTCATGTCTAAACGAACTAAGTAAAGGTATTCAACACCAAGCAATAATTTTTTAATTCTTTCTATTTGTTTTAAGTCTTCAGTAGAAGATAAAGCTTTATTTAACAAACTGAATGACTTATTAATCATTTCATCATTAAACATTGGACTATCAGCATCATCATATAGCCACAAGTCATAATCTTTAACATGGTCTTCCCAAAGATATATATATTCCGTGATATATTTATAAGTTTCTTTACCATAATAGTTTAAGCAAAACTCTTCAACAAGTTCTTCAAGTGGCTTTGTATCATCACGAAGAAGCCTTGCGATAACATAAGACTTAAGCTCATCTAAGTAACCTCCACCACCATGTGAGAAGTTACCTTGCATTAAGATTCCCTTAACATTTGACTTACGATATAAAGCAATGTTTTGTTCCATTACTCTTAAATTTGGAAATGGTAATAAATAGTTTCTAAAGTTTACACAATAATCCCATATATATAAACGATTTGTAATTTTTCCCCAATCTTGTAAATCTTTTAAGAATAATGCACTTTCACAAGTTGGGTTTTCCTTGGCAAGTTCTTCAATTGACTTAGACCAAGAACATTCAATATTACACAAACGAACAATGACATTTTCTAAAGGAATAACATTTGTTGGTGTTTTTCGGGAATATTGATATGCAAAGGTATGAATCAGTTTATCAGGAAATTCTTTTTTAATTTCGCTTGCAAGTTTATTTACAAAGGTAATAATTGATCCACTTTGAGAATTATTTGCTTGATCGATCTTTTTACAATTTTCACATTCGCATGCCATTTTTGTAAAATGCCCCATCCACTCGTCTTGAGCAACTGAGAATATTTTACATTCTGGGTTTTCAATAATCCATTTTCTTAATTTTTGAAGACATAGTTTATAGACATCTTCATTAGATAAACATAGCTCAGTATGTTCTTTGATGCGTTTTCCATCAATTTCAGAGAAATACTCAGGATGCGTTTCAAAATATTCATTAGGGTTGATTAGATCTGAAAATGAGTGATGAAAGTTAAACCATTTTATTTTATTACCATGAATACTACCAAGATGAGATAAATTACTATTAAGCATATTCTTTGATGCAAAATCACTTTCAAAGGCTTTAGTAAAGTAAACTTCACGATATTCAAAAGAAAAATCTTGGATATACAAATATCCTTTTTCAATTTCTATCTTATCAACCTTTTTGTATGTTTCACAATCACTTGTAAAACAACGAAAGTCAATGTTATCTTCTAAGAATTTATATACGCCATACAAAACTGCTCTTGGAGAATTACCAGTAATAATAATGTTTTCATCATCTTCTTTTATTAAATAAGCTTCATCTGATTTTTCTCTAAGAAGACTATATGCATTATTGTTTCTAGCATTTCCAATTAATATTTCTTTATCTCTTATTTCACATTTATCAGAATATATGGGGATTGGAAAACCTGTTGATTCATATATATACTTTTGTAACTGACTACATGCATAACGTTCACATTCACTAGAGTCCTTCGAATGAACAATATGATATTTTGTCTTCTTATTTTCTATAATACTTATTTTCATAAATCGTCCTCAAATAATTATTTACTTAATTATAACATATATAACAAAAATTTACTACAAAATTAAAAACTGGCTTGTTTTTAAGACAAACCAGACTAGCATATTATTGGTGGACTAAAAGATAATTAAACTCTTGAAATCATTTTCTAAAGTCTTACATACTTTTGATTTTTACTATTCGGTTTATCAGGCAAAGTCATAACTACAAGATGATTCTCAATAGCTGGGTTTAAATAACTTGATCTTAATGTTTCTTTGGTCTTGATTCCCAATTTCATTATTAAATCATTTGCAGAATAAGGTATTCCAACTTCCATTATTTCAAGTAATTTATTAACTTGATCAGATATATTTTTACTTTCTTTTTCAACACTAATTACAATTTCATCCATCGTTTTATCTATCATTTCAAGCATAAATTCAATGAAGTTATCAGAACTTCCGTTTTTACGACACTCAGAAATTTTTTCATAGTATTCAGATTGATATTTTTGAATTTGAGATTCGATTGGAATATATTCAAAAATTGCATTCCATTTGCTAAGCAAAACATTTTGCCACAGTCTTGCAAGCCTTCCATTACCATCACCAAAAGGGTGAATGAAAACAAATTCATAATGAAATACACAAGACTTAATTAAAATTGGTGTTTCCTTATCTTTTCTTAACCATTCAAACAAATCATTCATTAGAGTAGGAACCATATTTTCTGGCGGAGCAACAAAAATCACTTTATCGCCATCAAAAACACCTTCCCCATGATTTCTATATATACCAGATTCATCGCAAGTTAAATACGTCATAATGCTATGAGCTCTTAACAAATCTTCTTCTGAATATCCTTCAAATGTATTTAATGAAGAATAAGCAAGGTATGCATTCTTAACTTCCTGAATTTCTTTTTTTTGTCCTAATACAACTTTACCATCAATTACATCTTTAACTTGTGATAACGATAAAGAGTTAGCCTCTATTGCTAAAGAAGAATGTATGGATTTAATTTTATTATTTTTTCTTAATATAGGCATTCTTTTTAAAGAACTAAAAGAATTAATCAATCCGATTTTTTCAGTAATAGAAATAGAAAGATTTAACATCTTTTTTGTTATATCAAATGGTGGCTTGTACATAATATCATCTCCTATTATATTATACCACAAAAAGACTAATTAATCAAATTATCTTGCTTAAATCTTGCTTAAAATCTTGCTTAATTATAACCCGTATATACCTAAATCTACTACAAAATTAAAAACTGGCTTGTTTTTTAAGACAAACCAGACTAGCATATTATTATGTGCAAATACCTATTATGATACAATTTGCGTACACCACATAAAAAGTGCGTACAGTTAAACTCACCGACAAATTGGAATTTGTAATGCTTTAAGCGCAGTTATCTACCTAATAGTTGTTCGAGTACGGGAGTTATCGTATTTGTAAGCACCTCGTATCCTGCGGGTGTTAAGTGACCGCCATCGGTCGTATATTCTGCATATATTTCACCTGTTTCAAGATTCAAAAGTGGAGAATACAGATCGACAAATTCGTATCCGTATTTTTCTGACAGGAGCTTTATTTTAACGTTGTTATAAGCTGCTTT
>JAZNQD010000010.1:0-5028 GCA_045589955.1 Bacilli bacterium | reverse complement strand
TTTTATGAAGACGCAGGGATTTACGGTTTTGGAGGAATCGAAGCTATGGTATTCAAAATCCCTCAAGGCATATTATATGATAGAAAAAAAGAATTTATCGAGACATGTTTTAGGTTCATCGATGAGAACAGCTTTTACACTCAAATTTGGAGTTATAGCCAGGAAAATCAAGCATGGGAATACTTTTTAATAGGTATAAATAAAAAAAATAAGCCGCAGTATTTGATTAATACAAATACTACGGCTATAGATGATTACTATGGTATTAAAAGAATATGTGAATTGATTGAAAGTATTTTATGAATATATTGCTTTCAATATTTCTTTTTTATCTATTAATTCATCACCTTCTTCTAATACATTTACTACTTTTCTTACAACATCATGCGTTTCATCTAAACTTTTTTCTAAAGAGTCAATTAGCTCTGATGTTGTATTTAATACTTCTACAATCTCTGTTGCGGAATATGGTTTACCAAGTCTTTTATTGTATACACAAGTATTATTTTTAAAAGCACATGAATCTTCCGTATGTTCGGTTGTGCCTTCTACAAGAAAATAATCTTCTCTATAAACCAAATCTTGTAAATTTTCGTATTCTTTACATAATTTTTCATATTTTTCTTTATAATCAATTTCTTCTTTACCTGTCATTTTTTTAACACCTCCACAAAAAAAAAGAAGGACTTTAAAATCCTTCTTTTTATAAAATCTCTACAATCTCTTGCTTATATTTCTGTTCTCCTTGATACGTGGTGAACAAGGTTTGTATCTTAACTCTTGTACCTTCTTTAAAGTAACCAAGGAAGTCATTATAAGTTACGACATTTTTGTCGTGTTGTTGTACCAATTTTAAAAGTTTACCCAATCCAGATTTGTCACCAATCCATAATCTTTCAATTGCTGGTGAACCATCTGGGTTCCTCATTGGAGATTTGGTTTCATCCATTTTTAAATAAAATCTTAATGTTCCAAAAGAATCTTTAGAAGTTACTTTTTCTCCTGTTGCAGGATCTATGAATTCTGTCTCATATGTGACATATCCTCTAAAGAATTTTTTATCTTCGTCATCACGGTTATTACCTATTTGGTCGGTCATTACTATATCGGTGCTAAGTATTCTTGCTTCAACTGGTTCTAGCAATTTAGGTTTTTCTTTTTTCTCACCGACTATATTAGCTGTTCCTGCTGCTCCGAGTGCATCGAGATTTATTGAAGTTCTACCATTATTTGCATCGTTAGTTGTTTTTAGTTCTTGTACCATTAAAACCACCTCTTTTTTTAGTTATTTTTTAAATATTTTTTTTTGGTACTTGGGATTTGCTCCCTACTAGTATATTTGTCTCTACCTATATATAAATGTTTCGATTTTCAACAAATATTATATTTCAAGAAAGACTTTCATCTTTCTCTATATAATATATCTGTTGCAACCTATATATAAATGTTTCGATTTATCACCTCTCTTTTTCATCATAATTCCTCACCCAAATTTTCTCTTAATTCAATAATCCTTTGTATAGCATTTCTAATATCGGTCATATCTAGATATTCATTAGCAATAGTCTCTTCTTCTATTTCATCAGCTAACTCATATAAGTCTTCCAACGGCATCATAGTTAAATCATCCATTACCTCTGTAATAGCTATATCCTGATCATCTAAACAAAGTGCAACTTCATTAGATTTACTTGCTTTTTCATATAATAAATCTTCAATAGTTTTAAAAGCTTTAACTATATCAGATTCTTCATTTACAGTAACAAATAACTCATCTGAAAACTCATCGGGGGTTACACTACATACCCCTAATGTATTTAATAGGTGTAAATATTTAACTAAAGTAATTATACCTAAACCAACTTCCTCTTGTATTAACGACGTGCTATATTCACCCTTATGTTCAACTAACCATAATACTATACTTAATATTTTAATATTAAAGAAATTTTTAGCATTCAAATTTTCACCTCCAACTCCTCGAAATATTTATAGATTTCCAAAACTTCTTCTGGCACTTCAAAATCAGATTCCCAATCATCTGGTATCTTAAAATGCTTCTCGTAAAACTCATTCCCAATATTTATCAATTCTTCTTTAGAATCACGAGCATTATATAAGGCCTCAAATAACTGACCCTCATCCTCATCATCAAATTTATTAGCACCAGCCCATTTTACAGCCGCAATTGATGTTGGAACCTCATCCTTAGTAATAACAAGACTAGTATCATCATCATCAATAACACGATTAATCTTTGATTTATCAATTAATATATTATGTAAATTATTATATAAACCTATTAAATCAAATAATTCATCAGGTATATTATACTTATAACTCACAACTGGTTCAACTTCATAAGTATCAATTTTATCTTGAAGTTCATTGAAGTAATTTTCAATATCTTCATTTGTATATAAATCAACTGTTCCTGTAAGGAAAGGTCTAATAGATTCTACTGGATAAAATTCTATATTTGAAGTATTTGTGTCTATAAGATAAATACCTTTACCATTTTTAGATTCATCCAATGCTTCTGCACTATTTAATCTTTCAATACTACCAGGTTGAATAAATATAGTATTCTTATCAACCACTTGGTCAGCACGATTATGAATATGCCCACATATTACTACATTATACGGTTCATAATTTATATCATTAATAGATAAGTTTGCACCTGTAAAGCCACAATATTCAGTAAATGCCTCATGCACAACCAATATATTAAAATCACTAAACTCATCTATATCAGCCGCCAACTTTTTCTGCACCTCAACAAATTCCTCAATATGAGTCTCACCACGATAGGTTATACCATCAATATGAATAATAGGATTATTTTTATCTTTTAAAAACAATCCAGCCTCAGCAGAAGACGGTAAATTCTTTATAGGAGAATCGATAAAAGACCTACCCCCATCCTCTAATAAATAATAATTATCATGTGCTTCAGCAACCAAATTATCAGCAGGGAAATGATCATCACGAAGAATCATTGTATGATTACCTTTAATTGCGACAATATTATCACATTCCAATTTATCAATACTTTTATTATAGCGAGAAATAGACTCAGGTGAAGGATTAGGACCATCAAAGATATCACCAGCTACGATAACCATATCGCAATCAAGTTTATTTAATTCATCAACAACCCTATCAAACTGATTATAGAAGTCTATTTCACGACTCCTCAGGCCATACTGCCTATTACCCAAATGCAAGTCACTAATCACACCTATTTTCATATAAATCACCCCTTTTAACTATTAATTTATTTTTCAGTATAAATATATCTATAATTTTCATCCAACACATTGGATAATATCTCTTGAGTCGCCTCAATTTCATAGAAATACCTTTCATCATAAGACTTATTATCATCAAAAACTGACTTAGGTAAAAGAGCTTCAGCTATTTCAACATCAGCCCCAGTACCCCTATTAGCAACAACAAGGAAACATAAAAGCTTTAACTTATCTAATATTTTAAATTCAACCTCATAGAAAGCGTGAGGGTCCCCACCCTTAATAACATTATCAGAGAAGAACTGTTTTATAAAAGATGACTCTGTCCAAGACAATGCTAAATCCCAACTTCCATGATTTTCATCTTCTACATTTAATCTATATAGAAACATATTAGGTTTCATATTTAATCAACCCCTTTTATTCTTCCAATGAATCTAATTCACTTTTGAATTTACTAGCAATATTAGACAATTTTTCATCATTAACTGTATCAGTTTCATCAAATGGTGGAATACTACTTCCATCAAATGGTGGTATAAATAAAATATAAGGTCTTTGCTTATTTAATTCAAAAGTAAACTCTGAATCAAATACTTTTTCCAAATCATTCAATGCTTTTAAATCCATTGAAGGTTTATCAATAAATACTTTAACATACTTATCAGACACTACATATTCTAAAGATGGACATTTACAAACATGCTTTCCAAGCTCATCAATTAAATCGAAGAAATCTTTAAATAATGAATCTTCTGGTATTTCGGTTAATGGAATAGCTGTAGTATCTATAGTTAATTTAACTACACCATCAAAAGCCGTCATATATAAAATATCAGGTTCCACTAATGAATCATCCAACAATTCAAGAAGCACAAATGAATATAAAACTGAAGCATCTTTAAATTCAAAATTAATTCTTGATTGCTTAATAGACAATTCAATAAGATTAGCTGATAATTTATTATTAACAGCTTTAAAATCTTCAAACACCTTTTCTATAGGAATCTTAAACATTTAATCATACCTCACAATAGCATTACGAACAGCTTGAACCCAAAAATCTCTTATCTTTACTTCTTTATCCCTACAAAATAATCTGATATCATCTTTACTTTCTTGCGGAATATTAATTAATAACCCAGTACGACTCTCTTTAGGTTCTCTTTCAGTTTCTTCAACATCTAAATCCCAGCCAATAATTTCAGCTGCTTCAAACAATACTAAGTCACGCATTGTTTTTTCTTCTTTCGCCGCAATGACTTTTAGTTTCTTTTTACTTTCTTTATTTAATTCTAAATTTTCTTTGATCATCATGTTAATCACCTCTATTTTTTAAAAATTTTTTTAGAGGATTTTCTCCTCTACATAATATATATGTTGGAACTTATATATAAATGTTTCGATTTATTCAACATATCTCACTGCACCACAGGATAACATATAATCCACACAGGGTTTTACCATAGTGAATGAACCACCTTCAAGTTGTTTATATGCTCTACGAAGCTTATTCAGTGTATTATAGCCTTCTTTAATGTCATTAAAGATAATAGTTTGATTTTCACGATTAATCCCTCTTGATCTTAACTTAGAAATATCTACAGGCTCTAATTCAGTATCGTAATTATAATCAACAACACCTTCAAGGAAATAATCCGTTACTAAAGTTGCAGGACCTAAATAACGATTAATATCACTATCTAAAAGATAAGTAACACTATAATCATCAGTAGCACGATTAGTACGACCATACATCTGAGACAAATTCAAA
>JAZNQD010000009.1:0-249415 GCA_045589955.1 Bacilli bacterium | reverse complement strand
TATAAATACGCAAAACACTTATTAAATAATAAGTACTCAATTACAATCGTTCATTCCAAATAAGGAGGTGTATTATGTTTGTAGATAAATACAAAGTTCATCCGATTGAAAATGAAGATGATGAAAGAACCGAGATTTTTGAAACTAAAGCTGAAGCAGAAAAGCGTTGCGAAGAATTAAATAAAGAAGGTAATACTGAGTGGAAGATTACATTCTTTATGGAAAATCAAGGGTTTTAAACGTTAATTTTTTAATCTTAATATGCTAGGTAAATAAATTATCTAGCATATTTTTTTTGTTTTACAATCTAAGGTACGCAACATATATTTATCATGTAATATCAATATACGGAGATTTTAAAAATGAAATTAAAGACCAAAAGTTATTTAATACCTTTGCTTTGTGTATTTGCTGTAATTGGATTGTCTATTCTTCATTTATATGTAAGTACAGTTAATAAAGAAGTAGATTTATTCGCTATGATTACAGAGAAACAAAAAAGTAATCAACAAATACATGATAAAATGTGGAAAACAATTCAACAATCAGGTAATATAGCAGAAAAAGAAAAAGATGCCTTTATGTCTGTTATAAAAGCTTATATGGAACCAAGAAATAGTAACGTATTAGACGGTAGAAATTCATTTATGAGTATGTTAAAAGAAGCTTATCCGACTAATTTACCTAAACTAAATTATGATAGAGTTTTAAATATTGTTGAAGGTGGCAGAGCAGAATTTCAACGTTCAATGACTGAATTATTTGATATTTGTAGAGAATATACTCGCTTAGTAGAGCGTATTCCATCTAAGTGGTTTGTAGATGCTCGTCCAGAAAAATTAGATTTGTGCAAAACAATTACTTCTACACAAACTACATCAACATTTGCTTCTGGCGTAGACGATAATGTTGATATAAACTGGTAATTTATAACAGGGAGATACGATATGGAATTTGTATGTGGCTTAGCAATAGTTAATCTCATTTTCGGATTCATTTTTGCATATAAATCTAGAAAAATTACATATACGGAATTTGCTATCGTATCTCTTATTGTTTGGGTTGGCATGCTTATTGTATATGGCATTTATTGGCGTATAAAAATAAATGATACCAAATATATAAACGATAAAGTCATCACTCTAAAATATGAAGGACCGTGGGTAGAGCAATATACTTGTTGTAAAATGCACACTACTCGTTGTTCTGGTTCAGGTAAACATAGATCGTGTCATACAGTTTGTGCTTATTATGGTAAATGTTATAGAGATAGAGGCGATAATAGCTCATATACTTTAGCAAAATATGGTTCACGCTGGATATCAAATGAAAAACGCAAAGAATTACAAGATTTATATTTTGACGGTCCAGTTAAAGTAAAAGGTAACCGTTATGGATATCATTCTGGGGATAAATATGATTATATCTGGACAATACGACCTAATACAATAGCACCTTGGACATCTACACAAAGTTATAAAAATTATATTGCTCCAAGTGAAAATATTATAAAAGGTAATACGAATGTTGGTGAAGAAGTAGCATTACACCCAAGTGATGAGTATCGTGATAATTTTACATTCAATAAAGTAATTGGAGTAAATTTAGATCAAACTAAATTAGCAATCTTAAATTCATCATTAGACGTAGATGTCAATATAATTATATATGGTTTTAAAAATGGTACCTTATCTCAATGTGAAAATTTAAAAGCAAAATGGATAGGTGGTAAAATAAATGATTTAGTATTATGCGTGATTCATGATGATATAAAAATCAATGCTATAAAAGTATTTGGATGGACAGAAAATGAAGTATTAAAAGCTGAATTACAAACATTACTTTTAAATATTCCACTTAAGAACTTTTTTGATTATTCTTCTAAAATAAAGCAGTTATTAGATAAAGAGTATGTAGAAAATACAATGGAAAAATACACTTATTTATCTATTAAATTACGTAATATAGACTACTTTGTTTTAATAATTTTCTTCTTGTTGTTTAGTTTTGGCGGTTGGTATTTTAGTTATACGAATACCATAAAAGATAAAAAAAAATTAAGCCCCTGGGAATACCTTACTGATCCAAAAAGGTTAGTTTTAACAATAGAAGATGGTATGCAAGTAGAAATAACCAAAGAAAATGAATATTTAACCGGTTATTACATAAAAGTAGTAGAAAAACGTCACAATGATACATATATTAGTCATAGCAAATTGTGTTATTCGAAATATGAATTATATTCTGAATTAAATTGGATATTATCTGTATATGATTGTGAGAAACTATATCCTACAAATAGTGATCTTTTTTTCCTAGATGATTAAAAACTGTTTTACTTATATAGTAAACTGTGGTATGATATAATTATATAATGAAATAAGGGGGATTATATCATGAAAAAGATACTCGGAATTAATTTATTTTTGGCTTTACTTTTAACATCTTCTTTAGTACAAGCAAATGAAGATGATTTAATGCCTATCGAACGTGTAGAGCCTACTGTATTGTTATTGCAATGTAAGTATGGACCAGAATTAATTGAAAACCGTTTAAGTGGTGTCAATTATGAATTAGTAGATAGAGATAGATGGAATATTAGTCAAAGAGAAAGCTTTTATTATGTTCCATTTGGTTTAAATTGGGAAGATGTAGAACAAGCATGTTATGCATATTCTGCTTATATTGAAATCGCAACATATACTCGTACTGAGCCATATGTAGCAAAAAAAGAATGTCGTCAAGGTATTTTTGGTAAAGGTCCAAAATATTTAAGGGATAGTTGGGGCGGATATTTTGAAGGTAACTATACAAATACCTTCATTGAACAAACCAATACTTGTAACATTAGAGCGACTTATAAGTTTGTGTCTAATGAAGCAAGACGTATTCCACAAAGTAAAAAATATAATTGTGATTTAGCCAAAAAGCATTTTTATAACCAAATTATTGATCCAGAATATGGAAAAGATGGTTGGTTATTAGAATGGCAAAAAAGACAATGTAAAGAAATAACCAAAGAAGAATTTGAAACTAAAGTTGGTATTTCAGTACGAGAATTAAAAGACGTATTGGCAAAGGATGTTATTTAATGGATAAAAATGAATTCCCTGAGTATTTCTACATAAACAGCGGTCGAACGTTATCTACTGGACAAGGTAATTATAAAAAATCGATCGCTGTTTTACGGTTTTCTAAATTTATAAACACAAAAGATGAAGTAGACTTTGTTAAAACAACACAGAGGATTTGTGGGGTAGATGATATATTAGCACAAGATGATTCAAAGCATAATAATCTAATTAATATTCAAAAGTGTCCACAAGTAATAATTAGAAAAAGTAGAGTTGTTAAACCAACATATAGTTTAGTCGCAGGACATATTGATTTATATGGATATAAATATGCTGTGTATGATTTAGTCGGATGTGATGTAGCTAATCCAAAACTAGAAGCTACGATTAATAAAAGAACTGATACCAAAAAGCATAGAAAAGATAAGGCTAAAGATTCAAAATTATTAAGTCGTATAACTTCTGGACTTATAACTCTTAGTAAAGAAAAAATCATATGTTTATTAAGAAATGAATTTAGAGATGATTCAGACGTTTTAAAAATAATAAATGATAAGAATGTATATATAGGAATTGATCAATGGTAAGTAAAATAAAATATAACGATGAAGGAGCCGCTCCTTGTAAGCATTGTAAAAGAAAAAAGAAAACAAGTTATCCATATGTAGTCGATGTAGACGGTTTATATTATGCTAAATGTCCAACTTGTAACCATTATGATCAATTTGAATTTTTAGGTTTAAGTAAACAAAAAGCTATTACCGTTTGGAATCGTACAATGGAAGCAGGTGGTTTTTATAGCATAACCAATTATTAAAAAGAAATCCCGGATTAAACCGGGATTTTTTATAAATCAACAACCGCTACATTTGCTTCTTTTGCTAACCGTTGTGCCATCTCCAAATTGGCTTTCCAATAATCTGAAACGGTATTGTGTTTATTCGAATTTTTATAATAAATAGTTTTTATACCAGACTGAATAATAATTGAAGTACAATGTACACAAGGCGGATAACCATAAATATAAATACTACAATCGGTTAAATCTTGTTTAGCATATAATATAGCATTTTCTTCAGCATGTAACATTAACAAACGCTTAGTTTCTTTATCATTTAAACGCTCATCTGTGTCATCAATACCTTTAGCAAAACCATTAAAGCCTGTACTCACTATTCGATTATTCTTGTCTACTATTACCGCACCAATTTTGTGATTAGGGTCTTTTGACATAGTAGATACGACTTCTGCTACTTTTATAAAATGATTTATCCACTTCATAATTACCTCTATCAATTATTGTTTTACTTTTATAAAAAAAGTATATATTATATATTTAATAAAGTAAAGCAAAAAGGAATGAATAATGCGCTGGTATGTTCGTAAGATTTACAGAGAAGATCCACAAACGCACGAATTAGTTTTAGATGGCATGTTTCTATGTGATAAGCATGGTAATAATAGAGTTAAAAGAGATGTTAATGGATTATATTATGAAATTGATACTAAAACATATACTTGCGTTAAGAATAGTTTAATGGTTTATGCTGAAAATAACCACCGCGAACCAATTACAGTAACAAATATTGTAGATGCAATCGTACTAGCTAAATATTATGATATTAAATATTCAAATGAAGCTTTTAAACGATTTTTACATCAAATAGGGAGATTTAAATAATGAGTATGCCAATTGAAATACAAGCTATATTAGAGAAATGTAACACAGCATATTCTAAAGGCGAAATTTATAGTTTAGAAGATTATGAAGTAGATGTATTAAAAACTACATTTGATATTTCTATACCTTCTAGTCAAGTAGATGATTTTTTGTATGATAATATATATAATGCCGCAAAAGAAAAATGGTCAGACGCACAATTTTTTAATAAATTAACCTCTAATAATACCGGTTTTGGACAAGACATTACTCATGAAATACCAATGGGTAGCATGGAAGAACTAAAAGAAAATGATATTTTAAAATGGAAAAAAGGTCATACTCTTTTTATACTTTCGGATAAATTAGATGGATGTTCTTTAATTCTTACTTATGAAAACGGTGAATTAAAAATTGCAGCAACAAGAGGTCATGGTACAGTAGGTAAAGATATATTAAGACATATCAAATATGTTAAAAATATTCCAACAAAATTATTTAAATGCAAACAAAAAATAATAGTTCGTGGTGAATTATTATTTAAGAAAAACATGATTGAATCTATTTTAAAAGATATTGAATTAAAAACCGGTAAAGCTCAAAAAAATGGTCGTAATACTATAGCTGGAGCATTAAATCGTAAAGATACTGCAATCGATATTTTTAAGAATGCTAAGTTTGTTGCATATTGGACTTCTCTTAACCAAGGAATATCTTTTGAATTATTAGAAGCATTGGGATTCGATGTACCTTATTATCAATACGTATCTGATGAAATCTTAAATGATGAAAATATGATTGATTATGTTAAAACACGTATAAAACTTTCTGATTATGAATTAGACGGCATCATATTAACACAAGTGGATAATGTTGAAACCGGTTTTGTTGGTGGTACTATAAATCCAAAACGTAGTCGTAAATTTAAATTAGGTATATACGATAATATTGCAGAATCTACAGTAACTAACATAAATTGGCAAATAAGTAGATGGGGCGTATTTACTCCTGTATTAGAAATCGAGCCGGTTGAAGTAGCCGGTGCCACAATTACTAATATTACTGCACATAATTATGATAACGTTATAAAGACAAAATGTGGAATAGGCGCCAAGATTAGATTTAAGCGTGCTGGTTTAGTTATTCCTAAGTTAGAAGAAGTTTTAATACCTTCTGAAGATTTTAATTTACCTAATTGTAAAACTAAAGTAAATGGTGTTGATTTACAATATATCTGGAGTGAAGAGACCGAAGATTTTCAAACAGAGATGAATATTCGTAAATTAGAATACTTTGGATCAAAATTAGAGATAGATCAGCTTGCTTATGGTAATTGTGCTAAGATATATAATTATATTTTAAATACTGAAAATAAAAGATTAGAGCCATATAAGATTTTTGGACTCCCAGAAGGCTTAATTCTTACTCTAATAGGTAAGAATGGTGAAAAGATAGAAGCTAGCCTGGAAGCCAAAAAAAGTACCTTTACGGAGGTTAAATTTGCAGCCGCTAATGGTACCTTTGGTCCAGATATTGGTGAAAGGGTATTACAATTAGTTTGGGATAGATATGGTACATTAGAGGGTATGACCAAAGAGAAATTACAAGATATTGATGGATTTGGTGAAGCACGAATTGAACAATATCTTGAGTATGAGCATTTTTGGTATATGGAAAAAGCACACATGCGATTATTTGACTACGGCGTTACATTTATTGATAACAAAATCGAACAAGAATCTGATAAATGTAAATCTTATAATGTCTGCTTTTCAGGAATACGAGATAAGGATTTAATGGAGTACATAAACAGAAATGGTGGAAAAGCTTCTGATAAATGGAATAAAGATGTAAATTATTTAGTAGTAAAAGATATTAACGCAACTTCTAGTAAAATAGAAAAAGCAAAAAAAGCAGGTTGTAAAATTTTAACTATCTCTGAAATGAAAGATTTGATAAATGACAATTGAAAATGAAATAGTCTTTATACCAAGACCAATGGAAGAGGAATTTCTGAGCAAAAACGATTTAGAAAAGAGCATTTCAGACGCTTATCAAGCAATTTACTTCTTTTATGTGAGAAAATATCCAGAAAAAGAAAGTGAATATGAAGCATTGTTGCGGATTTATCATTATGATTACAGAACAACTGTAATGAGTATTGAATTTGAGAATATTAAACAAGAGCGAATTGCATTAAGTAGGATTTTAAACGATGAATGATAATGTTTTTGGTTATATGGATTACAATCCAAACGAAGCTTATACTGGTGTACCGGGTAATTTACCATACGCCATTTCACCATTAGATATTCAAATTTGCTATAAAAAGCTATTTGATATTTATTGTGGTGCTTTTCTTGAAAAACGTGGCGAATTACTTACGTTATTACGCTTATACAATGGTGATTATAGAAGAGTCGTATTAAGTTTCGAAAATGTAAATGCAACAAAAGAAACTGAAAAAATGGATGAAATCTTTAAAGCTAGATTAGAAGAATAGTACATTTTTTGCTTTACATATTAACTATATTGTGGTATAGTGAATTCATGATAAAAAATGACTTTTATCACATAATTTAGAAAGGATATGTAAAGGAAGAATAGTATGACTGATTTCTCAAAACGTTTAAAAAACATGAAACGTTCAAAAGAGCGTACTTTTAAAATTGGTAAAAAAAGTATACATGATATAATACATAATACACCTCATTTATCATTTAGCGAAAAAATAAACTATATTCGCCATCATTATACATATTATGAGGGCAATTATGATTTATTTCACGATGACAATGGTAATCCAAATTATTTGAAAGCTGTATTAAATCATAAAATCATTGCTGTAATTAAAGGTATACTAGATCCTAGCTGTTTAACTGAAATTAATAAGCACATTCTTAAATTACGCAATGAAAAGCTTTCGTATTCAAAAACTGTTGATAATGTAATGGCTTCGAATAATCAAAAAACAATTACTCCAGAAATAACTATGCCACAATGGCGTAAAGATATAGAAACTACTCAAGAATCAGCTAAGAAGTATATATATGTTATAGAAGCATACTTAAATGAAACACAAGATTTGTCTGAAGAAGAACGCCAAACTATTTCGTATAAAGATATTAAAGAAAAAGCCTTAAATTGGATTGCAGTAAACGATAATAGTGACGCAGCGAGAGCCTTGGGTTTAGATTTAGAAAAAATGTTGACTAAAAACGGAGTATATGTATTAGCCGAACAGCGTAGAGCAGAAAAATTAATGCGTGAATACGCTAAAGACTTAGGATATATAGTAAACGATAATGCAGAGGATGTTTGTATAAATGACTAATTATTTATTTGTAATGAGAGGTATACCTGGATCGGGCAAAAGTACATTTGTTAATAATACATTTATGTACAAAGCTAATATAATTTGTCCAGATACATTACGTCTTCAGCAAAAAGAAGAAAAAGGATACGTTTCAGAACCAGAAATCTGGAAAACTACTTTTGACCTATTAGAAAAATCTTTACAAACAAATAAATATACTGTCTTAGATGCTACGTCTACTTTAGAGCGTTATTTGAATCAATATAATAAATTATGTAAACAGTATTCTACACAGTTGGTAATTATTTCTTTAAAAGATGTACCTTTAGAAGTTTGTAAAAAGCAAAATGCGAAACGCAAATTTACTAATGGATTCGTACCAAACGATGTAATTGAAAGAATGTATAAACAAATAAATTTTGCTTTACAAGGCGAAACAAAACAATATATAGTTAAGCATAATGAATTTAACTTAAATGATTATTTATAAGAGGTAAGCATGTCTTATAGCATTTTATTAGATTTTATTAAAACACATAAAGACACTTGGATTGAAGATTTAGCTCAAGATCCATATTATGTAACAGCTAAACGTTGTAATTTTACTGATGATGCTGGTAATTTACTTTATCCTGAATTATACATGCTTTCTTATAATACATTGGCTTGTAATTTTAGTAACCCGTTAGTAAGAGTATGTCGTGGTTGTATCGTGTCTGTTGAAGATATTAATTCGCCTAAAATGGTTTGCACTCCTTTTTATAAATTTGGTAATTGGGGTGAAGGTTATGTAGACGATTTAGACTGGGATTCGGTGACCGTTTTAGATAAAGTAGACGGTAGTTTAATGAAATGCTTCAACTATAAAAATAATTGGATTTGGGTAACTAATAACGGTTGGAATATAAATCACGAAATACCGGTTTGCATTATTTCATCATTTACCGAAAAAGAAACTGACGGTATGACTACTTTTGAACAATTAAAAGATTATGCTTGGAATAAGATTACTAATAACGCAAGCTTAGAATCTTTGGATAAAAACTTGACTTATATGTTTGAGTTAATTTCGCCTAAAAACCGAGTAATATGTGATCATCCTTTAACTAAGCTTGTTTTATTAGGTGCTCGTGATATAAATACTTATCAAGAAATTTTACCGGAAGATTTAAGAGCTAACTTTGATGTATTAAGTAACTTTGAAATTCCAGAAGTATTTGATTTAACAACCATTGATGAAGTTTTAACTCTGTGTAATTCGTATAAAGATTCTTTTCACGAAGGTGTAGTAATACGCGATAAAAACTTCCATAGAGCCAAAATAAAATGTAAACACTACATGCAATTAAAAGGTTTTAAAGGTGAAATAGGCTTTACAAATCAAAAAGTTTTAGATGCAATAAATGCGGGCACGGTTGATGATGTAATAGGTTGTTTTCCAGAAATAAAATCTCAAGTATTACAAATTATAGAAATTCAACGTGCTGTAACCAATCATATTCGTAAAAAATGCCAACTAGCAAAAGAAAAATATGATGAAATTGCACAAAACGAATCAGATTTGAAAATTATTAAGAAGGAATTCTCTGCTTGGATATATTCTAATTATAAGACCTACAGCACTTACTTTTTTGCTTGTATTAAAGGTGATGAGTATTTAGAAAATATTTTATGTGGCTTTAATTGGCAAAAGATAAGCGACTTATATGATGAATTACTCAATAATGGAGAAATAGATGTTCTTTAAAAATTTATTTAGTAAAAAAACAGTATCTTTTAAAATAACAGATGAAGTAATGAAAAATAAACGTATATTATTTTATGAAGATTTGTTTAAAGTTTTAGGTATAACTACTGTGCTAGAAGAATTGCGTGCGGAGAATGAAAACAAAAAGTATGATTATAAAAACGTTAGGGCTAATAATTGTACAATTCAAAAAATCAACGCCTTTTTAACTAATAATCTTGTATATACCAAAAATAAATGGTCAAAAATGTACAAAGAACAAAAACTACACGTTATCGCTAGTTTTAATCAATTGATGTGGAGTCCGTTTACTGATAACACAATCGCTGATGATGAAATAGTAGTCTTAAAACCAAAACACAAAAACTTTACACAAGTGACACCTGAGGATTAATATATGGAAAATACTGATAATATAGAAACAATTGCTCCTTCTTTGGCTGAATTGTTTGGCATGAAATTTGATGAAAACGGTAAAGTAACCGAAATTCGAGAAATCGGCGAAACAAAAACTTTTAAACGTTTAAATCATCAACAACGCCGTGTACAAAAGGCTATTGAAAGACGTCAAAACAAGAAAAAATTGAAAAGGAAGATATAATGTCTGTTTGCGTAGATGTATCTGATACAGATGAAGTAACCTTACGAATTACTGATAATAATATTTTAAACTTAGCGGAACTATTTAGTGATAGTGCTGATGTAGAAGCTTTTACTAATTTATTGAAAAAAGCAAAAGGAAGATTAACAACAGTAAGCGCTTATATTTCAAGTGTAATGGTCGATCGAAATGAGATACGTCAAGTATACGTAGATAATTTTATAGATGATGATAATTTATCCGAGCATCCTGCCTATGAAGCTGGTTATTGTGATGCTATACGTGTACAAAAAGCTGACTTAGAAGAAAAATTATTTCGAGCTTCTCTTTTAATTCATCGCTTAGAAAAATTAGCAAATAACTTTGGAGAAGCTCCAGCTTTAACACGTCAGGATATTGCACAAATATTGGATTTAATTAAACATGGTTAAGTTACGTTTAATTAGCGATACTCATTTTGATGATGGTATAAACGGAGACACTTCTAAAAAGAAGGGTATAACACATACTCCATTTGGTCATTATTTTAGTAAAGCCTTAAATAATGAGCCTGATTGTATCACTTTAATCGCCGGTGATTTAGCTGCTAGTTTAACACAAACTAAGGCCTTTTTAGAAGGATTTTTTCAAGAGAAAACTGTTTTCTTTATAGACGGTAATCATTTGGTATATAACCACGAAGGCAAAACAATTTATCAGTTAAAAGATGAATTAAGGCAAGAATTTCCAGAAACACATCTTTTTCATCATTATTTAGAAAATAATTGGATGTGGATTCCAGGTACCGATAATAGTGTAGCTGTAATAGGAAGCACTTTTTATACAGATTATGAGTATAAAACATTTACTACCAAAACATATAATGCTTATAATTTACGTTGGGCAAATGTATTAGATGCTTGGGGTTATGGAAATACTGAAACTAAACCAATCAAACGCTTAACAAAGCAACGTTTAATACGTGAAAATTTATTATTAGCATCTGAACGTTTGAATGACTTTAAATGGGGTCATGAAACCGAATATATGCGTTTATCACCAGAAACCTATTTAAAATTAAACAAGTTGGCTAAAAATAAAGTACAAGAGTGCTATGCTGAAATCTTAAAAATAAATCCTACCGCAAAAATAATTTTAATGACACATCATTGTTTATCAGGAAAATGTATAGAAGATACCTATAAAGATAGTATCTCCAATGCTAGTTATGTATCAAGTTTAGAAAAATGGATTGATACTATGCCAAATATTAGATTGGTTTTTTCTGGACACGTACATTGTAGAAAAGATTTTAAAATCGGTAAAAACAAAACTCGATATATTATAAATTCTTGTGGATATATACCATATAACGAACCATTTAAAACTTTACCTAAATTTAATGTAAACTTTATTATAAATACTGATGATCTTTGAAATTAATTTAGTAGAAATATAGGCATTTTATATTCTATAGATTATATTTTAAGGAGTAATAAAAATGAAATTTAAATTTTATAAATGTAATGGTGAATGGCATTTAACAATATCTGATGCCAATGATAATATATTAAAGTCAGTATTTTTCAAAGAAGAAATTAGTCAAGAAGAAGTTTTAACTGTTGTTACAACTTTGGCTCGTGCGGAAGGTATTGAAACACACGTTGATTTTACAGAAAGGACAAATGATGTCAGATAACGAATTCGATTCAATTATGGATCCAGAGTTAAAAGAAACTGTATATGAAGTAATTGCAGAAATACAAAAAATCGAGCCAAACCTTTCAGACTTGAACAGTTTGACTGTACTTGATAAAGAGGTTGTAGATAAATTTTGTAAGGTACATGATATTCAAGTTGTACCGGCTTTTGAAGCTCATATGAATACACCTTTTGCTATAGGTAAATATTTAACTCTTGTTGTCGAGCAAAATAATATAACTTCGCGTTTAGAAGAAGAATTAAAGCTACTACTTGATACTGAAAAAGTAAATTGGTTAATATATAAAGATTTTTCTGGTCAAATTAATTTTAGTAACAATATTCCGCTTAATAGTGAAGAAAAACCTCAAAGTTTATTGGTCAAATATAGATTAGATCCTGAACTCGATAAAATCATTTATACTATCTTAGCGGGAAGTTGGGGATGGGATATTACCGGTAAACAATTAAAAGGGCTACTAGAGAATACTACTATTGAAAAAGAAAAGGCCGAAAATAAAGTTACCAACAAAGTTACTAACGAGGATGCAGTAGTTATTAACATGAATGGTATAAAAATAACTCTTGAAAAACAATAAACTAAGCCATCATAACAAAAATTTATAAAAAAATTTAGCTCGTTGTAAAAAACGGGCTTTATTTATAAAAAATATCGCTATATACTGATTATGTTTTATGATTAAACATATATTATATTGTACTATACTACATATGGAGGAAAACTGATGGGCTTAGTCAAGATAAGATTAAATACCTGGCAAAGAAATGGACAGCGTGATACGAAATTTAAACGTAATATCGCTGCTCGTGAAGGCTTTGTTGAGTTATGTCCTGAAACCAAAACCGTATTTGTAAAAGAGGGCGAAAAGAAATGGAAACCCTGGGATACTGAAGTTTCTAGAAGAGAAGATAACTCATATATCGATGGCCGAAAAGAATTGTATTCTGGTTTGTGCTTTACCAATAAAAAAGAAGCGCAAGCATTTATGAATAGACATAAAAAAGAATTAGACGCTTTGGCCTCACAAAATCCCTTGTTTGATCATTGGTCTATAATGACAGTAATTAAACGCTTCGAACCACATACAAAAGTTGTATATGGAAAGGATATTAAAGAAGATTAATTATTGTCGCGTGGAGTTAGAATGACCAAAACAATTGGATATAAGCAGCACAAAGAGCATTTTAATACGTCACCGAGAATAGGCGATGAAATTAGTGGACTATCTGGCATTTCAACGTGTAGATATGACCCAAATGGAGTTAAAACTGCTGATATTAATGTATTTATGCAAAGGCCACTTAAATATACATATAATGTCGTAGTTAAAAATCCAGAGACATCAAATTTCTTTATGCACAGCTGCTATTTTGATAATAAGGCAGACGCTGAATTATCACATAAAAAATTGAAAGTTAAATATTATGATCAATTAACTAAGCCATTTTTGAGTAAGTTAAAACATAATATACATCTTTCAATAAGAGACCAAGCTAAGCTTGAAGGCATTTTTAAGATGTTTGAGAATCTGTCTTCGAAGCCTTAACTGGTTTTTTACGCCGCCTGATTGCTTCCATAAACTTTTCTTTGTTTTCCTTAGATTTGTACCAACTGGAACGCTTTTGGGCGGCTTTTTTATTAATTTCTTTATATTTTGGATTTGTCTTTCGTTTAATATGTCCTTTTTTAACTGCTTCAGAATTACCTTTTGTTCCTTTATACATATCGCTTCTTAAAAAAGCATCTTCCTCCGGTTTTGAGTGCTGATATTTAGATTTCTGAAGAGCTCCGAAATTTTTAAATCTAGGATCTTGTTCATTTGCTATTAATAATTCTAATGTTTCATCTAAAATTTGTTCAAGTCTCATTATACTAACTCTTTTCCAGGTATATAAACTCTTTGTGCAAAACGATTCTTTTTATAATCAGATTCCCATACATAAACTACTTTAAAGCCAAGAGAATGAAATAATTGAAATCTTGCCTTAGTTGTTTCGTATAAATATCTATATGTAGTTTTAGTCAATGAATTAATGCTATCAAAAACCGCTTTATATTGAATAGGATGACCATGAAAATAATTGCCTAAAAACTCATAAATAGTTCGAGTATTGGCATTATATCCATCTACAATATAAACTTTACCATTAAAGCCATATATTACCTTACTTCTTTCTGGAACTTGTAAATTAGATAACCAAACATCTTCACTCTTAGAAGTACCATGCCTTAATTTGGTTTGTCCTACTTTTACGAATCCAATCTTAGGTTTTTTTGGTCTACAAAATTTCTTTATTGCTTTTCGAGTAGCAGTACGTGATTTTGCCATTTTAGTTTTCTGTTTTACAATCATGATTTTTCCTTATATATTCTTAATTAATAGAACAATTGATTGTATTTAATAGTTCTATATTAATGTAAGTGCTTTATAGGCTTACATCTACATTAATCTTGCTTAAATTAGGAGATTTTTAAAATGACAAATAAGCAACTTTCACCGTTGATGCGCGGTTCACTTTCTCGCATTATTGACTCACAATTTTCACCTTTTATCGACGCTTTCTTTTCAAATGCTTTACCTTTAAATTTAGTAGAGCGTCAAGAGTCATTTCCAAAATATAATATTTATCGTAAAGACAAAGATACTACTGATGAATTTACAGTAGAATTAAGCTTAGCTGGTTATCCTAAAGAGGGCTTAAAAGTATCAACTGAAGATAACGTGCTATATGTAGAAGATATTACGGCTGGTACTCCAGAGAGAGATTATCTTTATAAAGGTATAGCTAGCAGAAGTTTCAAATGGAGTTTAAAACTTCCAGAATTTTCAGTGATAGATAAAGTAAACTATTTTAATGGTCTTTTACAAATCAATATTAAAATTGAAATTCCAGAAGAAAAAAAGCCTAAAATTTATACTATAGACTAAGAAATAAGTGCCCTGTCTATATATTAAGATGGGGCATTTTTTGTTTTACTCTTTATATGTAATAGTATATTTTATATAAAGTATGGTATATTACAAAAGGATAGCAAGATGTTTTGGAAAAGAAAACGCCAAAAAAATAATGATGAAAACGAATTAACTTTTGAGTGGTTTAATAAAAATTTACCTTTACAAGTAACAAATGCAAGTGAAGAAGATACTTGCTTAGAATTCTTATATTCTAATGGTCTAGGTATTTTAAAAGCCGAACAATTAGTAAAGTTTTGTACTTCATCTTCTAAAAAAGAGCGATTTGAAATAGCTAAACGTATTGAAAATTTAGTTAGCACATATAACATTTATATTTCTGACTCAACTGATTCAGTTACAGATTTTATTGCTGCTTATCAAATGTGTTTATCTGAAGAAACTACTATGCGTACATTAGAGTTTACAAAAACTAAGTTACGTATCGCAGGAGATGCTATTTCATTATTAACAAAATTAGGTAAAATATTAGTGACATTCTAAGAGGTATAATATGATCTTTCCAGGTGATAACAACGGTAATAATAATTTTACAAATGTTAGATACAATATACATTATGTAGATGGTAACAATTTAGATCCGCACTTATTAGAATTTTTACCCCCGGAGCTGCGTAATGCTATAGTAAAAGATTTAAATAGTAGTACATCAGCTAATTCAGAACAAGAAGAAACACCAAGACCAAAAATTAAATTTGATTATAAGATGGTTAATTGTAATCAAGATTTGAAAGTATTAACTACTAAGCTTAAAAAATCAAAGATTAAACAGTATGGATTATTGCTTTATGGTGTATCTGGTTCTGGTAAATCTTTTTATGGACAATGGTTAGCTCAAGAATTAAAAATGCCATTTATAAAAAAGCGTGCTAGTGATTTAGAAGCAAAATTTGTAGGCGAAACTGAACAAAATATTAAAATGGCCTTTAAAGAAGCACGTGATAAAAAAGCTATTCTTTTATTTGATGAAGCAGATTCATTCTTATTCGATCGTAGATATGCTAAACAAAACCATCAAGCTTCTTCAGTAAATGAAATTTTAACACAAATGGAAGATCATCCTTATCCTTTTATTATGACTACAAACTTAAAAGATAAGATAGATAACGCTTCTTTACGTAGATTTATATTTAAGATAAAATATGATTATATGAAACCTGAGAATATTGTAGCTGGCGTAAAAACATATTTTGGTAAAGAATATAAATTAACACAAAACCAAATAGCTAAATTAACACATATTTGTTCTGGTGATTTTAAAGTAGCTAAAGCAAAAATCGATATCTTAGACGATGGTCAATATTCAAACGATTTAATTTTCGAATATCTATTAAAAGAACAAGAAGAAAAAGAAATAGATACCGGTAGTAATGCGATTATGTTTTAAATAAAAAAATGGACCTAATTAAAAGGTCCATTTCTTTTTTACTCTTCAACCAGTTTAACTATCAAGCTGGTCTTTGATTTGATTATAATTGAGGAATTTTCTATTAGCAAAATCTTTCTCACGACGAGTTTTATTCCATCCAGCCACACGACTGAAATAGCCAATAACACGTGTCAAATAAGAAACTTTTTCTGATCCACATTTAGGACATTTTTCAACTTTGCCTTTATGTACATGACCACACTCTGCACATTCTGCATATACAGCATTTAATGCGAAGTGAGCCATACCATATTTAATAGCATCAGAGATTAAATTCTTTGCTTGAGAAGAAGTAACGTGTGAATCAATATTGATATGTACAATACTACCACCGGTCATGAGGGCATTGATTTCACCGTCTCTTTTCATCTTTTCATAAATAGTATAATCTTTCCACAAAGAACACCATTGGTTAGCATAAATATCATAAGTACCTTCTACCAAAATTTTATCAGCCTTAGCCAATTTTGGTGCCATGCCTTCAGCCGGAATTGCTTCGATATTCATTACAATATTTTCTTCTTTAGCTAAACGCTTACATTCTTCGTTAAAGTATACCAAAAAGTCTTTCATGTAATCAAATGTAGCATGATTAAACTTAGATTTTAAAATTTCGTCTGCTTCTACATAACCACAACAACCAAATGTAGAGAACATATGAGACATATTAATCCAACCGTTAGTAATCCAAGGTTGAGTACCACATGCTTCTAACTTATGAATCAATACACGGTGTGCTTTAAGAATTTTAGCCATCTCTTCAACACGGTCTGTAATGATTGATTTAAAGTCGTCATATGATTCAGCTTCATAAGCAGCACGAGCAAAGTTAATTGTAACTACACGATGTGAACCTAATGAAACTTGTGAACCACCGAATGAGTTAACACCTTCACCTAATTCTAACATTTCAGCATCAGAGATTAAACGACAACAAGATGCAACTTTAGTACCTTCTGAACAATAGATATTAAAACGTGAAATATCTTTTTTAACAATATAATTCAAAAGATTATTATTTTCAGTAGTTAATTTGCGTTCACCTGTTTCTTTATTAATATCAATACTTAAATTAATAGTAGTTACAGGGAATGGGAATTGTAAACCGTTACGCAATGGATCGCCTTCATTAAAGATATCAATATACATTTGTTGTAATTCTTCGATATAATCTAAAACGAATTCTTTAAATGCTTCTTTTGTATTTTCTAAGTTATTATCTTCTACGATAGCAGCTTTCTTTTGGAAATACCAATCATAGTTATCTTCATCAATTAAACCACGTAACTTATCTCTATCAAAGCAAGAAACGTTAGTGAAAGGTGATTCTACTGAATTTCTCGAGTAATGGTTAACAGTATGAATAAATTGTTGTAAGTGATTTGACATAGCTTTACGTACTTTCTTATCGGTACGCAAATCATCTAATGTAATTCTTTCTCTATAAATAGCCAAATGTGCAATATCTAAGAAAAATGTACCAACAGCAATGGCTCCGGCAACATTAAATGAAATTTCTCTAATTGTATCACCAAGTACAGAAATATAAGTAGCTACACGATGAGCTGGACTAGAATGTACTTGACCAAAATTACGACCTTCCATTACAATTTTAGAAGCATCAATACAATAACAATATGGTACTAAAATTTTTGTACTATCGTTTAAAGCTAATGAAAAATCAAACATAGAAGCCATACATTTTTTAGCTTCATTTTTACCATATAATTCTTTTAATGTTTGATATAAATAATCATATCCAGCTAATTTTTTATAAGATAAAAATGCCTCACCTTGAATACCTTCCATATTAGTAGAAGTTTTGTTTGCATTGTCATCAACTGAAATATCATTAACTGTTTGTAAATTACCAAAGGTTAAAGTAGAAATTGTAGATAATGGGTCAAAATGTTTTTGTGATAATCCATGTAATGCTAAGATATCTTCTACTTTGCTTTTTAGTTCTTCTTTATCCTTAACACCATATTTAGATTTAATTGATTTTGTTAAACACTCGGCGATATTTTTTTGTGTTCGGGTTGTATTCGCCTCTGAAAGACTAATATCAATCAATTTATCCATTTCTTCTTGATATGGGTTTTCTTCCATATAATTAAATTTTGGATATTTAATTGAAATCGCTTTTTTGTCTTGACTCATTGTTACTATTCCTCGCTATTTTTAAAATTTAATATTCCATTGTTAGATAATTTATTATAGTTACCATCATAAAAATCTTGATTTGAACTCGCTAATATAAAGCTTGAATCTGTCTTTTGTGAATCTCTACTAAATTCTTTTAAATATTTACCACATTTAAAGTATTTTACACCGGTAATTTGTAATTTTTTAACATACTCGATATCATAACCAGTATAAATACAAATATCATATTCACTTGACAAATTATCAACAAGATAACGGGTAATACCTAGATTAGAGCATAAAAGCGGATCTCCACCAAGTAAAACTATTTTATTAGTGCATGCACGTTTACAAAATTCTTTAATTCGTAAAGTTAGTTTTTTTGGCTCCTCAGCATAGGTTTTTACTTTTTGTAGACCTACACTATGACAGCCAACACAATGATGCTCACAGCCTGTTAAAATGACTGCTACAGCATTTCCATCTGGTGAAGGATAATCAAGCCAAGATTCCTCTAATGGCACAGTATACATATTCGCTCCTTTATAAACTGTTTATTAGGAATAGCCTAGGAAATCAAGGCTTTTAGTATTCGAAATGTATATTATAGAACGGACACTTACGTATAAAAAAGCCTATAAATATTTCCCAAAAATTAATTCCTTTGAGTATACTTATAGGCTAAAATTTTGCTCTTGAAAAACAGATTTTATAAATTATCCATATATTTCAATTACTTCTTTATTTCTCCATTTTGAGGCGTTGAAGGGCGTGGTTTTGGACCAAAACTGCCTCCACTGTGGGTTTTTCTAGGTATTTCAACGCTTTTACTCGTTTTTTCTACTTCTAAAAAATTTTCTACATTTTTTTCAATTTTTTTAGTAGGCTCTTCCTCGCTGTGCGTAACTTTTAACTGTTTAAAATTAACTTTTTTGCGATCTTCAACTTTAAGTTTATTCTTTCTAGTATTTACGGCTAAGATAATTGCAATTTGTAAATAGTCGGTTCCAATAATAACTAAAAATATTAAAATACTTATTGAATTTTGCAAACTATCATATGTTGTACAATCTTTTTGCGTTAATTTACAAATGGTTGTTAAGATACTAGCTATTTCACTCTGATTTTGAGAATTAATCTTTGTAGTTTCTTCAGTCGTTTTTAAATTACTATCTGCACTTTTCAAAGCAGTTTGTAAATTGGCTAAAGCTGTCTTATCTAATCTACGCTTTGTATTATTACATTTATTTTCTTTATTGATATCACCAGCGGCACGACTTATACAGTTATTATAATCGAGAGCATTCCATTCTAAAGCATTTTTATACTCTGTTCGAGCAATGACAGCTAAATCCTCAGATCTATTCTGGGTAACTTCAGCATTTTCTACAGCTTTATTATATGCAGCGGCGTTTATCATAGCAGATTTTGTTTCGAGAGACACTAAAGAATCTAATTTGGCAAAAATACCTACTGCAGAGTACACAAAAAGTAAAGTTAGAATTACCACAATCAAATACTTAACTTTACGTAGATTATGCCACTCATCAACAACAAAATTGAATAGTAAAAATCTACCCAAGTCAATCAAAACAAATAAAACTAATATAAAGGTTCCAGCTGCAGCAAATAGTTCTGTCATACCCAATGCTGTCATAATAGAAGATATAATCGCAAGACAAAATGCGATTGCAATCATAAATGCGTATTTCATTGTTAAACCTATAAGTTAATTATACAAAATCATTAGCATGTATACACTATTAGAACTTTGTATATAATTTTATAAGTTTTAACTCCAATCTAATTCAATTTTAGCATTTAACGGTAAAATCTTTGGAAGCAATGACATGACTGAATCAAATGTTAACCGATTCTCACTAGAAAAGTAGTTTCGTAAAAGAGGTTGTTTTAATAACAAGTCGCCAACAGTTAAGGTTATTGAAGTATTATCTGGCCAATTAGCTTTACATATATTTTTAGTTTCTGTAAGAGTATCTAGCTTGCCAAATAATAATGACGTTTCATCTATGGAAAAACCATCTATATAAATTGTAATCATTTATGCTAACCTTGTAATACAAATTACCTTCTTAAAATCTTTTAACGATGTATAAGTAGGTCCTTCGTGTGTATAAATACTTAATTGAGTATATTTGCGCTCTGGAAATTTCTTTTTAATAGTATTCAAATTATCAGATATATATCCATTTGATTTATCTGTAAAAATTTCATCTCCAACTTGCATATTCTCAATTTTCGTCAACATACTATCTGCTGAACGTGGTTTTGACATAACGTTATCCTTTCTTTTACCTTATTTAATATTATTATAATATAAACTATAAACAAAGTAAAGCAAATTATTTCATATAATACAAAATAAAAGCCTAATATAATTACTTATACTAGGCCAAATATACTTTTAATGTTTTTATTCTAATCAACTTTAATCTTTAAAAAACGCTGACAATGGCACAAACCTTCTTCTTGCTCACGGAATGCCTTACACATACATTTTGTGTCCGGGGTTTTTTCCAAAAGGCAAGGACAATAATTGTCATTATCTTTACAAGCCTGTGTCATTTCATCATATTTTGCTTTATCTGGATTAGGAATTATTTTAGTTTTCATCAAGTTTCTCCAACAATATATTACTTTTATTCCAGGCTTCATCTAAACTAATTGGCATAAAATTATTTGTATCTACACCAACGTGAATAGCTCTAAAACCTAATTTTTTGTAGATATCATCATAACTAACAATATCATGAATATGCCCATATAGATGTAGAACGTATGAGCGATAAGCACCATCAAATTCTAAAATAGGATAGTGAGATAAAATACATACAACCTTTTCACCAGTTGCTAATTGTGCTTTTAGTCTGAGGTAAGGACGCATTGATTGCCAAATATTTTCATTCAATAAGCAAGTGTGTTCTTTGGCTCTATCATGATTACCAATGATTAAATGTTTAGCTCCGTTAAGTTTAGATAAACGTTCACGTAAGAAATCAATATCTCCGCGTAAAGAAACATCACCCAAAACATATACAACATCACCTTTAGCAACACGTTTATTCCAATTGTCTATTAAAGCTTGATCATGTTCTTCAATAGTTTCAAATGGACGTCCTTTGCCTAAGCGTAATAAGTTTTTATGTCCAAAATGTAAGTCCGATGTAAACCAAATTTTCATTACCACACCAAATAATTTTTTATTCCATTCTTTATAATATATAATTCTCTTTCTTTAGAGCAATTTTCTTTCATTACATATTCTTTTCTAGTTTTACGATGTTTTATTTTAGTATTATGACTAGGTACAGAATTTTCTTCTACATACTCATACTCACCAACGTTTGCAATAATACCATCTTTATATCTAGTTCCAAATTTTAACATTTATACTTCAAATACCTCATACTTCTTATATTGTTGATTTGCTCGTAATGTATAATCTAAAATATCTTTTGATTTTTTATTACTAAAAATTAATGATACTTCAGAATTATCAATTATTGTTTGATTACGTATAAACTTAGCCATTTTACCATTACGGTTTGTATCTGCTTTATAAATTACCACTGGGTGCATAAGCTCTTTTGCTAATTTCTCGACCAAAGCACTAAATTTATGTTCACAACCCGCAATAAAAGTAATATTCGAAAAAGACTTAGTATACGTGGTCACAGTCTCTTTTAGTTTTTCATAGTCAGTAAATGAATTTATACCAACAATAGCTACTTTAACCATTAAATTTACTCCTCTGGAATTACATCAATGATATCAAACAGTCTAGTATATTTATCAATCTTTTGATACCTATTATTAAGCTTTATTGTAAAGCCATTTTCTTTCAGATCCGTTATAATAGTATTATCTAAATAACTTTGAAGAGCAGCTTTTATTGCTTTGGAATCTCTGAAATAAATAGATTCATCTTTACGAACTAAACCATATTTTTCACATAAGCCATCTACTAATGGACCAAGAATGGATTTTAACATTAGAGCTGTACTGTGTTGTATTTTTACTTTTTCTTTTGCCTTTTTATCAGCGGCGGAATCATCTGTAATTAATTCTGAGTCTTCAATTGAAACAAATTTAATTTCGTTATAATTACACCATTCACCATCTCGACAAACAATCACAAAAGATTCCTTTGTATCATATGGTGTCAATTTTTTATTTAAACTTGACTGTAAGAATCGAGCAACAGAATATACCGAAAGTAATGCAACAGGTTTTGATTCACAATTAATTTCTCTACTTTGATTATCTGATTCTGAAGCTAAAATCTTTTTTGCATCTGCTTCATCTAATTTAACGTTATAACCTTTAGTACACTTATATATTTGATTTTCAGGTCTTATTCTTAAAGGTCTACATTTAAAAAGTTCCACTTGCTCATAAGGCATACTTTTTCTAAACCAGCGAACACAATCAAAAGTGGTTATTTCCATTAAAATTTACTCCTTATACCGCAATTGGAAAAGTTACTTTATCACCATGCTGATAGTTATCTAATTTTGCCATTTCATATCTAAAATTAAATACATTAGCTTCAGGCTCTAAAATCAAATTTGGTAAATCAAACTGTTCTTTTCTCCATTTCATTAAGTTATCTTTTACCAATTCAACGTGATTATCATAAATATGACAATTACAAAGATTTAAAGTAACTGTACCGGGTACCATACCAACAGTTTGAGCCATTAAATGTAACAATAAACTATAAAATTGAAAATCAGTAGGTACACCTAAAATTAAATCACAAGAACGTTGATTTACAGTGATATGTAAACGTCCGCCTACATAATTAAATTGAAATACATATACACAAGGCGGTAAAGCCATTTGATCTTCTTGAGATGGATTCCAAGCATTTACAATTAATCTTCTATCGTATGGATTTACTTTTAAAGTATCAACAACACGTTTAATTTGATTAATACCCAAATGTTTATTATCTACATCATATCTCTCATATGGAGCATTAAACGCAACCCATTGATAACCATAAATTGGACCCAAATCACGTTCCTTAAGCTGAGCTTCTTTATCTTTTGGATCGGCTATTTTTGGATTAGCCCAAGAATTCCAATATTGACAACCTCTATCTTGATAATATTTTTTATCAGTATTACCCATTAAAAAGCATTCCAATTCAACTCTACAGCCTTTAAATGGAAGTGGTCTAAAAGTTAAAATAGGAAAACCTTCTGCTAGGTCATGTGTTAAAACACGATTTAATTTAACTAATGTATTATTACCTGTTCTGCAAGGATTTACTTCGCCATTATTTAAAATATCTTCAACTAAATCTAAATATTGATTGTCATATGTATTCATATATTTTTTCCTTTATATAATTTTATGCCCAAGTCATTTGTTTTACGACTTCCCACTTGGAATTTTCACTACCTTTTAGTTTACGTGAAATGATATATCGATTACTCCGATTTATATACTCACCATTAGCCTTTCCATTCCATCTTTCTAAAATGTAATCTTCAGCTTCACGCAATGTCTCTATATCTTGATACGTTGGATTGTATGTGTCGATTACCCATTTACCACAAACATGCCAATTTTTTACAACACAGAAACATTTATTTAAATTAGGATATACTACTTCTACTCTGTACTTATATAATGATTCTAGTTTGCTTAAATCTTGAATGACATCGTATAATCTTTTACCATTAAATTCAGGCATAGCAAAACCGGCTCTTTGTACTCTTCTCACGATACACTCTGAAGCACGAATATTTACATTTCTATCGATTTGTTGATTATGTGTGGCATATATTAAAATACGATTTGGATCAGCACCTACCCAAGTTTCTAAATCTAACCATTGTCTAGTAAAATGGATTACTTCAAAAACATGATTTGGTGTATCTTTTTTAACTTCAATAGAAACTTGTAATGAATTATGTAAATGCAACAATGAATCTACATCTGTTCCACTTTTACAAAATTCAAGCAATCCACTAAAATCAATATGTTGTTCAAATGCTTCTTGGCTTTTTATCATGGTTATACAATACCTTCAATTATACATAACTATATAATATATATTGTACAAAGGTAAAAAAGTAAAACAATATTTATTTATTCTGGTTTTTCTTTTTCAATATCTTGTAATTCAAACCAAACTAAACACATCATATTCCATAAAGCTGCTTGTAAGTGAGTAGAAGGTGTATTTTCAAAATTAGGATCTTCATCCCAACGATTACCTTTCTTATACTCTACCCAATGTCTTAACATCGCTGCTTCATAACGAGCTTGTGCATTATCCAATTTTTGCCAATTGTTTGGACCATATTTAGCACTACCCACAGTAAAACGTTTTACCGCCGCTTCAATTACTTCCCAAGGCAACAATGAATAATCTAATTTACCCGTGTCCCACTTCATACCTACAGATAAATCTTTTTTACCAACAACTTCCTTATATTCTTTTTTTCTAGTAGCCATTTTAATCCCCATTGTAAAAAATCAAAGAAAAGGTCACAAAGCATAAGACGATGTGACCTTACACTCATATATTATTTAGTACCTGTACTTCCAAATGCACCAGCTTGTCTTTTTGTTTTTGGACCTTTTTCATAATCTTTTTCAGATACGAATTGTGCTTGCTCATTTGAAATAGTGTGAATAATACCTTGAATGATCTTTTCACCAGGGTTAATTACAGCTGCCCATTCTTTAAATCCGAGTAAACCAAGAAATCCACGACGACGAATACGAATATCTTCTTTGCCACAAACCACCTTAAATAAATTAATGTGAATTTCGCCTCTATAACCTGCATCGATAATAGTTGCACCATATACAGTACCTTTTTTCAAAGATACACCTGATTTGTTATCCATTTTCATCATCTGGGTATTTTTTAATTTAATTTTAATACCTGATGGAATATTAACTTGCTCACCCAAACGAAGATAATATGGTTTGCCTTCATTCCAATCATTAGGAACAAAAAAGTCAAAACCAGCATCTTCATCTCTATTGCCAGTAATATCTTTTACATCACGTGTTTTAGTATATTGCATTTTAATATTTCCTCTCTTTTTATTACATACTACTTATAGAATAGCCGATAATATCTATTCTACTAAATTATTTTTTCTATTTATTCTATCCAATCTATTTCTGGCAAACCATTATAAGAATTGTCCCATATAAACATAGCATAGGCAGCAGCTCCTCCATTTTTAAAAGTGCCACCGTTTTTTCCACAGCCTTGTCTATTTACATATTGCCAAACATATTTAAGTTTTCTATTTTTGAATAAATCTAAACGGCCTTTTGTTTCTAAAAAAGTAGTTTTCAAAAACATAATACAAATACCATCAGAATCCAACAATTCTAAAGCTTTCTCTACAAAAATTTTAGCATTAGCATAAGGAGGATTTGTAAATATACATTTTAGATAAGGCTTATAAGTTTCTGGTAAAGTATCTTTTGTAAGACTTAAAAAATCTACACCACCTTCACCATAACCTCTGTCTACTAAATCGGTACCTAATACATCATGTCCAATTGCTGTCAATTCTTTAGCAATATGTCCTTGTCCCACTGCACATTCCCAAATTTTTTTCGGTAATTCAAAATTTCTTTCTTTACATTTTTTAAGAAATAATTGTGTTGATTCGGGGTGAGTCGCGTAAAAATCATTTTCAGCTACTTCAGATTCTTTTGTACGATGATTACATGCATATATAGATGTATTTCCAGTCCAATCTTTAGACATAATTATTCTCCACTTTCATCTTTGTATTTTTCCCAATAAAAATATTTTGCTCGTATTACACGCTTATGGTCTTTATCTAATTTAACAGGTATCATGCCCAACAAAGTTTCATACTCTACCTGTGAAATTAAAATAGGACTTAATTTTTGAACCGCACTAAAACGATTACCTTCACCCCAATCTTGACGTTTAATATGTCTTTCCAAAGCTTTTAATGTTACTTGACCTTTATAGCTTGTTATTGGTTTAATTTCATCTTTTAGTTTTGGCATAGCTTCTAATATTTCAGCTTTACTTAGTACATTTTTATCTTCGCTGTATAAAACTTGCATATTACCAGTCTTAGGATTAATTTGATCTGGTACACGCGTATATTTTGAAGGGATAGAGCATTGTTCATCTGCACCTACAAAACCTAATTTATATTTCAAATAATACCAAACTTTTTTATAATTTGTAGATGTAACAGGAGCATCTAATCTAACTACGCAGTGATATGATTTGTTACCTGACCAAACTACTCTATATAATTTATCTTTACAAGCCTCAATTAACTCTTCTTGTTCTTCTTTAGTCGCATAATCACATTCAAATAAGAAGTTTTGACATATAACACCACTTTTTGTAGGATGAGGATCTGTGTTATCTTTTAATGGATTCAATGCTTGTAAATATGTAGGCTCTTCGGACTTTACAAAACCAACATCATAATATGGACCAAAATCTTCAACCTGATTCAATAAGTTTTTAGCAAAGTTGATATATTCACGAGTATTGATCTCTTCCATAGTTAAAGTATTCACATCGTCTACTAATAACATATTATCTGTAAAACCTGTGATTTTACTCTCTGTATTTACTATAGTTGTAACAGCTTGTCCAGATTCATCTAAAACTGGCTTACCTCTTTCATCTTTTACTACCACTTCTCGTTCATTTTTACTTCTACTGTAATAAGATTGAGTACGCGGATCATCAGCATATCCAACAACAAAAGCTAAACTTCTACCTTCTAATTTTTCACGTGTTATGCCGTCATAAATCTCACCTATACTATGCTTTTTATAAATTACATAATCTCTAGGCTCAGTACCCTCAAGAGCTGGTTTATTAGTCACTATATTACATAAAATCTTTGAAGTTGCTTTACCAAATTTTTCATTTGATAGATAAAAGCCTTTAGATTTAACTTTTCCATTTGTAAATTTACAATAGTAGTTATTCACATTGTTTTGTTGTAAAATATCAATTTCATCATACTCTAAAACTAGTCTAGAATCTTCTTCCCATTGTTTACAAATAGGCATAAAATCAACATCTGCTTGTCTTTCTATCATAATACCATCAGTGTTTGTTTGTACGATATTAAAGCCAGCATCATATAAACGTTTAACCAATATAAATAACAATAACTGACCATGTACACAAATTGATGAATTAGACCATGTATCATATAATGGATTATATTCTGACAACATAGCACCAATGGAACCGTTTAAAATAAGCTTAAGACCTAAATTAAGTAATGTTTTACCTTCACGTTTTGCAGCCAATCTTGTCTCGTACACTTCTTTATATGACTCTGGATTTTTAGCACCTCGTGACATTAAATTATATTGCACTAATAAAGATGGGTATAGAGAAGCCACGTCCATGTTTACTAAATTAGTTGAACCATAACCTAAAAGTGCTTGGTGTAAACCTCCAAAACCAAATTGATATTTATGTCCGTCGTCATCACCACCTAAATAATATTCAAATTTTTCATGAATATAATCTCTATTACTTTGATTATCAAGATAGAATTGTAATACAGGCGAACCAGCCAACTCAGTAAGAGCTTGTTCTGGTATGGAATAATATTGTTTTTTTCCATCTACAATTTTAAAAGTATATTCTGAATTAGGTTTAGCATCCTCACCACATAATACTTTTCCTGCAAACGAAGAAGCTTTATTGATAAGAGTTTTTGGTGTCATATTATATTCAATAATCAAATTCCAACGAATATCATATGAATCTCTTGCAAATTCTCTAAACTTATGCTTAGGATTTTCTTTTTGTGCTTCTACATCGGCTGGATCTGGTAAGAATAAATCACGAGTATTGTCCACGTCCATTTCGCAATACTTTTCAACATCTAAGCGTTGAGAAGGCGTTAATTTAGTTTCAATTGTAAAAGGTACAGACGAATCATAATTTTTTCGATTTAATACAGACATTGTTAATTTTTTCAATGAATTTCGTCTAATATCAAATGGCATATGAAAACTAACGTCCCATGATAAAAATGGTGGATTTTTATAGCCTATTGTCTTTGGTCTATAACCTTTACCTTCATCATTAATTAACATATCTGAATATTCTTTAACAGATTTAACCGGTCCTTTAAGATTTTTTGTATCTATATAAGGAAGAGACATAGCATACTTAATTACATCATCGTCGTATGCTGCGTTATTAAATCCAATTAAAATTTTGTTTTTAATCCAATCTCGTAACGAATAAGGATCATTCCAACAAATTACTTTACTCTTTCCATCCATAGATTTAGCAACGAATAGCCAATCATGTTTAAATACCTCAATATCGTATATCCATTCATATTTAACATCATCGGAATAACCTAAACGTTTGGCTTCTTCTGAGGTCTTTTTTAAGCCTAATGTTGGAAAAACTTTTTTATTCCAATTATCATACCACTCTGATACTGTACCATTGGCATCACCAGTTATTACAAATGATTTATCTAAGCAAGTATTTCCAGTTTCTTTGTCAATATAGGATATTTCAAAATCAAATCGACACAAAGACAATGCCTTTTTAGTCATATCTAAATCATTACTATATACAGGTACCTTTTTTAACAGATTTTTAAAAGTATTGACATATTCTTCTCTTAACTGTGCTGAATCATTTTCACAAAGTATATCATTTTTGCAATAAGATAATGTTTCATTAGTTAAGCTATCAAATACTGTAAAATAATCAACTCTATTTGATACTTCATTAAATTTAAAGTCAAAACAAAAGCCTTTAATAAAAGAATTTTCATATAATTCAATTATTTGATTAAATTTATTGATAATTTCACCTGTACTACAATAAGGAGATTCAATCTGTAAACCAGTTATCTCAATATCATTTAAAGCAGCCGTTAATGTAGAAGCCTCATTTAAACCCGGTAAAACTGTATAAGGTATGCTTTTTCTAAACCTACCTGTAACACGTTGGTCTGAATATCTAATGACTTTATTCGTTTTATCTAAGATATAATCACACATTTGAGAAGGATTATATCCAGTATCAATTTCAGTCTCAAAAGTATCTAAAGCTTCTTGTCCAATAAAGCCTAATACAACTTGTTCACAATTTAATCCTAATCGTTCAGTATATACAGCTAAAATTTCAGGTAGAATTGTTGAACTAAAATTAGAAACGGCATCTTTAATATAGGTAATATGAGTGGTACTTGCTTTATACTTACTTTTAAAGCATTCAGATAAGTAAGTACGCCCTTGTGGAGAATCAAGAATTTCCATTCTATCACGTTCGAGCGGTTCCTTAGCTATCAAAATCAAAGTTGGACAGTTTTGACTGATATAATCTGATTTGCTTCTACTTAAAAAAACTTTAGATTCTGCAAATATACTCATTGTTACCTATCTTTCATTATATTTGTATCATAAAAAATAGAATACAAGCTCGACCTGTATTCTACTTTTTTAATTTTCAAAAAATATAAATTTTTTATTCTAATCCAGCGGCCGCTTCATAAAGAGCAAAAATGTGTCTTTCTTCATCTCTTTCGTTTTTAGCTTTTGCACGTTGTTTAATAACATGGCGTAAAGCTTTTACATCGAAACCTGCTGATTTAGCTTCGGCATAAATATCTTTAATATCATTACCAACGCCTTTTTTTTCTTCTTCCAAGCGTTCGATACGTTCAATCAAAGATTTCAAACGAGCGTTATCAATTCCACCGATTTCTGACATGATTATCTCCTTTATTAATCATTAAAAATTAAGTTTTCTTTACGATAATCACAAGGATTACCATTAATGAACGATTTGATGTTCATATAAGCTTTTAATGTACTAATGTATTTACTTTTACCATCTTCAGTCGTTAATACTTGTACTGATGAAGGTTTACCTTTATACATTACCACACTAATACTATAATTCTTAGATTCTAACTCTTCCCAAATATTTACAGGTAAAATAATTGTAACACCTCTACGTTCAACTTCTACTGTAATTTCAGGCGCTTCATCTACAACAATATTTTTTGGCGCAAAAATATCACGAAGTAAAGCAAATAACTTCTTCAAAAATTCAATCATTGAGTTTTTCCTTATTCTAAAATTTCACCGGTTACTGGATCATATTCTAATTCCTCTTCCTCATCAGAAACAAGATCCATTTCTTCACTTTTATTGGTAATATACTCAAGCACGGTTTGTTTAAAATGTTCCATACGTTCTGGATCTTCTTTTAACCATACCATAGCCTTTTCTTTACCTTGGGCAATATTTTCACCTTTATATTTTACCCAACTTCCTGCTTTTTCAAGAAGACCAAATTTAAATGCCAAATCTAATATTTCTTCTTCTTGAGAGATACCTTTACCATAGCGAATAATAAACTTAGCCGTACGGAAAGGAGGAGCAACTTTATTTTTAACAACTTTGACAGTAGTTTCAACTGAGGTTGCGATGTCTTCACCATTTAATTTCTCCGTGGTAGGGCTTTGTTTTTTCCAAATTTTCATAATAACCGAAGAATAAAATTTTAATGATTCACCACCGCTCATTACATCGGTATCACCATACATTACACCAATGTTTTTACGAGTCTGAGAAATAAAGAAACACATACAATTTGATTTTGCGGCTAATGGAGTAATACGTTTTAAACCATCTGACATCATTTTGGCTTGACGTCCAATAAAGTTACCACCCATTTCACCATTAATTTCAGAATCAGATAACATTGTTGAAACTGAATCAAATACAATAAGTTTAACTTTACCTTGCTTTAATAATGTTTCCGCAATCGAAAAACAAACCGTACCGGATTCAGGCTGAGCAAATAATAAGTGTTTTAAATCTACACCTAAAGCTTTTGCATATCCTAAATCAACAGCATGTTCTGAATCTAAATATGCACATAAATATCCTTTTTTCTGAGCATTTGCAACTAACTGTAAAGCAATAGTAGATTTACCACTCGAAGCTTCACCATAAATAGTATTAATTCTTCCTTCCGGTAAACCACCTACACCCAGAGCAACATCAAGATTAAGTGAACCTGTTGAAATAGTATCAACCTTTTTAATACTTGCATCATCAAAAGTCATTAAAGCATCATCTCCAAATTGTTTTGTAATTAGTGCCAATGCTGCTTTCATATCTTTATCTAATTGTGAATCTTCTTCTTTTTTAGCCATTATTAACCTCTCTTTGTAAGAAACTATTTTATAGAATATAAAGATTTGTATTTTCTACTAAATAAAAAGGAGATATTTTTATATCCCCTTTATTTTAAATTATCTTGGCTCAGTTATTTTGTCAACCATACCATAGGCAACTATTTCTTCAGAAGAAAACCAAGCGTCTCTTTCACAATCTGCTTTTAATGTTTCTAAATCTTTTCCACAACATTTTGCCAAATGTTCCATTGCTAAATCATTAATTCTTTCCATTTCTTTATAATTAACTCTAGCATCTTGAACATTACCTCTATAACCACCAGATACTTGATGTAACATTACTCGTGATAATGGATAAATTTTTCTATGACCTTTTTCACCAGATGCTGCAATAACGGATGACATACTAGCAACTTGACCTATAATAGTAGTATATACTGGACATTTAATAGTATTCATTGTAGAAATAATTGCAAATCCAGCAGTAACTACTCCACCTGGTCCCATAACAAACATATTAATTGGTTTATCTTTATCAACTGACTCTAAGTAAAGTAATTGTGCTACAACTGACTCTGCTAATTCATCTGTTACTTCACCTGTTACCATAACAATTCTATCACAGAGCAAACGTGTGGGTAAATCAATCATTCTTTCATTACCGTTTTTATCTCTATGTATAACTCCAGGAAATCCCAACATTTATTTTTATATCCTTTCATCTGACTATTTAATTGGCTATGATCGGTAAATAGCGTATGTTTATAAAAAAGTAAAACAGAATTTACGCTAAATCATCTGGTGTATCAGAATCTGTGTCAACATAAGTATTTACAAGTGATGATTTATAAAAAGATCCAATTCGGTCTAACATTTTAGATAATTTTACTTTAATAGAAATAGGCTCTAAATCAATTACACCTTCTTTAGACTTTTCATCACAATTAGGATTAGTTAAGATTTTAGTAATTATTCTACCGAGTTCGTAACACATTTCTTCATCAAATCCACGTGTAGTAATTGCTGCGGTACCAATACGAATTCCTGTACATTCTGAAGGTTTTGTATCACCTGCTATCATATTTTTATTACAGATAATTCCATATGAAGTTAATCTATCTTCGGCTTCTTTACCATAAATGCCTACTTTTTTAATATCTAATAAAACAAGGTGATTATCGGAACCTTTAGACACAAAATCAATTAAATTTTCAGTATCTGCACTTTTAATACCTTCCATAAGTGCTTGCATATTTTTTAATATTTGTTTTGCATATTTTCTAAAACTAGGTTGTTGAGCTTCTATAAAACATTGACATTTAGCAGCAATGGCAGCTTGATTACTTCCACCTTGTGTTTTAGGAAATACACCACTATTTAATTTTGTACAAAGTTTTTCATCATTCCATAATATTAAACCACCTCTTGGACCTCTTAATGTTTTATGAGTTGTAGAAGTAACTACATCTGCATAAGGTAATGGTGATGGATGGACTCCAGCCGCTACTAATCCTGCAATATGAGCCATATCAACCATTAAATAACAAGATTTAGTAGGTGCATCGGGATTATTTGAACCACCGCAATCATAATATACTGACTGATTATAATCATCAACAAGACTTCTAATTCTTTCAAAGTCAATAATTCGCGAATAAGCACTTGCCCCTACAATCAATAATGACGGTTTGCATTCATATAATTTATCTCTTATTTCGTCATAATTTAAATAACCATCTTTATCTAATCCATAGTAATACGCAATATATTCTTTACTTGAATCAGAAGCTTTCGAACCATGTGTTAAATGACCACCCGCATTTAAATCCATACCTAAAATTTTATCACCTGGTAGTAATAATCCTGCATATACTGCCAAATTAGCTTGTGAACCAGACCAAGGCTGAACATTGGCATACTTACATTTAAACAGTTTACAAGCATTCTCAATCGCATATTCTTCTAGTTTATCAATTATTTCACAGCCGGCATAATGTCTACCTTGTTTAGAAACTGACAATGGAAAACCTTCTGAATATTTAACAGAAAAATGTGAACCCATTAAATCTAATATATCTTGAGAAGGATAATTTTCAGAAGCAATCAATTCAATATCACGGTTTAAGCGTTCTACTTCTTCACCTAAAATTTTTTGTATGTTTATGTCAATCATTTAGTATACTCCTTTACATAATTTAGTATTTAGAATAATAAACGCTTTATTTTCTACTAATTAAAATTTTATTTATTTTCCATTTTATGATTGCTGTTCTAGAAAAATAGTTATACGTTTTATCTAATATTTTGAAATACTTTATCTATTATAACAGAAAAATGACAATTAAAAGCAAACTCGATCCAGAAACAAAGATTGAATTATTAATAAAACTTGCTTTCGGAATACCTATTGAAGATTTAGCAGAAGAGTACGAGCTATCCAAAGCAAAAATAATCAATCTACGTAAAAACAACTATGTAAAATATAACGAATTTTTTAATTATTGGCGAATCGATAAAAGCGTGGCAGTTTTAGGATTAACACCTAAGCATGAAAGAGCCCTCAGCGTGGTAAAAAAGTTTTATAAATCTAAGATTACAATCGTTTCAGAAAGTTCTATCTTATATGAAAATAAGCCATGTACAATGTCACAAATTTTAGATATGGCAGATACAATTTTACAAAAAGATTCAATTTATTGTTTTAAAGAATTACCGTTATATATAAAAAATTACTATTAAAAAGAGAGGAAATTATAAATGGCTATTGAAACTAAACATGTCGATATTTCTGAAAAAGAATATGCTTCTCAACAGGAATGGGCTGAAAATACTAAAGGTGTATATATGAATTTATTAGGAGGCGTTCGTTGGGACCCTGCTGATAACAAATATAAAATGGCACCTATCAAATATTCAACCGTACCCTTAGAAGGCGAGAAAATTCAATTCGGTGGTGGTCAAGAATTTATTGTTATGTTTTCATGCTTAGCCGAAGAATATGCTCATAAAAAAGAAGTACGCGATTTATGGTGGGAAAAAGCGAATGAAGTTGTAAATTCATATAAAGAACAAAAACAACTCCAAGACCATATTGCTACCAATAATACAGATCTTAAACGTTTACGTAAAGAAGGTTTGTTAAAAACACAAGAAGAATTAGATAATGAGCAGTAATTACTCTAAAATTAAAACTATTGCTGAAGACACTGAATTACCTGAGTATAAAGTAGCTATGGTATTATATTCATATTTAACTTGGTGTCTTCAAGAGGTTTTAATTGATGGAAATTCACAAACTCTTTTTGGAAAGCTTAGTTTAAATGAAAAAAATCGTTTAAAATTAGAAAATGATATACAAGGTCTTATTTCACTAATTGGTAAATCTGATATTAAATTAATTAGAAAAATTTGTGAAGAAGGACCAGACTTTAAGATATTTGAGTGATGATTTATACTGAATTTCAAGCAGAAGAAGATTTAAAAGATATAATTGAAGATACTTTTGATACATGTACTTCAAATAGAGATGAAATTAGGTGGCTCATCACTCTTTTACGCGGTTTTATACAAATTCCAAATAAAAGACACGAAATTTCTTCAGAGAATTATAAACTAAATCTTTGGCAATATCAATTATATCCCATACTAGAAAAATATCGTAGAAAATGGAAATGTAGCAATGAGTAAACAAGAAAGAGGATATTTTACGCTTTCTAATGAAGAATTAGCATCCACTGAGATGGTTCTTACTGCATTTACTATGTTAGAATCGCGTGGTTATCCAGGTTTTACTGAACTAATGGCAATTTTAAATGACCCAACAATTATTTTAAAAATAATTCGCTTTTTATATGGTATGAAAATAGAAATACCCCCACTGCAAGAATTTATAAAGTGTCTAAAAGCAGCACAATACGCATTCTGTGATATGCATAAAAAGATACATGTAAATTTACCAGCAAAACCAGCGGATATCAGAAAAAGTTTAAATATATCTGAAGAAGAAGAAAAAGAATTACTTGAAATTTTTGATCATTGGACTAAATATATGCACGATCAAGGTCATGATATTAGAAATTATTTTCATATGAACAGACAGAATACTAAAAGACGTATTGCAATGACTGTAAAAGGGAAAAAATGGACTTCTAAAAATTACTAACAACACCGTTCTATATAAATAGTAATAAAATAAAGGTTTTACTTAACATGAGTGATGATTTACCAAAAATGTGGGTTGAAGAAGTTGAGCCGAATTGTGATCCAATTACCGGTGAAATTATTGAAACTAATACCCAAGCATTAATGCCTATTGAAGAAGAAATGCCTCTACCTACTATATCCGAACAAAAAGATATGGTAAAAAATTCATCTTTAAATGAAGAAAATAAAGGTATGTTACAAGCTTTAGTTGAAATGAATAACGTTGCGGAAACATTAGCCTTAATTAGAAGTAACGAATCAGCTGAACAAAGAAAAACAGTTATTACTGCTTGGTGTGAAAACTTTATGAACTCACGTATGAGAAATAATGTAGTAGCAGAAACATTAAAGGCAAAACTTTTAGAGCGCTTATTAAATAATATCGATAACCTAGACTTACAAACAACCGCTCAAATATATAACGATTTATCTGATGTATCTAGCGTTGACGCACAACAAGCAATGGCAAATATTAACGGTGGAGCTGGAGCAATGCCTGGTCAAGGTTCTGGAACAGTAGTTAATCTTAATTTAGCAACAGGAGAAAATTCTACTGTTACAAATAATACTTTAAACGCTCAACCTCAACAAGTCGGTCAATTAAAAGAAGTAGCTGCTATGAATACATCAATACGTGCTTGGTCCAATATACCATTACCAAAGAAAAAAGTTGTTGATGCCGATTTTACTGAACACGAATAATATATTTAGTGTATAAAATTAAAAAAGGAAGCGTATATTATGGAGCAACTGCCTCTTGACATTGCACAAAAATTAGAGAATTTACCTGTAGTTCAATTTGATATAACTGATGAATTTCAAAAAATTATTACTTCTTTAGATTTTACAGATATTTTTAATTATTATAAAGAAAATTATTTACCCGATGTATTAAAAGCAAAGCCTGAAATATATCAACGCGTTAGCTTATATTTAACTTTGACTAATCAAGATGACTCATTTATTGAGCAAACAGATATAATATTATATAAAAGACCTGTACCATCAATTGAAGAATTTTTATCAAATAAGTTTTTTATGGGTTATTCAAATGCAACACTCTATGACTTTTGGAAAACTCAATTAAATCAAATATTTAAAGAAGGCTCTCCTATCCGTAAAGTTATATTTAGCGGATGTATTGGATCTGGAAAAAGTACTGTAGCACGCAAGGCTTTTGTATATGCATTATATAGAATTTTATGCTTAAGATATCCCAGATCTGTTTTTAACATTGACCAAGATGCTACAATAGCAAATGTAGTAATATCAATGACTTTGAAACAAGTTTATGAAACAAATATTTTACCTTTCGTTAAATTAATGGAAAGTATGCCTTGTTTTCAAAGAGTTATGTCACAACGATCTTTTGAAAATTTCGATCTCACTAATCCAAATTGTCCTATTCCATTTGTTTGTGAAAAAAGTACAGGCAATATTTATTTTCCAGATAACATAATTATTACTTGTGGTAGTAATCAAGGCCACTTCACTGGTTATAACGTTGTAAACTCATTTTGTTTTACTGGTGATACAAAAGTTTATACAAATCATGGAATAATTACATTTGCGAGTCTATTACGTCAATTTAAAAATGGAATTAATTTTAAAACATACAGTGTTGATAGAAATGGAATAAAAAAAGAAGTAAAGATTCTAGATGTTCAAGAAACACGAAAAGTAACAGAATTAATCAAAATTTATTATGAAGATAATAAATACATTACATGTACACCAGATCATCCTTTTGTTATTAGTAATCCTAAGCTAGATGATCCCTATATTATATATGAAAATGGTGTAGCATATAAACAAGCGCAGTATTTAACAGAAGACGATGAAATTGCATCTGAAAACCAAGCCTATGTATATGAGTTAATTGATAATAGACCTGACTCAAAAAACTTTAACTTACCTTTTTATGTTGGGGTAAGTTCACATTCCAATACAATTTCACCTATATTTAATACACAATATAGCCGTGCAGCAACACATTTTACTGCCAAAGCCTTACGACAAGACCCAAATATTCTCAAAAAAAGTATTATTAGAGATATACTATCTAGAAATTTTACACCAGATATAAAAATTGTAAAAACAGCTCTAACTTTAAACGAAGCATATACCCTAGAAAAGCAATTAATACAACAATATGGGAAAAGAAGCACTGGATCGGGTATTTTAGCAAATTTGAGTGATGGTGGAGAAGGAGCTCCTTTTCTTCCAGCTGAAATTATTTTAAGAAAAAGTAAAAAAATTAGTGAAACAAAGTTAAAGCAATCTCAACAGAAAATTTTAATGACTCTTGATTGGTTATCTGATGCAAAAAATTTATATTATGTTTGGCTAGTAAATGAAATACATAAAGCGGAAGTACGAAAACGAAAAAAGCAGGCGGCATCTACTCCAGAACGTATAGAAATAGCTAGAAAAAAGATTATTGCTTATAATAAATCCGAAAAACACAGAAAAAGAACTGCTGAACTAAATCATTTGTTTCCAAAAGTTTCTTCAAAAGAAAGTCGTCTAAAATTAGCTAAAAGTCAAGCTTTATGTTGGAGTAAAAAAACAGAAAAAGAAAAACAAGAAGCAAACCTAGCAAAATCTATGGGTAGAGCTTGGAATGTATTGAAAAGAATAGATGGAATAATAATTAACGAAAGTATTTTTAACTCACATCGGTCAACTGGCTCACGTTTGGCAAATACCGAACCAATTTGGAAAACCATTATAAATAAAGTTGGAGGCATAGAAGCTTTTTTATCTTATATAGAGGAACGATTTGGGAGGAAGTTTATTTATGAAGATTAAAAAAATAGAAAAAATAGTATTAAATGAGCCTACTCCAGTATATGATTTAAAAGTAGAAGGTGAAGATCATAATTTTATGATAGCCTTAGATAATGGTCAAGCCCTTTATGCCCATAACTGTGATGAGATCAATGAAAAGGGAGTAGAAGAAGCAATCTCACTGTTAAACACATTAGACAACAGATTTAGTTCACGTTTCCAAGGCTCAGATTTAGTATTTCAATCGGTTGTATCGTCTGCCCGTACTACGAATAGTGCCATGGGTGAATACATTAGACATTTACCAATGGATGATCCTAGCATTCTTATGTTAAAACCTATGCTTTGGGAAGTAAAACCCGATCCTAACTTCGTGGGTGATGGTTCAACATTTCCTGTGATGGTAGGTAATGGTAGTATTCCGAGTAAAATAATAACTGACCCCGGTGAATTAAAAGCTATTGAAGAAGGTAATTATAATCCTCCTACTGGTTGTGAGTTAATTCAAGTACCTACGATATATAAAAGTAAATTTGAATTGCAATTAGACCAATCGATTCAAGATATTGCTGGTATGACAACTAGTGATAATAATGCTGTATTTAGAGATACAACTCGATTAGAAGATCCTACTTTAACTTCTGAATTATATTTGGACGCTAATATACACGATAATGTTAATTTATTAGAGTGTCTTCCTAAAGATATCTTTGAACAGAATTTAAATGGTAAATGGCAATTCAAAAGAGCACCTAAAGCAGAAAGATTTTGTCATATTGATTTAGCTGGAGGTGGTTCAAATGGTCAATGTGATGCAGCATTATGTATTTTACACAAAGAATGGCAAATAAACGAAACAACACATGAAAAAGAGACTGTTTATATAATAGATTTACTTTTAGCTATTAATGCAAAAAATAAAATAGATGTACGTGCTATTCAAAATCTATGTATTGATTTAGTAGTAGAAAAAAATATTCCAATTCATACAATTTCGGCTGACCAATGGAATAGTTTAATTATGTTACAGACTTTTGAAGCATCTAATTGTTTTACTAAAGTTGAAAAATTGTCTGTTGATACTAAATTAGAGCCGTATACTAATGCTTCTAGCTTAATTGAATTAGGACACGTAAAAGTTGGAATTTGTCCTAAGCTTAAAAAAGAATTGGAAGCATTGGTATTAGATAAAAACAAGGTAACACGTACAACTGAATTAAAAGATATGGCAGATGCTTTAGTGGGAGCTATATATAACGCACAATTAGCTTATCAACAAACTCCATTATATCAATATTCCAATGCTGCACAAAAAACAGCCATTTCATATTTAGATTTTTTAGAAAAAGGCGAAAATCTCATCTCCTTATAAATAAATTAGTAATTACATAAGTATTTGATTTGAAAATAAATATTTTAAAGAATATACTATTTGGAAGATTAATTTTCGAAAAAAGATGCCTTCCTAGGTTCTATAGATTATGTCAAAATTTAGAATAATAGTTTTGAAAGCATTAAAAGAGGCGGAAGAAACTAGGAAGATAAATATGATATATAAAAACAAAATGTCACGATTAAGTGCGGGAGTAATAAGTCTCGTTTTATTATTCGCACAACCAATCGAGGCAAAAACTAATCGTGTTGCTTTGCATAATGATCATGAAATCACAGCAAAATATGAACACGGTGGTAAAGGATATCAGGCTATAGGTAAAGATAGTTATGGCGGATATTCGTATGGTAAATGGCAAATATCTACGGAAAGACGAAAAGGTAAGCCATCTACATTTGATTTCTTTTTAAGGTATGCACAAGAAACTTCTCCAAAATATTATAAAATTTTAGAAAAAGCCGGCGGTCAAAAAGCTGCTTATATTGGCTCACAAAATTTTATTCTCACTTGGAAGAAACTTGCTGCAGAAAAAGCCTTTCAAAGATTGTATGATAACTTTTTATTACACAAACAAATTATTCCGGTATACGAACGCTTAGATGAATCAAAAAATCCTAATTTAGACTTAGTTACTACATGGGGTTCAACAGATAATGCTATACAAGCAGCAATTAAATCATCTGTTGTTCAGCATGGTTCAGGTGGAGCGTTTGGAATGATTAGAAATGTAGTAGAAATATATAAACCTACAACTAAAGAAATGTTCTTAAAAAGACTTTATGAGTACCGTACGAACAGATTTCCAAGATATAAATCAAGATATGAAGCTGAATACTCTGATTTATGTAAATATTTGAATTCTGGTACTTCTAAAATAGTATTAAAAAAGGAAACTAATCTGGCATCTTTAATACGAAAAATTAAAGAACTTGTATAACATTAAACGTAAGGGAATATAAAAAATGTCTTTTATTGGTTGCTTATTAAACGGAGCATTATGGGGATTTTTAAGACGCTGGTTTGGCGGATTATTCCCTGACGAAACATATAAAGTACTCGGTAATAGAAGTTTACAAACAACAGTCATGCTTTTGGCTTTATTACCAGTAATTTATTATAAAGTTGCAATACTTTATCCAATGCAGTCTCTACTTGTTAATATTATTTTCGCCTCTTTAATCACTGCATGGATACAATTCCAATTTTGGTCAAGGGGTCATGGTGGCACCTTTGCTGATATGGGAAGAACTGTAAATCCTGATGTATCACGTTACGACAGATGGTTCAAATGGCCATTAGATAAAATTTGGGATTTATTACTGTATTTAAAAGAAAACTACTCCTTCTTTGCTTGGTTACTTCAAAAATGGTCGGGAAGAAGATACGGTTATACTTATGACATGATATATCACATGATTAGATATACTTTATGTATGACTGTCCCTGCTATTTGCTTACAAAGTTGGATTTGGATATTTATTGGCTTAATGTCAGCTCCAATGTATGAATTAAATTTAAGATTTTATGAAAAATATAAATTTAAATGGATGGAATTACCTTGGATAGATAGAGCAAATAAATTAACTGAAATTGAATATGGTTTTCTTTTTGGATTTTGTATTCTATTATAAAGTAATATAACAAAAATAAGGATATTAAGATGTTAAGGAAGATATTTCTGCTATTAGGTATATTTTCCTTAACTCTTTTTATTGAATTATGCATACTTTTCATTTGGTTAATAAAAGAGGGATAAATGGCTAAACTTAAATTTTATTATGGCGTCATGGGAGCAGGTAAAACAACAGAACTTATCAAAACATATGATATTTATAAACGAAAAGGTTTAAATCCTGTTGTTATAAAACCAAAAATAGATGATAGAGAAGGAAAACAGTCTGGTTGGGGTACTACTTCTTCTCGCCTAATAAAAGATCCTATTCCAGCATACTATTTTGAAAGTATTAAAGATGAAATTTGGAAATTAGACTACGGTATAATTTTAGTTGATGAAGCACAATTTATTAGTCGTGATGATGCATTATTTTTAACAGATATCGTAGAAAAACAAAAAATAGATATCATTGCATACGGTTTAAAAACAGATGTTAACGGTAATTTATTTAAAGGCGCAGCCGATTTATTAGTATTAGCAGATGAAATTAAAGAACTAGAAACAATATGTGAAACCCCAAACTGTCAAAACAAAGCGTCCATGCATTTAAGATACATTAATGGTCAGTTAGATAACTCAGGTAAGGCCGTTGCTATAGAAAAAGATGATGTAACATATAAATCCGTATGTAGGTCATGTTGGAATAATGCTCGTAAAGGACGTTAACCAGGTTCTAAAATAACAGTTATATACATCATTATCTGGAGTATTTTTTAGTAATGCCAATAATTTTTAATAATGCCTCTCACGACATCGCTTTTGGTCATTCACTCATTGAAAAAATGGGCGGAAATGCAATCACTTATAGTATGTATGGAGAAAATATACCCGTTGTATTAGAAGATGGAGAATACATATTAAAAGTCAAATGTGTCGAAAATAATTCTTGGTATTTAACTAATAAAGGAAATCTTTACGGCTGTGGAGATAACAGCACAGGTCAACAAGGAAGTGGAGATACAACTCAAGTAAATACTTTTACAAAAAGAGCTGAAAACGTCAAAGATTTCGATTGTTCATTTTTTGCTACTTATACTGCAACCGTAACGTGGTATTTAACAAATGATGGTGAATTATACGGTTGCGGATGGAATGATAGTAAACAACAAAGTGCAGGTCATACAGTAAAATCCGTATTAGAATTTACTAAAAGAGCAGAGAATGTTAAATTATTTGCTTGTTCTGCAAAAACAACTTGGTACATAGATAACAATGGTAATTTATATGGTTGTGGAAATGCGGGTGACGGTGCTCAAGGCAATGGATATACCGGTACTCAATATAATGTATCCAAATTTACTAAAAGAGCCGGGAATGTAAAATATGTAACATGTTCGGACTATACCACGTGGTATATAGATAACAATAATGATCTATATGGAACAGGTAGAAATGAATACGGTCAACAAGGCTTAGGATCAACAACAGATGCATCTTTGTTTACCAAAAGAGCGGAAAATGTAAAAGATATTAAATGTTCACTTGACACTACTTGGTATTTAGATAATGATAATAATCTTTATGGTTGCGGCCATAATAACTATGGTCAGCAAGGATCTGGTAATACAACCAATGTCAAGAAATTCACTAAGAGAGCTTCTAATGTTAAAGATTTTATTTGTGTAAATACTAAAACTCTTTATTTGACAAGTGATAATATATTATTTATGACAGGTGGAGATAGCGATAATAAAGTGACTACATTTACACAAGTAACAGAAAATATAAAAGATTTCACTTGTGGGGATACTGAGACTGTTTTCTATACAAATAATAAAAATGAATTATATAGTTATGGAAATAACAATTACGGTCAATTAGGAACTGGCAATAAAGTAGATATTACTACATTTACCAAAGTCGCAGAAAATATAAAATACATAGCTGCATCGTCTGTTACGACTTTCTATATAGATAATGATAATAATTTATACGCATGCGGTAGAAACACTAAGGGTCAACTCGGTAATGGGACTACAACCAATAGATTAACTTTTACTAAAATCGAACTTCCAAAAGAATAATATAAAGGAAAAATAAAATATGCCAATTCTTTTTAGACAAACTTCACACGATATAGCATTTGGCCGTTCACCAATCGAAAAAATGGGTGGTGATAATATAGTTACATACTCTATGTATGGTGAAACACCTCCTTTAGTTTTAGAAGATGGAGAGATTATCGCTAAAGTTAAGATTTCACGATATACTACATGGTATTTAACTGATAAAGGAAATCTTTATGGTGCTGGTTGGAACAAATATGGCCAACAAGGAAATGGAACTACAGAAGATGTTTTAACATTTACTAAAGTTGAATTACCGGAATAAAACTTTCATATCATATACATTTAGCTTTTATTCCAAACAAAACGCATAGAGCCAGCTCCATAGCAAAGCCAAAGTTTATTAGATTGGACGAGATTCATTAATTCTTTGTAGTTATAAGGATCTCGTCCTTTTCTTATATAATGATGGTCTGCGGTTACATAGAATTTATCTGGTCCAGTATATCCCGCTAATTCAAAACCGCATTCTTTATATCCTCTGCCATTAAAAAGATTCCAGTCTGCATAACATAATACAGAAGAAGGCGTATAATTCTTAATAAAATATTTAAATAGCTTAGAAGTACCACCGACGACATAACTTAATGAAGCAGGACAGCCACGTACCCATTCATAATCATAATTTTTATTAGTGGTAACGGCTTTTCCTCTATTATTTACTTTTCCGAAAGAAGCAATTTGTACTAATTCATCTTTATAGAATAAGCCTAATTTAATACTTGCTTTTTTATAGCCTTGAATATGGTTCAACTCACAAAATTCTCGATATTTTTCAGTTGATAATACACGTAATTCGCAATTTCTGGCATAAATACGATTAACTTTCTTATCAATTAGGTTGAGTCTAGCTTTTATAATGCTTTTTACTAATTCTTTTTTATTAAGCCATTGATCTTCCCATACATGAATTAATTCAATACCATTTTCTTGTGCCCATTTACTTTTATTATAATGATATCTTGTATTTATTCTATCTTTTTTAATACCATTTACACTATGATAGTATACACCATTATATTCTATGCCTATTTTTAAATCTGGAATATAAATATCAATTTCAATACGGGGTGTTTTATCATTTAATCCATTTCCAGTTATATAATGTTCTGTTTTTACGCCTAATGATTCTAACCAATCTTTTATTTCTTGTTCGCCTTTAGATACAAACAATGTACCATTTTCTTTTTGTTTTTCAATAAAGTTTTTTCTAAAGTCGGTATCTTGAAATGGGCTAACCCTACCGTATTTTACAATATTACTTACTTTTCTTTTTCTTTCTTTATATTTAATTCCGCATTCATAGCAACAGAATCTATGACTTTTAACTACAAATTCATGTCCTAATCCATTTACTTTTACTAGGTTATTATCTTTATCCCAACTACCTTGACCAGATTCATAATGATACTCTTTACCACAATTTTGGCATTTCTTTATACCGCTATCTGGAATTAAGCGAAAATGTTTCTCTCTACATTCGTCTGAACATAAATATACGCCTTTTGCATTACCTGTTGGACCATTTGGAATAAACTCTTTACCACACACTTTACAAATACGTGGTTTAACAGCCTTTTTTCGCTTACTGACAACGGCATTTACTTCATCTATAGATTTATTTTGCCATTGAGCTGAAACTTTCTCTGCGCGAGCTTTTTTACCGCATTTATAACAGCAATATCTCTTACAAGAAACTCCAATTTGACTTTTTTTCTGTGTATCATCTTTTTGCCAAACTCCTAAATCTGGATCGGCTTGATATTCTTTTCCGCAATATTCACAAATAAAAGTCTTTAACATAAAATCATCTCCTAATATTTTTTTAATTATAAAGAAGTATGCATAAAAATAAAACAAAAAATTTATATCGTTCTATTTAAATAAGAACACCAAGTGGCGGTCTACTATTTAAAAATTTTAACATTAACGATAAGGAAACAAACATATGTTACATCCATTAAGTAAGGTACAGAATCTTAAGGATCCTTTGAAAATGTTTGTGGCTACATTCCAGATTGTTTTCAAAGCTGGATCGCCATTAACATCATTAATTAAAACAGATAACCTCGAATTACGTTGTCAAACATTTGGCTTACCAAAAATTACAGGTGATAAAACAACTGTACAATGGGGTGGCTTCGAAAGACGTTACGCCGGTAAACAAACTCGTGCTGGTGATTGGACAGTTACCTTTACTGAAGTTTGGGATTCTTCAATTACAGAAGCTTTTAAAGTTTGGTGTAATATGTACCACAACTATAAAAACGGTACTATCTCTTTACTTGAATCTTATACAGCAGATGTTAACGTTGCATTAGTAAACCCTGATGTATACGAACCAAAACCAGAAGGCTTGACTCGTTATGATATGAGATTGTTCGACGTATTCCCATCAGAAGTATCATTCCCAACAATTAACGCTTCAAGTTCTGATCCAATTGAGATTACAACTACATTAAGTTACAACTACTTCTTAATGGGTGATGAAAACGACTAATTTTTAATATTGTTGTTTTCACGTAGTTATAATAATGCTCTGAGCTTTATGTTTAGGGCATTATTTTTAATTAAGGATACATTTTTAATTATGTATCCAATCAGTTCTAATTAATAAGTATTTATTTAATTAATTTTCCCACATTTTTATTTTATACTATGGCATTAAAAACACTTAGTGAAATACGTAAGTTACAAGACCCGCTAAAGCAATCACAAGTAGAATTTATTATATCAGATACACCAGGTTTATTACTTAGTAGATTGACTCAACAGGTAGTAGGTAAACTTTCTGGAAATACAAAAGTCGCAAGCGCAGAAACATTACGTTTGCGTTGTACATCTTTTTCATATCCTGGAACAAAAATTAAAAAAAGTACACTGGTATTAGGTGGGCACAAAAGAACAACTGGTACAATACAAGATAAATCAGGTATTTGGAAATGTACTGTAACCGAAGATTTAGAAGGTAGTGTATTAAATATTATACAAGCCTGGTGTGATATTATACACAGTCCAATCTTAGGAACTAGAATACCGAGAACTGCTTATGTTGGAACAGCTCAGGTCATTATTGGTAGTGGAATAAAAGATCCCAAATCAGGAAAAGAGTTAGATAAAAGAACTATTTGGTTAAAAGGGTTTTATCCAGTTAGTTATACAGTTACTTCAATTGACCCTAGTAGTTCCGAACCAGTAAGTGTAGATATTGAATTTAATTACGATTATTTCTCAGACAATGCGTATTCTGTAACAGCTTTATTTGGATAATATACATGCTTCGTTTTCAATCACAATTACAAATAGATAACATTGCAGATGAACAACTCGATAATCAATTTGAAGTTGTTATGCCTACATTATATTTAAATGGAAAACAGAAAAAGACAGATAATAGCTGGACAAGTTTAAGTGGTATTTGGGATAATGTAACTGGAGCTGCTTCAAACGCGTATAATGCTTATACACCTATTGTAGAAGAAATTGTATTTGGTGTTAGAAACTTTGGTACAAATTCAAGACGTGTTCGTACAGGTTGGTGTAATGTACCTGATGATATTCAAAACTATCAAGATGTTTCAATCACATTCTTTTGTTCGTCTGGTATGTTAATACAATATTATCTTGATAGCTGGAAAAAATTAATATTTGATGATGACGGCGAATATTATAATCCAATGTCAGTTTATAAAAAAGATATAGAGGTATATTTTTTTGGACCAGGAAATGTTGGTGTCAGTTCTTTATCTGTAGCACATTATACATTAAAAGGATGTTTTCCATATTATCAAGATACATATAAGCTTGAATATACAGAGGATCCAAAAAGATTACGCTTAATGGCTAAATTTAAAATGGATAAAATCGTTTTTGATTCAACATTAAAGAATAAGGCTATTGTAAGTGAATTAGTATCATCACCGCTTAGTATTGGTGATAAATTAGTCAGCGGATTATTTAGTAAAAGCAGTGAAGCTTCACAATACGACGCTGATAGTATCTATGGTTAAAAAAGGAGAAATAAATGATACAACAATTCGTACCAATTGACTTGCCGGGTAAAATGCTATATAAAAAGCAGTTTAGTGCAAGTGTTAGAAAAATTACACCTATCGAACAAAAATTTATATTATCTCTATCACAAAAACAACAAAAAACAAATCAAGATTATATAGATTTCATTAAAAAATTAGTTACCTTTGATAATCCAGAAATGACTTTTGAAGAGTTGTTTTGGTTTGATGTACAATATATATTGTATTTTATTCGTTTTACTACTTATGAAAAGCATCCAATTAAATTAAACTTTGTATGTTTAGATAAAGAGTGCGATAATACAATTCAAGTAACTTTAAATATGGGTGATTTACAAATTGCTACTCCAGACGATATTGAAGATTTGCAATATACTGTTGACTTAACACATCTAGGCAAAACAGAAATTCGCAATAAAATAATAAAAGACGATATTTCTATTGATAACTTAATTAAACTAAAAAATATCGATCCTACTGATACACAAATGAGATTGTTGCTATTAGACCTTTGCTTAATCTCTGGTGATAAAACATTATTAGAAATGTATGAGTTGGCAGAACAAGGTGTAGTAACAGCTGAAGATATTATTGCGATAGAAGATTGGTTTACAAAATCTATCTGGGGTGTAAAAGAAGAAATACTTGTAAAATGTCCTAAGTGTGGAAAGGAGAGCTCTAGAGCATATATTTTAGCACTAGAGGAATTTTTTTCCGCTGTTTGATTTAAATGACATTTTAGAACGCGAATGGTGGTTAATGTATCACTTAAAATTAGGCTATGAAGATGTAGTAACTATGCCTTGGGATTATTTTGAGTGGTTTCATAATCGTCATGCACAGCATCTAATTGATTTAGAAAAAGAACAAAAAGAAGCAATGAATAAGTTTGGATAATGGCTAATACGACAAAAATTAAAATACCTGAAAATGAACCTAAAGCTAATGAATCTCTTTCTAAATTAGCTGATAGTGTAGCAGATTTAGCAGAACAGAATTTAAAACAAACAGAAGTATTACGTAAACAATCTTCTGCACTTACAAATATGGCTTCTTCAAGTAAAGCTCAAGCCATAGAATCGTCAGCACAAACAAAAACTTTATTCAACTTATCAGACCAACAAAAAGAATTAAATACTACCATAAAAGATTTCTTAAAGAATGTAAGTAATTTAAGAAAAGCTCAAGAAGAAGCTGCCTTAGAATCACGTAGAAAGGCTATGAATTACGAATGGCTAGGTAAAATGAAAGATCCTAAGACCATGCGTACTTCTTCTATTGAAAAAGAAAATAAAGAAACTAATTTATTAAAGAATCGTATTCAGTTATATAAGGCTATTGCTTCATTAGAAACAGACTTTCAAAATTTACCGATTAAAGAAAAAGAAAGAGAATTACGTACTTTACAATTAGACAAAGCCTTAGAAGAGGAACGTAGAACAGAATCACCTTTTGGTCAATTAAAAGCCCATATAGGAACTACTGAATCTAGTCCTTGGAAGAGTACTGCGGTTTCTGTATTATCTGGTGGCATATTAAATCCAGCGGTAGTACAAAGTTTAGGTATAGATAAATTAGTTGGTGGTATTGCATCTTTTACAATAGAAAAACTCACAAATGCTTCTATTAAAAAGGAACATAGTGAAAGCGCTTCTGCTATTGAAAAATCTAAAGACTCAGAATTAAACGCTAAATTAGATAGTATCATTGAATTACTTGGTCAAAAGCCAAAAGAAAAACAAGAAGAAAAACAGAAAGAAGAACCCGGTTTAATAAGTAAATTAATGTCTTCGATTTCTGGCATGGTATCTATGGTTGGTACAGGTTTATTATCAACAATAGGTAGCACTGTTGTAATGGGATTATTAAGCGGTGTTAGAGATAACGCCAAAGAAATGTTATCGGGTTTCTTAGAAGGAAGTTTAGGCTTAGGTGATGTTACTTCTGCTGGTGTAAGTGATATTTTAGTAGATGCTTTACCAGGTGCTGTTATCGGAAGTAAATTTGGTATTAGAGGAGCTTTAATCGGTGCCGGTTTAAGTATAGCTGGTGGTAAAATTGCCGATATGGTTGCTAATTGGGATACAATATTTACTGCAGACGGCCAAGCTGAAACGGCAATATTTGGAATTCCAGCTCCTACTTTTGGATTAGCTGTTTTAGGTGCTACATTAGGAAGTCAAGCTGCTGGTCTTAAAGGTGCTGCAATGGGTGCCGCAATCGGTTTAGGTGGCGGTACAATTATCGAATTATCAAAAAACCTTAGTAAATTAAATCCTTTTGGTACAGATGAAAATGGAATGCCAAATACAATTATGGGTTTACCTTCTTTAGTATTTGAAGCAGGTATTTTAGGCGCAGTAATTGGTAGTAAAATGGGTCCAATGGGAGCAATTAAAGGTGCACTTATTGGATTTGCCGGTGGTGGTTTAGTAGAATTATCAAAAACTCTTGTAGGCAAAGTAAAAAATTGGTGGTCAGGGGAAGATGATGAAACCGCTGATACTTTAGCTCAAAAACAAACATTTAAAAAAGAAGATAAAAACTTTGGAGATGCGCCAGGCGATGTACCTTTAAATACATCAATTCACAGAAACGGTTATATTCCACACAATATCGCAAACAATGTAAATGCAGTAAGAGATAATGTGGTTAATCCTTTACAAAATGCATTAAACGAGATGTACGGTGCTGGCTCACACAACGTTCGCATTACAAGTTCCTATAGAAATAAATATTATAACGCTTCTGTTGGCGGTGCTAGTAATTCAAAACATTTAACCGGAAAAGCAATTGATTTACAAGTTGACGGTATTAATCCAAATCAATTAATTAAAATAATGCAAGCTCACAAAATACCATTTACAAGAGCAATAGCAGAAAAAAGTGGTAATACAAGATGGTTACACGTAGAATATGATGCCAATGCTCAACGTGGTGGTATAGTTGCTTCTATGGTAAATGGTCAATACGCACAATTAGGAGCCGGTAAAATTGCAAATGGTGCAGGTGATGGTCCTACTACATTGCCTTTAGATACTCCATACGTACAATCAGCCGAAGAACGTAATAGTACACAAATCGCTCAATTAAATGGCATGAAAGTAGTAGAATTAGAACAAAACGCTTCTATTCAACACGCTAATAACCTAAATCAGCAACAACCGACTGTATATCAGAATAATGTTTATATGCAATCTGATAAATCTGTATATCCGGTAGGTGATTTTGCACAAACCCTAATGTATTCATAAAAAAATGTTAAAAAAATAATAAAAACTGTTTTACATATATAGTAAATCATGGCATAATGAAATTATAAGATAAACAAAGGGAGAAGTGTCATGAAAAATTTATTAATAGTTGTTTTGTTATTTTTAACAGGTTGTGCAAGTTTACCTGAAGGAATTAATACAAGTTCTAAATGTAAGTATACAGTAGATGGATTAGAATGTGAACGTGAACAAGTATGGCATTTACGTGATGGTTCTGGAGCTATCTTTAATGCAAATCATACAAGTTTATGGTTCGAAAGTCATGAAGATTGTAGAGAATTCCTTCGTGATAAGAAAAATAGAGAATATTTAGATAGTTCAAACACAGGTAGAATTAGAAACTGTGGTGCAAATGGAAGAACTGGAACTTCACCTGATGTAAGTAACTACTATGTTTATACCGATGGTAAAGAAGATGGTGATTTCTACTATCAAATAACCAATCTAATTACAATTAACACTGATGATCCAGATCCATATAGTCCAAAAGAAGGTTTTATTGCAATGTTTACTTCAAAAGACGCATTAGAAACTTTCCAAGATGAATTTGATTATCAAACAATTGTAGATACATACTCTACACGTAATGTAAAACGAATTAAAGTAAAGCGAATGTATTAAATGAGTAATAGTCCTATATTCAAAGCAGCAACGAGTTCATCAGTAGTTAATATGGAATATATTAGCACTTATGACCAAATAAGAAATAAGAAAAATGTACATAAATCATTAGACTTTTCGAATGTAGGAATTGCACCAGAAAATGGAGGAGCTACAAACAAACATTTAAGACAATTCCATCAAACTAGGTTATACATTAAAGATTTTGGAGGAATGTATCATCACACAGTACAACAAGAGACTAATACATATTTAATCTCTGCTAATCTACCGGAATCTCTATCGTATAAAATAGGTTCAAGATGGGAAGCTCCACTAAGTAATTTTGGTAATCCGATGTTTAATGCCTTGATGCAAACAATAGGAACAAAAGCAGGAGGTAACTTTGATTCAGGCGTTAACCGTGCGTCTACTTTAAAGATTTGGAACGGTTCAGAACCATTGTCATTAAGTTTAAGAATTCCTGTAATTGATGATGGTTATGAAAACAATGCTGATGCAACAGGTATAAACACTAACTTTGTGGAAGCATTGGAATTTTTAGGTGGTTTGTGCTTACCTAGTAGATTTGGTGAATACGGCTTCTATACTCCACCCCCTTCTCCCCTTAAAATGAAAATACAATATGGAGAAGAAGCCGGCCAAAATCTAGAATTTGGTCCAACTAATGCTAGAATAATGTTACAACTTGGTGGTATGTTATTAGTAGATAATTGTATTATAGAAGGCATAAACGTAGAATATCCTAATACAAAAACAATGATTCGTCACTGGTATCCATCATCACAAGCTCCAGGTCAAAGTGGTTCTGATTATTTAGTGCCACTTTTAGCAGTTGTTACAATTGAATTATCTACAATCGAAGCTATGACAGCAAATACATACAGTAATATGTTGTGGCTTAAGCACCAAACCTATATGGGTACAGGTAACGTTGATACTTCTAAAGTAACCGCGGGTAGTATCGCTTCTAGTATTCAAGATATGATTAGGATGCGGAGTTAATATAAATGGCAAATACAACATCTTTTAATTCATTCTTTGATGAAATTACTATAGATAATAATAAAGTATCTACAGCAGATATAAATGCCGGCTTAGTTAATTTATTTTCATTCTTTAACGAACAAGCATATTCTTTTAATGAAGTTCAGCGTTATTTAGTTGCTAATCATGAAGCAGACTATCCAGACTTAATTGCTATGCATTCTGCTTTAGGTGATGAAAAATATTGGTGGTGGTTACTTCTATTAAATAGATTAGATGATCCATTTACACAATTAAATGAAAACTGGATTTATTCTATTAACTCGCCAGAACAAATAAACAACTTTGTAGAAAATTCAAATAACAATAACAGTACAAAAGAAGAAACTCGTATTGGTACAACAATAGAATTGAATTAATATGTTAGTACAAGAAGTATATGATTTAAATATCTTTATTGATGACTTAAATATATTTGATGCAAAAGGTGTGGTTTTTGTACGTGCAGATATATTTGAATCTATTATGAAACCTATACCAACTTGTGAGTTAGAAGTATCTATTCCTATTTCTTGGTTTGATTATCGTTCAGTTGTAGACGGTACCAAAATTAAATTCTCTATTGTATCAAAAAAATGGGGAATTGCCGACGAATATACGTTTAGAATCTATAATGTTAAAAAATTAGAATTAAATCAACACTTTGTAAATGTTTCTATTGAAGGTGTAATAGATTTCTTTGATGGATATAGCCATGCAAACGAACATAACGCTTATGGCTTATCTAGTGAAGTATTTAGACACATTGCTTTAGCATACGGTTTAGAATCAGATATAGATTTTACCAATGATTCACAATTATGGGTAGCAGGTGAGAATAATATCTATCAATTTTTCAATTATATGGCTCAACGTGGTTATATTAATGAAACTTCTGCTATGTTTTGGTGTTTAGACCGTAAAAAACGCCTTTTATATAAAAATTTAACAGATTTATTTAGAAATAGACAAGAAAAAATCTATACTTTTGTACAAACACCTATACCAAATCCTTCACAAAAACAATTTGGATACACTTCTGCTAAAGGTTCAATACAAGCAGGTACAAATAACTTAAAAAATGAAGGTTATGGTGGTGTAGATGAATATTTTGACTTATTAACGTACTCATGGAAAGAAGTTGCATCAAGAAAAGTAGTGGCAGAAAGTAATTTAATCAATATTTCAAAAGAATTGGCAAAAGGATTAGGACAAAATTGGTATCCGTTTGATGTTGGTAATTTACATCCTAATTATTACAATGCTTTAAAGCAAAATAAACGCATAATGTCAACTTATTCTTCATATATGACTCTAGAAAGTCAGTTCTTCCAACCATATAGACTTGCACAAATAGTAAACTTTGAATATTATGACGCACAAGATCCTTCAAATAAGGTTTATGCTTTATCAGGAACTTATATTATCGATGCTATACACATTTCTATGTCATTAAGTTCAATAACAGCTATGGTTGAAATTGCTATGCAAGGTTTAAATGGTAAAGCCAAAACGAGAGAGACATATTAATGAGAGCTAATATAAAAGTAGATAAGGAATTTTTTAATCCATTCTTCATTGGTACCGTTGAAGATAATAATGACCCTACTTTTAATTATAGAGTAAAAGTTCGTATTGAAAAATTACACCCTACAACTATTACAACCGAACAACTACCATGGGCAGCACGAGTAGATACAGCTTTCATGGGAATGAGTGATACCGGAGACCTTGATCATAAAATTCCTGAGATTGGTTCTAAGGTACTTATTTTGGCTGTGGGTAACAATATTAATTCTTTATTATATTTAGGCTGTTTATACAAAAAAACCCCTCAGACACCTATTACAGAAGATTATTTGAATACATATGGCATATATCGAGCAGACGGTCAATTCATTGGTATAGATAAAGTCAAAAAATTATTCCAAATGCTCTTTTTAGGCGATGTAAATATAGATAAAATTCAAAATATGACCATTAAAGTAGCTAGCACTGTAAATATTGAATGCCAAACTGCTAATATTACAGCTACTAACGTTAATATTAAAGGTGATACGGCCATTACAGGTAAGTTAAATGTTACAGGAAACATTGTATCTCAAGCCGAAGTATCTGCTAAAGGTGGAAGTGTAAACTTAAGTACACATACTCACAAATATAGTCCTGGTCCTGGCGGTCCTACTCCAACCGCACCTGGTGAAGGTTAATATAATTCAATATTTTCCTTTAGTATTTATGATAATAAGTTCTAATAAAAAAGTAAATATTAGTTTTCCTTTCATAATATTGTTTTTATATGGTTAAATATAGAGATTTAGACACATCTTTTAGAGCTTCTCCAGCAGAAAATGATAGTGTGTTATATGATTTAAATGCGATTAAAAAGAATCTAGAACGCCTTTTTACTACAGGAAAAGGTGATGTACCTTTTAACAGACAATATGGTACAATTTTAAAAACTCTTTTGTTTGAAAATAACTTAGACCCAGCAGATGTTAAGATGTTTTTATATATGGATATTACAGACTGGGAACCAAGAGTAAGTTTAAACCCTTCTGATATTGTTATCGAAAAGAAAAATAATAATCAATACCTAGTTACTTGTTCGTTTTCTGTACCTTCTTTAGGTGGAACAACAAGTACTGTTCAATCTACTATTACAAATGAGTAAAAATTACCATGAAATTAGATAACGTTATATATGATGTTGAAACTTTAGCCAAAGCTATTACTGAACAATGGAATGCTGAAAGTACAGCTTTCCAGGCAATGTATCCATCTGATACAGCTACTTCTTTAGTAAATGTAATGTCAGCTTATGGATCTATGTTACAATATTGTTTAGTTTCGGCTATGGCAAACTGTTATACTGATAGTGCTTTTTCAGAAGCTGGTGTATATCAATTAGCTGATACATTAGGTAATACACTACACGGTAACGTATCTTCACAAGTATTAGTTAATCTTACAAAAAATAATTTCATTGGTATCACTCTTACAATCCCTGCTCATACACAATTTATTATTGATGGTAAAAAATTCTTCAATCCTACCGCAATTATTTGTCCAGCTAACGTAGAAACAGTTACTGAAATTGTATTAGTTCAAGGTGAAATACGTACTGTAAATAAAGTATCATCAGGTATTGAAAATGAAAAATTTTATTTCAGTACAGATTTTAAATGTAATCATAATTATGTAACAGTTAAAGTAAACGGTGAAGAATGGATTGTTTCAAATTCATTTTTAGCTTATGACAAAAACTCTGTATATGACGCAAGCCAAATGAATGTTTGTTTATTACATACAGACCCAGATGGTAGATCTTATATCAAAGTTGGTAACAATCAATTAGGTAACTTGCCATTATCTGGTAGTAACATTCAAATTCAATATGCGGCTAACGAAGGTGAAGAAGGAAATATCGCAGAATCTGGTAAAGTAGGTTCATTATTGACTATCTTATCTTTCATGGATACTACTGGTAACGTTGATAATTTAAATGTAACAGTAACAACAACTACTACGGCTTACGGTGGATTTTCTAAACAAACCCTTGAAACTTTACAATATACTTCTCCAGCCGTATTCGCTTCTGGTGATAGAGCAATTAGACGACAAGACTATGAAGCAATGTTACAAAATAAATGCGGTTATTTAACAACTGCAGTATGGGGTGAATACGAAGAAGCAGATAAAGTAGGTGCATATGATTCTTTAATGATGAATATGGTTTACTATACCGGCATTAAATCATTTCAAACTTATCCATACTTTACAATCGGTAGTATCAGCGATAAAAACGTTTATGGTGGCTTACTTAATTCAACACGTGGTTTTTGGGGTTCATTCTCATTCCGTATTCAAAACTTAACTAACACAGAAAATTCAATCTTAGTACAAGACACTGGTGCTAGAGGTCAACTCTTTATTAATAATAACAATAAAGACCCACGTGATAGTTTATTACCAGATTGGAAAAATACTATTGGTACACGTTATTTAGCTAGACTTCCTAAAAACTACATTGCTTCATCTGGTTCTGGCTACAAAGCAAATGAAACTCTATTGGTAAAAAATACTAATAGTGAATTAATCATAAACATCTTAGAAATAAATGAAGTAGGTGGTGTAAAATCTGCTATGCTTCAAAAGTATTTAGCAACTGAAGATTGGTCTGTAAAATCTGGTAATCCTTTCGCTACTGCTTATAATGCTACCCCAGGTCAAGGTTCTGGCTTTACTGTAAATCTTGAATTTATCGAACAAGAAAATTCTACACTTATCTTTACAAACGATGAGCGTGGTATGAATCCGCCTCCTACACAAGCACATCCTTTAATTAATGCTCGTTCAGACCAAGACCCTAACTTATATTATCAAAGTCTGTGGGAACCATCACTATTACAACCTGTACAGATAATTATTAAATACAATGAAGCCAAAGCAATCGCAGGTATTAAATTCCAAGCTGCTAATCCAGAGAGAGGTACGTTCCCAGGCACAATAGCAATGTTTGGTACAAATATTGATCCTATGCCAAGTATTGATAACTTAAGAAATAGTGAAAACTGGGATAGAGTAATCGATAGAACATTTATAAATAATCCTTACGGTAATGAAAACGAAAACTGGTCAGATTGGATGCCAACGAATTGTTTTAAAGGCACTGCTGATATTTCAGGTCAACCAGAATATAATAGATATAAATATTATGTAATCGAATTTTATTCAGTTGATGATAATAATACTGTAGGCGAACATTTTGTAACCTTTAACAAAATCAAAATGTTATACGAAGATGATGCTTCTGTATTATATTACGACAGAAACGGTATTTTTGAAATTCGTTTTCCTGTTGCTGGTAGTCCTGGTCCAGGGGGTACAGAAGAAGGTTATTTAACAGAAGATTTATTAAACACAAACATCTATCCAATGTATGGCTATAATATTCAATTGGAAGGTGTAACAGCTGCAAATGGATATAGAGATGGAAATACTTTGGCATACATATTTAGAAAAGATGATACCGTTATTCCATTTACTGTTGATATCGTAAATATTGACAATGGTGTATTTGATTTCAAAGTGAACGGTAGTAGTGTATTATCAGGTACAGAATACGTTACTTTAAACGGTCCTGCTTCTTTAGATGAAACACCTGTATATAAAGCTTCTTTAGATTTAAACGGAAGTGGTCAAATTGATGATGAAAAAGGTGGTCAAGGTTATCGTAGAAACGATATAGTTGTTGTAAATGGAACAAATAACCAATTAAAACTAAGAGTAGCAGAAGTAAGCGGAACAGGTAGTGTAAGACAACTTGTTTGGTTAAATGATATTAGTTATGGTGAAAAATACGAAGGTGAATTTGATACAACATTGTTAGTTCCCGCTGAAGGTTCAACAGGTACAGGTTTAAAAATAACCCTAATATCTACACCTACTTCTGGTAACGGTATAAATCCAGGTAAAGGTGGTACAATCTTTATTTCATCAACAAATAACTTACAAGTAGATGCTACATTTACTGGAAACAGAATAGATACAAAAAGTATTAATAATTTAGATCAACCAATTATTAATGCTTATAATCACTTCACAACATTCTTAGAATTTAAACAACCTGAAATTACACAAGTCAGTATCCGTATAGAAGCAGAATTATCACAAACTGCAACTATGACAAGTGGTTTAATTTTACAAAATATCAAAAACAATGTTCAAAAATTATTCGAAATAACCCCAGATTATATTGGTAAAGGTTTAAAGCTTTCTGATATTTATACTGCTGTTATGAATACACCAAATGTAAAATGGTGTAGAGTATTATCGCCACTAGATAACGTTGAAGTAAATAAAAACGGTCTATTAATATTATCTAGTGTAGAAATAACCGAAGTAATTCAAAACTTTAAGTAAGAATAATGACAAATACAAACGATATTAATAAGATTTATTTAAAAGACCAACTCTCTATACAAAAAGTTGGAATGGCCACTCTATTATTTAATGGTGGTCAAATGGTACCAAAAACAATGTACTCTATTATAGACAATTTTATTACCGTACGAGAGCCAGTAAATAATTCTTTGTGTTTATATGTATATAATAGTAATTCAATCACATATGAATACACCGCTAATATCGTAACAGGTAAAACTATAATATCAGGTAAAGACCGCTCGGGTAAAACATTAACAGATTTAATTAACTCTAATATAATGGTATTTGTTGATGGCTATAAATTATTACCTAAAGAATATGAAATAACAGACGATAATACACTTACTATCTTTTCACACGCTGCTACAAAATTTTCAACTAAGATTATAATATTTACTTCTGATGAGTTATATTATTGTGGAAGAGCAGATGAAAACGATTTTTGGAATGAAAAGAATCGTACAATAGATTTACAAGGCTATGACCCACAAAGATATATGTTTTTCAAAAATGGCCAATTAATGCCTCACGATACAATGACATATATTGAGCCAAGATTAACATTTAACTTTGATATTAGACCCGGAATAGACGTCATAGAATATTATCGTTTACCAGATGATGTTTCTTGTTGTTTATTTGCCGAAGAACCAGGATACTTTTCATATGGTCCAGTTGATAATTATAATATTAAAGTACCGGTTTTATATGATGTAATAGCTGGTTTTAATTTACATATCGTTAGACTTAGTATCGATGATGTTCGTCCAGGTTTCTTTATTCATGAAGAAAATGGTGACGGCTGTATAATGATTATTGATGATGATTACGAAACACATTATGTAAAGTGTGTAGAAATATCTCCATTTTCAAGAGAAGGTACTTTTGAAAACAATGAATATTATCTTGTAGTACCAGAAGTAAAATCAATTACTAAATATGCAGCTCAATTCGATTTAAGCCAAAAATTATTTCCAGAAATTTTAGGTGTATTTCAAAAAGTTTTACTTAATGAAACTTATGATAGTATTCAGCGTTTAAAAAACATTAGAAGTATTAATTTTGTAGACTCTCAAAACATTAATAATCTTATTGAATTTATGGGTATACGATTAAATATTCGTAACATGACCATAGAAGAAAAACATGCTTTATTAGAAGAATTAACAAACTTCTATAAAATCGTTGGTACAGAAACATCATATAATTTCTATAACGTTACTTCTAAAAATTCTCGTATTATAAGTCTTGAACAGCTCTTTACACCAATTGTAGATTCTAGTTCAGCAAAAGATCCAGTACAGCGTTATGTAACATTCAGAACTGCCGAAGAATTAGGAGCAAAATATCATCGTGAATATCGTTTTCCTAAAAAAGATTATGGTGATGTAGGTACACTAGCAAACGCAATCGATTCATTAACGAACATGCCTCGTAGTGAAGGCATTTTAGAAGATATGCCAAGAGGTACAGTAACAGTTGGTAAACAAACATATATTGTACCGGTTGTTAAAAACGAACGCCCTGTAATGGTAATAAACGAAAAGGGTGAATCAGTATTAGAAATGCACCCAATTCGTACAAATAGATACTTAGTAAAACCTATGGTAGGACCAAACTTACCAACTGTAGATTATGGTTCAGTAGAAACTGAAAAAGCATCTGATTTCTATGATTATGGCTATGTATATGAAGAAATTAAAGGTGAATGGGTAGAATGGTTTGAATGGGATAGACCTACAAATTGGTATCCGACTAACCACGTAAATGTAGCTGTAGAAGTGCCACCTGGAGTAGAGTACGATACCTTTATGAACGAATTCAAAAAAACATTTTATGACATTGCTTCCACAGTTCTATATATACATAATGTTATTGATGTATATACCTTTGGTGCAGATAAAGCTTGGGAAGAAGGACAAAAACCATCGTTCGGTCTTATGACTACCCCAACCTATCACAGTATTGAATATGCATTTACAAATAATCCAACAATTAAAGCATTTATTCCAGTTCCCGAGTAAGGATTTTATTAAAATATGTTAGTATCTCGTAATCAACTTGTACAATATGATATTGCAGCCGAGTTGTTCTTTTCTAGAAGACACGGTGAAGGTGAACCGATTAGTAGAGACCAATTCTTTGTATTAAACACCGGTAGATTAAAACCGGGTTTATTCTGTGCAATCGGAAGTGACGCAAACGGTTGGGAACTTGAACAATTTAATGGTGTTAACTGGAAAGTTATTGAACCAGATCCAAACTATAGCTTAATAATTACAACTGCTGGTTTGGCTGCATTATCAGATGTTACACGTGGCGGTATTAAATTATATTTCAGTGGTATTAAAATCATTAACCAAATCGTATCTGATCCTGCAACTCCAATTATAAACTGGTCAGATAATGACTTTTTACAAGCAGGTGAAGTAGTATTTTCTGCTGGTACGCGTGGCGCTCGTTGGACTGTAGATAGTGACGGAAATCCATATATTAATCAAATTTTAAAATGGCGCTTTAATACAGCTTCTGGTGGTTTACAATATATCGTTACATTACCTCCTGAAGGTTTAGGTGCAATCGCTGATGATGGTAAAGAGAAATGGAATATTGGTGCTATTGGTTTATACGTTAAAGATCCAAATAACAATACATCAGATATTCTTTTCGGTGTAGCCACTTTACCAAATGTTATTACTAAATATGCAACATCTGTAAGCCGTGTCGGTAACAGTATTAAATTATACTTCAATACAATTTTAAGTAACTTAGGTGTTGTATCTAATATCGATGTAGTAAACGAAGACGTATCAAGTATTCCAGAAGTACCGAATGAATCACTTTTAGTTTATCCAAGTGACCCTAAAAAACGTCCATATAACTGTTATGTAGTAGATAGCTTGTATGGTACAGGTATTCCAGCTTTGGCGGTTCCAAGAACATTAACCTCTGAGAATATTTACGATCCTGATTGGGCATTTTTCCAACCATCAGATAACTTTATTTTAGCTGATGCATCTCAATTTGCTTCTAATGTCGGTAACTATGCTTTCATCTACTGGAATCCTCAAACATTATTGTATGAATTAGCAGAAGGTAGTACGGCATATGATGCAAAAGGTCATAATGCTAAAATGCCAATCGGTATTAGAGTAGGAAACAGTATCGTATTTTCAGGTGAAATTACAAATAAAGCTCCTTCATATCAATATACTCTTGAATTAGCAACTGGCGGTGTAGATTATGCTGTTTATGATGAAATATTAATCTTAGCATCTGATGGTTTAAACTTTAAAATTCAAGTAACAGGTGTAAATGAATTAGGTACAATTCAAAGTTTTGCTTTCGTTGGTCCAAGTGTCGGTAGTATTGCTATCGAAGGTAATACGATTATTTTACCAGGTGTATATGATCCTCGTTCACAATTACCTAGATATGGTTCAGGGGCACGTTTTATTGTAAATGCAATACAACAAACTTCTTTCCAATGGAATTTCCCTGCTGAATGGTTAAACCAACCAATTTATTGTGATTCTGCAGCAAACGCAGGTAAAATTACATTAACACAAACTGATTCATTTTTAGGTTGGTGTACAGGTACAAATTCAATTAGATTAGCCTTAGACTTACGTAACGAAGCAAGTAATGTTACATATGGTACAACTAGATACGCAACAGACTTCGAAGTAAAAGAAGTTTTAACTAATATAAATTCTAGTGAACAAACTGCAATTACACCAAAAACATTAAAAGATAACTATTTACAAACATCTTTACCTACAAATAAAAACCAAACAGGTAGTAGTTTAGCTAATCCAATTAATGTTGAATCATATGTTCGTTTTGACAAAACAGTATTAGGTAAAGGTGCAAAAGCTCCATATGATAGTACTACTGCGAATCCATATGTAAATGATGCGAATATATCTTTCTATGGTACAGCGTTTAGAGCATGGTGGGCTGACTTGGCAGAATTTTATGAAGCAGACCAATTTTATGAGCCAGGTACATTAATTACAATCGGTAAAGGTGAAAAAGAAATTGCTATCGCCACAACTGAATGTAATGGTATTATATCAACAGCACCTGGTTATCAATTGGGCGAAAAAAAATCAGATTTACATTTGCCTGTTGCATTGGTTGGACGTGTTCCAGTATTAATGGACGGTAACTGTATGCCGAGATTTGGTGATAAGATTTATTTATCTAAAGTTAAAAAAGGATGTGCTTCTACCGTTGAATATGGAAAATGTTTAGGTAAAATTATCGATAAACATCCGAGTGCAAATAAATTAGTTGAATGCTCAGTAAGAATTGACTTTTAAGGAATAACAATACTATGGCATCTTATATTGAAACAACAGCGGTCGCATTAAGAAAAGGTGATACAACAGCAAACTTAAACTTTACTGGTGTACTTGGAGAATTAGTTGCAGATTTAGGCTATGAAGAAGCTGGTACATTAGGTATCGATGGAAATGTAACATTACGTCTACATAATGGCGTAACCATGGGTGGTATTCCGATGTGTCGTGCAGACATGCGAAATATTACTACAAAAGTTTTAGCTGAAAATCGTAATACCGTAGATGATAAAAATTTAGCTTATGCAGACTTATCAAATATAGAAGAAACTGATGACGCTGAAGCAAGAAGTGATATAGTTAATACCTTAAGCGCATATGGTATGGTTAATGTTGATTTACTAGAAGAAGAAGTTAGTAAATTAGCCCTAGCAGATATGAGCAATGTGCTTACTAGTACTTTAGCAACTGGTCGTGGTCGTGGAGATAATGGTAACTTAGCGTATGCCGATACTTCTAATATGAATACCGCTGATTTAGTTGATCCAAATTTACACTATGGTAAAGAAGAAGGTGATTGGCCATTAGCCTATGCAAGCTTAGACAATATAGATACTTCTAATTTAGTTGCCTTACCAGAAGATCGTCCAGAAACAGTAACCGGTCCAGTTTTAGCTGCCCGTGATTTCAGTAATATTACAGCAGAAATTTGGCAACAAAGTTTATTTGATACAGGTAATCAATTATTCCTCGAACAAACAACTAACAAAGATTTTATAATCGATCAAGATAGAGATAAGATTGAACCTGATCATTATCCTACAACTGGTGCAGTATCAGACTATGTAAGAACAGAAATTGACGAAAGAGGTTTCTTATTAAATGACTTTACTAACGCTGACACTTGGTATCCTCTTTACTCAAACGGTGAAAATAGATATAGATATAGAGCGCCAAAAGATGATACAAACGGCGTAGTAAAATCTGGTCGTGGTTTTGCATTAAATAAAACATATTGGACAGGTTTAACAACTTCTGGTTTATCTAGATTATCTGTAAATATTTTAGCTGTAGATGCAGTAGGTTATGTATCAGATGTAACTTTTGAACCAGCATATGGTGTTGAAGATTTAAGTGCTTATCCAGAAGTTACAATTGAAATTCAAGAGTCCACAGATGCCGGTATAAGTGATGATAGATTAGTAAAAATCGGTATTGAATCCATATACCATGAAGACGAAGGTTTATTCTATTACTATCCAACAACAATATATAGTCAAGCTAAAGCAGAAGTTGGACAGAATTACCGTGTATTAGAAAATATTAACCTTTCAAACCTGTTGAGCATTAGAGTATTAAATGTTGTTGATAATGCACCAAGTGTAATCGCAGAATTAGATGAAGAATCTGGTGAATCTGGCGAAGTTATTCCAGAAACAGGTATTGCTGAATATGAATTTGTACCAGAATATGGTGATGTTTTCTATGATGATACAGTAATCATTCTTAAAACTAAACATCCTTCTGGTGAAAATGCTGAAATAAGATTAACTACTAAATTAGCATTACCTGGTATTGGTGGAGCAGGCTTATTAAAATCTGACTTAACCAATTTATTAGGTATGACAGAAGAAGATAAGTTACAAGCAGAAAACTTCCCCTGGAGAATTCGTCACGGTGAACCAATCCCTAGTGTTGCTTTAAACAGCATTCCAGATTCAGAATTTTATAATTTAACTACAGCGGGTTGTGTATGGTATGCCATCAAAGATACAAAAGACAACATCTTACAAGAAGGTGGTATCCCATCATGGAAAGCAAATACAGAATATGTAATTACTCCAGAACGTTCAAAAGTATTATATAACAATAGCTTATATGAATGCATTAAAGCTCATAAATCAGGTAATACATTTGACGCAACCAATTGGAAAATGATTGGTATAGACACATATGAAGTGTTAGCAAATAAAAATACAAACATTTCTTTGAATCCTGATACTAATACATTATATCCAACTAATAATGCTGTTGTTAAATATGTAAAAGAACAAATTGATGCGGTACACCTTCCAGGTCACTATCAAGGTCAAGTAAATATCTTCGTACCCAATGAAGCTGCTTTACCAGGTAATACTGGATCAGCTGAATATACGATTATACCAACTGAAGGTTTAACTGCAGTCGTAGAAAATTATAACAATACAAATAAACCTAAAAAAGCACTTTATACAAATAATGCCTGGACATATGAAGACTTAGTATTACAAAATGGTGTATATTTGTATGTCTTAAATTTAGGTGCTACATACTACGATGGACCAGGTAACATTACTTGGAATACAGAGACAAATAAATTCGACATCGCACCAGATAAATTCCAAGTTCCTGACGGTACATCTTTAAACTTAAATGCTTCAACAGGTGCAATTCAAATCGTACCTTACTTACAAACACAATTAAGTTATCTAGATGTAAGTTCTTCATTGCAAAACACAATCAACCAAATTGATGACCATTTGAATTTATTAGATAGACAATTAGCAGCTATGATTATTCCGGCGCCACAATTCTTTACTGGTAATGGCATGGCTGGTCAGCAACTAATTTTAACAGACGATGTAGCATTTGATTTATATGTAAATGGCGTATTCCAATATCCAAACTCTTATGTATATGATTCTGCCACAAAAACAATTACATTAAACTGGGCAGTTGAAGATACAAAAGAAAATGGCATTTGTGTAGTATACCGTGGCTTCCGTACATTATAAATTATATTACGAATTATAGGAAAAAAGAATGCAAACTAAAGTATCTTCGTATTTAACTGGATTAGGATTTAGACAGATACAATACTTATCTGCCATTACTGGTTATAACAATAAAACAGGTGGCGAATTCGTAGTCGTAAAAGAAAATAACCGTATTTATCGTTTTGAACGAAATTCTACATTACCAATGGATAACATCAACATATTACCTACTGCTGACGGTGGTGATACAAGATGGATTGCTGTTGGTGGTGGTGCTATGACACAGTATCGTATTGCATACACTTTTGAAGAAGAAAGCAATATAATCCCACTTGGTATGACAGTATTAAGTAAATCTAATATCTTTTATATAAATATTGAAAATACTCAGATTTTATCGAGCGAATTTAATTTAAACGAAGCTAAAAATGCAATAATCTTATCAAAAAGCTTTGAACCAGGTGTAAAAACTGAAGTCGTTATCTTTACTGGTGACTATCAACCAAATGAGCGTGACTATGAATTAATTAACAATAAGCCACAAATTAATGGTGTTGAATTAATCGGAAACAGAAGTTTAGCTCAATTAGGTATACAACCAGCAGGCGACTACGCTACTAATACAGATTTAAATGAAGATGTTGCAAGATTAGACGATGAAAAAGCAGATAAAGCAACAACACTCGCTGGTTATAATATTACTGATGCCTATACTAAGAGCGAAGTTGATGTAAAAATTGCAGAAAAAGATTCTTTACCACTTCAACCAGGAAATGAAGGCAAATTCTTAACTACAGATGGCACAGTAGCAAATTGGAAAGAAATACCAGCAGCAACCACAAGCGTTTTGGGTTTAACAAAATTAGCAACAGACGAAGAAATAACAGAAGGTACATCTGAAACTAGTGTAGTTGTAGTAAAGCAATTAGCAAATACAAATACTAATATTGACACTCTTCAAACAAATCTCAATACCACTAACCAAGAAATAGAAACTTTAAAATTAACAAAAGCTGATAATGCTACTACTCTTTTAGGTTATGGTATTGAAAACGCATACACTAAAGATGAAGTAGATAATCTGTTAGCATCTGTAAATACAAACTTAGAAGAATTAAATACAGAAATTGCAACTAAAGCTACTCAAGCCGATACTTTAGCAGGTTATGGCATTACTGACGCTTACAATACAGTTGAAATTGATAATGCTTTAAACACTAAACAAGACAAGTTAACTGCTGAACAATTAGAAGCCGTTAATTCTACTATCACCGCAGATAAATTAAACGCTTTAGAAACTGGCATTGCAAACACATATACAAAAGAAGAAATCGATACTTCACTTAATACTAAAGCCGATAAGCAAGAAGTAAACATTTTACTTAATACAAAAGCTAATAAATCAGACGTATATACTAAAGATGAAGCAAACGAATTATTCTTAAACGATACAGATACCTCAGTGTTTGCTAAAACAAATAAAGACAATGAATTTATAGTACCACAAACAATAAGTGATGCTGTTAATATTAAATTAAATATAGCTGACATCAATGAATCTGGTGAATCCGGTGACACTGAACAATATGCTAACATTGGTACACTTTCATTCATAAATCCACAAACAGAGTTAGCAGAAGCTGCAATTTCGGCTGAAGTTACAAATACAAAAACTACTCTTAAATTTGATATTGCTTCTGTTAACGCTGAATTAATCGGACCAGAACATTTACAGGTAACAACAAATAAAAGTATCCCTAACGTACAATACTTAAAAGATACAATTTATACTAAAGAAGAAGTAGATGCCAAAATAGTAGATACTCCAGATAATGTAGTAACTTCTAGTAACTATATCAACGCTTCTTTATGGAAAGGCACACTCGCAGAATACGAAGCGTTAGGTGAATACAATGACTCAATTACATATTTTGTTACGGACGATGATGCGTCAGATGGCGTCTTTACTGACGATTATAATCAATTAAAAAATAAACCATCTGTTGCCGGCGTTGAATTAGTTGGAAACAAAACACCATCTGAATTAGGTTTGTATACTAAAGACGAAGTTAATAATATGATCGCTTCTCTTACTAATCAAATAGCAGATTTGCAAGATATTATAAATAATATGCATTTAACTACGAGCGTTGATGCAGAAGGTAATTTAACTGTAGAGCTCATCAAGGAATAAATAAATGGCTGGTATAAAATCATTAAAAATAGGTAATACAGGCGAACCATTAGAATTTATAGACCAAGTATCACGTACACAAATTGAAGAAACACGTGAGCAAGTCGAAAGCATTGATACCTCATTAGATATCAAACAGGACATTGCAACAGCTGTTAATTACACCAATATTACTAACTGCATAACAGAAATTCCACGTGATATTAAATTTGAGCTCAGCAATGGTACTTTAACTTTGAAAGCGGGTAGTAAAGTTTATGTTCCCAATGGATTTGAAGAAGATGGTACAACTCCAAAGTTCGATGTGATTGTCACGGAAAACGATTTATCAATTAGTTCCATTGGAAATAATGATTATTATGTTTTGTATTTATATAATGAAAACAACGAATGGTCAATAAAGAGTACTCTTTTTTTTAATTGTTTGAGTGGTTCGGATACGGAAATACATACTAATATGTTATATTATAACGAATCTCTTAATATTATTCGTAAAGAAAACAGTGAATCATCCATCGGAACATATTCGTTACCATTAGCAATTTGCATCGGTAACGCAAGCAATAAATTTTCACAAATACCATCAAGAAATGATTTATTTGATAGGGGAGTATGTCATTTTGGAAATACAATTTTTGTAACACCAGGTATAAAAGGATTAATACCTAATGGTAGAAACGAAGATGGTACATTAAAAAATGACATATTAAATATTGAAAAAGTATTAGTTAAATCATCACCATCAGGTTATACAAAAGTAAAAATATTCTTATCAAATGATGATATAATTTTAGCAGGTGCCACTAACCATCTTTATAATGTTTCACATAATTTAAACATGAACACCCTTTTTACAAATAGAACATATCAAGGTGTTTATATCGGAGATGCTGTTTATGAAAAATATGATGACCAATATAATTTAGATTATTTGTACATTAAATACCCATTCACGGCATTAGAACAAAACAATGTAAATGGTTTATCTATGCCTTCAGAATATTTTAACTATTTTAGTATAGGTTCATCAGGAACTATATATACTGCAAATGAAGATTGTTGGATTTATGTATCTGTAAATGGTTCAGAAAACAAATATATTCAATTACAAACTATAGGTAATGAATTATCAGGTGCTACTAATCATTATGATACTGTTATATCTTCCGAAAAAAAAGGGGAATATAGACAAAGTATATTTTTACCAATAAAAAGAGGAACAAAATTTACATTTAATCATAATCTTGATTCATCAGATGTATATGGTTGTCATATTATATACGCCACAAAAATAGAGTTTAGCTCATAGGAAACGAAAATGCTTTTAGGTTATCAAAACGATAAAATAGCTTTAGTAGCTGACAATAGAGAACAATTATCAAAATTAACAAGAGTAATAGGTCTTCATTTAGATAGAATAGAAGAAACCGATAAGACATATTTCTTACACAATGGAGAATATGTTTGTGAGGTACCTTACGAACAACAAATAGAAGAAATAAAACAATCTCGTGCCATTGTTTATGCTCGTGAAGTTGACCCTCTTATGTCAGAATATAACCGTAAAAAGACTTTTAACTTGTTTGAAGAGGGTGAAGAAGAAGAACTTATAAAAGCCATTCAAAATAAAGTGGCCGAGATAAAAGAGAGATTTCCGTATAAAGAATAAATACTGCCATGACTGAAATCAAATCGTTAAAAATAAATTCTGATGGAGAGAGTTTATCTTTCGTAGATACATTAGCCCGATCAGATTTAACCAATATAGATACTTCTATTAATGAAATCATAAATGCAAGATTTCAAATCGTAGAGGCTTTGCCAGAAAATCCTGTTGAAGGCATATTTTATTTTGTGAAGGAATAATAATGCCTCTCTATATAGGTCAAAACAAAATAAAAGATAGTGAATATAGTGTGTTTTTCTGTCCTGGAAGAACGAATTGCTTTACCTATACACCAAAAACAATAAATTTAAGTGTAAATGCAGAGGGTGTATTAACTTTACACGCAAATAGTGTTTTTTATAGACCAAACGGAGCAAATACATTTGAAAAGCATCAAAATACTGTAGATTGTACTAGAGCGGCGACTAACGATGCTGCTGGTGATTATTTTGTATTTTATCACCCAGAAGAAGACCGTATTTCAACAATATTAATAGCAGAAACATCATCATCAACTGGCAGTATTGCAGGTATTAAAGGCGAAAGTCAAGTACATTTTAATTTGACTGAAAATAAAATAATGTACTCACCAGCCAGTGGCACAACATGGACAAGACAATACAGCTTTCCACTCGGTATTGTAGAAGGTAATTCAGAAGAAAAATTTAGTAAAGTAAAACAAGTATTTGATTGGTGTGGGTATCTCGGTGGTGCAGTTTTCTTAATATCTGGTACTAAAGGCTTAATACCAAACGGTTATGATGGAACGATTTATAAAAACATTAATTGGACAGCTAATGATATTGTAATTCGTGATTTAAGCTCATATGGTAACAACAATTATATTTTAGGATTCGATGGTACAAAAACATCTGGTATACGCGTATATTCTTATGATAGAGCTACAAACTTTAATTTTGAAAATTCAGAATATTGGCCTTATACTAAAATAGCTGAATTTACAACCGCATCTGGAAATATAACTAAATTAACCCCACAAGTCGCTCAAACAACAAATACACTTATCGCTATACCGACGATATGCAATGGATCATCTACATTATATCAATTTAAGTAAATGTATTTATCAATAGTGTTAGATAATCACTAAATCATAGCTTTAATCACATTCTTAAAAGTTCTATAAATTAGTTTATATATTAGGTAAGGAATATTAACAAATGACCATTAGACAAGGTAAACAAATCATAGCCAATACGCAAGGTACACGCAATTATGATTTACTAGAAAATAAGCCTAAAATTGATGGTATTGAATTATCAGGAGAAATAACTCTTGACGATTTAAATGTACAATCTAAGTTAAGTGCTGGTACAGGTATAGAAATTGTAGACGGCGTAATCAGTAATACTCAAACAAAACCAGAATGGGGTAAAATTACAGGTAATATCGCAGAACAAACCGATTTACAACAAGAATTAGCAAAAGCAGGTACTCCAGACGATCAAACAATTATAAAAACTGCAGAAAATACACTACAAGCTATTTCACTCATAAACCAAAATGATCCGAACGCTAATATTAAATTATGGTTAGGTTCAGAAGAAGATTATGAAGCTGTTGAAACAAAAGATGAAAATACAGTTTATTTTACTAAAGACGGTGTAATTGATATTTCAGGTGAAAGTTCTGGTGGTTTAGAAATTGGTGATATTGGTATTGCGCCTTTTGGAATCGATGAAACACAAAATAAAAGACGCTATTTAAACGGTCAAGTCATTAGTCAATCACAATTCGTATCTTTCACAGATAGAATTAAAGCTGTTATTCAATTAAACCCTAACCTTGCAGCAACAGAAGAAAATTGGCAAGCTGAAGTAACAAATTCAGTCTTAGGACAATGCGGTAAATTTGTGATTGATGATGAAGCCGGTACTATCCGTTTGCCTAAAGTTATAAATATTAATGGTTTACAAGATTTAGCTTTGATGGGAAGTACTAAGACTGAGAGTTTACCGAATATTACTGGTAGTTTTACCCCAAGAGAAACAGCGGGCTATGCCTCTGGGGGTGAAAGGACAGGTGCTTTTTATATAGATGAACAGTTTGTGTCAAATTATGTTAGTGGAGCAAGCGGTTCTGGTTATAAAATGAAGTTTGACGCTTCCCGCAGTTCATCAACCTACCAAGACAATGCTCCTGTTCAACAAGAAGCTATCCAATACCCATACTTTATCCAAGTGGCCAAGGGTTCAGAAGACAGTGTTGATATAACTCGCGAGATTGAGCTTAATAATCCATTCTTTTTAGGTATGTCGCAATACTTTGAAAGCGAGCCTAACAACGCTTCTTGGTTGATCTCTAATGGCTCTTTTCATAGCGGAGCAATTTATGTAAGCTTTTATGAATGGTTGTTAAAGATTTACAATGGAACTGAAATTGTCAAGGGTGTTTCTGTTAAAGTCAGTACAGATACCTATGATGACTATGATTATGTTATCAATACAGCAGATACAACGTTCAGATTGCCGTTATTAAATGGTAGTGAAGATAAAATATCAAATACAGATATAGGAAAAACTTGGGGTACTGACTTTACGTTACCTTGTAATGCTATTGTGTGGTGCACTGGTTACAGCGAAAGTGGGTCTGATGACGCTAAAGTTCTTGTGACAAGACCAGATGGAAAAACTTTTACTTTATGGCAACATGATACCGGGTATAATGTGTACACATCTCCAGTATTGCCAAAAGGAACATTGGTTCACAGTGAAGGAGGTAATTCATACACCTACATAAGTTATACAGTTTGTAAGGGTAATGGTTCACTCTACTTCTACGTTGGTGAAACTATTCAAGATGCAAATGTTATCGCTGCTAGTAATGTGCTTACCAACGCAATTATGAAGAATAGTTCTGCTGACAGAGAAACGGTTGTCGGTTGGGGCATACCAGACTATGATTCCAAGGTGAGCATTAATATTACTTCTGGAACTGCGTTAGATTGGACAGCCCCTTATGATTGCTTTGTACATATCTCAGCTCAATCTACAGGAAATTGTGTAGCTAGTATTATTGATAAAAAATCTGGTGATTGGATTAGCCGAAATGATAATACAAATACACAATCTAAAATTTGTTCTGCAACTGCTATTATTGATAAAGGTAGAGTAATTAACATTCAAGGTGTAGGTACAATTAACTATTGCTATTATGCCCCATTAAAAGGAGTTAATTAAAAATGAAAAAATATGCAAAAATCGTAAATGAAGAAACAAAGGCTTGTGAAGTTGGTTTAGGTACTAACTCAAAATTTTATCAGTCTATTGGTATGACTGAAATGGATGTAGAACAAGCTTACAATGGTTCTTGGTATTTAGAAGGATTTGCACCAATAAAGCCAGAATTAACATATGAAGAAATAGAGGCTTTACGTGTAGCTTATCGTCAAGCAAATATTGATAATAAGACTATTGCTCGTATGCGTAAACAAGCTAATAATACTTGGACTGAAGAAGATGAACAAGCTTATTTGGCCCTTGATGCTGAAGTTACGGCTTATATCGAAGAAAATTATCCATATCCAGAAGAAGAAAGTTTATAAAGAGATAAAATAAAATGACTATTAGAGTAGGTAATACAATTATAGCCACTGTTAATAAAAATACCGATAGTGGTAGCGGTGGTGGTCTTGAAGTAGGCGATATAGGTTTCGCTCCATTGGGTATTGATGAGACTCAGAATAAAAGACGTTACTTAAATGGTCAAGTAATTAGCCAATCTCAATTTGAAAGCTTTACATCTTGGGTAAAAGAAAGATCAGCTTTATATCCAAGTTTAGTTACTTCTGAGGAAAACTGGCAAGCGGAAGTTACTAACTCTAAACTAGGTCAGTGTGGTAAGTTTGTTATTGATGATGAATTAGGCACCATCAGACTTCCTAAAGTAGTAAACATTAATGGTTTACAAGATTTATCTCTAATAGGAAGCATTAAGGCCGAGAGTTTACCAAATATTACCGCTACCGTCACCGGAGATATCTCACAAAGTTCTGCAAGTGGTGCTATTGTAAATGACTCTGCTTATAATGGCGCTATGTGGCAGGGAGCTACCTCAGTAAATAGAATGAGAGATTGGTCCTTCGATGCTTCTCGTAGTTCATCAGCATATCAAGACAATGCTCCAGTTCAACAAGAGGCTATCCAATACCCGTACTTTATTCAAGTAGCAACCGGCGTTGAAGAAACAGTTGATGTAACAAGAGAAATTGAGCTTAATAATCCATTCTCATTGTTAGACTATAAATGGTCCGAATACGAATTGAGTAATGCTTCTTGGTTGTTAAGTAATGGTACATTCTATAATGGTACTACATATCTCGCCGTTTATGAATTGTTATTAAGAATTTATAATGGAACAGAAACAAAAGAAGGTGTGTCTGTTAAGTTAAGCACAGAAGAATATACTGATACAGATTTTATTATCAACACAACAGATATAACTTTCAGATTACCCACTAAAGTAAAACTTGCGAGTAGCAATGCTGTTATCGGTAATGGTATAGGTATTGGAATAACAGATGGTTCAAGTGATTGTAATATAACCTCTTCAGTAGATTGGAATGGTAGTGATGCAGGCGGTAACGCATTAAAGCCAGCAAATAACTCTTTTGGCGCAGATGTAGGTTCAAGTGCTAGTAAGGATTCTTATTCTCGTTGGGGTAATGATAAAATCATCGGTTTAACCACAGACCTGGAAAAATCAGGATTAGTATTAGCTAACAATGATCTATATCTTTACTTTTATGTTGGTGAAACAATCCAAGATGCCAATATTATAAACGCAAGCGGTGTTTTAACAAGAATGGCAGAGTTAAGCAATGAGTATATTGTTGGCTTAGGTATGCCAGATTATAATGCGAAAGTTGCAATTACATTTACGGTAAATCAGACGTGGACAGCACCTTGTAAATGTTGTGTAATGGGCAGATGTTATGGTAGTGGTTCATCCGCGATTTATGGATATATAAACGGAAGTATTCCTGCAGGTGCAACAGCACCAATGACAAACGGACAGACACATTTTAGTTTTAATCTAGATAAAGATGATACATACACACCAAATGTTGTAGCGGGTTCTCAAGAAACGTATTATATTCCATTCAAAGGTGTAAATTAAACTTATAAAAAAGCTCCCATAAAAAGGAGCTTTTATTTTACATCGTTATTTCTGGTACATGCTCTAACATCTTCTTCTGATTCATTTCCTCAGTAAGTTTTTTAATAAGCAAATCTTTATCATTTAAATATCCAGAAAATTCAGCTTGTTTTTTAACTACCGCGAAATCACCACTTGTTAACCTAGATAAATTCAAACGTTCTGTAATTTCGATATCAAAGAAGTATTTAAAAGCTAACTTAACTTGATCATCTGTTAAATAATCATGTTTTACCTTATATAATATTCTACGCATTACAGCTGGATCTAAATCGTCATATAAATTAGTAGTCATTATAAATGGATACGGGTGAAATTCCATACATGTTAATAAAGCTTCGGTTTGTGAAATTTCCCATGAGCGCATAGCTTTACCTCTATCTCGTAAAAGAACATCACACTCATCGAGAATAATTAAGGCTTTTTCTGCTTCGGCTTGTTCAAATAGGTTTCGAATATTTTTTTCTGTTTCACCAACCCACATACTAGAAAGGTCCGCATAATTCTTATTTATTACACTTAATCCCAATTCTTCTGCTAAATAGCGTCCAAAACTTGTTTTAGAGCTCCCTGGGACACCATATAGCAATAAACTGAAGTCTAACCTACCATTTTGCTTTAAACGTGCTGTAAGGTCATTTAAATCAACCGAAGTATTTAATAACTCAGGATTAAATTTAAATTTATTTATTGCCAACTTTTCAATAGATTCACCGTAATTAATGCCTTTAAGAGAATCTAAGATATCTTGTTTAATATTATTGAAATCGGATGACCCAGAAAGCACATAATTTTTTAGTACCTTTTCTACAATACCAAAATTAGGTTTATAGGCTTTTATTAATCCATATACTTCATCATTTAGAGATACGTTATGTTTTATGCACAATTTATTTACAATGTCTAAATATACGTTTGTTGGTAAATCATCTAACTTTAAAACATATGTAAATCTACGTAAAAAAGATCGTTCCATACATGTTAAAGAATTAGTAGTCCAAATAGTAGGATTTTCATTGTCTTCTAAAAAATCATTTACAGTTGCTTTAGCTTGGCTTGCTGCATCTGATTTTCTAAAAAAGTCTTCTGCTTCGTCATATAGTATTACACAATTTTTATTATTCTTTAACATTGTACGCATTGTAACAAAACTATTAATACGTAAGTCATTTTTTAAACTATCACCTTTAAATAACACTACATCTTTGTTATTTTTTCCGGCAGAATAAACTTCATATCCTTCTGCTTTTACATCATCAATCAACACGCGAGATAAGGCTGTTTTTCCGCCTCCTGGCTTGCCATATATTAAAATGTTAATACCTTTACTATGTTTAGCCAACGCATTGCTTAAAATGCTCTTAAGATAGTCATATTGAGTAACGTGTAAAAAATCAGTTTTGGTTAAATCACTTTGTTTTAATCTTGGCATATAGTAATTGAGTAAATCTTCTTTTGAATTGTGTTTAGTAAAGCAACCTTCTATTACCCAATTATCTAACTCTATCGTCGTTTTATCGTTTGTTGATCTATCACTCATAAAATTAAACAAAATAGTATTATATTTTTTTAGAGTTTGAATGTTAAATGATTTTAAACCAAGTGCATCTACCATCGAACTAATTCTTTCGTCGCCACATATCCTATGATAAGCTCTTTTATTTTTACATAAGCAAGCATATTCGGCGGCAGCTTTTACAGTTTTAGAAGTAGCGCCAATCAACTGAAGATATGTGTGTAAATTCTCCATATAAAAGCTCTTTTTTAAATCACTTTTAGCACACATTTCTAACCAATCATCTATTATACGCATACCTTTTGAAACAGCCTCTTCTAATACAGCTACAAATTCCGAATGTTTAGCTAAAATACGGATTTCTAGCATAGGATAATCTACGCCGCCGTCATATTGTTTGAGCATTTCTCGTACAATACTCAATTTATCAATTACTTTCTCTAATTTTTCTGTTCTGTAAGGTGATAAACGTCTTTGTAATGGAAAAATATCACAACTAGCCATAAAATATATATAATCAATATATTTAATCAACATTTCAGCTTTATCTTTTTTGAAACTGTTGATTTTTTTACGATGATAGTTTTGACTATATCTTATTAATAAGTATTTTTCGTATAAACATAGATTTTGATAGACAGGAACAGCCATAGCTCTATCGCTGTATCCTTGTTCACTCTCAAATTCGTCATCTTTTGTTTCGAGTAAATTAGTTACCATACAAAAGCTAAATTCAAACGATTTATTGTGGTGCTCTGTGCTTTTTGTATCTTTTTCCACTACCGGTTGAGCATTAAACATACCAAAAATTACTCCTGTTTTTTTCTGTTTTCCTTTATGACTTAATTTTTTTCTGATTGGTCTTAAACCCATATTAAATCTCCATCATGCATTATGTTTAATGGAATTTAACTTTGGAAGTTTTCTACTAAAAAATTTAAATATATTGGAAAATTATGATTTTACTTTTGTATTCTATAATAATAGCATGTTTTGTATTAAAAAGAGAGGTACATATGCGCATTATAAATTTAGATGAAACAGGAATAAAATTAATAACATCAACTAAAAAACAGATGTATTTATCTCTAGATGAAATAAAAGAATTCATTGCAAAAAAATATACCTTAATCGACAATGTTTTAACCCTGGATCAAAAGAAGTTAACATTATCTGAAAAAGATATACTAGAATTTCCTAATATTGTTGATTACATAAAAAGCAATTTTGAAAATAAAATTTATTAAAATGGCTAAAAAAAGTAAGAAATATTTAGAAATAGATGAAAATAAATTAAAAAGCCTTGGAATGTTTGAGTCAGTTGATGGCAATTTTAACGATTTAGGCTATCATATTGTTTATACACGAATTCCAGGTGGTTTATTACGCACTATTGTCAATACTGAAGCATTAGATCAGCTATTTATTCCCATGCCCAATGCTTATTTTAGTCTATCCGTTTAATTTCTAGTTTATAATGATTTTTTGTCTTCATTGGAATCGCTTCGATGTGTAAAGCGGGATAATCTAAACTAACCAAATCTTTCCACAATATAAATTCTTTTAAAAGTAAAGCCGATTTACCAACATTTATCTTAACGGTATACGTTTTAAATTTTGGACATGCATTACAGCTATCGATAATACTTTTAAATTCATCGAAAGCACGTAAAATATCTGAATGCTCCCAATTTAAATTTTTTGGCAATAACTTAACTAAATTATTTACTAACTTTTCTTCTAAACGCTTATTTATATTATAATCAATTATTTGATGAGCAAGCGTAATTTCATCTATACCCAATTTACTTTGATATTCCATAGCAAAATTAGTAGCATTTATTACATCAGCATACCATTCATCTGTGAAGATTTCATCTAATATATTATTCTGATTGTTTCCTCTTGCCATTTATATATCCCGAGGTATTTATTTAACTACTATATAGAATATCGATATATACGAAAATTAGAATAAATATTTCTAATTATAGCAATTCGCACTTAGCCTTAGCCAGATTACTCTTTCTATCTTCTAAACCGTTAGTACCACCATTAATGCGTTTAGTAATAGTTACAATATCATCTTTATCTGCAAATTGATTTAAATTATTTTTATTCCAAAACCAACAAGCTGCCAAAACACTAGCCTCAGCCGATTCAGTCAATAAATCTGGATTATTTATTAAACCTAATCCAATTGCTTTTCCACAAGCGTCATAATTACATTTACCTGTTAATTGAATTAAACCTCTACCTCTATATTTCCATCCATCACCACTTGCTTCGTCACCATTACCCATACGATTTGCATATACTCTATTAGCAATCTTCTCCGGTTTTCTGGCGTATTCATTGGCAATGGCATCAGTTTTAAAATATTTACAGAAAACACTCTTTAATGCATTAGCAGAATAATTTAAATTTTCAGATTTATATTTAAAATGTCCACTCTCATGAATAATTTGTGCTAAAAAATGGCATAATCTCAAAGAAGTATTAATCTCTTTATTTGGTAAAACAACATTTAAACTTTCTAAATAATATTCACATTCTTTTTTATTTAAATTACCATTTATTTTATATAATTGCTCTAAAGACAACATTTGTTTAACCTCAACTTCTTCTGTTTTACCAAAAAATAGTCGTAATAACATTTTTATTAATTTACACATCAATTCCCCTCCTATTTATCAGAACTTATATAAAAAGGGGACTAGACATAATCTAATCCCCTACGCTCTCGTTAAAAAACTAAATATTAGCGCAATGATTCAACTGCACGGCGAGCAGGTGTCATATAACGAGTCATTTGTTTCTCAGGTTGAGCTTTCTTAACAGCTTCAATCAAAATCTTGTTTAATTTTGTTGAATTTTCATACAATTTTTGAGCTGTTTTATACATTTTTTCATTTCTTGCTGCAGCTTCAGTTAATTCTTTTTCCATTTTTTCACCTTCAGCAATAACAGCTTCGAAAACTTTATTCATTTCAGCTGCATGTTCTTTTGTCAAAGATTCTTGTTGAGAAACAAGAGCTTTTTCACACAAAGCTGTAATTTCTTTAATTTTTTCTTTATAGTTTTCTTCACGGTCAGCAGCTTCTTTCAACTGATCTAACAATTCGTTGTTAACTTCAGCTGTTTCTTCAACCTTACGACTAGAAACGTTGATAACATCTTTCATGCCGTTATCTTCTCTTTTACGTTCAGCTTCAACTTTATCAGCTTGCATGCGGTCATCTTCACCACCGTCTTTAGATACACCATCTTTATCAACAGGGATCATTGGACCTTCATCTTTAGCAACTTCTTTTTCAATTTCTTTTTGTGTAGGCAATTCTGAATCTAAACCAGTAATACCTTCAGCCTTAGGAGCTTCTTTTACTTCTTTGGTTTCAATGTTTTGCAAAGTATCCTCTGCTTTTTTAACATTCAAAGCATTGCTTTCTTTTAATGCTTTCAACATTTCTTCTTTAGTCATGTGTTTAATTCCTCGTTATATAATCTAGAAAAATGTAAAAATTAGTTTATAAACTATTTTCTATATATAGAACTATAAAATCTTGAATTATAAGACTTACTTATTCTACACTAGAAATTACAGCGTTTTTAATAACTAAACCAGATTGTTCGCCCGCTTTATCAAATATTAATTGTTTAACAGCTTCAATATCATCACTTTCTAAATCTTTGGCGGTTAATTTAACATTTAATGTATCAGGTAAATCACGAATTAATGATTCTAAATCACCAATAGTTGCTACATCATCTGGTTGAGAATTTGCCATGAATGAATTTGAAATAGAATCAACATCCCAATCAATATTAGACAAGACTACATTTACGTCTTCATCTGCCTCATAGATTGTATCTGTATATTCTAATGGACCTTCACGTGATTCTAAACCGTGTGCACAATGATGGCAAATTTTACCCAAATCTTTTTCTGTTCTTAAATCAGACAATGGAAATTCTTCGCCACACCAAGCACAAACGTCTGTTCTTTCAAATTCATCATCTTCAGAAGCATCTTTTAAAGGCTGTTCAACCTCTGGATCAGAAGCATCAGTAGCTCTAGTATACAAAACTTCATTCATATCTGCAGATTCAGCAGCTAACATTTCAGGACTTATATATTCAACACTTACAAAGTCCTTAACATCTTCTAAACCATGCCAAGCTTCTTGTTCACTTGCAAACGGACCAGTAACACCAATTCCTTGAGCAGCTGCATACCAACCCGGTTGAATATCTTCGTATTCTGGATTAGCTTCATTATAGGCTAATTTATGACCACGTTGATTTAATGATTGACGGCAAGCAAAACAAATTTTACCTAACTCTTTTTCATTACGGATTTGATTTGTAGGTACTTTTTTACCACACCATTCACAAGTTGTTAAGTCTTCAGGTTTATCTTCTTCAGATAACATCAAATCACCTGGCAATTTACCTTGTTCTAAGCCAGCTTTTGCTACAGTTGCTTGAGCTTCATTATCAAATTGCTTTTCGACTTCTACGCCATTATCAAATTCCAAAGACAATGTTTCATCTTTTTGTTCAATATCACCAGTAGCTTCTTGTTGTGGTAAGTTATTCATAGGATCTAAACTATTATTACCTGGATTATAAGCATATTGTTCATTTGTACTTGTATCAGTAACAGTTATTGATACTTGACCTTTTTCATTTTCTGCTTTTTGTTTCCACAGATTACTTACTTCGTTTACTACAGCATCTAACTCAACACCAGAAACAGGAATAGTAGAAGTTTCAGGCATACCAGATTCATTACCAATAGTCAATTGAGCAACAAAACGAGTAGCACTGCCATTATCTTCAGCAACTGGAACGGATTCTTTTTCAGCCGGTTGTTCAATAGGCGTTTCGGAAGCACTTATATCAGTTATATCTTTACGATAATACTTTTCAACATCATATACACCCATTGTATCAAGAATCTTTTCAACGCCAGATAAATGTACTAAACCAGATTCTTCTTTACCAACTATAAAATGTAATGCTTCTTTTGGATCGTCTTTGAATACTAATGCATTACCGTCCATAGCAACAAAACCGGCCGGACATTTTAATACAAACTTTTTACCAGCTTTTGGATCTTCGTCTTCTTTTGCTTCAGTCATTAAAGATTCAGCAATACGTACATGCATACCATTTTGAAGAGTTTTTAATAAGTTATTTAATTCATTTTCAGCAAAAGGATAAGCAAATTCCAAAACTTTAACATCATGGTCTTCAGTGTTATATGGACCAAATGTTGTATATGCTCCAGATATTGGTTGAGGCAAATTCTTTTTAATATAACGTAAATTTTCAGCAGATCCTTTTAAAGCCACTTCATAACCATAAGCTGTAGGTTTATAATCTAAAGCTACACGTAAAGCATCTTCAGTAAGAGGAGCTTCTTCATTTTCTGTAGCTTCTTCTGGTTGTTCTTCTTTAATGTTTTCAATAGTAATACTATCTACGTTAACTACACCATTTAACATTGCGTTACGTGCCATAGTCAAAGCTTGATCTAAATCAGCAACATCATCTGAAGTTTCAGCCTCTAATGTAGTAATAGATGTCATTGCACCAGTTTTAGGATCAGTTTCTTCATCCACTTTGGTAGAAGTTTTAGTAACAGTACCATAACCAATGTTATCTAATTGAGCTTGTAATGTAGAAGCAGAATCTAAATCTTTAACAACATTTGTAGATGAAGTTGTAATTGTAAAGGTTTCTTTCAAATCACGTGGATCTAAAACTTCTAGTTGTACAGATTCAGATACTGGCATACGAGTAAATGTAGAAGAAGATGGATTACCAACACAGTCACAACCTAACAATTCATAATTTTCTACATATTTACCATTCATATCACCTACACCACGAATAGAAGTACCTATTGAGCACTCAGCTTCAAATAATGCTCTTAAATTTTTACCTTCTTGAGTATTTAAAATTTCCCAATCCATAAATAATACGTCATGTTGTTCTTCATTACCTTCAACAACAATGTTTACATTCTTTTTAATATATGAATTGATTACAACGTGAGACGCATGAGAAGGTGCAACAAAAGAACCTTCTGGGTGTTCATCAGCTTGACTCAATAATTGTTTAGCAGCAAAAGCGTTTTTAGCCTCAATTAATGCACTATTAACTACATCAGTTGAATAAATGCGTCCATTTTGATTTACACGGTTTAAAATTGTACAAGGAATATTCTTTACAATTAATGTACCTGATTTACTGTTAGCTAACTTAACAGCTTCTTTTAATTCATTTGATAATTCTATTTTTGAAACGAATTCTGCAGATTCAATCAATAACTTACGTGTATCTTTTTTATTGATATTTGTCATTTATAAAATCCTATATTTTCTGAAGAGTACTCAATTATTGTATAGAACTTTATAAATATCAACAAACTATCACTTTTAATCTGTATTATAAGATAGGTACCACTTCCATTTTAAATAAAATTTGACTATTTGTTTATAAGAATGACACTTTGCAAAATCAACTATAACTTTATTTTGCATTTCCTTTGGTTTTACATAAATATATTGACCTTGAACTCTAGCCAATTTATATCCTTCATCTACTTTACGTAAATCTTTAAAAGACTTACTCGTTACCAATACTTCCCATATATCGTCACTGCTATCAAGTACACTTCCTTTTGGTAAACCGTATTCTTTAGAGACATCATAAACACGCTCTAATGCACATATACCCACTGGAGTATTATCTAAATTAATACTTAACCAATAACGATTTTTCTCTTTAAATAAAACACCACTAGATACCATTCGACCTTCTTATACCATAAATAAAAAACCTCATATTATACATATATGAGGTTCTGTTTTAAAAGTAAAGCTAATTTTATGACCACTGTGCTTGATGCAATACACTATGATTTTGTATGCTTTCAACTTGTTCTGTCAGTTTTTCAAGACGCTTTTGTAAATGCTCTGTTGAAATATTGAAATCTGCATCAAAACTTACTCCGTCACGTGCTTGAATAATAGCTTCAATAAAACGTTTCGAAATAAATTTACATAACCAATCAACCTTAGACATTTCTACATATTCTGGACTATTAAAACCAATAGCTGCATCTAGTGCCATTTGACCGAAACCCCAAGGAGCTTGTACTTCAACACGATTTTCCATACGGTTAATCCAACATCTAGGTTGACCAGTAGATAAATCATCTAAAGTATTGCTCAAAATAGTATCCATAATGTTATAGTTACTATAACTATTAGAACCACTAACTTGGAATCCGAACATCTGTTTTTCCCACATAGAGGGATTCGAGTAATTTGACCAATAAGGACGCTCAATGCGAATAACACCAAGAAAATACGCGTTTTTAATTTGAGATTGAGGAACTTTAGGAGTACCACCTGTGAAAAATTTTTCAAAAGGAATATACATGGCTCCATTATCAAGCATAGGTGTATCTAAACCTGCCCAATCAAAGCTAGTCTTACCACCGCCACTTGAATTATAAGTAGTACAATAAACAACGCGTAAAGGAAACGAACGATAATAGTCTAAAGTTCCTAATGTAATAGCATCTTCTTTTAATAAAGCCTCTTTTGTAGATATAGCAAGATTAGGATTAGCCAAATCTAAGTTAATCGCTTTATCTATTATATCTCTAATTGGACTAAAACTTGCCATTTATTCCTCGCTTATCTATCGTTTTCCCAATCTTCATAAGTATATACATCTTCAAGATCATCGTAATAAATACCGTCTTCATCTTTAGACCAAACTGTTACTACTTTTGGTTCAGATTCTGGGTGATATTTTTTATATTCTTGGGCTGCAACAGCTGCTTCTTGTTCGGTATTCCATAAACATTTTAATTCATCGTTATATTCAGAATTCAATTCGTTTACAACATCCCAATCGTTTTGTTCTTCAGGTATACTTAAATCTAAGCAAGCGAACATTTTGCCATAACGGTCTTCATTACGAACATAAACAGCGTATTTAGTAGCTACATCTTGATTTTCTAACCAGTCTTCATATTGACCTTGTCTTTCGTATGCAGGATCAGTTGTACGCCAATAGTCATAACTACTTGGTAAACCGAACTCTTTTAACTTAGCTTCAACCAAATCTCTAAATTTACTCATTATAATATATCCTTATGCATTAAACCAATCTTTTTTAATTTGTTGATATGGATTCATAAATTTATACCCAGATGTAGAAGGTTTAGTCTTAGGATTATCCCAATTAGGTATAAAGATTTGATATGAAATTCCATTAAATCCATTTGTTGTTCTGATAGCTTTGACCAAATAATCTGGATCAACCGCTTTTAATGCCATTCCAACGATTGCATTTCTACGCTCATAGCTTTGAGGCTCTAAATATGCAGCTTTTAAATCGATATCTTTAAAACGTTCATCATTTTGTACTAATTCTAAAGCAGCTAATATTTCATCTTTAGTTAATTCGTGAAATTTACCGTCTTTACCTACACTTAATGGCATATTTTGTTTACGAATAGTAGAAGCACGGTCCCACAAATTAATTTTAGGATTAGTGTTTTCTGGTCTATCTAAAATTTCTAATAATTCATTCATAGATATTTCAATAGCACGACCGCCCTTATCGTAATCTTTTATAAACATAGATTCAACAGGTTTACTCAAATCTTCTTGCGTACCAACAATAACAAAATGTCTGTCAGGTTCTTTATCTTCATCACGCATATTTGTAGTATCTTTAACAGTAAAAGGCATAGTCATAAATCTATCATCAATACCAAAATTACTTAAAACCTCTTGTACAGTTTTAGCATCTTTATTCATTGGTAATTTTTCTGCTTCATCTAATACAGACTCGTTTGCTCTTACAGTTGTTCTACGAAAAGCTTGTGGAATAGTAAAACCTTTTCTCGTTAATTGGTAAACTTTCATAACGTCAAAACGATTATATGTGTCTAAATCATATGCTTCTTTATTTGCATCATACCAGTTATTAAAATCGTTTTTCATATTTGTTTTGGCAGCAGTATAATCAATCATCCAATCAGAATTATCTTCAGATTCACCTTTCATAACATGTGAATATATATCTTTATTTATAGGTGACTTAATTATTTCAACAAAACGAGAAGCTGGCATATTAAATACTTGACCATCAGTAATAAATTGTCTACCATTCTCTGTTTCGCCAACTTCTTTTGTTACGACCTTTACATTGGCTTTTCCATCTTTATTTAATTCTTTTTTATCTATGCCTTGTAATTGGAAAACATAACGATTGCCATTTTTATCTTCATAGCGCCAATAACGTCTTGAATATAATACATTAGGGTGAATATTATTAGTTATTAATTGATATATCTCTTCATCTACGGCACTATTTTTATCTGGAAAATATTCACCAGGGGCAGTTAATGATTTAGCTCTAGGTAATTCACGCTCTTCAAGTTTATACTCTTTAATCAATTTAGCACACTTGTCACGAAATGTCATATTTTTTGCCTCAATCATTTTTTCTAACTTATTCTTTGCGTCACTTAAATATTTAGCTTTATCATTATAACCATCTTTAATAGATGCTAAACAATCTTTTATAGTTTTTAATGCGGTATCTTCACTATTATTACAATGCTTAATCAACCCATCTACAAATTCATCTTGAGACAAATTAAATAGATTAGAAGGAATATTTGCCACTACACTTATCTTAGAATTTAAATCAGCTTCTTTAGCATTAACCATTATATAATATCCTCCAAAGCTTCTAGCGATAATTCCTTACTAGCTGAAGCATAATAAGCATCTTTTAAACGATTTAAATATTCCATGTTACGTAACTTTTTGAAAATAGCATTACCTACACCAAATTCACCTTCTTGTGCTAAACTATCTTTACGTAACTTACCAAGCATTTTCCACAAATTACCAATAACTGAAGAATCTTGACTTTCAATCGCATCTTCTATTTGTAAAGTTAATTCATTATATATCGGTAAATCTACGCCAGGATATTCTTTATTAGCATCTTCTGGTTTTTTTATCCATTTATTATTTAAAATTGAATATACAGCGGTAGCAACAACAGGCTCAGCAGTATTTTCACAACCAACTTCAACCGGAATTCCTTTTATTGTAATATCATAGTTTTTATTAAATATTTTTTTAGAAGCTTTCATATAATTAGCAACAATTTCAGCATGTAAGCCTACTTTTTCAAAATCATATACTAAATGTAAATCAATATCACTTTTATCATTGTAATTATAATTTGCACAACTTCCAGTAAAGTATATATCAACCGGTTTTATTGGTAATTCTAAAGACTCTTCAAACTTATTAGCAATTTCTAGCAAAGCCGCACGTACTTCCGGTTTGAGTTTATCACCATCAAACAAGTTAGTATTTAATTCAGAATGAGTATAATCTTCTGTAATTGTACCACCCAAAGGCAATGCTCCTCTAAAAGGAGTTTTACCTTGTGCAATTTCGTCAGCATATAAAACATTAACACCAGCGTTTACCGGAGCAGATTCTTCTTGTGGAGCTTCTTTACCAAATCTCTCACCTTTATCAAATCTTGCCAAACGCTTATCTAATTCTTTCATATATACTTTTGGATTTTCAATAAAATACTTACGTACAGTTTGAGCATCGGTATTTTGGTCCTTAGTATATGTTTTAAAGATATCCAAAACCAAAGAATCCATATCTTTATCGCTAATATTGCCATGTGTATATTGTTTTGTTTTAGTCAAAGTATTAACAACATCATATGCAGCAGGTTCTTGGTTTTTAAGTGGTTGAATACCCTTGAAGAAATCTTTTGTATTTTGTTTAGATAATTCGTCTGCTTTAGTTGCCATGTCTTTTGGTAAAACAAAATTATCAGTACGTTTAATTTTTACTGGTTCATTTAAATCAAATTTTTGGCGCAACAACTTTAATTTTTCAGCATCTGATCTTTTTTTATCGAAACGCTTTAAAAACGTACCTTCCGAATCACCGCCGTGTATAGGATTAGAAGGAACTGGATTTGCATTAACAGCTAAACCGTGTGTTAAATCATCATATCTATCCAAAGCTTGACGTTTAGTTGTTTTAGCTGGACTCATAATAGCAGTACGCTTACGAGCAGTGTCTTTAATATTATCAATTTCGTCTTGAATAAATTTTGCTAAATCTTCATCACCTGGATTTGACTGATATCTACGTAAATTGTCACGCAAATCTTTCAAAGTTTCTATTTCTTGCTTAGTGTATTTTGTATTATCTACAGCATCTCTTCCAACACTAGCTCTCTGTTGTTTTAAAGTATCTCTATCAAAGAATAATTGATCTTTTTCATCTTGTGATAAAGCATTGTATTCTTTTGAGTCTGGATTTAACTTTGTATTAATATCTTTTATTTTTTTATTTAATTGATTAATAGCAGTGTTTTTATCAGCCAGCTTCCAATTTGGATTTTTTGTAATAGTATTATATGCACTGGAAATATCACGATATGTCATATAAGTAGGATCTGAGTAATTACCATCTACAATAAATGCAAAAGACGGAAATTTTTGAGAAGCATAGTTTGGTTGATTTAATTGTACATATAATTGACGTAAAAACAACGGATCTTTAAATTTATCTTTACCTTCAGCATCAAAAGGATACCAAGCATCCAAAACAATAGGTTTAGCTTTAGCAGACTTAATAATTTCACCACTATATCCTACAGGATAAATACTAATAGTATGTTTATCCACATTAGGTAAACTTCTATATACTGCTGCTCTATTAGCTAAGGCTTCTGTATCAAAAGCTTCTTTGATTGGACCATCTTCTAAAACAGATTCATTCCAACCACCTTTCTCTTTGCCTTTACTTTTAGGATTACCTTTTTGAGTTTCACGGTTAAGATGAGGAATATCATTCAAAAGCTTTACATAATAATCAGATAACACGTTATTACCTCTCCATTTAGAAAATGCTGTACTGAACATCAAATATGTAGTTAAATCATCTTCAGCATTTCTTTCAATCCATTCAAAGATATCTGTCTCAAAGCATTTTCTTAAAATATAACCTTGCTTATGCATTTTTTCGTAAAAATCTTTTTTATCACGAAACATGCCTTTAATTACTTTAAAAGCGTTATTTTCTTTATCTAAAACAATACCAGTATATGACTCAAAATCTGAATCACCAGAGTATTCAAACAGCAAATCTTTGATTGACATATTTATCTTCCAATTATATACTTTTATTATTAGAACTTTAATCTATAAATGAGAAATCTCCTTTTGTAATGATTCAAAAGGAGACTCTTAAAACTAAGCTTTACATATGTTTTCTAATACATTAACTGGTATCTTTAGAATTGCCAAAATGAAGGCTTTTATATCATCTGTTAGGTTATTATTAAATACATTTTCTACTTTCTGTAACTGGATATAATCTTCTTCTGATATATTCTTTTTAATCGCTTCTAGTGTAATTTTATCTAAGGTTAAACTTCTTATCGTACTTACTGTTAAAAACTCTAATTTAGTACGAGGTTTTTTCATAATATACCCAAATACAGTATTCCAAGCTTTATTCTCTTCGGCAGTATTCGTTTTTACTTTAATTCGTACATTTATTGATAACTTGGGTATTTTTCTATCATCACCAAATATATTTAGATGCTTCATTATAAATTAGACTCCATTATTATAAATTGTATAAATCAGATTCAATATGCTCACCGTTTTCTAACCATTCTTCCACATATTGCGTATTAAAATATTTAGAAAAACAATCTTCAAATTTAACTTCTGGTTCTTTAATTACTTTTACAAACGAATTATCAAAATCAATTAATAATTTCTTTTCACAATTAATCGCTTCTAATATTTTCTTTATAGTAGATTCATCGAAGCTTTGATGGAGAAGAGTTTCAAATTTAAAATAGTTTAAATTCTCACTTTTATTCTCAACCTTATTATTTAACCAAACAAGGCCCCATTTCTTTTCAACAACAAATATTCCTGATATTAATACTTTATTCTGCATCTTCAGTTAAAACTTTACGTTCACTCTTTAACAAGCTTTCTTTCAAAGACCTATCTAAACTAGTGCGCATTGTATCATGGAAATTCTTTAGATTTGTACTCAAGTTATAATGTTCTTTTAAAAACTGTTTTGAATTTAATGAATATTTTACAGTTTCTTCTAATTCTGGGTTTTCAATTTGAGTGTTACCATTTTTCAATTTTTGTCCCAATAAAAACTTAGCCAAATCATCAGTTGTATCCATTGCGTTGATACTTACCTTAGAAATTACCAAAGATGCTATATCAACAGGCATACCCATCTTTACTAAAAATTGGAACTTGTTTATATCCGGCATATTTGGATTAATTTGAGAAAACGCACCAAGTAATTCTCCAATGTCATTATACTTACTAATCACATCAGCCGGAATTTGAATAGGTTCGTTTAAATTAACTTCAACTTCTAATTTAGATACATCAAAACCAGCATGTGTCAATACATTTTCAACAAGATTCATAATACCTGTTAACAAAGCACGTTTTAATGGAATTAATGTACGACGTAATTTAAGGTCTTGTGCCTCTAAGGTTTGAGCAGTTGTAATAACATCTTCACCTACTAAATAACCTTTTGGCAAACTAGAATTTCTTAAAATTTTATCTAAGAAATATTCTACGTCTTCAACCGAACTTAAATCAATATTAGATTCGATATGGTCTACTTCAACTTTTTTACCATCATGTGACATAGGTAAAGTTAAAATTGACATAGCACCCGGCATCTTACGTCCAGCTTTTGCACTACCTTGGTCGGTAAATACAGAGTTTAAGTATTGTGCACGGAATTCTTGTAAATAACCGTAAGAATCTACCAAATTTATTCCGTTTGGCATTGGTACATAAAAGACTAATCTTTGAATCTTAGAAGCACGTGAAATACCTAATAATGCTTCTAAAGTAGTCAACTGATCAAAAGCAGAACGCATTGACCAAAGCATAGATTTACCATATGGTTCAGTAATTTCATCTGGAATCAAGAAATGTACAAATTGCCATGGTTGCCATAACTTATAAATTTCTCTAGATTGTGCCGTTTGATTTACATATACATTCGGTGTAGTAGTTTTATAATTAATAGGATTCATATATTCATCACAATTAATTTCAAAATTCTTAGGATTAATAAAATTGATTACTAAATCTTCTAAGATATCGATTTGTGATAAATCGACTTCACCATCTTCTGTCATCCAACTCTCTAAATATGGATAAGATAAAGTCATACCAAAATTACCATATTTAGCAATAGATTTGGTAATATTCGGTAATTTCTGATAAATTTTATTCTTATAAAATACTTTTTCAATTAAGCTTTGAGCTTTAGTGTTTGATATTTTTATTTCGAGTGGATTTTCAATAAAACCTTGACTCAAAACTTCACCTACATATGTATCTAAAATTAAATCAACTTCAGATAAATTTTCTTGCATTAAATCAAACGTTTGATAAGCAGATAATAATGTATTATAATTTTTATTATAGTAGGTATACGTACTCATGAAATCATCATAAATACTAAAGTCATCACCATCTAATGCACTGTGTTTATATGCCAATGGAATACTGACATATTCTCCAGTATTTGTTTGACCTACTGTAAAATTATGCTTTTTGGCTAAACCTTTTAATACGTCGAATGAAATACCTGGGTTAGTAACAAACAAAGTATTATTTTCTCTGTCATGATAAGAATTTTCAACAATACGTTTTGCCAAACTCTTAAATAAACGTGTTTCTCTATCCATGATATTTCCCTATTTATTCCCAATCTAAACGAATATGTATATCGAATTTATTATTTGTAACTTTATCGACACAAGAGATTTTACCAGATTTATACGCTAATATAACAAAGCCTATAGAATAATTATCTGCTAAAATTTGTTCAATCTGCTTAACAATTTGGATGCCTTCTGTCGGTGTACACTCAAAATCTGCCCATTTATTATAAATAAGACGACCACTAATAAAATTTAATACAGGATAGCCTTGCTCCCATTCATTAATTAAAGTGGTTTCAATCAATATACCACTGGAGGTTTCTTTTACATCATCAATTTGAAGTGTATCACCGCGTCCAAAAGGTTTATTACATACGATACGAGTTAATTTACTGCGTGTCCAAAATTCATAACTATGCTTACCATCTAAAGCAGACTTGTCGCTAGCATAATATGAAATACAACGCGTACCAATTATATTTTCTAAAGGTTCAAGATTAGTAGACATTATGCGTTATCCATTCAATACACGACGAATTTTAATTTCACCAGTTGATTCAACTTTTGTTGTAACAAATTTAGATTGTTTTAATCTACTGATAATTTCTTCTTCGCTTAATTCTTCTAAATTTTCATCCAATTCTTTTTCTACAAAATCTTTAGTAGATTCAGCGATGATTAATCTAGTCTTTTCAGTCATTAAATTAACTCCTATCTATTAGCTAAACGAATTTGAATAGCATTTGCATTCAAAACCATTTTTTCATTCATTAATACTGTTTCACTTGGAACTAATGGTAAAACAGCGAGTAATTCATAATTATATTCTGGAGCGGTATCATCCAAAGAAGTTTCTTCAGTTTCAGTATAACTTCCACTTGCTCCACTCGAATTCTCATTATATAAACGATAGTATAAACCAATATATTTTATTTTTTCATCACCAGTTGTCCAATCTTGAGTAGCTTTATCCCACTCAATAGCTTCAGCGTTTCTCAAAATCCCGTTGACTGGCTCATTAAATGTAACTGGATTCGAAACTATCGTATAACCTTTACTTACAGGCTCTTTAGTGAATTCAAACTTTTCTTCATCGAATTCAATACCTAAACCAACATAAATTTCAGTAGATTGAAAATTTCTACTAGGTATACCAAAGCTATTATCTAAAATGGTATCAATAAAAGTAGGTGATAACATAAAACGTGTCATTCTTTTATTCCTATAAATCAGTTAAACTCAATTCAATAGCACCTGGCGACAAAAGAAGAGTTTCACCTTTTAATACAGTTTCATATCTAGGTAAGCGTAATACAACTAAAGGCTTTACTAACTCATGTAATTCGTTTTCATAATCTAAAGTATCGAATAAACCAAGCATTTCTATTTTATGATTTTGATCTGTCCAATCTTCTTCGGCTGTATTAAATACAATTTCATTTTCATTAACAATTACGTTATTAATAGCACGATTAAATACAGCACGTGCTCTTTTATAATTACCCAAAGGTCTACCAGCAAATACTTCATCAAAATTTTCAGTATTGATAGCAGCGCCTTGTTGTGTTAAACCTAAACCAACATAAATTTCACGTTGTACGCCATCTGGTACTTCAAAACCAAAATATGCTCGTAATAATTGATTCATAAAATCTGTTTGCAAACCATAAATAGCCATTACAAATACCTTTTAAATTATTTAATTCTCTTATTAATTTAGAACCGATACGGCAATCTTCTTTGCTTTAAATACTGCATCCATACGATATGGAGTAATATATTTTGGATTCTCAATAACTGCGGTATCAATTGTTTCTTGATATAAATTCTCATCCCAAGTAGTATATGCCAATTCAATAACAGCATCATTAACATTAACTACCATTCCATCAACTGGACCTAATTCTGTATAACCCTTATTTGTATTAAACTTATATTCAACTATTCCACCTTCCGCATTGACTTTAGTTATCTTAATTGTAAGTGGAATTTCAATATCTTGTTCAAAATCGGTTAAAATCATAATAGGATTACCGTCATTATCTATCAACGGAATCTCAGAACCTACTTTAAAACCTGAACCAGCATTAATAATGTGCTTTGCTCTATCATCATAATATAACAAAACAAATAATTGTTCATCAAACACTGGGAAGTCTGGAACTTGCTCTTGAATAGAATCCTTATAAGCTTTAGAAATCTTATCCATACAAACACCAGAACGTAAAAACCAAATTATACCTTGTGCTCTAATGTTGTTATAGTTAGAATAGTGATCTACTTTACTATCAAACCAAATAGTACCAATACTCGGATTTGATGAATTGAATATTGTTTGACGAGCAGGTACACAATTAGCAATACGTGTATATGTTTTACTTCCACTTAATTGTTTTTGAATTGTACCTAAAACTACCCATTCTCTAGCAATCTGTTCTTCTCTTGAATTATACTCACTAAAAATAATACGTGAGTTTCTAGGAAGATGTAATTTAGTTGGTATCAATACTTCTAATGGATACAAACCATCTGTACCGTCTGCAGACATACCTTCTTCAGATATATTTTGACGATATTCAGTAAATTTAGGTATAACAGTTTCAGTAGTATCAAGCCATTCTGTATCTACAAAATTGCTATATTCATCTACATTATTTTCATCTAAATCCCCAAAATTATCTACAGGAATTTTTATTAAAACTTTTATACCCCAATTACTAAACAGCGCTTCATCACGAATAGCTGCGATATAATCAGCCTGCTCCGTAATATATGCATCACGTAAGTTATATTGAGAAAAATCTGTTTCTTTTAAGCGTGAAGTAGTTTGTTTTTTTGCCATGTTCTTCAATCTTTTAAACCTAATATATCTTAGAACTTAAAATACATATACCGAATTCAAGAAAACAATTTATAAAAGGGAATACTATAAAAGTATTCCCCCATTATTTAGAAGAAAGCAAAAAATTAAATTACATCATACCCGGCATCATATTCAAGGATAAACCTTTATTTTCAACCGGATCTGTACAAATCATCACGCTAGATGTGAGTACTACAGATGCAATAGAAGAAGCGGCATAAACCGTTCCTTTAACCACTTTAACAGGATCGATAATACCATTTTCTAGTAAATTAACAACCCGTAAAGTTTTTGCGTTATAACCAATATTATAATCGCCTTTTTCAAGAACAACCTTCATTATACCGTTTACATTAACACCAGCATTCTCAAGTATTGTTTTAAACGGTGCTTTTAAAGCATTTGCAAAGATATTTACACCCAAAGCCTCATCAACGTCAGTTGTTTCAACGTTGTCTACTACTTTTTCTGATAAATGAAGCAATGTATTACCAGCACCAGGTAAATAACCTTCTTCTAATGCTGCTTTAACTGCCCATTGCGCATCATCTAATCTATCACGCAATTCTTTAATTTCTTCTTCTGAAGAACCACCAACTTGAATTACAGCAACGCCAGTCGTGAGAGAAGCTAAACGTTTACCAAGTTGTTCACGCTCATAACTATCATTCTCTTTAAGATTATTAATCAAACCTTCAATGGCTTCCACTCTAGCATTGATTTTAGTTTGATCGCCTTTACCACCGCGAATAATAGTCTCATCTTTTTTAATGATGATTTTTTCACAAGTACCAAATGAAGCAGTAGACATAGATTCAAATTTGATACCCATAGGATCATCACCAACATCTGCGCCAACATAAATTCCTAAATCACGCAAGATATCCAAACGACGATCCCCATATCCAGGAGCCTCAACACAAGCAACTTTAATTTGACCACCAGAACGAATAATATTCATAGCCAAACCTTGAGTAACGCTTGTATCAAAAGATTCTGCAATTACAACAACAGGATTTCCTTTAGAAACAGGCTCTTGAATAACGTCAATCAATGAATTCAAGTTAGAAATCTTAGAATTACACAATACGATTCTAGGATTATCATATTCAGCAACTTGTTCTTCATGATTATTTACAAAAAATTGTGAAGTCCAACCTTTATTTAAGGTCATACCTTCTTTAAAATCAAGTCTAATTTCTCTGTCTTTAGTTTCTTCGACTAATACTACACCAGCTTTTCCAACTTTTCTATAAGCTTCGGCTACAATTTTACCTAATTTTTCATCACCGTTTGCAGAAACTGTTGCAATATTAACTAATTCTTCATCAGTTTTAATTTCTCTACCCAAAGTATTTAATTGCCCAATTACATAATCTTTAGCTTTTTCAATACCTTTACGTAAAGAAGTGCGATTTACTTTGTTTTCACTCAATTCAATCAAACGTACGCCACTGTTTACAATAGCTTGACCTAAAACAGTTGCAGTTGTAGTACCATCACCACAGTTATTCATTTGTTTTTGAGCCAAAGAAATCGCTAAGTCTGCACCTAATTTAACTTTTTCATCTTTCGGTTTAACTTCTTTAGCAACAGAAACACCATCTTTAGTAATTAATGGGGTTTTATCTTCACGTTGAATAACTACAGTATTACCAGCTGGACCTAAGGTTGACTTAACAGCATTTGCTACTAAATTTAGACCATCAACCAAATACTTTTCTGTTTCTTTATTAAAATAAGCAGATGTACTCATGTATTATTCCTTTTCATCTTCTAAGATTTCACCAGATACTTCTTTAGCGACAATATCTGCCATATAAACACGAATTAATTTTTGACCATTAAATGTAACTTTTGTACCGGATACTTTAGGAAATGCAACCTTATCACCAATACGTACATTTGCTGGAATAAAGCTACCTTTTTCAAAATAACCTTCACTACAAGAAATTACTTCGCCAAAAGTAAAATCCACATCTAAGGAATCAGGAATAATCCAATCGCCCTTTTTAACTTCTTTTTCAGCTTCTTTCACAAAAACATTTGGTCCCAAAGCTATATAAATTTTCTTATCTGACATTATAAACTCCCTTTCAGACATTCATAAATTTCATCACCGCCTTTAACCAGTGATCCATCATCTAAAACCAAGGTAGGCAAAACTTTAACATTAAACTTTTTTGCCAATTCTTGATTTTCTTCAGCTATTATTTGCTCAACTACAATGTTTTCTTCTTGTAAGCGTGCTTTTAAATTTTTACACGGAATACAATGCTTTCCAACAAACAGTTGCATAGTTCTCTCCTTTTTAAAAACCTAAAAATTTTAATGCGTTAGAAAAGAAATTGCCTTTTTTCTTATCTAAATTTGAAACCGGTTCCCATTTAACAGTTGATTTACCAAATTCTTCTTCAATCTCTTCTTTTTTCAGCTTTTTATTAACATTTTCGCTTTTTTTAACTACTTTTTTCTTTTTTGTCTGTTTTTTGACAGTATTTTCAGCCATAGTATACTCCTTTTTAAACGTATATAATAGAATACTAAACCTTACACAAAAATTAATTGAAAACTTCCATTTTCTTGTATTATTGCATTACAATGGACCCATTTTGTCATACCTTTTTGATTATAATTCAATTTTAATTTAGATAAGGTTCCGACATAAACGGTTTTTTCAAAGATTTCTGGACTATGGGTATGACCACAAATACAATTCTCAAAAGTTTTATTAAAGGAATTAACATTTCCTCTAAAACCAGATATACCAGCGTCACCATGTTCACTTAATTCAAAGCCATTTACTTCAAAACTAGTATTTTTTGCTAAAGCTACGCAATTTTTAGGTAAAAACATGTCAAAAATACTACGTCCTTGTGCATATTCTATAAATAACTTAGCACCAAGAACAGCGTTTTGTTTATCTTTTACAAATTCACCAGCTTCTAACCACTTTTCGATAAATGCGTCATGATTTGAATTAACTACTTTAAACTTACTATCAGGACAAGCTTTGATAAATTTAGTTAAACGCTCTACAACAGCATCTATTTCTGTTTGTAAATCTGATGTTTCCGGTGTATCATTCATAACTTTTGATAAATAATGATTAAAACAATGATGTGAGATGCTATTCCAAGAAGCTAAATCGTGTAACATAACTTCTTTTGGTTTATACTTGTTAATAAATTTAATAGTATCACTCAAAGCATCTGTATCTTCATCTGGTAAATGCAAATCGCCTAAAACCATTGCAGGTAAAGTATCAATTTTAGTTACCTTATCTGTCGTATATTTTTTATTTAAATCACAAATACAACCGTTTTTATAAATAAGATTACGGATAACATATCTTTCTTGTTTTTCATTCCAATCTAATAAAATTGCTCCAAATTTATGATATTTTGAATCAATTTGTCCAGATACGGTTTCTCTGTAATCAATAGATGATATACTACCTGTTGAACAAGCTACTCTATAAGTCGAATATTGTTTATACGGTAAAATTCTCAAGTATTGTTTATTTGAACCAACTACTATTGTTTTGATATCCGTGGACAGTTTATCAAGATTCAACAACGGATTCTTTTGTGTAGGTGAAATAAGAAAATCTTGTACTATACAATAAGGATCTTTCTCAAATGTAAGTTTAGTTACCAAATATGGCTGTAGTCTAAGAAAAGCCTCTTCGGTAAATCTATCATCGTGTCTAATATTTTTACCCCATAAAAGGACCAATTCTGCTTTATTTTCTTTACAATAATTTTCAAGAGTTTCAAATACTTCCCAATTAACTACCGAACCATCGTTAACATAAGATACTACAACTTTATCTTTCTTAGCTGAAATAACACGCCGAACATCTTTACGTGTAACAATTACATCTACAATAGCACTATTAACAAAATTAGTCCAATTACCCCATAACTTTTCAATCAAAGAAGAAGTATATATCGGCTTAACTTCTCTATATTCAGCTCTTGATAATTTATGCCCAATAGATGTACATAAATCATTATAATATTGTAAAATCGCTTGCTTATCCATATTTATTTACCTGTTTTTCTTGCGGGTTTTTTAGATGATTTTTTATTCTTAGCTTTTAACCAATCGTCAAAAGTATCTTCAAATTCAGCAAATTCTTCTTCTTTTTTAAGTTTTGTATCTAAATCATCTTCTATAATTAAATCGCATAAACCGTACTTTAAGCATTGTTCAGCGTTTAAATATCCTCGTTCGTCTGCTTGAATTTCTAATAATTTTTCTAATTTTAATTTACCTTTACACGCATCTAAATATAATTTTGTCATATTTTCCGCATATTCTTTGTTCTGAACGTAAGCTTTTTCAATTTCACTATGCTTAGTAGTAACGTCCCAAATACAACCAAAATGAATAAAATGCTTAGATAAACGATTTATCATACGTTGGTCACCGTTAGCGGCTAATACAGAAGCGGCACTACCAGCTGAACCTAAAACAAAAGTATAAATTTGAATATTATTTAAACGTGCCATATTCATTAAACCCAATATGGTAATCATTACACTAACATCACCACCTGGACTATTTATAACAAACATTAGCTTTTTGCCCATATTTGCTTCACTTAAAACATATTGAGTTAAATCACCAATTAAATACGCACAATTATCTGAAGTTATCTCATCTAATATAAATACTTTATCACCATACATATAATTTTTATAAGATTGAAAAGTAAGCGATTCGTTATTACCGTTCCAAGACATTTTTACTCCTTTTTTCGCTTAAAATACTTAAGTTATTTATTTGAACACCAGGTACTTATGGCAATTTTTATAAATATTTCCAATTCATTATAAAAATGTTCTAATAAACAAGCATTAAAAAAAAACATAAAAAGGTATACCAATGGATCAAAATTTAAATGATATCAAAGAAGATATTCATTCACAAGGTGATTTGTTAGATCCTCAAAGAATGGATATTACTACTAACTCAAATGAAGCCATTCAAGTTCGCCCAATGAAAAATGGAAATAAACAATACATTTTTGATACGGCAACTAGTGATTACATTGACAGTTTAATTACCGACCCTAGCGATACAACAAATGCTGTAGCAACTTTAGCTAGGTCTTATATCGATAATGATGATTTCGCAAAAATATTAGAATTTGCAAACAGAGAAGATGATTTAGTATTTAATACATCTAAAAAAGGTAAGATTCGTATTCCTATGAATGATGTATTTATGTATGCTAAATATTTAGAAAGAGAAGATAGATTTGCTTCTGAAGTTGCAGCAGAATCTACATTATGCGAAGAAGATTGGTTACAAAAATGGAAAAATTCAAAGAAAAAGAATTATGATTATCTCAAAGCCAATGTAAATGAATCTTTCTCAGAATATTTAAATAGAGTTAAAACTAATTATAATAAGAGTATATTGTAATGACAAACAAATCTAGACTTGCTAAAGCCTTGTTAGAAGCAGAAGAAAAATACTTATCTATTGCTAAAAAACAAGATGCTTTTAATCCAAATAAACCAGATCTTAATATGTTTGATGATGAAGATACAAATCCTCAAAACGTAGATAAAGATGCTTTAACTAAACAAGCAATAGATAAAATTACACAGTCTTTAGAAGTATCTGATGAATTACAATCTATTTTAAATCAAATTAAAAAATTAAATACTGACGAAGATGCTGGTAATTGGAAAATCAACGAAGAAGGTAACACAGCAATCTTAAAAAATAAAAACGCCAGAATATTTAAACAAAATGCAAAATTATGTTTATCTATGGATGGTAAGGTTAAAATATTCGATTCTGTTGCTGAATTACACGCCTGGTTAAAATCAAATAATCTACCTTTACCAAAAAACATTAAATTACATGAAGGTACCGAATATACATCTGATGTACATCCATGGCAACAATTTCAATTCATTATTTCAAACGTTGGTTCTGGTAGTTGGTTATTTAAAAAAGCTCACGAAATATATAACTCATTTGAACACGAAGAAATAGATGAGTTAAAAGCTAAAGAACTTTTAGGTAATTTAGTATCTCAATTACAAGAAGTAATGTGGGGTAAAGCTGAAAGTGCTGACTTAACAGAAGAAGATGATGAAGAAATACCTACAAATCGTCGTAATTTAGGATTAAACATCAAACCTTCTAGTCCTTGGTATAAAATTTTAAATACAAAAACTACTTCTGCTGGAGATAAAATCGGAGACACTAGACCATTTACTCAAGAAGATTTGTATAACGCTAAAATGCAAAATACTAAAAAACCTGGTAAAATGGGTAGAGATGCTTATAAATACGCTACACAATTTATGAATCCAAACAAAAAAGATCCAGATGAAGAAATAATTAGAGACTTTCCGTTTGCTGATAGCGTAAATTGGTATTTGAGCTATGAAGATGCCAATAAAGATGAAAACCTATATCTAAATTCAGAATGGGAAGAAGGTAATCTTTTAACTAATAATATTTCTCAAGCTGCAACATTTATGTCTCGTGATGAAGCAATGAATATATTAGATGCTATTTATGCTATTCACGATACAGAAGCTCCATTAAAACCTATTCAATTAGATAATATGAATGAATGTTTTGGTGGAGTAACTACTGCTGGTTTAGGAGCAGCTGTTCAATATACAGGCGATAAAAAAGAAGAAAGTTTAACCGAAGAACAAGACATAAAAGAAGTTCGCGGTTATCCTGGTACACCCTTTGAAAATGTTTCGTATGCAAAACCTTTAGATATGGCTAAAGAATATTTAAAATGGTTAAGCACTAAAGATAAAAACGGTAAATATGGATTACAATTAGATCCAAAAGCAGCTGAACATGAAGAATTAGCTAAAGCAGCATTTAACAGAGAAATGATGATTAATGCTGTACATGATAGTTGGATGAAATTATTTAAAAAATATCTTGACCCTAAAACAGGTAAAGCTTTAAATAAAAAAGAATTCCACGATTACGTTACAAAAGTAGTCAATCCTACACACGGGTTAGATATTAATCCAGATGAAGATGTTTTAAGTAAAAAATTTAAACAGGACCCAAATTTTCCTGAACGTACTGCTGCTGACTACGCTAAACGCTCAGATCATAATGAAGCACAATATAAAGCTTATGACCAATGGTTTAGAAATAATAAATATTCTACTATTAAAAATCCATCGTGGTTAGAGCCTTTAAATGCTGCTAAATCTGAAATAGAAACTAATAAAAATTTAACAGATTTAGATGCTATTATCAAACACTTTGATGATATGCTAGAAAATGACTTTGCAACAGATACACAAGTTGTTGAAGAATTAATGGGATATAAAAACACACTTAGTCCAAAAGAATTTAATGCTTTAATCGATAAAACAATGGAAGCAATTAAAAATGCTGAATTAAATTTAAGTGATGGTGTAGGTGCTGTTCTTCCGGTATTAAAAGTAAAGACAGAAGCTTGCTTCAAAGATGAATTTTCTAAAATATTAGATAATGATTCAAAGGATATCACTTTAACAGAAGATGATAAACCAGAAGATTTTGCAACAAATTTAAATAATCAAGCATCAGCACAACCAGAAACTACTCCAGATGCCTCACCAGAAGCTCCAGAAACAACGAATGATGGACCTGATATAGATTTAGCTGCTGAACCTAATATCGATAGTCCAGCGGCTTCTTTTGGAGATATTAACATAGGTGATATGGGTGGAGATTATAGTCCAGAGGAAGATAACGTCGAAATGCCGGCTGTAGATTTACCTGATTATAAAATTGTTGATATCTTAGTTAATGAACAAGATGACAGTGATATTAAAATAAAAGTACAAAATATAGAAACTGGTGAAATTGAAACTAAAACTTTAGATGAAATTGATATCTAAACAAAAAGATAAATATTATAAAAAGGGCTAATTTTTGTTAGCCCTTTCTTTTTACTTACAAATTTCAGCTTGAATGAGTTTATATAAATTTTCGACTTCTTCGCGCTTAATACCTAAAAACTTATTAGATGGTGTATATTTTATATAAAAGAAATTATCATTAAAACTTAACTTAAATAAAGGATTTGTGTTTTTTAAATTACCATTCATAAAATTTGTAAAAACAGTATATAATCCAACTAAGTTACTTTTACCACCTATTTCCAAATAATAGTTACCAGCAATGAGACGATAAACTTCACCTAAACTATATTTACTTTTAGCTTTTTCTACTTTTAACAACATTTCCTGGTTCCTCGCGTCATGTGTACGTGTGTGCATATATGAATAATATATATATTTTATTAAAACGTAAAACTAAAAATTATGGAACAATCAATATGGATATAAAGTAAACAATTATTTATCTGAATCTAAGACGTCATTTGGACGATATGTCATTTAGACAATAAAAAATAAACGAGATCCTAATAAAACCCTACTAAAACCTAATTTGTTTATATAATATATATAATAGAAATGAATTACAAATGAAAAATAAAAAATTAAATTTCCAATTGTTATATTAAAGTATTGATTTAGAAAGAAAAAAATTTATTTTAAAAGGTACTTATAAAGTTTTTTTAATCCAGGACAATTAGTATCATCAAATTCTAATTGAAAACAATCTCCATTACAATATTTATAAAATTCACAAATTAAACATCTTAAATCTTTTGAATTTTCTTTATTTGTAATATAGTCCTTTTTTGATATTTGAAGATTATTAGTAAAAATATCATTAAAAGTATAATCAGCAGTATTAGGACAACTAGCTATAGTACCATTTGGATTTATCGTTATAACATTATTAGTACATTGTCTATTTCTACAACCTAAAAAAATACCTTTTAAAGAATACTCTAAACCTGTAAATAAAGGAATTTCAATATCTTTTCGTTTTTCATATATTTTATAAGCATCTAATAACCAATTCTGTAAATTTTCATTTGTAGGTCTAAGATTATTTACTAAAGCATTTCCAGTATTAGTTATTCTTTCAAAATTAAAACGTTTAATATTAAATCTTTTAAAATACAAAAATATATCTTCTGGTTTTAAATTTTCTATAAGAAGATTTGTTAAACATACAATTGGTTGTACTTGTATACCTTTTTCAATTAGATATCTTACATTATTTTCCCATAAAGATTGTTGATTATCTTTAAAACGAATTTTATAATCCCAAGAAGTTAATATTAAAGGATTATTATCATAAGGAAGCATCTTCTTAAAAATATTTAAATGCTTATCTGTTATTTCATATATTAGATTAGTAGTAACTGTCCATTTAAAGGTATAATCTTTTAATTCAGAAATAAGATATTCAATTTTATCAAGATCAAATAAAAGAGGTTCTCCACCATGTATATGTAAATCTATTTCAGTGTTTTTAAAAGTCTTTATATATTGTATTGTTTGATTTAAAACATTATCTGACATAAAATTATGATTTTGCATAATCTCATTATAGCAATGTTTACATTTTAAATTACAAGCATTTGTCAGTTTTATATAAATTACTTTTTTAGTCATGTAACATAAAGTAAGGTTTTAAGAAATCTTTTGTTTTTTCTATGTCAATATCATTTTTCTTAGAAATAAAAGAAGTAGGTAAATGATATTGTTCACTTAATATACATACAGGTATTTCAGGATATCCAATATATAAAGAAGCTAATAATTGTTTAGTACTCCAAAGAGGTATAAAATGACCATCTTTTGTTAAACGTAATACAATAACTCTATCTAATGGATTTTCAGATAAATGTTTACAGCATAAAGCTAAATTAGTTTCATTTATTCCTTCTGCACCATAAAATTGTTTATTAGTGATATTGTAATGTAAAGTTTTATTTTCAAAGATTATATTAGTATATAATTCTTTTGGTAAATTGGTATATAATGCATAACAATCTATATAATCAATTTCTTTAGGAGTAGGTATTTCTAAATAATGTTTTTCTTTAAATGTAGGATAATATGCAGTATTTGATAAACAGGAAAATTTTAAAGTTGGAATATCAAAAGGAACACTATATGTTTTGAGTAGTTTATTTGTACTTAAGTGTAAATCATAAGCCAAAATACTACATTTTAAATAAGAATTGTTTTGTAGATATTCATGGATACAAGTTGGTAAAACTAAAGTATCAGTATTTCCAAAATAATATATTTCTTGTAATTGATGCTGTAATAAGTATTCCAAATCCTCTGAATCTGTAAGAATAAGGTTTGAAAAGGTAGTTAAATCACTCTTTAATAATGTTACGGTTATATATTTAGACTTTGTACAAAAAGCATCTAAATTGTTATGAGCGATATTAATTTTATTGTATTTTAATTTATACTCTGAAATATTAGTACTTAATTTATTTACTAAATAACGCAAATATTGATTTGGTGTTGTATATGTTTCAACATTAGGTATATCTATAGAAATTTCTTCTGTGTAATCTGCACTATAATCAAATTTATATAATGGATCTTGTAATACTGTTTCTATTGATAAAGGTTTTATTTGTTTAAGCATATTTAGATATCCTTACAAATAGTTTCTAATCCATCTACAAACTTAGACCAATCTGGTTGATTCATTCCATATAATAAAATACCGAAAGGTGTATATTGCATTATTGTTTCAAATAAAAGATTATTCGTTTCAGTGAATAATTTTGAATATATCCTTGGTGTATCTGCATTTAAAGCTTCATATAAAAAATTAAAAAATTGGTTTTTAATGATAAAAATGATATTATCGTTACAGGTTGTAGTATCATCTGTTTCTATATCATTAAAATTAAAATTTTCAGGATCTTCAATATTTAAACGTAAAAATAAATATACAGGTAAAGATGCTATGATGTTATTTAATTTTATGATCTCAGTTAAATTCTCTTTTATAAATTGACATAATTCATCTTGTGTAAAAATCGTATCAATTGGAAAATCTTGTTGATTATATAAACCGAGTATCTTAATCCAAGTGTTTGTACAGGATTCGATTTCATAAAATATATCACCATTTATATAAAATAAAAGGAAATCTCGTTTAAATTCATAAGAGGTTTGATTAAAATCCAAAGTAACATTATTAAAAGCAGTATTTCTTAAATAAATATAACTTACTCTAACATTATCTTCTTTTTGTATACCAGGGTAATTTAAGTTTGACATATCAACAACCGCACCTTCATTGTCAATATTACCAAGTATATCCATATCATAAGGTAGACCAGTATATATCATTTATCTACGTCCTCTACTACTATGACAACTACTATGACAATTTTGATGACAAGTATAAAAATTATATACTACTCTACTGTCAAGGCAATTTGTTTTCCAAGCATTATAACAATTTTGAATAGTATTATTCATTGTAGCGGCTGTAGCTGTTGCACCCGATGTAATTTGTGTTGCAGGAGAAAGTGTAGGATTTAAGGTTCCTGTTCTGGTCCAATTTGATGTTGCTGTAGCTGCAGTTAATGTACCTGTGGGCACTGCTGGCCAACTTAAATTAAAAAATCCAACACTATTTATTGTTTGCTTTAAATTATCTGTACTATCTGTTCTATGATACCAATTTGCAGTAAAACCTCTTATTTTTATGAGAGTTTTAGTAATAGATAACATATTATTCCAAAGTGTAGAGGCAGTAATTATAGTATCACCGATTGACCATGTAGGACGTGTATCAACAGCAGCGAGTTGACCAGATGGAATAGCAATAGGATTTACAAATGCTTCTACTGATGATGCACCTGTTGTACCATAAGTCACCGATCCAGAAAAATAAGGATACGTTGAAGAATTGTATGCAACTTGATTATAAATTGCATTTGTCACTCTATCGTTAAAGTCATTTATTGCACCGACTAATGAATCACGACTAGTTTTTACGATAAGTTGTCCAGTTGTTACAGTCATCTCTTGTTATCCAATTTGTGAATATTCTTCTAATAAATTATATAGACCTGAACAATTATCTTTTTCTAGATTGACTAAATGTTCAGCTTTACATTTATTATAATATTTACAAGCATGACACTTTGTATAATATAGTTTTTGTTCTTGCTTACAAAAGTCTTTCCATTCTTGTAAAGTATTAAATTCTACGAAATATTCTTCTTCTTTCTCGTTATATTTAATTGAACTGAAATTACCATTTTGATTAATAAACATAAAACTGTCAGCCGTTGCTCGGTATGTTGTATCTCTAAGCACAATCTCATTTTGTATTTTGAATTTGTAGTCGCGTTCGTATTTAGCTTTTAGGATACGTAATAAAAAATCACTGTAATCTTTTGTTGTGATATTATAAACGACTTTAGAATGAATAGAAGGGTGATATTGAATAAAAATAACATCAAACCCTAAATCTTCAAAAAAATCTAGAATTTCAAAAGAATCTTTCTTTAGTAAACTAGGTAAAACAACAACAGATAAACAAATTGATTTAATACCTTTTAACGTCTTAAGAATCTGCAACGTTTTATTGTAATTGGTTCTTTCTTCATTTAACGATATACTAAGTTTAACATTGTTTATTAAGCAGTAATTTAAAAACCATTCTTGGGATAAATTTGTTACAAACGCTGGATTATAATCTTTTACAAGTTGCAATAAATCATTTAAGTATGTTTGTGGTAATAGAGATATTTCACCACCATATAAAGTTGTATGTTGAATTGTATAGTTTTGTGTTATTTCATTTAAACGATTAGCGAGTATATCTAAATCTAAAAGAGTTTTGTTTTTTCTTAAATCCCCTAAATAGCAATACTCACAGTTATAGTTACAATATAAAGAGGGCATTATAGATAAACCGTTTAATAACTCCATTTTTTATAATCCTCTAATATTTGTTTATTGTCTTGTAGATATTTATATAAACGTTGCATTGGGCATTCTGTTGCTATATATTCTTTAAATAAAATTGAAGTCCAACAGATTTTAGGACAAATGTTAGCATATTCACAGAATAAACAACCTCTTTTATGCAAACTTAATTTACGTTTTATATCACTAACATTATCTTCGTTTATTTCATTTGTATATTTATCATAAAATAGGTTTTGTGGTAAAATAGAAGAGCTTGTAACACAATTATAGGTAATACAGTCTTTACAAGCAGATAGATGTTTATGACAATTACATACTAATTCTACTTTTTCATTTGGTTTAGTTAAAGTATCTAAAACTCGTTTAAAATCTAAAATTGTAAAAAATCTATTATCGGCACACCATTTAAAAAACATAAACAAATCTTCATCATTTGGTAATAATTCTTTCCAAAGTGGATTTGGTATATAGTAATTAATATCTATCTTTTTTACAAAATTAAGATCAAATAATCTAGATTTATTAGTAATATAAGCTTGAATATTAGGTTTGGTTAAAGTTATTGAAATTTCATCTAAGAGATTTAAGTCCGTAAATAATTTACAATTAGCTAACATTAATTCTTCTTGTTTTTTAGTCTTATATCTGCCAACCGGGTCGTAACTAATATTTAACAGACTATTTGTGTTTTTTAATAATTTAATTAAGCGCTCTGTTTTTGTGAATACCCCGTTTGATACCCAAGCAAATGAAAGTGTAATATCAGGAAAGGCTATTCCAAATTCAGTAATAAAAGATTGTACTAAATCTGTATATACTTGGAATATTGAATCTGGTAAAGCATCATAAAACAGTTCTCCACCCCATAATCTAATAGTAATCAATTTAGTATTTGGAAATTTTACATATTCTTTTTTAAATCTTTCTACTAGACGTAAAGGAATAGACTGAATCCAATTATAATCAATTTTAGTATTATTATGTGCTTCTAAACAAAACGTACAATTTAAATTACAAGCCTCGAAAAGTAAGCAATCAAAACCAAATCTATTTTCTGAAGGAATATTAATCATTGTTTTTCAACCACCTTTCAAACTCTTTTACAAAAGTAGGATGCTGTTCGATATATTCAAAAGCTTGTTTATAAAAACACTCTGTGGGTTCAAAACCTTTAAATAAAATTGAAATCCAACAAGGCATTTGACAAGAATTATAATATTTACACAATAAGCATTTTCTTTTTCGTATACCTAATGTTGCTTTTATATCATTTGTATTTTCTTCATTTATAATTTCAGTTGCTTCACCATAAAAATCTTTTGCTGGTAATACAGAGCTACATTTTGCACAATCTACACTCCATTCACCATAGGTTAGCTGTGAACAATATTTACAATCACAATAATGTGAGACCGGTTGATTTAGATATGGAAGTAAGAGTTTTTGTAAGATTTTCATATTAAATAAACGGTTATCTAAAGCCCATTTAATAAATGTAAATATTTCATTATCTGTTGGTAATAATTCTTTCCAGTTTGGATTGGCTATATAGTAATTAACATCTATGTTATATCCTAAACTATTAAAGAATATTAAATGTGATTTGTTAGTTATAAAACCGTGTATAGAATCTTTTGTTAAAGTAATTGAAATTTTATCGCCTAATCCAATTTTTTTAAAATAAATAGCCGTTTCTAACATAATCTGTAATTGTTTTGGTGATGAGAATCGATTTACTGGATCATAACTGAAATTTATTATACCTTTTGAATATCTTACTATCTTTTCAACGCGTTCTCTTTTTGTAAATACACCATTTGATAACCAAGAAAATAGTATTTTGACTTTAGGAAAATGTTCATTAAACAATGCAGTTAACTTATCTACAAACCGATAATATGTTTGAAATACTTCATCGGATAAACTATCATAGAAAACTTCTCCTCCCCATAACATAAGATATATTTGTTCAATAGTAGGATCTTTTTGATATACCTTTTCGAATTCTGGTAATAATAAATCTGGAATACTTTCGATATATGCTGTATCAATTTTATTATTGGTATGTGGTTCAAAGCAAAATTTACAACGAAGATTACAGCTTTCAAATAACATACAAGCTATTTCATATGATTTAGGTTGAGTATAGAATGGAATAATTGAGAAAGTCATTGTGTTTTCCATTTTAAGTAATTATTGATATAAATTGGGTTCGTTTTAATCTGTATTAATAGTTTTTTGTGTGGACATTCTGAAATTATATATTTATCATGAAGAATAGATAACCAACAATAACCATAACAATTATTATAATTTTCACAAAATAAGCATTGTCTTTTGTTTAAAGCTTTGTTTTTTATTTGTATATTTGATAAAGAACTATTAAGTGTACAGTTTGTATAATATTTTCCATTAACTAAAACTTCGGTATTTTGACAATTACAAGAAGGATATATTTTTTTATTTGTAAGAAGACTTTCAAATAAATCGATTAAATATTTGCAATTAAATATATGCTTTTCTAATAAGTAATTGTAAAAGGCGTATAATACTTCATCTGATATTATTAAGTCATCGATATTTTTTGTTGGAATGTAATAGTTAAAGTCCAGTAATAGATTATGATTAGTGAAGAAAAGTAATTCATCAGAGGAAAGGTATTGTTCAACAGAAGGCTTGGTTAAGGTTATACTAATGTCTTTAATAAATGATTTTAGTTCCAAACAATTTTCTTTGAATTTAGAAAGTGTATTTGTATTAAATCTACCGTAACCGTCATAAGATAAAGATATTGAAATATTGTTATGTTTTAAAAAATCTATGATACGATTCGTTTTTGTAAAAATTCCATTTGACATACAATGTAAATTAAATTTTATATGAGGGTAATATTCGTGTGAATTATGTATGACGAATTTAAAGACATTAAGGTATTGTTCTAATTGGTCTTCGGAAAATCTATCTTGAAAAATTTCACCGCCACGTAATGATAAAGTTATTTCATTTATATTAGGATTTGCTTTAAGCTTTTCTAATAAATGTTTATGTATAATTTGTGGCAAGTCATTTAAGTATTGTTTATCTATATCATTTTTTATGTGTGTTTGAAAGCAATGTAAACAATTTAAGTTACAGTCAGAAAAAAGTACAATATCTAAAGCATATTTAGTATTAAGCATTTTTAAACATCACGTATAATTTTTTAGGAAAAGAACAGTGCTTTTGTAACGGACAAGGTTTACATATATTTGCTAAAGAACATGATAAGCATTCATTGACTATTTGTGGTTGAATATATTGTGGACAACCTTTACGGATTATTCCGGTTGGTTCGAGAGTATATGTTTTTTTACAATCACAATTCCAAGTATTTAATTTGTCAATAATTAAGTTTTTGAACGAATATTGCCAATTTTCGGATATCTTACATAGGAACGTGTCTACTTTTTCATAAAAACTTTGGTCTTTAGAATAATCCAATAGTTGTTCAAATAATACACCTCTTATTCTTGTTTTATCTAAATCAGTCAGCGTATCAGTCAGTTTCTCAGTATTGTGTATCAGATCATCCGTCAGAGTTATAAGTACAATACAGTCAATATTATATATATTTATTTTATGTATATTATTTATCCATGTTATATATTGTTGTTTATTTAATCGTATATTATTCCATGATGTAGCTATGTGTATATTATATTTTTTTAGATTATTTAAGATATCTAAATCAATGTTTAATAGATTTGTTGAAATAGATGATATTTTATTTGTTTGTAGTATTTTTAGTAATTTGTCTTTATATAAAAGAGGTTCACCACCAAACAAAACGATTTCTTCTGCTTTTACATTATTTAATGAATACATAAAATGCTCTTCATCATAATTTGTTTGTTTTTTAAATAAATCACAATGTGGACATGCTAAGTTACAATTATAATGTGGGATAGCATATAATGTCTTTATATCTTCCATTTTGCCTCTATTATTCTTGGTTTTAATTTTAGCATTTCTTCACAGTGCTCGGGGGTTTGTTTATTTATGCGTTGTAAGGAACGACAAGCGTTACACAATTTAAATAATTCACAATAACAACATTTATCGTTTATAGTATCATTTATTTCAATTTGTTTTTTTACCGGTATTGGTCTGATTTTATCTAAAGGAATACGTTGCCCTAGTGTTGAACAATCTTCACAATTTCCATATTGTACTTCACCATGTTCGTTTAACCAAAATGTACGAATAGTAGATTCACAATAAAGGCTTGTGTTGAAATTACAACCCCCTTCATAAAACTGTATTTGTGTATCTAAATATTCTTCTAAACCTAAGTCTTTGATTTCTAACCATATTTTTATCATTTTATAAGTTGGATAAAAACATTTTGACTTACCAAGAGGCAATGTACCGTTAAGTTTACATTTTGTATTTAATTTTTTAGCTAAGTATACATGGTCCAAAGCTTTATCTTCGTTATCTGTATCTATTAATGAAATAAAAGGAGGAGTATATCCAATTTCATTATAAAATTTTTGCATAACATCAATAAATAGTTTTTCGGTATAAGGAGCGTTGTTATCCCATAATCTTTTGTTTCCATATTGAAAAGAGGTTCCTATGCCAACTCTCGGATTTTTAAACAGTGATATCCATTTTGTGGGATTTAAATAAAAATCTTTTAAATTGGTAGTAAAAGCAATATTCCAGTTTCCAAGCGATAAGATTTCATTATAATAGTCAGGACTTACAAGTAATGGATCTCCACCGGTAAAAATAATATTATCAGGTTTTATTGTATTTAAAACAGTTTTTAATTGAGTAGAAACTGTTGTACTGTGTTTAATATCTAATAAATTCGCACTGCAAAATTTACAATTAAAATTACAACGACCGGTTGGTTTTATAATCAATTCCATAGAGAAACTCTTTTTTAAAATAGTCTATCGTTTTTTGTGCTGCCGGATAGTTTAAAATATCTGTTAGAGTACTTAGTATATAATCATATTCATTTTTGAATTGAGAATATGTATACTTGTTAAAATATTTGTCATCAAATAACAATTCGATATCATCTAAACTTTCATAAAAAGGCACATCAAAGTATTGTTCCAAGCATTTAGCATAAATTATAGCTACGAAGATTGTCTTTGCCGGATATACCAAGTTAGATTCAGTTTTGAAAAAAGAAATCACTTGTTCGGGTATATTTTTGTAATCTTCATGATATGGTAGATTTATGTCGTCCCATTTGTTTATGTAATATGCTAATTTTCTTCTATTTTTTAGATTTTCATTCATGGTTTTTAGAACTTAACTTTCTAGTTCTATAATTATAAATAATAAACATTATAAGGGTTTTAAATATGTCTCTCGCAACAGGACAAACGATTAAATATAAAGACGCTGTTGATGCTGTATTAACTCAGATTAAAAAGGTTTGTCAAAATATTGATGCACTTCCATCTGGTTTACCTAGTGCTTTTGTAAATAATAGTTCTTGGCAAGTGGCTAGTAAGGAAGTATCATATGTAACGGGTAATAGTACAACAGGTACATTTACATTAACAGCTACTGCTACGGTAAACGATACAATTTTAAAAGCAGTACCATCTTCTACAGTTAATTCTCAATTTAATTCTTTTCTTACTTCAAATGGAATTGCAGATAATACTGGCGAATTGATTTCATTTAAAAATTTAATGATTTTTTGTAATGTTGTTTCGGCATTTATTGCAACCAAAGTAGTTTTTTTAACAAGTGCTTATTCAAATAATAAATACGTTTTCTATAATAGTGAAGCAACTAATTTTCCAACTTTAAGTAATTTAACTCCAGCAGATGCAAACTTTACGGCTGATCAAATAAAGGTATCATTTACTGATTTGTTAAACTGTATCAATAAACCAATTCAACATCGCTTAGTAAACGTAATGCTATCTTATAGTTCAAGTTGCTCTTCTTCTAGCTCTTCGTCTTCATCAAGCTCGAGTAGTTCAAGTTGTTCTTCTAGTTCTTCTACGTTTATAGCTTATATGGATATCTAAAATGGCTCTTAGTGCAATAACTTATAATACTGTAGTTGAGCACGTTAAAAGTTGGATCTTGGCAAATTGTATGAATTTTGATACAACCATTGCTAACTTACCGGCTTGTTTTAAAACAGGATATAGTGTAGTAACAACAATCACTACAAACGCTAAGTCTACAGTTACAATTTCAAAAGGCGTATCTCAAGTAGCTAGTACAACAGTTGCTACAGATATGACGAATTTTTTAACGACAATAAAGGTAAATGATAAACTAAATACTAATATTGTAGCAAACGAATTTTTAAATTTCGTTGAGGATATCATTTCATTCTGTAGTACTAAAATTGGAGTAGCAGCTAGTCAATATTCAACTACAAATTACATGGTATATCTAACAGGAAATACTACTTATTCATCACTAAAGAATATTACTACGACTACCACTTATCGACTTATTGATGATGCAGATATTACAACTTTAATTAATTTTATAACAAGTGTGGTAAGACAAAATATTAGACCGTATGTTTGTACATATAGCGTAACATTGGCATAAAAAGGAGAAAATATGTCTATTCTTGGGGATTATAAAAACGCTGACAAATTTTATATTATTGATTCGACTGGAAATATTCAGTGGGTACCTTCTTTAAAATTAGCAGAAAAATACGTTGCAGATAAAGATAATTTAGAATGGTACGGTAAAGATATATACGCTACTAATGAAGATTTTGTTGAATTTAAAGGTAAAATTGTATTAAAAAACTCAGTTATTAATGAAATAGAAGCTCAACAAAATAAGCTAGATAAAGAAATCGTATATCATAACTTTATTATACAAGCTGAAAATTATATTGAAGATGCTTTATTAAAATTTAGTAATAAATATGGTTATGATAATATTTATACTATGATATCTTGGTATAATTCTTCTGTTAAAAAGTGGAAAGACGATGCAAAATCTGCTTTAAAATATCGTGATTCTGTATATATTTACCATTATGATTTTATAAACACTAGATTGACGGTATCTGATAATAAGTTTGATATTTCAGAAATTTATGATGAATACTTGGCTGGTTTTCCTAAGGCTTAATTAGTTCTAAATACATAAGCATTAGATATTTATAAAAAGGAGCTTTTATGACTGAAAATTTACGTAACTATGAAGCAATTCGTGATGATATTAAAACTTTAGTTGAAGGAACTAAAGGAATTTCTTTTGCTGAAAATGAATTTATTGAAATTAGAGTAGATAAATACGTTGAAGTTATGGATATTATACCATTTTTAGAAAAGCTTTATTGTTTAGAAACAGAGTTAACGGAACTTGCAAGAAATAATGTTAAATTATTCCTTAAAGGTGTTGAACTTGAAACTTTGGTTAGAATTTTCGAAATGTCAATGAATCGTGAAGATTTGTGTGATCCATTGATGATTTTGAATATTATTAACTTGATTAAATTGTATAATACTTTAGAAGATGACTTTTTTGATGATGAAAATATTTATGTATCATCTATTGAAGATTTGTTAGATTTAAAACTTGAATTACAATCTAGTTTAAACAAATTTATTCGTCAGTTAAGTATTTATTTCATTTCGTTGTTTAAATCTTATAATAAAACAACTTATACACCGTTAGATACGCATATTCCATTACCTAAGATTTATCGTACAATTTTCATGTCAACTGATTTGTTAACTCTTTCTGGTATTTTTTCTGTATCCGAAAAGTTTTCTACAGAAGAATGTGTTTACTTAGATAATGCTATTGAATGTATCATTGCTTTACAAAGCAAGAGTATTGTCTCTGTAACTTTATTAGATGGCTTTTTAGAGGGACTTTTTAATGGCGATAAAGAGCAATAATACAATTACTTATCAAGATTTATTAGATAGTGCTCAATCATATATTTTGAGTAAATGCTGTAATATTGATAAGTTTAGAAGTGATGTACCAAAACAATTACAACACGGATATAGTTGGAATAATAAAACAACGGCCGTGGCTTTTGTCATAGGTGGTAGAAATAGTAACTTTACCCGTACAACCAAGACATTAATTCAACATTCTCAAGTTAATGATCCAAAGTTGCAAGTTGTTTCTACATCTACTGTAAAAAATCAACTTAATTCCTTTTTGAAATTACGTGGAATTGCAACTAAACCGACTGAAATTGTGTCTTTCAAAGGTATTATGAATTTTTATAATAACTTTGCATCTTTTTTGGCTGTTAAGTTGATTGCTGTTACAAATAGTTTTGGGGCAGGAACATTTATCTTTTACGATGATGACGCTAGTAATTTTTCAACAGTGTCTTTACGTCATGATGATATAGATTTTAGTGCAACAGAAATACAAACTAGTGTAAATGAGTTACTTGCCGCTGTTAACAACACATCGAACATTCACTATGCAAATACTCTTTTAACTTATTCTAGTTCAAGTTCGAGTTCTTCTAGTTCCTCATCTTCATCTTCATCAAGCTCAAGCTGTTCTTCTAGTTCATCTACATTTATTGCTTATATGGATATTTAAATGCCAATAGGAAATATTACATACAATACAATAGTTAATCTGGTAAAAAACTACGCTAAAACCAATTGTCAAAACGTAGATAATAAATATAATTCTTTACCAGCAGAATTTAAATCTGGATATAGTAATAAAGTGATTATTTCTAATAACGGTAAAAAAGCTGGTGTAAACGGATATTGTACACACACTATTACAAAATCTATTGCTAAAGTTACCGGTGCCACTATTGATACTGATATGACTAATTTCTTAAAAACGATAAAAGTGGATACAAAACTAAATACGAATATTCCACCACGCGAATTTATTAATTTTATAAACGACATGGTTTCTTTTTGTAGTACCAAATTCTGTTTTACAGTTAGTCAATTTAACACTAATAAATATTTAGTTTATTACACTGGCAATACAACTTATCCTTCTATTAAGATATTAGATGCCGATATAGATTTATATTTTCGTTTAGATACTGCTCAAGATGTAAATGATATTATAAATAGTTTGATGAATGTAATAAAACATACGTTTAGAATTCAACCTTGTAGATATTCGGTTACATTATCCGCGGATTAAAATAAAAATAAGGGGGGAATGTGAAATATAAAAAGATTTATGAATTTCTCGTTTGGGATAACTGTAATAATAATTGTAAGTTTTGTTTCCAACGCGAAAAACCCCGTTTATACAATCAAGAAAAAAGAAAATTTATTTTAAATGAAGTTTTATCATTTATAGATAGTGATAAATTCATAAAAGGTAGTCATATACTCATTTGTGGTGGTGAGATATTTGATAAACCTAGTGATTTCAATGCTTTAGAAGAATTTTTTAATCAAATCGTTGGATTGATGGAAGTTGGTATTATAGATTTGTTATATATAAATACTAACTTAATCTATAAAGATTTAACCGGTTTAAATTCCATGCTTAATATGATATCCAAATGTAATTTATTTGATAGACTTAAATTTACTACATCATATGATTTAGAAGGAAGATTCAGAACTGAAGATGATAGACAATTGATGCTATCTAATTTAAAATGGATTAATCGAGTATATCCTAAATGTAATATAGTTACAAATACAATTCTTACAAAAAAGGTTTGTCAAGAAATTTTAGATGGCAATTTTAAATTAAGTGAATTTACAGCTGAATATAAATGTTGGATTAATTTAATACCTTATATAGTTTTAGATTCTGAATTAACTGCTCCTCGTAATGCCATTTTTAAAGCCCTTAAACGCGTAGATTTAGATTTACCTGGCTATCTAGCTAAATATGTGCCAAACATGACCATAACACAAGAAAAATGGCTTTATATGTATAAAGATAACGAATTTCAGTTTTGTAGTTGCGCAATGTCTGATTGTGGGCATTCTGTTAACTTTAAAAGATATTCAGAAAAAAATACCTGCTTCTGTTGTGATTTATTAGATGTATTTAGTGAGTATGCGTAATGGAAAGATATATTGCACCTAATAAGTTTATTCAATATCAGCTATGGCAAGATTGTAGAAATGGCTGTAAATTTTGTTCAGAGCGTTGTCAAATGTCCGTTGATAAAAAATGGGCATTAGAGTTTACGTTAAATAAATTAGATGATCCAGAAGTATTTGATTATGAAGAAGTAGGTATTATCGGTGGAGAAATATTTGATAATCAAATCGAAAATGAAGAAGTTAGAGCATTATTTTATAAGTTAATAGATAAATTAGCAGGAATGCATTTTAATAAAATTTATGTTGCTACATCTTTAATTTATGATATGAAACCGTATTTATTGCCATTTTTAGATTATTTGCGTAAAATTAATATAATGGATAAGGTTTTATTGTGTACTTCTTATGATTTAAAATATCGTTTTAATATACCTGGTAAGCAAGAGTTATGGGAAAGTAATATGCTTGCTTTATTAAAAGATTATCCTGATTTAAAGACACATGTTGAAACTATTATGACGCAACATTTTATTGATGCAGTATTAAATGATACGTTTAGTATTAAAGAGTTTTGTGAAAAATATAGAACACGTGTAGATTATATCGAACCTTCTTCTGGTATGTACTATAATACAAAAGCGGACTGTGAAAAAGCTTGTCCTGGATTTTTTCCAAGAAAGAAAAGTTTTATTGAATTTTTAAAGAAAGCTGGTTTAAAAAACAAAGAAATAGACTTAAGCTGCTTAATTTCGTATCAAATCAGAGCAAGTAGAATATATCACTTAGATTGTGGGGATTTCGTTTGTTATGAAGATAGACGTGAACCAGGTTTTAGAGTAAAATGTAGGGATACATCTAAAAAATATGAATTAGGTTTTATTGATTCCGAAGATTCTATGGAAGATATAGCAACTGAATTGTGTAAGCTTGTAAATGACTAATTTTAAAAATGAAAATACATTTGTTCAATTTGAATTATGGAAAGATTGTAAGATAGGTTGTAAATTTTGTTGTAATAAAGGTCAACCTAAAATTGATAAGTTACAATCTTTACAGTTTATTACGGCTAAATTAAAAGAGTTACAAATCATAAAACACGATGAGATAGGCTTTATTGGTGGTGAATTTTTCAATGGCGAATTAGATCCACTTATAAAGCCTGTTTTTTATAATTTATTTTATGATGTATCTAAACTTAATTTTTCAAAGATATACATAACCGCGGCATTAATCTACGATATTAATATTGATTTAATACCATTTTTGGATTATTTACGTAAAATACAATTATTAGATAAAATTGTATTATGTACCTCTTTTGATGTCAAGTATAGATTTAAAACTCAAGAACATAAAGAATTGTGGAAGCGTAATATGTTATTTTTAAAAGATAACTATCCAGAGTTACGTCTTCATACTGAAATTATTTTAACAGAATGGTTTTTAAATGCTGTATTAAATGATGAATTTGATTTAAAAGCCTTTAAAGAAGTGTTTAATACTTCAGTTGATTACATAGAGCCTTCTTCTGGCTTATATTATGTAGATAAATATGCTTGTGAAAAGGATTTGCCGGGGTTTTTTCCTAAAAAAGAAACTTTTTTGAAATTTTTAAAGAAAGCTATTCATAAAGATTTGATTAATAGAGATTCTTTTTTGTCTATGGAATTGAGGTCTAACACATTGTTTTTTATAGAAAATGGTAAAGTTAGAGTAGCAGAAGATAGACGAAGCGGCGACGGTAGATGTGAATTAAGTGATAAAACTAAAAAATATGATATAGGCTTCATAGATTCTAATAACAAGATGTATGATGTTGCACAAATGTTTTTTAAATTATATGGAAATTAAATATGGGAAAGCAATTACAATTTGAATTATGGAAAGAATGTAACTCTAAATGTACTTTTTGTTACTTAGGTAATACAAATAGATTTACTTCGGAAGAAACAAAGCTGTATAATTTAGAAAAAGCCTTATCTACAATAAAAAATTTAGATATTTATAAGGAGTATGATACTATTGCTTTTATTGGCGGTGAATTTTTTCAAGGACAGTTAAATACAGAGGCTGTAAAGAATAAATTTTTTGAATTAATGCAAACGACCGCCGATTTGATGAAAGCTGGTTACATAAAAACAACTTGGCTATATGCAACACTTACAATAGGCGAACAAACTGATTTATATACCACTTTAGATATTTTCAAAGATTATCAGGATAATTTTTGGTTATTAACCTCATATGATACAATGGGACGCTTTCATACTAAAAAAATGGAAGATAATTGGTCATATCATATGTTGAATATAGGAAAACTCTATCCCAAAATAAAGTTTAATACAACTACAATTATAACCGGCGATTTAATAGACAAATATCTGGCAGATGAATTTTCATTTAAAAATTTAATGTCAACATATAATACTTCGATGTTTGTTAAATTGTGTGCTGGTCCAGAAGGTATGTATATTTCAAAAGAGCATACAAATCAAGTACTCGGTAACTTTTTTCCGAAACGTGATGCCTTCTTACGTTTTTTAAAGAAAGTAAAGCGAGAAGAAGGTTTAGCTTTTTATGACAAATTGTTCAATATTCAATATCGTGCAGATACATTAATTTGTGAGTATGAAGAACATGATGCAGTAGTAAATAGAAATAAAGAAAATGGTACAGAAACATATAATCCGAGAATAGATTATATCATGGATTGTGGGCATTTATCTGTTTATAGTGCATATATTGATAGTAATAAATGTGCGATATGCGATAAACAAATGATACGGGACTTAGAGATTTGATGCTTTTAAACTGGTGGAATACATATTTACCTTTAAGTGATGTTGATAAAGAAATCGTTAAGACAAATTTATCACATGACTTGTCTGAAAAAAGTTATATCGAGCCAAAATTTAATACCGAAGCTTTTAAAAGTGTATCTATGAGATTTTTTGACAAGATGCTTGCTTCAAATTGTACGATCAATAATAGTTTTTTGACTTTCGAGGTATCTGCTACTACGTTTATAAAGAAATTATTTGCAAAATATGTCGATGAAGATACTTTAATTATTACTAGCAATGCTGAACATCCAAGTGTTAAAAATATTATAAATGAGTATAAAAATGTTTTGGAAATAAATCAATACAATGATATTCGAGCATTTAATTTTCATAAAATACAGCAGAGCATTAAACAATATAAAAAAGTATTTGTTTATATAATTGGGACTCAAAATGCTACCGGTGAAATAACACCTCAAGAGTTTTTTGTAGAGTTGAAAAATCTTTTTATTAAAAATGATGTACAACATATTCTAATACTTGATGATGTACAAGGTATGTTTTTAATTCCACGTGATTATACTTTATTTGATTACGTAATAGGTACTGCTCATGCTGTTTGTATGGGTTTTGATATGGGAATTCTAATTAGTAAGCAACAATTTCTAGGGATAAACGCTTATAATTGGGGTGAATTGTATTTAAAACGGTTAGAAATTGTGATATCACGTGCAAATAAATTTAATTTGTTTAGAGCATTGTGCATTCAATATTACAGTAAATATATAAAAAACTTAGATAAAATATCACGAGAATTAGTTGCACCTTATATATTTTATTTACGTTTAAAAGAGTTTAATATTTCTGAAAATAGTGTTGCATTGTGTAATAAAATAAATTTATTGATTACAACAGATACTGATGGGGAAGGTTTTATTTCTTTACGTAGTCATTGGTTTATAAATAATGATTCTTTGTTGCCTAAGTGCTTAAAAATTATCGATAAAGCTTTGACTAGTAGTTTAACTGATGATTTTATACAACAAGTTGTAGAAGGTGACTGATATGGATGAATTGATTAAATGGTATTTGGATTTTCAACCGTTTAGTGAAGAAGAAAATGAACTTCTAGGTATAGGCAGAACTGGTGAACCAGAAATTGTTTCTGATGAGCAATATTTGGCTTTGTGTCAAGAATATTTTAACAGAATGCCATTTGCTAATGTATCTATACATGATAGAAACTTGGTATTTGATGATAGTGGAACCGCATTAATCGAACAAGTATTTGAAAGAGAAGTTGATGATGATACCTTAGTGATTTCTACTCAATATGAGCATGGTTCAGTACGTAAATGCTTAGAAAATTGTAAGAATGTGTTATTTGTACAATCAGAACAGGATATTCGTTCATATAAGACAAAAGAAATCGTACAAAAAACAAAAGGTTATAAAAAAGTATTTGTATATATTATTGGTACACAGCTATCTACTGGTGAAATAACACCTCAAAACTTTTATGTTGAGTTAAAAAAAGAATTAGAAGAACACAATGTAAATTTCAAAATAATGATTGACGACGTACATGGTATGTTTTTGTTACCTCGTGATTATTCAATTTACGATTATGTTTTATATACTGCCCATTCTTTAGTACCTGAATACGATATGGGAATGATGATAACTAAAGAAGACGGTTATGGTATTAAAGCGTATAATTGGGCCAAAGAATATCTTAGACGTTTGGATATCATTTTACAAAATCGTTATAAGATGAGTCTATTTAAAAATATAATGATACAGTATTTCAGTAAATTGGTGGCAGATACTTCAGTGTTTAGATTATATTCACAAACGGTTGACCACATTTTTTCTATTGAAACTAAAGGTATGAAATATACACAAGCCGAATGGGACAAACTTGATAGTTACAAAATTCGTGTGAGTGAACATGATAATTATATGGGCTTTATTCGTATTCGTTATCAAGAATTTGTTAGACACCCAAAAGAAAAGGCTTTAGAAGGTTTAAAACTATTGTTAAAAATTATAAATAAGAATTTGGCTATAAACAGAATGAGAGAATAATAATGTCTAATATGATACAATATTCAGTGTGGTCTAATTGTTGTAATGCCTGTAAGTTTTGTTTACGTGCAGATAGAATTCCGTATTCAAAAAAGAAACAGTTTGTACTATTAGATAAAATAAAAGAAAATATTAACTACATTGATTTTAAAGATAAATTCTCGAACGGTATATCTTTACTTGGTGGTGAGCTTTATTATATTACTGATAAAAAATTACAAGATTCTTTTATTGAGTTAATTGATATCATTATTGAAAAAGTATTAAAAGTTTCCCCAAATCCATATTGTAAGTACTCAACTGTTACCAATGGTTTGTATGATCCAACGTTTTTATATAGAGTTGTTGATAGGATTGTGGATGCAGTTGGTATTGATAAGGTAGATATTAACTTTTCGTATGATTTAAAATATCGCTTTAAAGATGAGGAATCTAGGTTATTGTGTTTAAATAATATTAATGATTTCCATAAAAGATATAATTACAGAGTAGGCGTTCAAATGATTCTTACTCAATATTTAATCGATGCTTGGAAAGAAGGTAAATTTGAAGTAAATCAGTTTACGAAAGAATTTATCCCTGGTAATATTTTAACATTTTTGTATCCGCATCCCATAAAAACAGGCTTTAAATTGACAGATTTTAATTTCAAACGTGTAGATTTTTTGGAATTTATGAAGTATTTAAGAACAAATTGTAGTGAAGTCTATTATAACTTTTTACAATCTACTAAAAATTCTTGTACGTTTAAATATACTGGTTTACAAGATAGAGACACTGCAGATTTAACAGCTCAACCGGTATTATCTGACGGTAAAGAAGTAATAAATGAAAAATGCGGACACAGTATCTTATATAAATGCTATGCTGACAGCGATAAGTGTGTATTATGTGATTTAAATAATTTAGATAGGGATGCTTATTTATGATAGATCAGATGTTTAGATTTGGTGATTCAGACTTAGTATATTTATCTAATGAATGCTTAGACGAAGATTCTAGCAGAAAACAATTATATGCCAAACAAGATATCCATTTAAACGCAAGAGAAGGTGTTTACTTTGATACTAAAATGCGCTTAGATATTGAAAATGAATTGTATTTAGGTAAATATGGACAAGCCGTTTCTTTTGGTGAATCTGATACCGAGGAAGATGTGGCTATTCCTACAAAGTATATAATTAAAGGTGGATGCTGTTATGATGGTGATACAATTTGTTTGTTTATTCAGAATTTAACTGCGTCGGAATTAATTATTAAAAAAGATACAAAGCTTGCTGAAATTTTCTTAGAATGTAATGCGAATGGTTATTTAGAGGTAGTAAATGCTGAGCGTGAAGAAGCTAGTACAACGGTTTATGATTATTTAGGCGTAGTTGTAAAAGAAAAGGTTCCAAATACTATTGATAGCATTATGTACACGGAAGATTTTGAAAAAGGTAATTTTATAAATATTAAATTGAAAGAAGATGCCAATGAGTAAACAGTTACAATATGAATTGTGGAGAGAATGTAATTGTAAGTGTACTTTTTGTACATTGGGCAATGATAATTTACATACAGCTGAAAAGTTAAAATTACAATCTTTACAAACAGCCATTGATGAAATAAGAGAATTTAAACCAGATGAGCATGAAGTTTTAGGTTTTATTGGAGGAGACTTCTTTCAAGGACAATTAAATACAGAAGCTGTTTACAATAAATTCATGGAAATGATTGATGTATCAAATGATATGCTTAATAAAAAATATATAAAGAAAATATGGTTAAATGCTTCTTTATTAATCGGAGATCAAAAACATTTATATGAAACTTTAGATAGAATAGATGATAAAGCCAATGTTTGGGTTTTGACTTCATACGATACTTTTGGAAGATTTCACACTGAGAAAATGTTTGAAACTTGGGAATATCATTTAGCTAAATTACATGCTGAATATCCTGAAGTTAGTATTAATACCACTAGTATTTTAACTGAAGCTTATATAAATGAATACTTAGATGGTAAACTCAAATTTAAAGATTTCAGAGAAAAATATCATACAACGATTTTTTTGAAAAATCCGGTTAAACCGACAGGATTACAACATTTAGAAAATGCTGAAATAAATAAAGTGCTTGGACCATTCTTCCCTAGTCGTAAATTGTTTTTGAAGTTTTTAAGAAAATTTTATGAGCAAGAAGGTATAGGTGAATACGAAAAGCTAATTAGTACAGATTTACGAGCAGAAGAAGTACGTAAAAATTATAATTTAGAAACAAAAAGAAATCGTAAATTTATACGTAATAAAGAAACCTTACATGAGTCTGAAGAAGATGAGCCTTTTACAGATTTACCATGCGGACATAATGATATATATGCATCGTATTCAGATTCACCTGCGTGTATGTTGTGTGATAAAAAAATGATTCAAGAAATGTATATTTAAAAGATTGTTTAAAGGGGGTATTATGAAAATATTAGGAATAAGCGGTAGTCTTGATTGTCCACAAAATCATGATGCTTCGGCAGCACTAGTAATAGACGGGGAATTAATCGCTAATTTAGAAGAAGAGCGTTTAAATAGATTAAAGCATTCTGTTGGTGAACAATTTCCACGATTAGCTGTACAAAAAATCTTAAAAGACAATAATTTAACGTTAGATGATATCGATGTAATTGCTATACCACATGAAGCAAGAGTACGTGATTGGTTTGCGAAACGAGTGGTAGATATAATTGACCCTAATTGTAAAAAAATTCCAGAATTTTATTATTACGATCATCACATGGGACATGTTTGTGATTCGTTTTTTCAAAGTGGTTTTGATAGTGCTGTTGCGGTAATTGTTGATGGTAACGGTGACGGTAAAGATGGTATTACTATTGCACATTGTAAAGACAATGAGATAAAAATACTTAAGAAATACACAGAGGGTGTGTCTCTTGGTAAAATGTATTATAGTGCTTCAGTTGCAATGGCGGATTTGGGTGAATTTAGTGAAGGTAAATTTATGGGTTTATCTTCATATGGTAGACCTACACCTGTTAGAGTTTTACGTTGGGAAAATGGTGAAATAATAGCTAATTTTACGAATATTGTTAATGAAGATGCTTCTTTAAACATGCAATATTATTTAAAACGTAATTTTTATCCATATACTCTCAGAACAGCAGATGAATGTAATATTTTATATTATATTGATATGGCAGCTACTATTCAAGAAAACTATAATGAAATATTTATGGAAGTAGTTAAATATGCCAAAGAATTAACTAATGAAGAAAATTTAATTTTATCAGGTGGTTGTATTCAAAACTGTATAGGTAATAATCTAGTAGTAGAATCTGGATTATTTAAAAATGTATTTGCTGGACCTGCTCCACATGATGCCGGGGTTGCAGCGGGACACGCTTTTTCGGCTGCTTTAAAATATGGCGATAAAATTAACAATGTACGTTTAAAAAATTCTTATGTCGGTCAAACGTATTCTGATGAAGAAATTTTGGCAGCTTGTGAAAAAAGTCCAGATGCTTATGATGAAAACGAATTGGTATTAGCATTGCGTAATAGTAAGGTAGTTGGTTGGTTTCAAGGTGGTTCCGAAATCGGTCCGCGTGCTTTAGGTCATCGTTCTATTTTAGCAAATCCGGCGGATAGAGATGCTTTGTATGTAATCAACAATTATGTTAAGCATCGTGAAAACTGGAGACCTTTAGCTCCTATTGTACCGGCTGAATTATTTGATATGGTTTTTGATACACCATCTAAAGATTTAACAGAATTTATGCTACGTACTTTAAAGATTAGACCAGAATGGCAACGCAAAATAAGTGCAGTTTGTCATATCGATATGACTACAAGACCACAGTGTTTAGAAAAAGAGCAAAATCCAGAATTATATTCACTTTTAATGGCGTTTTATAGAGCGACTGGTATTCCTTGCTTAATTAATACATCATTTAATGGTAAGAATGAGCCGATTATAGAAACACCAGAACAAGCAATAGCCTTTTTAAAACGTACTCCACATATGGATAGAGTTGTATTTAATAGTAAATGGGTGGTACGTAATGATTTATAGTGAAGGTGATTGGATAAAGCTAAGTTGGCGTGAAACAGGTGAAGTTTTTGCGGCTGGTCAAATAATATCTACTAAAAAACAAGGCTTGATTAGTTTCGATAATACTTTATTCTTCATAGAAGATGGTAATCCTCGGTATAGCGTTGAAGCTAATCCAGAACATATCGTTAAAGAGCTTACTAGTATAGATATGCTTAATACCGCTATGTATGTAGATTTGTTTAGTGGTATAGATGTATATATAGACTATCCTATTACTGAATTAGATTCGGAAGTAGTCTCTTTGGTAAAAAGTTTAAATTTAATTCCAGGGATTACAACAAAAGGAAGTTGTTGCGGACATGGCAAAGAAGAATTGTGGGTATCATTCATTGTTGAAAATATATCTTATGTAGAGAAATTAGGTCGTTTCTTAGATAAGAATATATGGTATGAAATCAATTTGGATAAGTCTGATCCGCAAGCTAGATTGTTTATTATAAAAACTAAAGAGTTCGGCGAAAAAGCGTATAAAGCAGCAGATAACTTGGCTAAAAAATTAACTATGATTTTTGGAGATTGAATATGAAACCTCAAATTAGAGTAAATCTTATTCCTCTTTATCGTTGTAATCAAAATTGCGGTTTTTGTTTATATAGTCACGAAAAACAAAACCAAAATACAATGAGTTTATCTTGGTTAGATGAAAGTTTATCAAGTATCAGTCGAAAATATGATATTGCTCAAATTAAAGTATCTGGTGGTGAAATAGCTTTACTTTCAGATTTATATTTTGAGATGCTTTATAATATTTTAAAGATACATTGCAAAAAAATTATTGTTGAAACTAATTTTATTAATTTTAAAAAGGGCATAATCAATAACTGTGATATTATTAATGTTAAATACAACTTTAATGATTATAGTCCATTTAAACAACAAGTTTTTTCAAATATTAAAGCTGCTGTTGATACGGGTAAAATAATAAATGTAAAATCTTTAGATATATCTTGTAAAACTGACCAGAGTGCTATTATTGAGCAATTAAATATCCTAAAAATAAAATCTTGGGAAATTGTACCTTTTCATCAAACAATTCATACTAGGTATAAATTTAAGGGCTATGATGAATACGAAGAAGTTGTACGAACGTTTTTAAGATTATCTCATAAAATGAAGTTTGCTTTTCAAAATAAATTACAATTAGAAGGTATTTTAAATATAGATAATTATAATGTTAAAACGTTGTATATGACTCCAAATGATAAATTCGCAGTACAAACCTTTGAAAATAATAATTTTTCTTTGCGTGAGATGGATAATTTGGACGAAATTAATAACTATTTTATAGAAATGGAAAAAAAGCGAGATAAAATTTGTAGAAACTGCACTTCTAAATTAAAGTGTATGGCAAATTACTTTTTAAATTTGGATTATGATGGTCCGTCTTGTAGTGGTTATAGGGATTTGCTTACACAATATAAATAACATTGTATAAGGAAGCTTTCAATGAATTTTATGCACATTGTATTATCTTCACTACCTTTCACGGATAAAAATAAAAAATTAGTAGCAAGAGTTGATAAATTAAGAGAAACTATTAAAAAAACTAAATTTAAGGTCGATACAAAATCCACATTACTCGGTGATACGCATTACTATAATAATGTTTTGCCTTTGATTAATAAAGATCGTGATGTTTTACGTAAGCCAAATGGTATATGTAAGATACGAGTTAATTGGAAAAAGAAAAATTTTGCCGGTATGTCTGTCGATGAAGTTACAAAAGAATTAAAGACTCAATATGGTTGGAATATTGCAACAGTAGACGCTGAACACACCAGAAATAAATTTAAAAATAAAACTGAAATGTGGGTAGTGTTTGATACTGAAAAAGAAGCTTTGCGTAATATGGAATTGTTTAATTCTATGTTTATGACAGCTATTGAATTAGATTGTATAGAAGAATATAGACGATTCAAGGAAAATCCGGCTAAAAGACCATTAACATTTGATAAATTGGTTGATAATGCCTATGAATTATATGATTTAGTTGATAAAGGCGAACTTTAGGAGATTACTATGGAAAATACAGAAGAATTAAAAAATCGTAAATTAAAAATTACTGTGTCTGGAGCAGCAGGTGCCGGTAAAACTACTCTTCTTAATATTATACGCGGTTGTTTAGAGCGTGATTATGTATTCAGAACTTTATTTGCCGGAGCTGAAATTATGGTAGATGAAAAAGTTGAAGAATTACCAGACCGTGTAGAAGTTGAAAAAACGGAAAATAATCTTTAGTAGAAAACTTGCATATTATACTTCTATTTAATACATTGTTATTTTAGATAGAGTATTGATATGCAATTTACAGTTAAAAGATTAGAAATAGAAAACTTTAGAAGTATTCAAACTAAAATAACCCTGGATATAAAACCGGGGCTTTTTAGTATTGAAGGTATTAATATGGACGAACCTGCTTCTAAAAACGGATGCGGTAAATCTTCTTTGATTTCAGCTTTGTATTGGTGTTTAACCGGTAGCGCTTTAACAAATGAAGTGCTTGCTGATGAAGTGGTTAATATTAAAACTGGTAAAGATTGTCGTGTTACAGTTTATATTGATTCAAATCAAGGCGAAATCAAAATCATGCGTACCAGAAAAGACAGCGAACTTGGAAACTCTTTATTTTTAGAGATTGCAAACCAAGATTTGTCTTGTCATAAAATAGCAGATACTCAACAACGTATCAATCAATTAATTAAAATTCCATTTGATTTGTTACATAGTACCATTATGATGACAAGTGATATGAAATCTGCTTTTTCTGAATTATCTCCACAACAACGTATTCAAGCTCTTGAAAGTATTCGTGATTATTCTGTTTGGGATAAGGTACGCGACGAAGCAAATAAAGATATAAAAGAATATAATAAAGAAATTCAAGATGCTAAATTAAATGCTAGTAGTTTAGAAGGATCTTTAAATACACACCTTCAATTGTTAAATAAGACTCAAGCCGAATTAGCTAACTTACAAAATACTTTTAATTTACAAAGCATTGAAAATCAAATTGCAATGAATCAGAGTGAAATTAAAAAGTTAGAAACTGAAAAAGATCAATTATTACTCGAAAAGAATGCTGTTGCGAATCAAACGTTCCCTGATACTTCTGAATTAAATAAAAAATTAGAAGATATTATGACAGAGGCTAACAGTTTAAAAAATACTAATAGAGATTCGGAATATAAAAAACGTGATATCGAGCGTGAAATTCAGATAATTGATAAGTGGTTCAAGGAAGATAGATGTCCTACTTGTGGTAGACTTTTAGAAAGAGATGAAAAAACCATTTCTCAAAAAACTGCTGATAAACAAAAATATGAAGCTCAGATAATAGAGATTAATAAAGCCATTACTGAGACTGAGCAAAAAATAAATAACAAACGTCAAGAATGGTCAAAGGTTAGTACCGAATTAAATGGTCTCGATAAGGTTAAAAAAGAAGCATATGATAAAGAAAGAACGATTAACCAAAAGATAGACCAAATAGGAATAACCATTAATCGTTATACACAAGACAATATTAAATTAATGGCTACACGTGATAATCATAATAAAGAGTTGGAAAAGTTATCACAAACAATTCAAGAGCATACTAATAAAACTCAAGAATTATCACTTAATATTAAAAATTTAACTGTTACTATTGAAAGTTTAGAAAAGAAGCGGTCATTATCTGATTACTTTTATAAATTACTTGGTGGTAAAGGTGAATTACGTCCATACTTGTTAAATAAAGATGTTGAGTACTTAAATTCTTGTATGCAAAAATACATTGCTCGCTTCTTTAAGAATACTGATGTTACATTGCGTGTAAACGGCGCTGCGATTGATATTTTGATTAACAGTGGTGGTATTCAGAAAAATATTTCTAGCTTATCCGGTGGTGAAAAAAAGCGCCTTAATTTGGCAATTCAATTAGCGTTATACGATTTAATTAAGTCTACTTCTCAAGTTAGCTTTAATTTGTTATGGTTAGATGAAATAGAAACTCAATTAGATCCACTTGGTTGTCAACAATTAATTGAAATAATTGAAGATAAGAGTGATGAGGTAGAAAGTACATTTTGGATTACTAATAACTCGATGGTAAGTGAAAATATTCCAAATAAAATAATATGTAAGAAAATAATGGGCAAAACGGAGATATTTGAACAATGAGAATTTTGTTTTTTAGTGATATACATTTTCATCATACTCATCGCTTTTCACACATTACACCAGAAGGTTTTAGCGTACGTGAATTAGAGCATATTTCGTGCGCAGATAGAATAATTCAGTTATACCGTAATCACAACATCGATAAAGTAATTTTTGGTGGTGATTTATGGGGACCTGTTGGCGATGTTATGTCATGTCAAGTATTAACGGCTGTAACAGAGTTTTTTAGACGTATTACAGAAGTTTGTCCTATAGATGTACTTGTAGGTAACCATGATTTAAGCACTGGTACTAACAACCAAATTGCACATAAAATTGTACCTTTTAAGTATTGGAATAATGTAAATGTATATGATACTCCGCAAGTTGTTGATAATTTTGTCTTTATGCCTTATTGTACTAATGACACATTTGCTCAGACTTTTTTAGAAAATGTTGAAAATAAAAAAGACAAGATTGTTTGCTCGCATTTAGAAATAAAGGGCATTAATTTAGGTAATGAAATTTATACACAACACGGTGTAGAAATAGATTTATTGAAAAAATTTAAAATGACATTACAGGGTCATTATCACTCTGGACGTAATATAGCTAAGAATATTGTAGTTTGTGGTTCAACACAGCGCTTATCGTTTAAAGATAAAGGAACAGCTAGAAAAAATATTGTTATTTATGATACTGAAACTGGAGAAATTACTCGTGAGAACTTTGTTTGTCCAGATTGGTTAGTTTTTAACGATGATAATATAGAAAGTATTTTACATGAATCTACTAATAACTACGTAAAGATTGATGTATCTACTGATATTTTATTGACACCAGAAATTAAGGAAAAAATAGATCAAATGAAAAATAAAGATGTACATATTGATATCACTAGAATCGCAGTTAATCGTAAGGTTAATGAAGAGGTTGAAGGCGAAAGTGATTTAGATGTATTAACTCATTTTATTAACAAATCTGATAACGATGAAGACCAAAAATTAGCATTAATTCAGGAAGGAAATCGTTTATTGAATAAGGTTTGTGTATAAGAGTTCTAGATAAAAGTTTTGGAAAATTTAATTTAGTAGAAATTTTTCGAACTTGACTTCTAGTTTATATGACAGAGACAACTGTATAAAACACCGTAAAAAATTGTAACTTAAATTAGGGATATTAAAATGACAAAACAAGTAAATGTAGAATGGATGAAAGACGTGTTAAAAGATAGAAACAATAACAATGCTGAATATCAAAATGATTTACCAAAAATCGATTGGATTCAGAATAATCGTGGTTTTAAAAAAGCTTTGCAGTTTAAACTTGTTGGCGCAAACAGTAAAGAAAATAATATTTTTAGTTGGGTAGTTGCTACTCACTGGATGAATAATTTGGTTGATGGTTCAACACAACGCTTTATTTGTCCTGAACAAACACAACACTTAAAACACTTGGGTGTTAAATGTCCAATTTGTGAAGCAAAACGCAAATTGTTGGCAGCTGGATTCAAAGAAGAAGATTTGACCATTCAAGGTAAATTTGGTCCAATTCCAATGTTTGATCCAAATATTACTTCAAACTCTAAAGTTGTAGTAATCGATAGTGATGCTAGAAATGATTGGGATAAAGCTCATATTTCTGTATTACAACAAAAAGGTAGTTTCTTGACAAAATGGTTAGCTGAACGTTATATTGATAATGACACACCAGATTTGTTAGAATGGGAACGTAGTAATATCATTAGATTTAGTCGTCAAACTGAAAATGGTCGTTGGGATCGTGAAATTTCTTTTGCAACTTTCTGTCCTTCTCAAGATGTAGTTACAAAGTTGAAAGAAGAAAACGAAGCTTTGACTATGCCAGATTTATGGAAAATGCCTGCTGATAAAGAATTCTTAGAAGTACAAGCGATTATTGATGAAAAAGTCGCAGCTTTACAGGCAGCTAGAGAGACAATGACAAATGGTATCACTACTGCTCTTGAAGATGATATTCCATTTTAAGTTATTCATTGCTTAGAGGATAGGAGAGTGTAAAGCTCTCCTATTTTAATATGTTAAAAAGAAGTCCATTACAACCAAAAAAACCGTATAGTTTAAAGAAAACTGGCTTAAAAGCAAATAATAAAAAGTTGCTTAAAAAAAGCTCGCTCAAAAAAGTTAATTCTTTAAACAAAACTAGTTGTGAATTACAAAAAACAGAATTAAAAAAGCAAAACGAGCAGAGTAAAGAGCGTTGGGAAAAAGCCAGAGAACAGGCATTGATTAGAGATAATCACAAATGTATAATTTGCGGTAAACCGGCCACACAAGTACATCATATTCATCTAAGGTCTAAACGTAAAGATTTGCTTTATGCACTGAATAATCTTGTTAGTTTATGTGATGTACATCATTTTCACAAAGGATCAGAAAAATATTTGGAACAAAATATGCTGATTGCACATTCTAAAGGTATAACAGTTGAAAAATTGTTGGAGTTTGCAGAGTCATGAGCGATATGGAATTTGATATTGAAAAAGTGGAAAGTCTAGATTTTGATAAACTTTCTACACAGCTTATTTATATTTTTAAAAGTGAAGAAGATATTGTCAACTTCATTAACTTCTTGAAAAATATACAAAAATTTGTAAACCTATCTAATGATAAGCGACATCTTACTTTGACTAGTTTGAGCTATTTTAAATCTCAGATGACAATGTATGAAAAGAAAATTAAGTCGCTGTTAGATAAAAAGAGGAATGAGCAAATCAAAGCTGCAATTAAGAGAGCTAAAGGTTCAGGAGAAAAAATTTCTGAAAATGTAATCTTGTATTATACAGAAGATAATACAACGGTTGATACTTTAGAAAATTTATATATCTTAGTTAGTTCTTGGACAGCTTATATGCAGGATTTATACTTCTTAACAGGACAAACTAACAAAAATCTTGGGGGTTTAATGTAAAGTTTATTAGTAATGGAAATTTATAATTTGACTACTTGTTTATTTTGTTTTTGTTTTTGTAAAATGTGAATAATGATTATGGCGTGAGTTGCATCAGTTGGAGGGTTGTTGTGTTAAAAATTAAAAAAGCTAAGTTATCAAAACGAACTAACCGTAAACAAAATTTTAAGAAATTTATTGAGTCTGGATATGTAAATTATCAAGCTTTTTTAAATGCTTGTAAAAATGACGAAAATCTTTTGATATATACCTGTTTACAAAAGGAAGAACTCGAAGTATATATAGAAAAGATGAAAGAATTTGAAACAGTTGACGATCAAATTAAGTATCTTGTTAATAATCAACCTTATGCTAATGAGACTGTTGAAAGATTCGATAGAGTTGTTGAATCCATTGCCAAATATTTAAAAGGTTATATTGAATATAATGGTTTTAGAATGGCAAACTCTTCTGGTGATAATGAAGATTGGACTTCTGAATTTTGGGCTAAATATTGTAAAATATGTGATTTTTATCGTACTCGTTGGTTTTATCCAGATAGATTAAAGAAAGAATCTAGTGTTGTGTTTACGCCAATGCAATATAAAGAATTTATTTATATTTGTCGCATGAGTATTACCGGTGAACGTAAGCACCAAGCATTTTTAGCTACTCAAAACATGGAAGATTCTCTATTTAAAGTTTCATTAGATACAAAGCTCGAAGTTGGAGATAATGAAAAAACCTTAGCCGATGTGATTCCAGATGAAGACCATGATGTAAATTATTTGGTCGATTTGGCCAATATAAATAAAATTTTGGATAAAGCTTTGTCTATTTGTAAACAATATCCAGATGCAATAAAATATTATCCAAAAATAAAGGAATTTTATGAAAAACAAGATCCAGTAGGCTTTGATAAGAAAACGATTATGTTAGGTAAAATCTTCTTGTATAAAGCTGGGTTAACATCAAATAAAATATTAGCGTTTATAAAATCATTGTCTGCTACGTATAAAGCTCGTTACAATATTAGTAATGTACGCGTAACAGCTCAAGTGGCTGAGTATAAAAATAAAAAGATAATAAAATACAAAAAGCCAAAAACACTAGATGAGAGCTATAAAACACTTATTCTCAAAAAAAGAGGGGAACTTTAATGACAAAAGAAATCGCAGCTATATTTGCGGTTGGTCCAAATGATGTAATTGGAATAAAAGATAAGATGCCTTGGCATTCAAAACAAGACTTTTATCATTTTAAAAAGGTTACAAAAGGTTATCCGTGCTTGTTTGGAGCAACTACTTTTTACGGTTTACCTAAATATCCTTTACCAGATAGATTAAATGTTGTTTTAGATAATACTAAACCAGATCTTATATCAGCTAATTTTGGGTATGGCGATATAAATACACCTTGTCGTGGAGGTTATGTTATAATAAACAATTTCGATTGTGCTTTAGATTATTGTAATAATTTTGAAAAAGTATTTATTTGCGGTGGTGCGGCTATTTATAAATACGCACTTGAAAATAATCTTGTAAATACTTTATATATTACGCGTGTTATTTCGCCAAAATTATGGGAACAGATTAAAGAAGCACCGGATAATTATGTAAGATTTCCAAGTGATTTACATAAATATTTATCAGAAGATTGGGTTAGGGTTCCATTTGAATATAAAGAAGAAGACCTACCTGAAGAAAACGACGATATTACAGTACAATTTCAGAAATGGCGTAAGATTAAATAATGTATTGTTCTATTTATCGTCAGTGCTGAATTTATAACGCATGACAGAGAGTAGCCAAGGTTTCCCCTCCTTTACCTAGCTACTCTTTTTTATTGTCCTGAATTAATATCAAAAGGTGGAGTAACTTTTACTTCTATACCATTATTTACCCAAACAACGGCATCTGGATTTTTACTTTTGAAGCCAATAAATGTTGTCAAAGTATTCATGGGATTTACAGTTTTATCCTGCATCCAGTCATCCCATATTAAAATTAATTCATCAAAGTCTGGTACGATTATACGTTTATTACCATCTTTATTCGAATATCTTGTTACATTGGTACCAAATAGTTGTATGTCTCCGCCCATTGGTTGAAAAACAGTTACCCCGAGTGGAGTAGGAATGGTCATATAAACTGTATTAGGCTTTAAACAAAATCCCACTTTATTATATCCTTTTAATATTTTAAGTAGCTTTTTATAAATAGAACAAGAAAGTTCTAATCACTATGACAGAGAGAATATTTCAAATAAATTCATTACGATTAAACAGAGTTTTTGGTGGTGAACAGCATTCACATGGCTATCACCCCGAATGGTTTTATAATGGATCAATAAAATTCGAAAATCCTACCGATGGCCCTCGTGTATTTCCTAATTTAACGAGTGCTGTGGAATATTTTACTGAAAAAAGTTATGAGTGTGAAAGGGTACGTGGTCAATATGTCACCTGGGCTGAAAAAACAACTCGTAACTGGGTATTATATACATACATTGGTCCAGACGTAACAGATGCTAGTTATAGTAATCCAAAGAATTGGTTACCATTTGGAGAAGCTATTTCAGAACCATATACAATGATACAAGAAAATATTACAGCCACTAAAGGCTTTGAAGAAAAAATGAATGCTCATTACAGCATTAATGAACAACTTGATGTAAAACAGGATTAAAATACTATGGAATTGACAGAAGATAGAGTAATTCATCGTTTTATTAAAGAAATATCTGAGTATGAAAAAGGCGGTGAATTTTATAATCAAATAATTCCAGCTGATGCACAAGCCTATGCTATTTATCCAGAAGGTAGTGCAAAAGCCGGTTTATATTACGTACTCGGTGATGATAAACACACCTATACAGAAATACGTGATGGTAAAGGTAGTAAACAGAGTGCTAAAGAATATCCTGTTTTTTCAGCAAAAGATGTAAATAGTATAAATGCAAAAGCTGAACAAACTTATGTTGAAAATGAATTTGCTAATACTCGTGAAGATTTAACTAATTTAGTTACAGTTGAAACTTCTCGTGCTACTGGTGCAGAAAAAGCTATTTCTGATGTAATTACTGATGAAACTGCCCGTGCTGCTTTACGTGAGGATGAAATTGAAAAAGCATTAGTAGCAGAGGTTAAACGCGCACAAACCGCAGAAAATGAATTAAACACAAGCTTAAGTGCCGAAACAACGAGAGCTACTACAAAAGAAAATACTATCGAAACAAATTTAGATCAAGAAATTAATCGTGCTCAAGGTGCTGAAGCTGAAATTACTAATAATTTAAATAATGAGATTACTCGTGCTAAAGAAAAAGAAAATGAATTATCTACTAATCTCACTAATGAAATAAATCGTGCTATAAACAAAGAAAGTGAATTAGGACAAAGCATTTCAACACTTACAACTGATTTAAATAACGAAATAGCTAGAGCTAAAGATGTTGAAATTGAATTAGAAGCAGACTTAAATGCACATATTAATGACGTAGATAATCCGCATTCTGTAACTAAAGCACAACTAGGATTAGAAAATGTCAATAATACTTCTGATATTAATAAGCCTATATCGACTGCAACACAACAAGCATTAGATAAAAAAGCAAATAAAGCCAATACTTTAGCCGGCTATGACATTCAAGATGCTTATACTAAAGCCGAAGTTGATAATAAGTTGACTGCGATATATAGATTTAAAGGTAATGTTGATACTTATAACGATTTACCTAATAAAGATTTAACTGTTGGTGATGTATATAATGTATTAGATACTGGCGCAAATTATGGTTGGACAGGAAGTGCTTGGGATAAACTTGGTGAAAATATTGATTTGTCTCCATATGCTTTAAAAACTGAATTGCCAACTAAGGTATCTGAATTACAAAATGATGCAGGTTATTTAACTCAACATCAAGATATTAGTGAAAAGGCTGATATTTCATATGTAGACGCTGAGTTAGCTAAAAAACAAGATGCTGGTGACTATGCTTTATCAAGTGATATTCCTACAAAAACTTCAGAATTAATAAATGATAGTGGATATTTAACAGAAATTCCAGAAGAGTTTTTAACTGTAGATGAAGCTTCAATTGTTTATGCTACCAGAGATGAAATAGCTAATAAACAAGATACTTTAACTTTTGATGAAGTTCCTACTGCGGACTCTACAAATCCTGTATATTCAAAAGGTATTAAAACATTAACAGATGCTAAGCAAGACATTATAAACGGTAATAATGGCGAGCTTTTATATCATAATGGTACTAACGTTTTCTCACAACCTTTAATGAATGAAGGTTTTGTTGTTGCTACCGCTGCTGATTTAGAAACATGTAAAAATAGTGCACCATCTTTTGAAGAAGTCTTTAATAATTGGTTAAAGTTTTCACATTTGAATGGTGTAGATGATGCTAAGCCAGAAGAATTGTCTGCTTGGACATATGATGCAGATATTAATACTGTGGTTCAACCGTTAAATACTGAGTCTTATTGTGGTTTTGTTAGTCCAAAATCTTATTCATCATATGATATAAAAGTAAGATTGTATTCAACTGGGGAAGATGATGACCAAATTGGTATGGTAGCTGCTTTTGCTACAGATGCTAATGGTAAGCAACATACTTTATCGTTTATTCGTTCACCTTGGAATAATTCAGGTACCTATAAGTGGATTTGTAAAGTAGACCATTGTACTTATGATATGGGATCAACTGCTTATAACCAGATTTTATTGGCTGATAAAACTTCGACTATAATAATACCATCTAGTGATGCAACAACAAACTGGGGAACAAGTTTAATTGGTACAGGTACTGTTATTCATATGACAAGAAATGATAATGTATTCACAGCGGCTTGTTCACAATTTAACAGTAGTACAATTGATGAAAATACTAGAATGACTATTGATTTAGATGCATTGTCAAGTCAATATCCTGTATTAAATAACTTTAAAGGTGCATCTTCTTGGGGATACAGTACTTTATCTCAACCTTACTCTATGTACGAGAATATAAGTGTTACTGATCCAGATGGTTATATCTATGATTTGACTTCTAATAGTGTTTTACAGTTTGATTCAAAAACTAGCACCTGGGTAAAAATGAATGGTGTAATTCCAGCTACGACATTAGGAGCAGGTAGATTATCATATAATAAAAAGACAGGTAAGCTATTCTATTGTACAGGTTCGGTAGTATTTCAAATCGCGACAAATGCAGATATTTGATAGTATTGTAACTTTGTAATTATTTAGTTATCAAAGTTCTAACTAAATAAGATAATAAAATTTAGATCTAAATAGGTTATGTAAATTATGGCGGCTATTCAAAATAAAGTGATACATCGTTTTATTCGAGATGTGTCAGAATACGAAAAAGGCGGACTTTATTACAATAGAGTAATACCGCTAGATACCCAAGCATATGCATTTTACAATGATGATGATTTTGAAAAGCATGGAAAAACTGGTCTATATTATGTACTAGGTGATGGTAATCATACATATGCTGAAATTCGTGCGGGCAAAGGCTCAATTCCAAGTGCTCAAGAGTATCCTGTTTTCACACAAGGCGTATTTGATGAGAAAATTGATACTTTAATTGCAGGTGTTAATGTTGTTATTTCTGGAGATGGTCCGGTACGTAAAATTTCTGTACCTGGTGTTGCTGTACCAGATAGATTTACTAGTCAACAAGAATTACCGGACGATTTAGCAATTGGCGATGAGCTCAAAAACTTAAATGGTTTACAAGCATTAGCCGTAACTCCACCTGCTTCATTAAAAGAAAATGACATTGTAATTTTTGCAAGTGGACATCAAGTTTTAGTTACTTTCGTTGATCCTACAGAAGCTTTATTTGATGGTGTTATTATTTATGCACCGGTTGCAGATAAAGAAATTTCATTTGCAAATTTAAAAGGCGAACCTTCTGATAATGCTGCCTTATCTGTTGCTTTAGATGATAAATTAGAAAAGCAAAATGTACCAAATACTTTATATGGTATTGATGAAAATGGCAATCAAACCGTATTTCATTTCTTAGATGTTGGTATTCCAGACGCTCCAAAAGATAATAAAGAATATGTAAGATCAAATGGCGAATGGATACCTTTAAATAATTCTGCTGTTATTAACGATTTTGAGTCTTCATATTCATCTACGTATTCATCTGCTAAAATTGACACAGACCTTACTAAATTAAAAGGTATGATTGCCGATTTAGCAGTTTTAAATGTAGAGGTTTTAGAAGATTTACCTGAAGTTGGTAAAACTAAAGTATTATATTTCATACCAAGTAAAATTTCTGCTGATAAAAACATATATGAAGAGTATATGTGGGTTAATAATACTTGGGAATTAATCGGTAATACTGCATTAGATTTAACTGATTATATAACAACTTCTGAATTAAATGCTGCTATTACTGCTGAACAAAATCGTGCAATTAAAGCTGAACATTTATTAACTACTAACTTAGATTCGGCTGTAGTTAGAGTTGCTAATTTAGAAATAGGCTTAGAAACAAAACAAAATAAATTAACAGCTGGAAATAATATCACTATTGAAAATGATGTAATTTCAGCCACATCTGCTATTGTTACTGTTAATAATGTTGGACCTGACGAAAATGGTAACGTATTATTAACAAAAGATGATTTACAATTAGAAAATGTAGATAATACTTCAGACTTAGACAAACCTATTTCTAAAGCAACATTGTTTGTATTAGATTCTTTAAATGAGAAAATTGATACAAAACAAGATATTTTAGAAGCAGGTGAGAACATTGTAATTGAAGGTAATACAATTTCGGCTGCAAATATTGTTACTCCTTATGAATTTTTAACGGGTAAACCTTTAATTAATGATGTTGAATTAGTAGGTAATAAATCTTTAGATGAATTAGGAATACAGCCTGCCGGTGATTATGCTACTAATACCGATTTGAACACTAAGGCTGATAAAGGCAGTAGTTTAGAAGAATACGGTATCTTAGACGCATATACCAAAACCGAAACCGATGAATTATTAAATACTAAAGCTGATAAGGCTACTACTTTACACGGATATGGTATTAATGATGCATATACTAAACTTTGGGTAGATACACATTTCGTTAATATTGAAAGATATAACGCAGATGTAGACCGTAATAATGCATTATTAGCAAATTTAGATGAAATAAAAGCTTCTAAAGATGAGTTAAATAGTGGTTTATCTAAAAAACAAGATACTTTGATTGCTGGCGAACACATTTCAATTAAAGAAAACGTAATCTCAGCAAATTATCTTTATACTGACCTTACCGATAAGCCTTCTATAAATAATGTTGTTTTAGAAGGAAATAAAACTTCTGAAGATTTGGGCTTACAAGCTACATTAAAAGCAGGTAACGGTATTATCTTAGAAAACGATGTAATATCAGTTGTTAATAATATCGATTCTTATGACGATTTAATTGATAAACCTTACGTTAACGGTACAGAATTAAAAGGCGCATTAACTCTCGATGATTTAGGTATTCAACAAAAAGGTGAATACGTAAGTGCCAATGAATTAAAAGCTGAAACCGAACGTGCTTTAGAGGCTGAAGAATTATTAAATAACAGCGTAACTAGTATTTCACGTAATGTAGGATATGTTACACAAGCAATAAGTTATTTGGAATCTGAAAAACAAGATAGATTAATTCCAGGTTATGGTATTCGTATTACAGGTAACGTTATTTCAGTTGATTTAAGTGATAAAGAAGAATCTGAAATTACTCCGGATTATGATGAATCGGGTTATGATGAATCTAATTACGATGATTCTGGCTATGACGAATCCGGCTATATTCCAATTAATCCTGGTGTTGGTTATGTTACTAGGGTTGAATATGAAGCAAAATGCAATGAATATGAAGATAAAATTGCAGCGTTAGAACAAAGGTTGGATCGTATGGTTAAATTGGTTACATCTGCCGGCTTCATGATTGTCGGTGTTGATGAAGCTATTGATTTTTAGAGGATATTTAAATGGCAGAAAAGAAAATTCAGATTAAAGACCTTAGAGGTAATTATCTTTATCCTAGAACAAAAGCTTCCATTGTTTATAATGACAAAGGCGAAGATTTAGGTGCAGTAGAAGCAGGTGCTCAAGTCAATAAACTAGAAAAGATTTTAGTTAATGGCATCGAACAAAAAATTGTAGATAAACGCGTAAATATTGAAATAAACGAAGGCGCCGAGTATACAATTAAAAAATCAGAAACTGCCGAAGAAGGATATTCTGCTAGTTACCAATTAATGAAAGGTAACGAACCAGTTGGTGATATTATCAACATTCCTTCTGATATGGTTGTTAAATCCGGCTCTGTACAAGAAGTTCTTGAACCAGATCAGCCAGTTGCAGGTTGGGTACCGGGTCAAAAATATATTGATTTGATTTTAGCCAATACTGATAATAGTCATATTTATATTCTGGTAGATGATTTAATTACGAATTATACAGCAGGTGAAGGTATTGTTATTACTCCTGATGCATTAATTTCGATTGATATGCCTTATCTTAAAGATAATTTAATCGGTAAAATGCAAGAAGGCAATTACATCACAGCTGAAAATACAGTAGCTCAAAATTTAAGTAATCTTGATACAATTTTAAATACTTGTATTACTTATGAAATTTTAGATGGTGAAATCGAAGAAGAATCGTTAATGTAATGACAAAAGACTTTACACCTAGACATAAAGTAATTTTAAAAGATAGAGATGGAACGTATTTGATTCCATATACAGATCCTATCCCTTTAGTTACGCAAGAGACAGATGGTTTAATGTCAGCTGCAGATAAATATAAATTAGATAATCTCGCCGCTAAAGTAGAAGAAGTGTTATATGAAGCTCCTACAGTTAAATTATCTGGTGGTTCAACACAAGAAATGGGTACGGTAGTAAATACTGTAAATTTAAGCTGGACTACTAATAAAGATATAACTATACAATCAATTAATCAGGGTATTGGTACACTCGATCCAACATTAAGAAAATACGCTGTAACAAATGCAAATATTACTTCTAATCGTACATATACAATAACTGTTGGTGATGGTAAAAAAACTGCTAGTGCAAGCACTTCAATTTCATTCCAATATAGAATTTATTGGGGTTCTTCTGAATTAGAGGTACTTGATAATGATACGATTGTTAATTTTTCATCTGCGTTAGCAAGTTCTCGTAAACAATCGCGAGTATTTAATTGTAGTGGTGGTAAGTATTTTTATTTTGTTTTACCTGCATCTTTTGTATCAGGGATATCATTTAAAGCAAATGGATTTGTATATAGTGATTTAGTTACAAATAACGTAAATGTTACAAGTAAAAATGGATATACCTCGGCTTATGTAATATATCGAAGTGCAAATATTCAAACTGGTGCAAGTATTTCAGTAGAGGTTTTATAACAAATGGCAAATTTAACTGGAATTAATTTACCTTCAGGCATTGTGCCATTTACAACAGAAGATCTTTTTCCAACACATTATTCAGAATATGGAAAAGGTGGTTGGCGTGAAGTAGAAAATATTGCTGCTCGAGATGCAATTTCTATCCCACGCCGTAAAATAGGCATGGCTGTTTATGTCGAAGAAACTAACACGTGCTATGTTTTAAGAGGAGGAATTACAAACGAGTATTGGACAACTTTTGGTGGAAATTCTGATTCATCTGAAGTTAAAATTACCACGTATGTATTTACTCAAGCTGAAGCAAACACTCGCTGGGACATTGGTCATAATTTAGATAGATATCCTAGTGTAACGGTGGTTGATTCGGCAGGAACAACCGTAATGGGAGATGTACAATACATCGATAAGAATAATATCGTTGTTAAGTTTTCATCTCCATTCGCAGGAAAAGTATACTTAAATTAACAAATGGAGATGATAAATAATGGCTAAAAAGTTTTTAGTTGCTATAGATCTTAATAAGAATGAATTGCAAAATGCCGTCTTGCAAAATCTTGCAATCGCACCGGAAAATGCAAAAAATGGTCAAGCTTATTATGATACAGCAGAAAACAAATTTAGTTTCTACGAGAATGGTGCATGGACTCACTATGCTACTCTCGCAGAAATGCAAGAAGCTTTAAATGGCAAAGTAGACGCTGCTACTTATGAAGGAAAAGTTCAAGAACTTCAAACTGCCATCGATGGTAAAACAAATCAATCAGACTTCGAAGGTCTTCAACAAGAATTTAATGACTACAAAGTTACTGTTGATAATTTAGATTATGTAAATAGTGAGCAATATCGTCAAGATCAAGAAGCTTTGAATAACAAAGATACTGAGCTCGAAGGATTAATCAACGGTGTAATCGAAGATACTTATACAAAACAAGAAGTTGACGATAAGATTGCTGAAAAAGATTCTTTACCAGCTCAAGATGGTATGGGTGGCAAATTCTTAACAACTGATGGTACCACTGCTACATGGGCAGACGCTGTTGCTTCTGTTAATGGTGAAACTGGTAATGTTGTTGTAACTGCTATCCAAGATTCTAACACTGGCTCTACAATGATTAAATTGTGGGTTGGTTCAAAAGAACAATACGATGCTTTGGATGTAAAAGATGAAAATACTTTATACTACATTCAAAAAGACGGCGAAGCAATTGACGTTTACGAATTATTAGATCAAAAACAAAATAAATTAGTAGCTGGCGATAATATTTCATTAACTGAAAATGAAGATGGTACAGTAACTATCGCTGGTACATATAACTATACATTGCCTGTTGCATCTGCTGATACACTTGGTGGTATCAAAGTTGGTGCTAACTTGTCTATCGATGAAAATGGCGTATTGAGTGCAAGTTCAGCTGTTGTTTCTGTTAATGGTCAAACAGGTGTTGTTGTATTAGATAAAGTTTCTGTTGGTTTAGAAAACGTTGATAATACAGCCGATAAAGATAAACCAATTTCTGATGCTACACAAGCCGCTTTAGATAACAAAGCTGATAAGGCTGATACATTAGCTGGTTATGGTATCACCGATGCTTATACTAAAGAAGAAGTTGACGCTAAAGTTTCTTCTGTTTATAAATTCAAAGGTTCAGTAGAAGCAGTTGCTGATTTACCAACTGAAGGTAACGTTGAAGGTGATGTATATAATGTAAAAGCAACTGGTGAAAATTATGCTTGGGTTGCTGCTACAGATAGTGAGCCTGGTCACTGGGATGATTTAGGTGGTGATATCGATTTAACACCTTATCTTACAGCTGAACAAATTGCTGAAACATATTTAAATAAGACAGATGCTGCTAATACATATTTAGCTAAAACTGATGCTGAACAAACTTATGCTACTAAAGAAGAAGTTGCTGCTGTTTCTGGCGGTGCTGTTCACAAAGTTGTAGCTTTAAACGATGAATTAACTCCAGCTGGTGGCGTTGCTACGTGGACAGTTGAACATACATTTGGTGAAGATGTCGTTGTAACTGTTAAAGAAGTTGCTACTAATGAAGAAGTTATTACAGACGTTATTACAACTGAAAATACTGTTACTATCAAAATGAATACTTCTAGCAATGTTACTGCTGGAACATATAAAGTAGTATTAGTAGGCTAATATAAATAAAAGTAAAGGGCAAAGTATATTTCGCTATATTTTGCCCTATTTTTTAAGGAATAAACTATGCTAGTCGCTGCTTCACAATATATTATTACTGTCGGTACAGCAGCTGTTGATTTACTTAATCGTGGTAAAAAAGCAGTATATAGTAAACTAGGCGATAAAATTAAAGTAAAACTTCCTCCACGATTTTTTCCGGTCTTTAAAAAAGACTTGAATATGCTATTGAATATAGAATATAATACCAAAGCTGTTCGTTGTTTACCTGTAGCATATGGTTTTATTACAAGTGGATTAAAACATCTTGGTATATCAAAAGTATGGGATATTTGGCCAATTGATGCAAATCAAAGTACCGAAGAGCTTTCTAATTTAAGAGCATATGGAAACGGCTATACAACCGGTAATTTGTTTGTTACTGAGCCTTCCACTTTAGTCGTTGATATTAAATTTGATATTGAAACTTCGCCTATTATCTTTTAATTTTAACAGATAGGATAAACATATGTATACACTTTCATACAAAAACGTAGAATACAAAGTAGTATGTATTGACCCTACAATCGAAACAGCTGGGGATGGCCTTACTGCTGCTAGTGCACTTAAAGATTTTCCAGCTAAATTAGAAAATAATACTTGCTATGTAATTAGACGTACTACCGATGCTGCTAATCAGCATTGTAATATTAATTGGCAAAATGATAATTCGTTAGTTAATGTCATGATTTTGGGTATGCCTAAAGCCACTGATAAACAATGGATTCAAGATTTGATACAAGTTGAAGAAATTAATACAGCTTGGAAAAATGACGAAGCCGATTATGCAAATATTAAATTTCCACATTATGGTAATAAATACAATAATACCGCTGATAACAATGTTATTAATAGTGCTAAGTTAGAATTTTTAACTGTAATAAACACATATTGTTATAGACTCGAAAAAACAAATTATAGTTCCGGTGGTAGTTATAGAGAAGTATTATCAGGAATGTTCGGTAATAACAATATTACAACTAAATTAACGAATTTTGGTTTTTATGGTTGTAAATTTGGTGTTTTAGGATATGATATTGATTCAGATGCATTTTTAGCAGAGCATACTGATACAGATATCAATTTAGATAGTGGTGCTAATAAATATGATCAGTTCGGTGGTTGTTATGTTACTGTTTTAGCCGCCAATAGTTTCGTATGTGAAGATTGTATAATTAACTACCATACAAATGCAAACGATAGTTATCATGGAACAACTACTCAATATGGTAAAGCTTTTTCTGTACAAGCCATTAATACAGTATATATGAATAATAATAAAGTAAATATAAAGTGTTTTTCACCTACTCCAGCCTTTGTATTTAGAGATGTACTTTTTAGTGGCACATATCGCAATACCGAATGTAATTTAATATTATTAACAAACCGTTTGACACCATTGATGTATACATATGGTTACAGAAGATATGGTATCATAAATATCGATAATACAAAAATTCGTGTTAAAAAGTTTACAAATGCTCCTGTATCGAATGCTTTAGAAAGTGGTTATATATACGGAGGACTCATTTTAGGTTATATAAATGATGATACCCACGAAGGCTACGGTAAAGAATTAAGTCTGACAAACTTTGATGTTGATTGTACAATTGGCAATGCAAAATTAGCAGAAGGTAATTTCTTAAACGCACATTTCATGGGAGATGCATTAGGTTCCCCACAACCAACTATTTTTAAAAACATATCTGTTAAATTACACGATGTATTAGATGAATGTTTTATAACAAACACCAATGGTACAACACATAGTACAGTTGTATTAAATGGTTATTGGCATCAAAACAATGGTGGTACAGTAGCATATGGTAATGCTTATTTAACTAGTTATGCAGCTATTGCAAGAATAGAAAATCTTTTTGTTAGCTCAAAATTAGCTGGTAATGTATATTTACGAAATATTGTTGCTAATATTGATAGATTAGAAGCAAGATTACATACTCATACCAGTACTCATGTACAAGTAAATGAGCTTGTGTTTGACAAATTAGATGTTCCAGCGGTTGTAATAGGAGAACAGTCTACAGTTCGTATTAAAAATTTAAAAGTGATTGAAAATAAAACAAACACTGAGCCTGTCGTTAGTGGGTTATATAACGGTTATTCTAATGCCATTTATATTGACAACTGTAACCAAGAAGAAGTATTTGATTGCGTTTGCGATAAAGAGACTAATGTTGATTATGTAAACAGTATTGCTATTTGTGCAAATGCCGGTGCAGAAGGTAAGTTTGTTGCTAGAAATAGAAATACACTTGCTCAATCTTGGTCAGTGACTAGAAATGGTAGTGATTCTGGAGCATCTTTACGTTTATCAAACAATACTCTTTCTGAAGGTAAACGTATCGTCGTTTGTCCAAACCCATATAAAGGTTTTACAGTAACTCCTACAAAATTAGGTATGCAAGAGTTAGTTATTTATTTTGCGTATAAGGATTTTGTAAAAGACCAAGAAGCTGCAGGTAAATTAGCATTTAATCCTATTGTTTATTTGCCAACTAAAAACAGTTTAGGTGAAATTAAATACTTACCTATAACTTCGGTAATTGATTGGTATGATGATACTTCAGTGTGGACAGATCCTGAAGCTGTAGCTAAAAAAATAGTCATTCCAATTAATGTAGAAATGATTGAACCAATTGAAGTTAAATTTTCATATAATTGGTATCATTCATCTGGTTGCGTATATGTTGACCCAGATATGCGTTTAGTTGTAAGCTAATCTGTAAATTATAAGTAAATTGAAAGGAAGATCTTATTATGGGTCTTCCTTTTTTAATATTTATTTTTTGAAGTATGGCTAAAAGATGCTTAATTTGGTTCTAGTTAATATGCACAAAGTAAAGAATTTTAAGTGATATGGACACATGGCTACAAAATATTTTAACCTAGATACAGATCCTACATTATCAAGCAATTCAGACTATTATATTCCATCACAAAAAGCAATTAAAACCGCTCTTGATACAAAACAAGATAAGTTGGTTGCTGGTGATAACATTTATATTTCTGAAGAAGGCGTAATTAGTGCATCGGGTGGAGGTACTGGTACCGGTAGAGATGGTCTTGGTTGGGATTTGTTTGATTCTAAATTTGTAGATCACATTTTAGATTCAGAGTATTGGGTACGTGCTGATTTATTTGAATGGTTAGATAGTGCAGTATATATTGACGCATATAACGAATTAGTTTCTGAATTTAATTCGACTAGTGAAGTTTTAACCGACGGGGATATTACCTATAAAAAATCAGCAAAAGGTTATAATATTTGTTTACAAGACCAAGAAACAGCTATTCAAACTCGTTTTAATGACTCTGGGATAGCATGGTTTTATATTTTAGATCCAGATACTCAAAAATTCAAATTACCGCGCACACAGTGGAATTTTGTTGGTTTACGCGATAATGCCGGCGGATACGTTGCGGAGAGCTTGCCGAATATTACCTCTAGAATAATGTCTAAATCGTTAGCGAATGGAAATGGTAATACAGTTTTTTATTCATCAGAAGGTGCTATATACATTGATAATAATGACACTTTCTCAGGGTTAGCTGGCGTTGGTGGTGGCTCTACTACTACAACAAGTTCAATAAAACTTGATGCTTCCTTATCATCATCGACATACCAAGACGGAGCTCCGGTACAACAACGTGCAACACAGATGTATCTTTACTTCTGTGTAAAAAGAGTAAATAATACACCAGCAGATATTGATCCGTCACAAATTGTAAATGATGAAATAACATCTAAAACAACTACCTATTCTTCAGCACATCTTACCGAAAATTTTACAACAAAAAATGAGATCACAGCTTTAGAAGAAAATATTGATACTAAATTAGATGAAAAATTAACAGTAGATAATATTTATGCTGGTGTCAATATTAGTATTGTTAAAAACGGTAATGATATAATTATTTCTAGTACAGGCGGTGGTTCTGATAATACACCTAATCCAGATGATGGAAGTACATTAGCTCCAACCGATTTATCTAATTATTATACCAAAAACGAAGCAGACAGTGTATTTGCCGCAAAAACAAGTGAACATACCCATGCAAATAAAACGCTCTTAGATAATTTTACATGTGATGCCAGTGGTGTATTGCGTTGGAATGGTAATATAGTTCCAATTAATCCTGTACAGATAGATAAAGAAATTACAAATACTTATGATGAAATGACAGAGGTTTATGACGTTAATAGTATTTGTAATGAAGAAAGTTATAAAGCTCTTATAAACGCGTATTTAATCGTAACAAATAACGCTTCTCTTACTCCAGATTTAGAAGAAGGCGAAATCGATCCAAATACTGCAGAAGTTCTTATTTATAATAATACCACTATGCTTGATACGCTTCAAATTTTACCTTTAAGTACACAAGTATATCAGTTACCGCCTTTAAAATATATTAAGATTAAAGGTAAAGGAAATATTAAAGCTGAATTAAGTTTAATCGGTTATAGTTATTAAAAGGTATATAAATGGCACTTACTTCTACAATATTTAATTATAATGTTGCTAAAATAATAGATACACCTTGGAATACTATTATTAATGGCCTCAATTATACCAAAACTGCTTTAGCACCACTTGGTTTACGCTATACATTGGCTAATAATAAAGATTCTGGTATGCTTTTAAAAGAAGTTGCTGGTAATAGTCTAGTGGTTGGTGTGCCAGTCGAAGATTTTTCTTGGTTAAACGCTGCTAGAGATTATGATGATCCTAACAAATATTGGATTTTAAATACTTCACATAGAACAGACGCAACTGAAGGACCTGCTATTTATTTAGCAAGAAGATGTGTAGATGCAAACGGATTCGAATACAGTGAATTAACTCAACCATACTCGATGACAAAAGCAAGAGGTTGTGGACAAATTCTTTATCAAGATGCATCTAGTATTTTTGTATATTATAGTAATATAGATACAACAAGCGGTACATCATCTTATATTTATAGATATGCAAAAGATGGCGATGTTCTTAAATCTGCCAATACTTATTCTTGCTCAGACGGTATTATTTCTTTATTAGATATTAAAGATGGATACATTTATTTTGTAAAAATGTTTGGTGCAAGCACTTATTATTATTACTTCTGTAAAATAGAAATAAGCTCTGGTTTGGAAACAACTCTTTATAGTACTAGTACTTCTGGTCCTGGTGTTTTAACTTCGTATCCATCAAATGTAGTAAACGAACATTTCTATATTAAAAATATGAGAAGCAATACTTGGTATAGATGCTCGTTTACTGACTTACGTAAATCTGTTACTATGACAGCATTAACTTTTGACGAAGATGCTTCTAATTGTGCGCTTTCTTCAACATCTTATTTTGGACATGTAAAAAGATTTACACATGTATTTGAAAAAGATGGAAAAGAATATCTAGTTGTAGTTACATTAAATTCATATAGTGCTTCAAATGATTCACGACTTTCTAACCTTATTGTATATGAAGTCGACGGAGATGCTTTAATAACTAAACAAAACATAGTTTTAAACGGTTTATCTCTTATCCCCAGAAATGATTGGAATACTTTGTTTATTGGTACATCAACTGGTATAAGAGTATTTAACTGGGATAGTTTTGAAAAACAAATGGTTGAAAAACCAACAATTTATACAACTTGTCAACAATTTGGATTTGATATTGATGAAAGATTGTGGATTATGGATGGTATAGGTAATGTCGTGAGATATACATACAACCAACCATTATCAATCGATTATCATTTTGAATTACCAAAGTATGAAATAGGTACCGAAGTTGTTGAAACCTATGCTGATTTAAGAGTTTTAAATTATATGGGAGAATTGATAACGTCTAAAATCAAGTTAAAGGCAATAGGTAACTTTACATTTATGAATAGTTCTAAAGAGTTAGAATTAATTTTAACATCAGATGAATATACAAGAATACCGGTATACTTGAATGGTAGCGGTAGATATGAAATTAGAATAAAGGATTAAAAATATGCAAATTGCAAGTTCAACAGATAAAATTTCTTCAACATCAAATAGATTGGTGGATTTGAATGAATATATGTTAATTAATTCTGTTCCATATTTGAAAGAGAATAATTCTCCAATACCATTTAATGTAATCAATATTGATTCAACACAGAATATTTGTCAAGGAAAAACATTAAATCCGATGTTAATGAATATGGTTGGTGTACCTGCGACTGACAGTGCAAGTACTGTAATATCAGAAAATTATACTAATAAATCTTATAGTAATAATGTTATAGTTGATAATAAAGATAGTAGTATTATTTATGTGATTACTTCTAATGATATGGTAAGTGGGAGTTCCTATTCATCGCTAAAATATGCGACTTCAAAAATATATAAACTAAAAATAAAAGAAGATAAAAGTATAACAATATTAGATACATTAAGTATAATAAATGGTATTGAAAATAATGTTTATTATACTACGCAAGACAATGAATATATCTATACCATTGTGTCAGCCGGTGAAGCCGATTACAATAGTGTTTCTTCTTCTGCTTCTGCAGCAGCAACTTTACTTAAATCACATAATGTTGCAATATTTAAAATTAATAAAGAACAATTTACTACTTCGCAGTGTAGATTAGACAATATGCTTTATAGAGGTTATGGATATTATCATTATAGTAGTTCATCGGTCAGATATCTTCATATAAACTTATATGATGCTGTTCCAACTGTATTATATGAAGTTCCAAATGAAGGTTTGGTATTATATATTAAATCTTATAATAGTTGGACAGGAGATAACTATAACTCTTCTGGTGAGAAACAACGATATAATATACATACGTATTATTATTCATTTAGCGAAAATAAATTAACGACCATAACACCAGGTACAGTTGTACCTGTGACATCAAATGGTTTTAATGATACAATCGCTTATCCGGGTACAAGTTATAGTTCAAGTACTCTCAACACAGCATATTCAAGTCCTATATATTGCCCAATGACATATCCTAATCATTATTTGGAAACCGATAATGAATTATATCAATATATTATTGAGCCTAATTCATTGACATCATCGTACAAAATGGTTGCTTATAGAATGTGTCAGTCAAAAGAAGATTTATTAAATATTACTTTTTCGGATATTGAATTGATTTTTCCTGAAGATAATGCATATAATATAACTGAATTACCTCATCCTAATTTAAATAAATCTGGTTACACCTCTACGTACAATTGGTACTTTACAACAACGTGTTTAAATTATTATGGTTATAGCTATGAATCATTTACACAAAATGTTAATGGTATTGATTATTTACATGTTTGTTATAAAGGAGATTATTCAAATCCAGTGTCAGAACGAGGAATATATACGTTTAGAATTAATGAAGAAAAAACTTCGGCAACATTTATTTCGTTTTATGAAGCATTAGGCGGTTCATTTAGAGATTTTATGTTTTTAAAAGAAGATAGAAGCAGAATATTAGTTGCAACTGCTACATCATATCATATTTTAAACTTTGACCCAATTTCAGAATCTTGGATTTCTTCTTACGATTCATTACAAACTGTAAGGTCATTTTTACACACAAAAGAAGATAAATTGTATGCAATTTTAGATGATCATAGAATCATTTGTCAAGATTTAAATGGTGCTGTAATGGTTGATTTTGAATTTGAAAAACCAATTTATAACTATAATAATGCTGACATTACATCATACATTACAATTTGGGCAAAAAATGCAGATGAAGAATACACTGCGACAAATATTAAATTAACATTAACTGGTAACGTTGTATGGCAAGCAAATGGTTTACAAACATTAGAAACAACAACGAGTGCAGAAGGTCCAATTAATATACCATTTATAATTAAAGGACATACATCTATTAATGTTGGCGTTGATGCTATTATTTAATAAAGGATTCCAATGACAGAATCTTACGGATACTATACTTATGGTGACATAAAGTTAAAAACTTTACGGGGAAAGACTTCTTGGGGATTTGAAAAAACCCCAAGAACTATTAATGTGGTATCTAAAAATGCAAATTCTTATAAAACAGAAATAGCAAAAAACTATGATACAAGTAATTTTTTCTTATCGGTTTCAAAAAAGGCTTTGTGTAATGGAATTTCATTGGTAAAATCTGCTAATTCTCATTTTAATTCAACTGATATGACTACTGAAACAAAGGATTATGGTTATAATATATTAGACACTAAAAATGTTCAAGTATCTACAACCGATATTGGATTTTACGAAATAACAACAACTGGTCAAATAGCAAGATATAATTTAACAATCATTCCTACACCATCTGAATCAATAGTTAAAATAAATGATGCTGAACAAACATTCTATGAGGGTTATGAAACAGAAGATGTTAAATATGAAATTTCTTTAGAAGGTTATGCGACAAAAATAGGAAATGTTCACTTAATGGAAGATACCGAACTAAATATTACATTACCGTTGGAAGTTCATTTAACAATTAATGTTGAACAAGAAGATGCTATTGTTACAGTAAATGATATTGAAGGTAAAGAACACACATTTGGTCAAGGTGACGAAGTAAGTGTTAAAATTACTTGTAAAGGTTATAAAACATATACAAATATATTTATAATTGAAGAAGATACTGTTTTAGATATTGTTATGGAAGATAATATAGTTAAAGTAGTATATCCTGGTAGTACATTACCATCAACAGTATCCACAAACGGTATTGGTTCATCATCTAGTTCTGCGTTTTATAACAGTGGTTCAAGTTTATATAGTAATTCAGGTTCCTATACTGTTCATAATGGTTCATCGTATGCGTGGATTAAATTTACAACTCCTAATGAAGCAACGACGTTATCGTTACAGGCATATGTGAGTTCTGAAGCAGGCTGTGATTATGGGGCTGTATATGTTGGAACGAAAATATATCAACCATCAAGAACTACATTTAGAGATGGTACAACAGATGGATATGGTTCATATTTAATGATTTCGTCTGGTAATAATTCATCATATTCAACATATACAAAAACGTTAGAACCTAATACAACCTATTATATTAACTTAATGTATGCTAAAGACGGGTCAGTTAATACAAATTCTGATAGATTGTTTGTAAAAAATATAACATTTGAAACAATAGGCGACGAATAATGACTGACGATGTAATTGTAAAAGAATATAATGATGGAATAAATTGGTATAAAATATATCAATCGGGTTTACTTGAACAAGGAACAAAAATTTATTCTGGGTCACCATTACAAACAATCAATTTACCTGTCAATTATGCAGATACTGATTATACTGTATCAATATCAAATGTTCCTCAATATAATCCACAAAAGTTTTATAAATCAAAACAAGCATTGATGACTTATACAAATATTACAACAACAATGAAAGAAGATGTTTTACCGTCATTTTCTTATGAAATTAAGTCAGAAAATCAATTTGAAGTAACATCAGATGTATCAAGAGCAAAATATGAATGGTTTACAAAAGGCTATATAAAATCATTAGAATATAAAACGTTTTCAATTAATCCAACACCATCTGATGCAACAGTTATTATAAACGGAATCGAACAGAATAATATACAATATCCTTGTGGAAAATATTTAACTTATACTGTTAAAAAAGATGGTTATCAAACAATTACGAATACTGTAACTATAACAGATGATTTGACAATAGATGTAAATCTTGAATTACAATATTATAATTATATTCTTAGAGCAATTCCATCTGATGCAACTGTTACTATAAACGGAATTGAACAAAATACTCTTTATGCTTTAATGAATACTGAAATAAATTGGGAAATTAATAGATACGGTTATATTTCACAAAGTGGCATGGATATATTGACTAATAATATTATTAAAAAAGTTAAATTAGAAAAAATGCAATTTACTTATACAATTAATCCGACGCCAAGTGATGCAATAGTTGTTATAAATGGAATTGAACAGAATACGATTACTGCCGATTATGGTTCGGTAATTGATTGGGAAGTATCGATGGAAGGTTATACTTCACAAAATGGTCAAATTGAATTAATTGAAGATGCTGTTAATGATGTTATCTTGGAAGAAATATTAACTGAAGAATAAATTAATATTTTGGAGTTTACAATGTATGATGATGAAAATCTACAAGGTGAGATTTTAATAGACGAATATGAAGATGAAAATTATTGGTATAAATTATATCAATCTGGTTTGTTACTTCAAGGTGGTAAATCAGATATAGTTAATGCTGATTCGACTATTAATTTATATAAACCTTATATGGATACAAATTATACAATTGAACTTAAAAATATTTCAAAAGAAACTAAATACCAACAAGTTAGATCTAAAAGTGTGCAAGCATTAGATGCGACAGATGATTATAATGTTTATGTCACACCTATCAATAAAACTGTTTCTACACAAGGTATTGCAACACCAAAAGTTGTATCGTTTAAAGGACCAAATAAAACCGCTAATACAGAATTAGTAACCGTAGATAGTTCAGTTGGACAAGCAACTGGTAGTTTAAATGAAATTAGATTAAAATTGGCAGTTAATCAATTTATTACATTAAAAGTTGACATTCCTGGTGCTAAGATAAATAATTTACCGAGTGGATTTACATTTGCGAATAGTGAGATAACGGGTGCTGCTAAAAGTGCTGGTGAGTATAGATTTAACATTGTATCTGAAGGTAATTCAGTTCCAGTAATTATGAGTGTAAGTAATGTTATAAGAATTGCGTAGTAAGGTGAATTTCTATGAGAGAAGAGATAACACAGATTAAAGACCCTGATGGTAATCTTTTGTTTCCTAAAACAAAAGCTTCTGCTGTATATACAAGTGATAATCGAACTTTAGAGACTATTGATTTAAACGCTCAAGAAAATAAAATTGAGCGAATTAAAGTTAATGGTAAAGAAGCTCCTATTGTAGATAAAACGGCAGAATTAACAATTAATGTTGAAACAGCAAATTCTTATAATGAATTTGGAGATAAGCCTTCTATTAATAATGTAGAATTGGTTGGTAATAAAACTTTAGATGATTTAAATATTCAGGTAAAAGGCGATTACTTAACTAATGATGCTTTGTTACCGGTAAAGAGTGAAATTATAAAAACTAATGCCGAAGTAATGACATTGATAAATGAGCTCGATACGGTTAAAGAAGTTGTTGCTACTAATAATGATGTAATTAATGACAAAGTAGATGGATTAGCTTCAGCTGTTATTTCTGATTTAGATGACTTACACCTCGAAAAACAAAATACGTTGACGGCTGGTTATGGTATTAAAATAGAAGAAGATGTGATTTCTGTTAATTTTGATATACCAGAAGAGCCAAGTGGTGTTAAAGAAGAAAGTATTTGGGATGAAGATTCTGGATCTTTTACAACAGAGAGTGGTACTGAGGATAAACCAGTTTTCAGAACAGACAATTTAGTAACAAATAAGACACTTACTTTAAATGATATTACTTTTCCACACGTTACAGTTAATTCACAAGATGCTGTATTAACAAGTAATAACTTAGGGGTATTTTTAGATGTCGATGGTGGTAGATTAGATATTAAAAAGAATACCTTTAGTGAATATCATTTAAGTAGTATTTTTGATGGTGAAGATTCTCAGTTAGTTCAACCTGGATTTACGCGTTCTCAAGAATTAGGCTTTTATACAATCGATGAAAACACTACTTGGACAGAAGATGGTTTATGCTTTGTTTTACCGTATCAATATGAGAATGGTTTAGTAGATTTATACAATAATGACAATAAATCTCGTATGTATTGCTTTGAATTATTAACGTCATATTTTATGGAAACTGTCCTCGGTATGGATGGCGTTATGATGAAAAAAGCTTTCTTAGAAGCATTTAATTTCGATGAATTGTCTTTTGTACGTGTAATGATAATTGATGTTAGTCATACATTAGGTAAAGAAACTGCGCCTGTTGTTGGTGCATTTATTAGAAACCTAGATGGTAACTGGCAATGCTTATTTGGTTATCACTTCTATAGTCCATTTGTATCAAATTATGTAACTTCACCTTTAAATTGTTACACCTTGGACTTACGTGATGATGTATATGACAAATTGCATACCGCGAGTTTAAGATCTGGCGATAATACACGAGATATTAATTGGTTAAAGAGTAGTTTTGATAGTTATAGTAAAAGCGTTCAAGGTTTATCTACTAATTATCGCGAACACAATTCAAGAATTAGCAATTTAGAAAATACAGTTAATTTACTTAGTGATCAAGCAATACGTGTAAGCCAATTAGAAAATAATTTGGGTTTTGCATTAAATAGAATCACTCAGCTAGAAATGACTGTTGATAATTTGCTAAACAGAATCGCAGAATTAGAGCAACCTAGTGTACCAGAAGAATTTAGTGGAGAAGAATCTAACACTGAAAACACTGAGTTATAATAATAGCATGTAAATATAATTTATATATTTCACATAGTCATTCCCTAAACAAGTTCTATTACAATAATAATAGGCTAATTTAGGGAATTTTTATTATGTCAAACTATTTTGAAAGTACGAAAAGTTACATAAAAAGGGCGGTTTGGTTAATTCCAGTATTATTATCAGCAGTTTTATGCATGTATTTTATAAATTTATTCGAAAGAATAGATGAATCTTTACTAAAAAGACAAATCGATGAGCGCGATACTATAAGTGAATTCGCGCATTTTATACAGAAAAAAGATACATTGTATACATATTTAGATATCATCGATAGATTTGAAGATAATAATTTATACCTTTTAGATAAAAACTTTAACTTACTACCAGATAGACGACATACTAAAAATTGTTTATATTCTATTTATAAAGTAGATCCACCTTTTGAACAAGAAAATTTTAAACAAAAAATGAATGAAAGAAAGGTAGGACATTTTACCCACGAATTAGTGCCTGGAACTAAATTGGAATTTCAATACCGCCATATGAAAACAGACGGTAAAGATTATATTCTTTTAATTGGCGTACATAATTACCCTAAAACAGCTGAAGAAAAAGAGTTGTATTTTGCAGTCGGATTATTGTTGTTATTTACAGCAATCTGTAATTGGGTAATCGTAGCATATGCTAAACACATGAGATATTTATGTCAATTTAATACAAATGATGACAAATAAAAATTTGGAGAAGTTTAAATGGAAGATAGTGGCGCCAAATATCCAGAGACGCTGACAGTTTTTCTTTGTTTTATATTAGCATTGCTAGGTGGTACAGCAAAAGAGCTTTCTAAAAAAGAAGAAGAATTTGAATGGAAACGCTTTTTTAAGAATATTTTCATTTCAGGTTTCTGTGGTATTATAATTGGATTATTTGCACCGGATTTTGACCATAAAAATTGGATTATGGCTTGTGCAGGTGTATCTGGTGTTGCAGGCATAGCGTTTCTTGATTTCTGTTTCGATGTATTAAAAACAGTAATAGGTAAAGCAATCGATAAAAGTAATAAAGATGAATAAACCATTAATCATTACCTTTTTCTGCTTAGTTTTAGCCATGATTATCTTTTTTGGATTATGGCGTAGTGCTAGTAATGATTTAAAAGTAGCTAAAGATGCTTTACGTGTAGCCAATGATAATATAGCTACTTTACAACAAGATAATAAAAAATTAGTAACTTTTATTGAGCAAAAAGATTTAAAAATTAAAGAGCTAGAGAAAGAATATACTGATAAGTTAAAGAATATTCCAAAAGATTCTTGTGGTGATTCAAAACCATCAGCTGATTTATTAAAATATTTAAGAAAGAATGCACAATGAAAACATTTTGTAAATATTTATTAATAGCTGTTCTTTTTTTATTTGCCTTTTCGTGTATAAGTGGTTGTGCAACAAAAACTACTGTTATTTCAACAAATAATTTCATTCAAACAGATTATAATTATAATTGCTTAGAAGGCGATAAAACTTTTACTCAAATTATTTTATGCTATCAAACACAAGATAAAGCAGAAAAAATTCAAAATAAAGTTACTAATGAATTAATTCAAGGTAAAAAATAATACTGTAAATTTATATATAGATAAAGGCCCTGTTTTTTAGCCATATAGAGCCTTTTTTGTTTATTACTAAAGAAACCCTTACAAAACAAATTTCGTTACACCACAGACCAATTTTTGAGCTTCTGCGGCATTTGTTTCTAGAGCTATTGCAATAGTCTTTTTGAATAGGTCATACCATTTACGTGCACGAGCTACACCGGGTGTATTACTTAATACTAGTTTATCGAATTTATTTACTTTACCTATTGTACGAATTTTTACTTTACCAGCTAGAGCAACAGGTAAGCCTTTTGATTCAGAATTGAGAATAAAACCCGGCTTTTCAGAAACTACACCGTTTACAGTTTTAGTTGCTTCAGTTATTTCTTTTTCACCACCAAAACAAACCAATGTACCAATTGGATATTTTTTATCAGCAATATATTTTTCTGCCAAATCAGCGTAACGAGCAGCTGTAGCAGTACCACTTAATAATGGCGCAGTAATTGTACCTGGAAATGAAGAATTACCAGATTCGTCTAAGAAGGTTACAGTTTTAGTAGGAGCATTGGTTCCCGCATCAATTGTAGTATTAGCCATATAATGTAATTGTACTTTATTTTGATGGCCAGCTATAGTAAATTTACCATTTGTAGAGTTATATTTAGAAAATGCAACATATGTACCACTTGAAGCCAAACTGTTTAATATTGCCTCGCCTTGACTTCCTTTTAAATAGGTACTTGTGACTAAGGCTGTATTAAGTCTATCAACAGCAATGGTTCCAGGTAAAGCTTTCCATTCTAGTTTAGTACCATCTGTGTATAACCAAGATCCACCTTTACCAGATATTTCAGAAATAACACCACCAATTGTTAAAGTTCCATCAGCCGTTACATCTAAATCGTTACCTACTATAATACCACCTTTTTTATCGTCAGTGGCTGGTGGTAAAACACTGTGTAAAATTCTAATTGCCATGATTATTTCTCTTAGATAGTTGTTAAGTATTCTTCAAAAGTTAAAATGTTTATATTTGGAAAAGCATCTTGTTGAGGAATATCGCGTAAATACTGAACATATTGCAATAAACCATAATATGTTTTTTCTGTATCTAAGGTTTCTATTCCTAATTTAAGTTGTTGTTCATAACGTTCTATTCGCCAAATTACAGCGTTTAATTTATCATCACGTTCTTGTCTTTTTTTATTTTTTTGATTTAATTCGACATAGTTTTCTTCAGATGAAATATTATTCAATTCATCGGCTAAGCGTACTTCAAAATCATTCTCTAATACATAACGCTTTAACATTATGTCTAGTTGTTCTTTGGTTATATAATTACACTCGGCGGTTGTTGACTGTAATTTCGGTAATTCTTCTTTTTTACAATATTCTGATAAATCGAGTTGAGACAGAGCTTTATTGAAATCATCTCTTGTTATGAATTCGTTTAAAAGATCTTTAGTTGCATATTGGTCTAAGGTTTTTAAATCCGGTGTATTGCGCAAATTAGTATAATCAGAGCAATCTTCTTTCACTTTATACAAGTCTTCTTTTTTAGCGTAGTCTTCTAATTCATTTTTTACAGTGTGTATAAAATGTTTAATATCTAAAGAATTTTTGTTAAGTGCAGTTAAAAGATTATTATATAAAGTATCTAATGATTCTGTAGAAGTATTAACATAAAATAAATATTCATCACGCTTAAGATAATCACCTGCTGGTTGTATTCCTAAATCTGCTAATGTAAAACTACCACGTAAAACAATATTGTTGATTACGGGTTTATTTTCTAATTCCAAATAGTCATGGTTTACTACTGAACCTGCTACTATTTTATCACCTTGTCTAATAGTCATACTTAATCCTTAGGGTAATGTTTTTTGATTCTTGTAATTGTATTTTCCCAAACGTTGGTATTGTTAACTCTATCCCAATAAATCATATCCAACTGGTCTTCTATTGATGGGTATTCTGCAAGTCTGGCTGCAATTGCTTTATCGTTGTGTGATTTTGTTTCTAATACGTATTTGCCTTTAATTAATACATATTTGTCTTCAGTCTTAACAATATTATCTAATACTATTAATGGGCTATTTTCTAATTCATAACGTGTATTTGCTACTGCCACAATTACACTATCTTTATATCCTAACCATTGACTCATTATTCACAACCTTTCGCATAAATAAACTTAAAGGCTTTGGTTTCGCCAGAAAAATCATATTGTATTTTAATTAAATCACCTTTACTTACTGGGCAAATTAAACAACCTATAGAATGTGGTACACTTGAATATGCTATATCTAAAAGTACAGCGTTGGTATTATTCCAAATAGACATTACTTCACCTGTTGCTTCAGCGTATTTATTGAGCACTAAATATCCACATTCTGGCATTTCATATACACTTCCTGAAGCATAGAGAGTTAAGTTAATTGATTTTGCACCAATAAAAGCTTGTGAAGCTAAAAAATCAGTGTGTTTTCTATAGTTATCTGCTAATATCCATTCATAACCTTCGCCATTTGCATGTAATAATCTATCTTTATCATCAGGCATAGGAGGAAGAGCTTGTTTAAGTAAAGATAGTATTTTACGTGAAGAAAAAGTTGTTTTTTCGGATACTTCACCGTCTTTTATAAGATCTGTAATTTCTACGTCATCTGTAATAATATATGTTACTTTAGGATCATGTATTTCTAAAGCTTCGTATTCAGCTAATGTACCAACCCAAGGTGTATTTGTTTTTGCCATTATTTAGTTTGCTCCTTTAAGCTATTCCTTGCTTTACATATAGTATATAGAACTCATATAATAAAGAAGGGACCTTATTTCTAAGATCCCTTTTATTACTAAAGCTTTGTTTATTAAGCAGTTGTAACGGTAACTGTAGTGTCTGCACCCATAACTGTTGTGTTAAGAATGATAACTTCTGCAGTATATGTTGGCCACAAATAAATATCTACTACCAATTGATTGTTGGCAATTACTAAAGGAGTATTATTTGTTTCATTACATACAACTTGGAACTTTTGAATACCTTCAGCACTTAAAATTGAATTTAAGAAACTTGTGAATTGTAAGGTAATTTGCATACGTTCGTAAGCTGTATTGTTTTCGAATAAGTGCCATTTAGCTGCATCACGTAATACAGTTTCGATATAAATAACTGTTCTTGCTACATTAATTCTGTCTAATGCAGAAGGTTTAGCTTGTAATGTTCTTTGACCCCAGTTTACATAACCAGAACTTGGATCTTTGATAATGCAGTTAACTTGATTATCAGCGTAAATGTTACCGCCTTTTGTTTGGTCATAGTATTGTGTTAAACCTGTAGGTGAAACAGTTGCTGATGTAAGAACACCACGATTTAAACCAGCAGGAGCAACCCAAGGTTGACCATTACCCATGATTTTAGCAACATAAGCTGATGGACACATTACAAAGTTTGCACGACCTTGAACAGAATCATATGTTTTAACCCAAGGTGCAGATACTGCGCCACGATATGAGTTAAAGCCCTGAATATTTTTTCTCCAGTCAATCAAATCTTCGTAATCAGTTTCTGTCATTGGAGAATCGAACAAGCAGAAGCAGTCACGACGATGTTCAGCGATTTCTAACATTTTTGCTTGGTATGAAACATTTTCTTTTGTTACATAACCACTGTTCATCAACAATGATACGCCAACTTGAGAACGGTCACGGAAGTTTTCCCATGCTGCATTTAAGTCAGTGTATTTTTGATTCATATCTGTCCAGTTACCAGATTTACCACCTGTTAAAGGTAAGTTTTCAACAAATGCTGGAATAACTACTGCATCTGGATCTTCATCTGTGAAATTGTTATTTACAAATACTTGAATGTAATTTGAAGAGCCGTTAATTACGTCTTCGATGAACATTGAATTACCATAGTTATCTTGGCTTGGATATAATGTACAATATTCAAATGTTTCAAGAGTTTGCATTACACGACCAACTTTTTCCATTACGTTTACGGTAAAAGTTGTTTGATTATTATCTGGATAACGACCTACACGTGCATTTGCATCATTTGTTTCATCTACTAATTCATTAACGATATAAGTAATTGTAGCAGTTTGACCATCTAATGCCCAATCATATACTTTGAATGTACCGTTGAGAACATCGTTTGACATACGAGAAACTACGATTGCTGAACCTTCTTCGATACCATCAACAACACTGGCTGGAACTGTTACAGTAACAAATGTTCTTTCTGAATCACCAGACTCGTGTTCAAATCTAGTTGGTGCTAATACTGAATATGCACGGTTTTCGTTAATTGTACTGTCTGCTAATGAAATGTAAAATTTACGATTGTTTGGATCATTTGCCATTACTAAGAACGCAGAATCTACATCATCTTTAGCAAATAAACCAGAAGCAGCACCTGCATCACGAGAAGTTTGAGCAGCTTTAACTTCTTCGTAGAAATAACCTTTAGAAGCAGGAAGCTCTTTTGTATTACCTGTAACTGGTACAAAAGCTGCTGCCCAGTGAGCATCATTTACACGTTCTTCAACTGGAGTTTCTGGATCACCCATTGGAACAACACGTACAAAATAGTGTTCGTTGATAGTATCAGCAGCAACGGCTAATGAATATCCGGCGTAACCGTATTTTGAGCTAAGTGAACCAAAACGATCTGTATAATCTTGTAATGTAGATAATAAAACTGGAGTGTTTACTGGACCATACTCCGCTTCACCAACGAATGCGCAAGCTGTTGTACTATTAGTTGCAACAACTCCACTTAAATCTCTAATAGAAGCGTATACGCCCGGAAATTTATAGTTAGCCATTTCTTTATAATCCTTGTTTCTCTTTTAATATCAAAGTTAATTATTAGAACTTTGAAAAGGATATAATAAAGTATTAATCTAATTTATCATACCATCCCATAAATTCTTCTAACTTATAGAACTTTTTGAAATTTAGATTATTATTGGCTATATATTCTAAACTTAAAGTATTATACTTCAAATTTACATTTTTCTGAAAATAAACTACTTAAAAACTGATTTAGCTTTGGATATTGTCTAGTATTTCCCACTGTATCGTCAAAAACACTTAACCAATCTTCTCTTAGCCATGCATCCGATAAGTCTTGGTTTAGAGTAATTTTAACATCATCAATTCTACGAGGATTAGTAAGAACAGAATCTGGATAAAGATTCTTATATATACTTCTCTTATGTAAGACTTTTCTTGTTACCATAAAGTCTTTAATAATAGGAAGTTTCATCATTTGTTTAAAATTAGCTTTATTAATGATAATTGGTAAATGTGTTTCGTAATTGAATTCGTTTTCACATTTCAATTCTTTTAAGGTATCTACGGCATAATCAAATCCATATTTCCAGCGTGATTTTTTAGGATTATTTGCGTTTTTCCTTACTTCATCTGATAACTTACCTAAACAAACATTTAAGTTTTCTCGCCAGTTATAAATTGGTCTTAATGCAAAGAAATCGTCATTCATTAAGATAAAGTTTTCAGATACTTCTTCACAATTACACGCTGCCATATAATTGATTATACTATTTTTCCACTTATCTTGGTTTTGAATAGTTGGGATATATCTTACACCTTTAATCCATGAAGGTTTATATCCTACAATCCAAATTCTTCTAAAATTACAAAACTTAGCAACCGAACGTAAAGAAATTCTTATATCTGGATTTGATTCACTTGCTTTTAAAATATATACCAAATCTAAGTTTAAATCATTAGGATATGGTTTTTCTGGCATTGTATACGTTAAAAAGGAACGTGCTTTTTCAGAAAGGACATTGTTTGGGTAACTTATATGTTGTTTATCTGCCCATTCTTTGGTATGTAACCATGGCTGGGTAATTGTCTTCCTTTTTAAATCTGTCATATCTACTTATTTTTCTTTAATTGCTTGAGCTAATTTTTTCGCTGACAATTCTAAAGGATATAAGATACCACCGTTCGTTTTCAAAAAATTATAGATTTTTGCTTCTAATTCTTCTAAATTATCAGATTCTTCAACCGGTTTTTGACCTAATACCTTATGAATTGTATTCCATACTTTTTCTAGAACGAGATTTTGTTGTTCTTCGTTTAATTCATCATAAGAATTTGAATGAAATAATGCTGTTTTATGTAAATAACCTTTAGCTTTTTCAAAATCTTGTGTTTCTAAGATTAAACTTGACTCGATGTAGTTTAATTTTTTAATAATGCTATTTGCAATTTTATTTAAAGGATTCAAAGCTTCTGTAAATAAAGTTCTCGTTTTTGACATTATGCAACAATCCTTTTCTTTGGATTTCTACTACCAAACATAGAATGTCTTACTGACCAGCCTACTTCTTTTTCACCATTATACTCTAAGTTTTTAAGATATTCAATTACAGAGTATAATTTTTCTTTGGCTGCAATAGAAGATACTTTTTCTATAGTATTTTCAATATCATAAATATCAGATTGAATGTCATCAGCAAATTCACTTTTTCTATCTGCTATTGGGTCATTAGATGCAATAATTGCGTTTTCAATTTCTTCTAATTTATGATCTGAAATTCTAAAGTACTCTGAAATTTTAACAAGATATGAATCGACTTCACCGGCTTCTAATTCATCATCGGCATATCTAAACATATCTTCTATAATTTCATATTGTTTATCATTTAACCCAAGCTTATCTGCAATTATTTGTGAGATTGTATAAGTATCATATAAACGATTTGTTTGTACAGCTTCAGTCAATAATTCCACGGATTCTTTAACTTCCTCTTTTTCGTTTTCTTCTGTTTCTTCTTGATTAGAGGTTTCTTTGTCTTCACCAGTTTCTGCTTCTTCTTCACCAGCCTCAAAAGAAGCTTTCATTTCAGGTACTTCGCTTATTTTAGTTGTAAGCTGAGCGATATGCTTCATTTCTTCGTCACGAATATCTATTAATGTATCGTGAAATAAATCTACTAATGATTTTGTACTGACATGTGGTTCAAGGGCTAATATTTGATCATACTCTACATGAGCAGAGGTTTCACTACCTATTGCTTTTAAAATAGCCTGTTTATATTGTTCATCGTAAGATAAATCAACACCATTTGTTTCTAATGGATTAACTTCTGCTTCGGTTACCGTTACCGTTACAGATTCTACTATAGGTTCTTTTACTTTTGGTATAAATCTCATATTAGCCTCTGATATTAACGAGCTAATGGGAAAGAATCACTAACTTTATTTACTTTATATGTATCACCATCTAATTCAAGCAATACGTTTTCTACTTGAATTTTTTTAGGTAACTTTTCTTTATCGAATTGTGAAACTTGATAAGCATTGTTTCTACGTTCATCGTATACTTGATCTACGTGAATACCTTCTGAACCTTCACCTAATTCACGTTTTAAAGTAGTTAATACATCTGAAACGTTGATACGTGTATCTGGTACGAAATCTAATGGACCTGCGTAGTTGCCAGATTCTTTTAAATATTGCTCACAAGTTTTTCCGCCCAAAGCATTTTCAACTAATTTTGCGAAAGTAGATTCACCAAATGGATTACATTTCTTTTCTTCGCATTTTTCAGCATCATCTTCTGTCGTTTGTGTAATTTCAATAGATGCTACTTCTGAATCTTCATCTTTATCTGAAATATCAACAATATCATCTACCATATCATCAATAGCATTAGCAACTTCAGAACCTGCGTCATTTTTTTCGCTATTGAAAGTATTATCGTTAGACATATTGCCTTTGTTTACTAAATTTTCTTGATCAGTAATTTCACCTTGTGCGAATTCACCTGGTTCAACGCTTGCCATGCCCATTTCTTCAAAAGAAGGAACAATGTTATCACCGATGATATCTTTTGAACTTTCTAATCCTTCACTTAAACTGTTTTTTGCAGCTTGTGTTAAACGATCTCTAAGATTCATGCTTTTTATCCTCATTAAAACTTTTTGTACTTATAAAAGAATACGTATTTTATTATAATATTACAATCATTTTATAATTAGAACTTTAGTAAATATAAATTGTTAAGCTTATTTAATTTTAGTAAAACCTGGACAAAGCACAACGATTTTACCTTTTTTTGATTTAGCATACATTGCACATTGTGGTTTACCAGATTTTATCCAATACGAGCATAAATTGATATGAAAATGATTATAAGGGTTTTTGGATTCTGCAAAATATCTGCAAGAGCAAGTCTTTAAGTCTTTTGTTACGAAATGGGATTCAATTAATTTACCATTAATTTTTTCATCGATCCAATAACCAGTTATTTCTTCATCTTGTACATTTTCTCGTATCAAATACATTTTACTTTCCATAAGCTAGTTTAATATATTTCTATAGAACATAAAAAAGGGTCCCAAAATTAGGAACCCTTTTTGTATTTTTTAATCACATTATAAAGATGTAATTACGCGAAGAAACGCTTTGTGAAACGTTTTTCTTCGCCTGTTTCAGCGATGAAGTTGTCGCAATCCACAGATTCTTTAAATGCAGCTACATATTTACCATACTTTGTATCAAAAGCACGTACGCATTCTGTTAAAGAACGATTATCAAAAGTAGCTACGATTTTAGCAACTGCTTCTTCAGCCAAACCTGTTTTTTCAACAGCTTCAACTAAAGCAACGTAATCTTTACCAGATTTTGCAGATTCTTCGAAAGCACCTAATGCAGATTCGAGAACTTCAGCATTATCACCATAATCTTCATATTGCATCAAAGCAGCAGGAGCAGCATCGAAATTATCCATAGCATCTACAGATTCAAATGTGTTTTCAGGATAAATTTCACCAGCATTAGCTTCTGTATCATATGCACCCATGATTTCGCCAGCTTCTGACAAAGCAATTTCTCTTTTACCTGGTTGAATTGAACCATTTAATTCAGCTACACGACCAGCGAATTTTTTGTATTCAGAGAAACTTTCTTTTTTAACTGAATCAGTTTTGATAAGTCTTAAGTTAAGAGGAGCATTATCAGTTTCGTCAACCAAAATTGATTCGCAAACAAAGAACTTAGCAGGATTCATGCGATTTTCACTAAATTTAGCAAACTTAGTTTCAACAGCTTCTTTTTGTTCAATGTCTAATTCTGCAACTTCAACTTCATCATTGTCGTCATCAGCAAGACTGTCGATTACATCATCAACTTCTTCACCGTCCATAACAGCATCTAAAGCTGGTTTTTCAACGAAGTTAACGTCAGATAATTCATCAGAAGAAACAACAACGTCTGCAATCTTAGCAGCTAAATCAGCATCTGAAATAACAACAACAGCAGCAGAACCATTCAATGCCATATCACCTTCAGGTGTAGCACCGATTTCAACTGTTTCACCTTTATCGAATTCAATATCACCTTCTTCAGTTTCTAAAATCAATTTTCTAGAAACGATCCAGTTTTTAGCTTCTTTTGCACTTTCACGTAAAGCTTCACGAGCTACACGAGCAGAAAGTCTTTTCAAAAATTTTGCCATTTGTATCTTTTCCTTTAATATATTTTGATTATAAACTAAAAACTAGAACTATTGTAATATGAAAATTAAACTAGAAATATATAAAACTAGAACCTATATTAATTAAAATATTGTAATTGTTTATATTAACTAATAACTATTCGATTAGTTCTACCGTCTCCTTCTACATGAATATTCATACGGATTGTCTCAATTAATGATTGCGGTAATGGTGTATCTGTTAAGCATCCCCAATAATTAATCTTAAATGCAGAGCCGTAGATATAACCTTCACCTTTTAATTTATCTTGTGAAGCAGGATATCTTTCAATGTTAGGAATATCAAATACTGTAAATAATTGATTTTCAGCGCCGTTAATTGAAGGAGATGCGTATTTATGCCAAATTTGACCATCAGCACAGCGTAAAATAAATTTATCACGCAAATATTGTAATTCGTCTCTATTATCACACAATATTACAGCCGTATACGTACCTTTTACAGATTTAGCTTTATAAGTTGAAGGTGTTTTATCGCCAACTTGACGAAGGTCTTCTATTTTAAACCACATTTCTTCTTTTTTAAAATTAGGAAGTGTATTTGTGATAATTTGACCGTTAATAGACAATTTACAATATAACTGGGAATCTTCTGTCTTTACTTCTTCTATTTCACCTTGTAAACCTCTATATTTAGCTGGTGCCGTAATAAATACAGAATCACCAACCTCCCAAGAATCAGCCGGTGTTGGTAAATCAAAATACCATTGTCTAAATCTATTACCTGTACCCCAAAATACTGTTTCTAAATCGTTTTGTAAGTATGCTAAGATTGGATAAGTAATATCTACGCCTTTTTCTTTATTAATATTTTTGCGTAATAAATAAGTATTAAATATTTCTTCTGTGGTTAATTCATCTACTTGAAAAACCCTAGAATAGTCCCATAACCAATCATTTTTTTCTTCTGTTGCTAAAACGTCTTGCAAACCCAGCTTATTACGTGGATCAGCTATTCTCATTTGATTGAGTAAAACTGCACCCATAGCCAAATCTATTTCGTTAAGGCTACTGTGAAATTTACTATTAGAAGGGATATTTAATGTTATATCAGGCATAATTTACTCTCTTTATTCTAAATATTGTATTAGAACTTGATATTAAAAGAATAAATTAGTTTTTGTGTTTAGCAATAATCTTATCTAAAAGAGCCCATCGTTCTTGACGGCTTACACTTTTACATAAATTTGTTTCGTGCGAGCGGTAATAATATAAAATCTCATGAATACTTGCAATGGGCATATGTTTCAATAATTGTAGATGAAAATCAAAATCTTCACACATCTTAAAATCTTCATCTATTGAACAAAATTCCAAAAGTTCGTGTCTAAACATCATACCACCAGCATAACCAGTACCGGCAAAAATTCGATTGTTTACAATATTATTATAATTCCAAGTTTTCGGTCGTCTAATATGTTGATGCTGGTCACAACCGAAACGTTTTAATTCACAACAAACTGCGCCGACTTCTGGATGATTTTCAAGATAAGCTACTTCTTTTTCTAGCATTTCGTTATGAAAAATATCATCACTGCCTAATCTAACTACATATTTACCTGTTGATAAATCGAATCCTTTGTTTACTGATTTATTCATTTTTAAATTTTCAGGGTTTCTATACAACTTGATTTTATTTGAAAATTCTACAATGTGATCATAGGTAGTATTTGGAGAAGCATCATCAATTACAATAATTTCAATATTTTTGTGAGTTTGTTGCAAAAGACTCTCTATACATTCTTGTAAATATTGTAATTTGGTATCATATACTGTTAAAATAATTGAGACTAAAGGCTGTGTCATAATATTACTCTTTTATATCATAGTTAGAAAGGGACCCGGCTCTACGCATATAATGATAATATATACCTTTATCTGGGCATTCAAAAATGTTTCGAGTTGCGTTATAAAGCCAGCGTTTAAATGTACTATCTTCTCCAGATTTTCTATTAGGGAAAAATAAATTATGCTTAACTAATACGTTTCTTTTTATTATAGATGGAATAATGCAACCATATTTATTCTTACCTTGTTTATTAGTTTCATCTATAACTCTTATTCCACGTATCACATCGTATTGTGGACCATAGCTATATAATTCTTCAAAGTATTTTTCATCTACAAAATCATCACTGTCTATAAAACCAACATATTCACCTCTAGCATGACGTAAACCTAAATTACGTGCTTTTGCTACACCTTCATTTGCTTTAGTGAATACACGTATACGAGAATCTTTAGCTGCATATTCATATAATATACTTAGGCTATTATCTGTTGAACCATCATTAATACAAATTATCTCAATATCGGTTAAAGTTTGATTAATTGCCGATTCTAGACATTTTCTTATGTATTTTTCAGTATTATAAACGGGGATTATTATAGAAACTTTAATCAATGTATAAATCCTTGACGCTGTAAATATTCAACGAACTCCAAAAGATGTTTACAAAAGCCGGGTAAATTATTTGGATTATTTGGAGCGCGATCTGTTTTTCTATGGTAATTTGGAAACTTTTTACCTGTACCTGCACCATGACTTCTATTAGCTTGGTCAAATCTAAAACGATATGCCGGACAAGAACATCTTACTTGGACTTCATTGTTAGCAAGAGATGGTTTTGGTTTAAAGCCTTGTAAAATCTCATCATCTGTAAGACCGTCTTCTGGACCTACATTTAAAAAACTAATTATTACATTGTATCCACCCGGCATAGAGCTAGATGCAACTGATCCATAATATGTAATAATTTTCTTTTTTGAATCATATTGCAAATTAAAATTACTAATATTTGTTTTAGATGAATTATTTACTGCACCTGGTGATACTTTTGGTGTAGATTGTGCTAATTGTTTCCAAACTGGCATATTATTCTTCTTTCTGGTTTAAATCTACATTAGCTAAAATCCAATTTGTACAATCTTCTAGGGTACGCCATTCTAAAACTTCATAACCCATACTAGTAATTAAATTGCACATTGCTTCTTGGTCTGGTGATTTTTTACCTTTATTCCATTTAAATTCAACAAATGTACATTTACCACGATTTAAAATAATTAAATCTGGTTGACCTTTGCGTGCACCCATTTTTTCCATATGCGTTTTATAAATGGCTTTAAATTTAATATCACGAATAAATGACATACCATTAAAAACATCTGTACAAAAGCATAACATATTGTGTGCACTTAATTTTGCGACACATGCTTTTTGTAGATCGTGTTCGGAACTAATTTCGGGTTGTACTGTTTTAATTTTAGTTGTTTTTGGCTTAGGTGTAGAACGCTTATAGTAAGTCATATTAGAAGTACCGTACATAAATTTACTCCTAGTTTAAAGAATCTCTAAAATCTAATAAATTGCAAGCTAATATTGCAGCGGCTATTTTTGCTTGATTCCATAATTGTAATGCATTAGACAAATTTAATTTTTCTGCATTTTCTTGGTTTATTTGTAATTTTTCCATATATTTTTGTAATTCAACCAAAGCAATTTCAATTGAAGGCTTACCAACGTATAATTCTTTTTCAACTAAGTATTTATGTAGAGTAAAAGCTTTCTCTAAGATTTTATTTAATGCCATAACAGAATCAGATGTTGCAATCATTTTACCTTCTTCTGATGTAAAAGCTTCTGCATGTGCATCAATATCAGTTAATAAAACTTCTGCTAATTTATAAGCATTTTCCATTAATTATTCCCTTTTTCGATTTCTTTTATAATTTTACGTATATTTCCATTAAGTGAATATTCTTGTAAAACCGCAGCTAAAACAAAACAGATTTCTTGGTCTAATGCTATCTCAGTATTAGATTTCTTTTCAGTCAGCATTAAAACGGTTTCATTGCCTGCTGGTTTAATTTCTAAACTAATTTGTTGTAATTTTCTGTCTTGAAAAGCCAAAGATTCATTAATGAGAGTGTTAGTTACTTCAGTCTGTTTTGGCTTTTTCTTAAAAATCTGTTTTACAGTTTCAAACATAAAGAATATTCTCCTTTTTAACATTTATTTATTAGAACGGTTGTCGCGTATAAATTCTATAATAAATGCTAAAATAATTTAAAGTCTAGGATTTGCTATGCCAATTTATCAATCAAATACATTTTGGAATTATGTCTGTAATGAATCAGAATTGGTAACTACTCTTATAAAAGATAATCTTACGAAACTCAGGTATGATTTTGATTTAAAACGAACTGAATCTATCTGCTATTATCAAGTATTATATGAAATAGTAATAGATGATATTAAATATACGTATCTACGCTTTCCGGCTGGCTTAACTAAATATATACAAAGTAAAGTGGGAGTACCTTTAATTACTCGTCCTTCTACTAAAGTGTATACAGAAAATGATGTGCTTTTAGCTGCTGAAAAAGTAAAAAGTATAAATCCAGCGTTTGAAATTAGACCATATCAAACAGAAGCAGTCCTTACATCACTTAATCAATTTCAATCTTTAATAGAATCTGCGGTGGGTAGTGGTAAAACTTCCATGATGTGTTTGTTATGTAAAATGCTCGCGGACGATAAGATATTGATTTTAAATGATAATAATTTTATTTTACAGCAAATATATGAAAGATTATTATCCTTTGGAATGACAGATATTAGTTGGAATCCTAGTAAAGAACCAGATTATACTAAACAAATTGTACTTTTAAATACGAGTAGTTCAGATTCGAGATTAAATAGTAAAAATGCAGAATACTTAAGCTTTTTGAAGGAAGTAAATACTATTATATATGACGAATGCCAACATGTACAGGCTTTGACATTTTTTGAACCAATTTTTTATACAGATTTTGATAAGTTACATAGAATCGTTGGATATTCAGGTAGTCCATTTAGAAATTATAAATCACCCTATCAAGATTTAGATGATTTTAGAACAATCGCTATTTTAGGTGAACCGGCGTTTGTATATAAAATGAAAGATACTGTATCAGATGGTAATATTGCACAACCTTATGGATATTTTATTAATTTTAAAAATGAGCCCGGGAATGTACCAGATCAATTTGCCGACAGTTATTTCATGCAATATAGAGCTAATATCACTTATAATAAAAATAGAAACGCCGCCGGTTTAGAAATGCTTAAATTTTTAGATAAGCATGGTATTAAAACATTAGCTTCTTATAATAATATTAAGCCTGGTCAAAAAATGATGAAATCTTTGGCTGAACAAGGGATAAAGGCATTATTTATTTGTGGTGATGAAACAATATATGAATGGAAACCAACTAAAAGAGGTAGTCTAAAGCTAGAAGAAAGAAAAGGTACACCTAAAGATGTCAGAAAGGCTTTAGAAGAAGATGGATACAATATAATATTTGGAAGTACCGTGTTAGATGAAGGTGTTGATATTGATATTTTTCAAGCCGCTGTGTTATTTAGTGCCGGTAAAACTCCAATTGCTGGAATACAACGAATTGGACGTGCTAGTAGAAAAAAGAAAGACGGTATGAATGTTTCTTTGGTAATTGATTTTAAAGATGAAGGTGGGTATTATGTTTTTCAAGAGCATTATAATCGTAGGAAACAAATGATGTATGATTCCGGTGTTAAAATCTTTACTAATGTATTAGATTTCATTAATTTAGTCAAAGAAATTTCTGAAAATAAAAAATAAACTATTTGGAAATTTATTTTGTAGAATTGATTTATAACCTTACTTCTATAATAACGATAGCGTTAAAAGGAGAAAGAAAATGGCTCAAATTGAGTATAACTTTGATGATGAATATAAAATAGATACTCAGATAAAATTCATAAGTTTATTAATATACGATAAGACTTGGACTGAATTAAGTGGATTAGAAGTAGTTAAGCCTGATTTCTTTGAAAATAGATATTTACGTAATATTTGTATTTGGATTCATGATTATTATAATAAATACAAAGGCGTGCCATCTAAATTAATTTTAACCGAAACCGCTACCGATTTTGTTAACAAACACCATTTATCTAGTGGTGAATATTTTCAATACGAAGAAAAAATCGAACAAATTTTTACATTAGATGATGATACTCAATTAGAATACTTTAAAGAAAAAGCTGTAACATTTGCGAGACAAGTTGCCTGGAAACAAGCTTTAGCAAAAGGAAGTAAAGTATTAGAAGTTGGCAATTATACAGATGCATTAGAGGCTTTTAAAGAAGTTTTAAATGTCGGTGCTGAAAATGATATGGGCTTAGATTTAGATACTCTTGACCCAGAAGATTTCTTAAAGAATGTAAATGAAACCTATGATAAAACAAATATGTTATCTACTGGTCTTCCTACATGGGATAGAGCACTTGGCGGTGGTTTTACAAAAAGTAATCTTCATATTATCGCTGCCGCTCCTGGTTATGGTAAAACAAAGACAATGTCATATTTGGCGCGTAAAGCTTTGCAAGATGGTAAGCGTATTATTTTTATTACTCTTGAATTAGACCAACAAGAATTAATGCAAGGTGTTTGTAATAGTTTTACTGGAATGAGCTTATCAGATATGCGTGACCCAAGCTTACAACCAGAATTTAAAAAACGCTTTAATTCTTTCATTAATACTTTTAGCGGTATGATGAATATTAAATTTTATAGACCAGATTGTATCACTTGTAACACTATACATAATTATATTAAGACATATTGTCGATGGAAGAGTGAACAAATTGGTTATGAATGGAAACCTGATGTTATTTTCTTAGATTATATGGACAAAATTCTACCTATTCAAAAAATGAAAGGTAATGTCTATGAAGATAATGGTAATGTTGCAACAGATTGTAAGAATTTAGCTATTACATTTGAATGTCCAGTAATTACAGGTTCACAATTAGGTCGTACAAGTTGGGATTTAACCGGTGATCAAGTAATTTCAATGTCATCTGTAGCAGAATCTGCACGAAAAGTACACATCGCACACTCAATGACAACAATAAATGTTAATCCAGCTGAAAAAGAGGTACAAAAAGCAAGATTATATTTAGCTAAATCTCGCACTGGTACACCTGGAACTGTAGTATATGTACAACGTGATTTAGGCCGAGGCAAATTTGAAGAGACCGAGAGTTGGAATCCAAAAGAATTAGAAACAATGAGTGGATATACTATTAAAACCACTAATAATGGAAAATAAAAGGGAAGCCCTAAAACTTCCCCTCTTTTATTTAACCGCTTAAGACTCTGGATACTCGAACTTTTCCACTTATTTCATTGATTTTAAGTCGGAGGCATAAAAGTAACCTTAATAATAAGAACTTTTTGTTTTACATTCTTTTTTAATTTTTTATAATTCGATAGAAAGGTGCGATTAATGTATAGACTACTTACCTATTATAGGCGAGATAATCGTGAAAGAGATGCGGTAATATACGAAATATTATCACAATGTACTGTTGATGATGTTGAATTACCTTATGATGATTTTATTTGGATAGTTAACCGAATTAATTTTTATCATGCGGATCATTATTATTATATTCTCATTCCTTATGATTATCTTACTGTAATAGATGATCTTCCATTAAAAGCATCGGGTTTTAACAGAGATTGGAATGTTAAATATAAGCTTACACGAGAAGGTAGAATATCGTATAATAAAAGAGGAGTAAGAATTGCTGGATATGACACTGGTTTAACTCATCTTAGTTACATCTCACCATGTGGTTTACGAACTATCCATAAAATAATTCGACGCTGGAAATTATACGGTAAACGCCTTATTCGTTTTCAAAACTTTTTATGTCGTCTATGGAGTAAATTTAATGTTAATGCTTAAAAATTTTTTTAATAAATTATTTGGATATGATAAAATAATTAAAGAAAACGAGGCTTTTAATGTAAAAGAATTAGTTGTTTTAAATCATATTGCAACAGCACTGTTTAATAAAAATACTTCTATGGACGTTATAAAAAATCTTTGTGAATTAATTGTTCAACTAAATACACCTGTTGTAGATATTTGGCTAGACGATTGGCGTTCAGGAAAAAAATTAGAAAAAAATTATGAAAAGCGTTTAAATGTAGTTTGTCCAGTATTAGTAAAAGAATTAAAAAAATTAAAACGTTTGAAAGAGGAAGAAGATGCGGAATTGGCTTAGAAATCTTACAATGAGAGAAAAACATGCTTCTAAAGAAAAAATACTTTACGATACATATTGGTATACAGTAAGACCACAAATAGTATCTTTAATAGAAGTACGTAAAAATACTTGGGATAAAAAAAGAGTAGATGCAATTATCGATGCGCTGTGTAATATAAGCACTGAAGCATTTTCAAAAGATCCACTTCTACAGGATATTCTCAAAAAAATTAGAAAAAAGGATTAATAAATGACACAGGTTATAAACGAAGAACAGCTAGATTATTGCGATGTATTGATTAAACCTAAACGCTCTACTTTAAATTCAAGAAAAGAGCCTAATGTATATAGAAAGTATACGTTTAAATGGTCAAATAGAACAATAGAAGGAAATGGATTAACTGTAGCTAATATGGCAACTACAGGTACATTTGAAATGGCTAAAGTTTTTCAATATAATAAAATGTTCTGTTGTTTACAAAAGCATTATTCTTTTGACAGCCTTTATGAATTTTTTACTGAAAATAATCTTTCTGCCAAAACTTTTGATGGACATATTTGTGGAAACGATTATATCTTTTTATCAACTGGCATAAATACTGAAGACGTAAATAAGACAAAACGTATTTTAGATACAGGTCTTTGTAAAAATTTATGTATTGATATTGCTAATGGATATATTCCAAAGCTTTTAGAAGCAGTAAGTTTATTTAGAAAAGAGTATCCAGATATCGTTATAATGGTTGGTAATGTTGTAACCGGAGATATGGTCCAAGATTTAATATTAGCCGGAGCAGACTTAGTTAAGTGTGGGATTGGACCGGGTGCTAATTGTACGACAAGAAAACAAACAGGAGTTGGACGTCCACAATTATCTACCGTACTAGATTGTGCAGAAGCTGCTCATGCGGTGGGTGGATATATCTGTGCTGATGGTGGAATTACTTGCTATGGTGATATTGCAAAGGCGTATGGAGCAGGTGCCGATTTTGTAATGGTTGGTTCTTTAGTTGCTGGAACTGATGAAGCTGAAGGTGATATTATTGAAAAAGTATACCGCACTAATGAATATGATTATTATATAGAAACAGAAGAAAGAGTTGTTGATGGATTTACATTAATTGATGAAATTTATGTCCCCGATAAACCAAAATATGAAGCTAAAAAATTCAAACTTGCCTATGGAATGTCATCTAAATATGCCCAAGATAAACATTGGAATGGTATGGCTAACTACAGAACATCAGAAGGTATTGTTACATTAAAAGAATACGTTGGTCCAGTACAAAATATTATTGATGACTATTTAGGATCATTAAGAAGTACCATGACTTATATAAATTGTACAAAACTAAAAGATTTTCCAAAAGTAACAACATTTTATAAAGTTCGCCGCATTTTAAATAATGATGGAAAGGGTATTTTATGAAAAAAGTTTTGGTATATTGTTTAAATTCTGTTTTACGTGCAATAATTATTTGTGTATGTGTAATAAGTATAACGAAATGTGTAGCAGAGGTTGAACCAAAAACCGTAACTCATATTCATAAAGGAACGTGCTATGATTCAGGAATTATAAAATGACACCTAAACAAAATCGTACTATTTATAGAGTAATAAATACATTTGGTGAAAAAAATCAAACTATGCAAGCAATTGAAGAATTAATGGAATTGCAAAAAGCTTTGTTTGAAAATGTACACCGCGGAACAGATAACGTTGAAAATATTGCAGAAGAAGTAGCTGATGTAGAAATTATGTTACACCAGATAAAACAAATCTATAATTTAGACCAAGAAAAAATTGAAAACATAAAAGATTATAAATTAGAAAGACTTGATCATACTATAGATAAATATATTGCTAAAAATGGAAAAACAAATTCAAAAGAAGCTGACGTAACAGAAGTTCATATAGATAGAAATACATCAAATGGAAGATAAAAAGGAGATATAGATGTTTGTTATCAAGAATAAAGAATATTCATATGATGCATATTTAACAGAAGAGAATGAATGGAAAGGTTTACTTGCCGCTCAAACTTTTCAAACTGAGGAAGATGCCAAAAAAGCTCTTCCTGAAAACGGCGAAATTATTGCTTGGGATGTCGTCGTTGGATTAAATAAAAACTAAGCAACATAATCACTGACTCTCCTCTAAAAAAGTGTATCTTCGCCAATTTGATACACTTTTTTCTTTTTTTATAACTTTTTATAACAAAATTAAAATAATTTCATATTCTATACAATATTCTGTTTTACATATTGCATTTTTTAATGTAAATATTTATTTTAGAAACAAAAGTTATAATACATAGTGAATAAGAAACGATATAAAAAATAATAAGCTATTCTGTTATATTAGCCTATTTAATAATATAACACTGGCAGTCTTAAATTTCTTAGTCAGGACTTGGTCTTAATTAGATTGTTATTACTTAAGCGTCTATAAAAGAAATTTGTTTTTATTGCGAGGTAGAGCAACGGTTAGCTTACAAGGCTCATAACCTTGGGGTAGGAGGTTCAATTCCTCCCCTCGCAACCAATTAAATAACCGTTCTATAAAATGATAATATTAAAAAAAGGATATTAAATCATGGAAGTAGGCGGAATAAATACACAAATAATGTCACCTTGTCAATCTACTTATAGCAGTCAATCTTCATCTATGATTGCTATTATTAATGATGAGGATGATGAAAAGAAAAAATCGATTTTAATTGCTTTGAATTCGTCACAAACACAAGGAATTGCAAGCGAGCATTATAGAAATGCAGTTGGTCAGCCAGCTTGTCCAGGTTATAATTCTTCAGGTGCAATGACTGGTGCAATGACTTCTGTTGGAGCAAGTATAAACGTAGCTGTTTAAGATTTATACTATGGGGGTCGGTAAAACTATCCTTACGAATACTAGTTATAGTTTGGACGTTTACATAGGTTGCGCAATGACACCGATATAGCTACCCCCGCCAATGGTCCCGTCGTCTAGCGGCCTAGGACATCTCCCTTTCACGGAGAAGATCACGAGTTCGAATCTCGTCGGGATCACCAATTATATCACTAAATGTTCTAGATAATAGGTAAATTAAGCTAGGACAAATCTTGTGAAAATATATACCGACGCAAGCACACGTAAAAATAATTCGGGTATAGCATTTGTTATTACAGACGCTAGAAACAGAGAAATTTTTAGAGATGCTGCGGTTGTAGAAGAATCTGATAATAATACTGCTGAATTACGCGCTATTTTATTTGCTCTTGTTAGTATAAAAGATACTAAAGAACATATTACCTTGTTAACGGATTCTTCATACGCAATTCACGCAATTAGAAATGGCTCATATCGACCAAATGAAAAAATAATTCTCGATAACATTTTAGAACGATTAGAAGCTTTGAATTGCCATGTTATGTGGATTAAGGGACATTGCCAAGACGGTACTGTCCTTTCTTATTATAACAAGGAAGCTGATAAAAGTGCTAAAGAAATACGTAAACGATATGAGAATATGTTACTTCAACAAAAGAAGCAGAAAATACAAGAAATTAGAAATAAATATATGAAAAATTCCAAAAAGAATAAAAAACAGAAATTTGTTTCTAAAAATAATTCGAGAGAATAGTTCTTATATTATACATTGCCAGCATAGCTCAATTGGTAGAGCAACTCACTTGTAATGAGAAGGTTGGGAGTTCAAGTCTCTCTGCTGGCACCATTTATTGGTCGGTAGCTCAGGTGGTTAGAGCACAGCTCTGATAAAGCTGGGGTCGCAAGTTCAAGTCTCGCTCGGCCAACCAACTTTTAATCATTGGGATGTAGCACAGCGGCAGTGCAATCAGCTGTTAACCGATTGGTCGGGGGTTCGAATCCCTCCATCCCAGCCAATTTTTATAAAAAGGAGTATGATATAATGGCTATGGAAAAGAAAAAGAAAACTGTTGAAGAAATAATGTTTGCTAAACGCTGGGCAAAAAGAATGAAATTAATGCCAAGCTTTCATTTATTAAAATCAACAGTTGGTAAAGCTCCATCGTGTAATACTAACACTGCTAAAAAAGAAGTCACTTTACAAGTAGCGAGTAAAAAGAAAAAATAATCACTTTTTTGTTTTACATTTAAAAATTTTAATGCATATTGTAAGTGTTCTTGAAAATAAAGGACACTTCTTTTTTAAGAAATTATTACTTAATATGGGCTTGTGGCGGAACTGGTAGACGCTGCAGACTTAAAATCTGTTGGGAGCAATCCCGTGCCGGTTCGATTCCGGCCTAGCCCACCACAATTTAAAAGAAAGATGTTAAATGCAAAAATGTAAAATACGATTACAAAATGATATTGACTGGGAAGACTATGAGAGTGAACAAAATCTTCATCCCATGTCATTAGCGCAAGAATGGGTAGAAAAACATCCAGAATGGTATTCGAAAAGTGTTGCATTAGACGGTGATAAAGTGTTATTTGTAGAAGTTTTAGATGAAGATATAATTCGTACATTTCAGATTACCATTACATTTTTATTTAAAACTATTGAAATAAGTTAGTTCTTATGGGTAAGGTAGCTCAGCGGTTAGAGCAAGAAGCAAATAAACTATTTTGGTAAAAATAGGCACAGCAATTGTATCTGCATGGTTGGTAACCTCTTGGTCGGTAGTTCGAATCTATCCCTTACCCGCATTTTTTGCGAGTGTAGCTCAGTTGGTAGAGCGCAACCTTGCCAAGGTTGATGTCGACGGTTCGAGCCCGTTCACTCGCTCCAATTATATGAAAGAAATGGTCATGGAAAACAAAGAGATATTCAATAAAGTTGCAAAATTAATTGAAGACGTGTCAGGTAAGCATAGAAATGAAATTCTTATGACACATACTTTTGATAATGATTTATATTTAGATAGTTTAGATCATGTTGAATTAATTATGTACGTTGAAGAAGAATTTGGTTTAGAAATTGCAGATAATGATGCTGAAAAAATAGAAACTGTAAAGGACTTAGTTGAATATCTTGAAAAACATATTTGAAGGTCAAGATTATGAAAAATAAGTTTAAGCTTAAAATTAAAGCGCCTAAAAGACGAAATTTTATGTTGATAGAGGCTCAGTTAAAAGGTTTATTACGTACTAGAGTAATTAAAAATAAGAAAAAAGAAATAAAAAAGTTTGATTGGAAAAAAGAAAGTACGGATTATTTAAGTGTTATGCCAGTAGTATTTAAATAATCTGTACTTTAAATCCAAACGAACATTGATTCTAGATAAGTTTGTTTGGTACATGCCCCTAATGTTTGAAATAGGGAGTCGGTATAGAACTACATCTATATAGGTGGAAAGGATGCCTGAACTGCAGTCGAAGCTTTATTACGTAAGAGTACTGATAAAGCACCTTTATTTTGGAGGGTTCGCATAATGGTATTGCAGCGGTCTTGAAAACCGCCGACCGAAAGGTTGTGAGAGTTCGAGTCCCTCACCCTCCGCCATTTTTATAGGATAGTAGTTTAAAAACAAAAATTAAAATAGTAATTATCTAGATAAATCATTATGAGTGTTTTTGAAATGTAAAACTTACCGGTCAATTAAAAAATGTGGGTGAAAATCCCACCTATCCACCATTTACGGGGTTGTAGTTCAGCTGGTTAGAATATCTGCCTGTCACGCAGAGGGTCGTGGGTTCGAGCCCCATCAATCCCGCCAGTTTTTATGAAGTAATTAAATAAGGTTCGACTCCTTTACTGTCTATTCAGTCTAACGGTTAGTTTACTTCATTTTTTACACTCATAGGCTAATTGGACAAACCCAAAGTCTTCTAAACTTTTATTACAGGTTCGAGTCCTGTTGAGTGTGCCATTATATCTATTCCTTGTGCGAGGGATTATGATTAATTGAGTAAATCTAACACACGAATGATAGAGGCAACCACCGAAAGAGCTAACAGGAATTTTCTTAGGTAAGTCGTGATATCCGAAAGATTTATTGTCCTAACTCTGCCTAACGCTGATTCGCACCTTGTATATAAAGTATCAATTAATCGCTTATATAAGATATTATTTTTGTGGGGGTATAGCTCAGTTGGGAGAGCACCTGCTTTGCAAGCAGGGGGTCAGGAGTTCGAACCTCCTTACCTCCACCATTTTATAAGAGGAGCTCTACTATGTCAAATAAGTATTTCTGCAGAAAGAAAGTTTGATTAAGAAGACGGGAAGTAGAGGGAAATTCTAGTATCTGCAGATATTGGTTGTGTGTGGTTCGACTCCACCTCCTCTAGCCGTTTTTTTTTTGGAATCATGGGTGAGTGGCTGAAACCAGCAGTTTGCTAAACTGTCGTCCCTTATTATGAGGGGCCGAAGGTTCGAATCCTTCTGATTCCGCCATTTATAGGAATTTGTAGAAGAGAAATTTGCAATGTAGTATCTTCTATAAAAGAGATTAACAGTTATTGGTGATTCTTTAATGTGGTTAATCTCTATACTGATGGAAAGACATCTGGCTGGTTGGAAAGACACTACTAGAGTTAGCTCACGACTGTTTACTAGTATAAAGAGAACAGAGATCGGGTCCAGATTGGCTGCTTAAAGATCGAAGTGGAATGCTCGGGTTCATCGGAGTGACAAAGCACAGATGACTAAAACGCAGTATCAAAATTAGCATTTCTTATCAACTTGAAATTATATTTGTACTGCGTTAAGTATTGTTTTAAATATTAATAGAGGACAAATGCATGAGTCGTAATGATACAAATAAATATATTTTAGATAAAGTAGCAGATATGGTTGAAAAATGCCCAGATATGCGATTCATTCAATTGTTATGGGCATTGGGTATTGTCAACCATGAAGATCGTTTTTATGAAGAATCTATTCGCACTAAAGAAATTGTAGATTCGAATTATAACAAATTAAACTATATCGAATCGGATTCAGAAGAAAGTGAATAATTAAAATATCGTTTTTTGTTTTACTTTAAATTTTTTTACCTATAATATGTCTTGTATAAAAAGAGGGATTAGTTATGAAAACATATACAGATTTATTAGGATATACTGCAAAAATTTCTGAGTTTAAAGCTATACCATTAGTAAGTGAATCTTCTACTAATGCGTTTATTAATGCTATGTCAAATAAAACCTATACTGAAAATGGGGCGTTGACTAATATTTCTACACAAAACGCTCTTGTTGATTGGTTTTTTCATGGTGCAGCTTTACGTAAAGAAACTGATAAATCTCGTATATTAAATCTTTTTGTAAATGCATTTAACTATGATAAAACTTTGGCTTTACGTACTCTTTTTTATATTCGTGATGTAAGAGGCGGACAAGGTGAACGTAAAGTATTTCGTATTTGCTTAGAATATTTAGGTAATGTCGAAAAAGATTGGATATGCAAAAATTTAGGTTTAATTGCAGAATATGGTAGATATGATGATTATATGCCACTATTACTTACTGCTTGTCGAGATGAAGTAATAGATTATATAGGTATGCAATTAGAAAAAGATTTACAACATCATTTTAAAGGTGAATTATATGATATTTCTTTATTAGCTAAATGGTTACCACGAACAAGCGTAAAAAATGCAGAAAAACGTAAGTGGTTAAATATACTGTTGAAATCTGGGAAGTTTGGTGCAATTGGAGCTTATAGAAGAGCTTTGGTTTTATTACGTAAAGATTTGGATATAGTTGAAACAAAATTAGTTAATAAAGAATACGATAAAATTAACTATGAAAATCTTCCTTCTTATGCTGCATTTAAATACAGAAAAGCTTTCTTTAAAAACGATTCTGATAAGTATAATGCGTATATAGAAGCGGTAAAAGAAGGTAAAGCTAAAATAAATGCTAAAACATTATATCCGTATGATTTAATTCGGGTTTATAGTGATGCTTATGATTTTATTGGTTATGGCTCTCATATCAATATAAATCCTACTGTCGAGGCGCAATGGAAAGCTTTACCGGATTATGTACCAGAAATAAACGGTTTGGTTGTTTGCGATACATCTGGTTCAATGAATGGTTTACCGATGGCTGTATCTTTGTCTTTAGCAATTTATATAGCAGAAAGAAATAAGTCTTTGGTTTGGCGTAACTATGTAATTCCTTTTTCATGTAACGCACAGTGGAAAATAGTTAAAGGTAATACATTATTGGATAAAATTCGTTCTGTTTTTACCGGTGATTGTAGTAATACTAATTTACAAAGTGTTTTCGATTTAATTTTGAAAAGAGCTGTTGCCGAAAAAGTACCAGATGCTGATATGCCAAAACAACTTATTATTATTTCAGATATGGAATTTGATGAATACTCATTTGGTTTTACTAATTATGAAGGTATAAAGGCTAAATATGAAAAAGCTGGATATACTTTACCTAAGTTAATATGGTGGAACGTAGATAGTCGTAGTAATCAAACTCCTATTACGGTTAACGATAAGAATAATATTTTGTTATCTGGTTGTTCACCTTCTGTTATGAAAATTGCATTAGGCGAAGATTATGATGCTTTAGAAGCAACTTTGAAAGTTATTAACCAAGAGCGTTATATGCAAATAGTATATTAATGTTCTAGATAATAATTTAGAGACCGTGAAAAACGTACAGCAGTTTACCAAAACATGATACATGAATAGTGGTAACAATGATTGCACTTAGTAGAAAGCAATCGGTCGGAGCTGTAGAGTTCACGACGCCGGGAGAGGATTAAGAGTGTGTTTTTCGTAAAATACGGTCTTTAACTTAATCCTCTTCTACTTTTTTTTGGAATATATAATGAAAAAGTATCTCACTCAGACAATATATAACCGTGAAGTTCTATCGGAAATAGATTTTTGCTATTGTGCATATTGTAAAAGAAAAATTAAAACGGTAGAAATAGAGGAATGGACTGATGATACACTTACTGCAATTTGTCCACATTGTAAAGTAGATGCTATTATACCCGATACTAAAGAAAACGACATAAATAAAGATAAATTAGAAAAAATACATAATTTTTTATTTAAAAAGTAGTTCTATAAACCATGATGAATATTTTGATGACATATTTCTACCCTTATTATCAACAACCTATAAACGGTTGATGGGTAGTTATTACTTAAAATAATCTCATAAGTAGGAAGTGCCCATAAAAGAAATTTTGTGGGTATTTTTTATTTTTATGTTTTACAATTATTATTCTATAGTATATATAAAATATATCCTTTCGGAATGTAGCTCAGCCTGGTAGAGCGCTAGTTTTGGGTACTAGATGTCGTGAGTTCAAGTCTCGCCATTCCGACCATTTAAGGGTGAGTCGCATAGTTGGTTATTGCAGCGGACTGTAAATCCGCCGTCTTAGACATCGGTGGTTCAAATCCATCCTCACCCACCATTATTGGAGGATCGTCTAAGGGAAGGACATGAGTTTTTGGCACTCAGAATACTGGTTCGATTCCAGTTCCTCCAGCCATTTTATTTTTTAATAACATGATTATTAGTTATTTAAATAAATATGCGTCGGTAGCTCAGCCCGGTTAGAGCTGTCCGCTCATAACGGATTGGTCGTTGGTTCGAATCCAGCTCGACGCACCATTTCATTAAAAAAGGGGATTATATATGCGCACAATAGGTACATCTGTATATGGATTAGTTTGTCCAATTTTCAAAGAAGGTGATGATTTAGCTCAAATTGTTTCAGATACACTTTTAAATAGTGGGTTAGAAATAGATGATAAAGATGTTTTAGGTATTACAGAATCTATTGTTGCAAGAACAGAAGGTAATTATGTTACGGTTGATGAAGTTGCCGAATCTGTTAAAAAAGTATTCAATAATCCAAAAGATATTTTAGTATTTAATCCAATTTATTCGCGTAATCGTTTTGCAATGATTTTAAAAGGTATTGCACGAGCAGTTACTGGAACTGTTTATATAAGAATGCCTAATGTCGATGAAGTTGGTAATGTATTACAAAATCATCCTTTTACCGGATTGAATTATGATGAATATTATAAATCAATTGTTGAAGCAGAAGGTAAAGAGTGTTATATTGTATACCAAAATGAATCGGTATGTAATGTTAATGGGATTATAGATTGTCAGATTCATAAAAATACGTTTGATATAACCTTAAAAGATATTTGTTCAGATAAATGTGAATATGGTCTATATGGAAGTAATAAAGCGACTGAAGAAAAGCTAAAATTATTTCCGTCGTATTCTTCTGCAAAAAAATTAATTGATTGTATCCAAAAAACAATTTATGAAAAAACAGGAAAAACAATTGAAGTAATGGTATATGGAGATGGTTGTTTTAAAGATCCTGTTGGTGGTATTTGGGAATTGGCTGATCCTGTTGTAAGTCCTGCTTATACAGATGGATTAAAAGGAACACCTAACGAATTAAAACTTAAATATTTAGCTGATAATGATTATAAAGATTTAAGCGGTGATGATTTAACTAATACTATTAAGCAAAGTATCAAAGAAAAAGATAAAAATTTAGTAGGTAATATGGTTTCACAAGGTACTACTCCAAGAAGATTAACTGATTTATTAGGTTCTTTAATGGATTTGACATCTGGTAGTGGTGATAAAGGAACGCCGGTTGTTTATGTTAAAGGATATTTTGATAATTTAAGTACATATTAAGGAGTAGGACTATGAAATTATATTGTTTAGATATTTTTGCAATAGGTATGGTAGTTGTTGTATTAAGTAATATTGTTATAGGCAAGGCTTTAGAAAAAGATACAAAGGAAGAACAGATCTTAAGAGCTGGATATAAAAAAACAGAATTGACATATGATCAATTGTTATATTCAAATTATCACGAATGTATCGAACACAAAAATAAATTTTATTGTTATTGATAAAAAAGTAGTTCTAAATAAAGAAGAATGTTTTTCGTTTTTCATATTTTATTACTTTCTTATTTAGGTTATTCCGTTAGGTCTCGTAAGTAATATCGGGACCTAATTTATTTATACTACTTTTTAATAAAGGAATGTTAGAATGATTAACACAGAAATAAATTTAGATAAAGTATATGTAGAAAAATCAACGTTTAAACGTCCAGAACATCCCGCTTTACAAAATAAACTTATTGGTTGGATAGCTAGCTGGAAATTAATGCAAAAAGAAAATACATATAAACAAAATGTGATAAAAGAATACGAAGAAGTATATGATAGCGAATTAGAAGCTAAAAACGCTTTACGTAAGTATAATAAACAAAAATTAATTGAGTTATTATAATTTTTTGCTTTACATTGTTAAAAGTATATTGTATAAAATAAGTAATTCGTTATGGCGGAAGTATAGACGCTAGATGGAATGCAGATAGAGAGGATGAGTGCCGGCTTATTTATCCTACTCGTAGATTAAAAAAGTATTCTATTAATTTTTAATAGATTGCCACAGAGTCTCAGGCGGTTTGTGAACTAACCAATTGTATCCCCTGCGCACGGGAGCTATCGAGACCAAAACAAAGACTGCATGTTCTAAAGGGTAGCCATATAGTAATGTATGTTGGCTTGGCTTTAGATAACGAATTTTGGTTCTAAGTATATATGTGATATATATTTGGGACCTTTTTTATATGAAAAATTTTAGAGAAATTGTAGAGAATATTCTTCGTGAAGGTGATAAGAAGATATTTGACAAAGAAACTGGTTATAATACAAGTAAAGATGAATTATATATATTCGATAAATTAAAAGAAAAATGGCCAGATGTTATAATGTCATATACAGATGATAGATTTGTAAATCCAGAAACTCATCGCCATTTTCAATTAGACTTTTATATTCCTTCAGAAGATAAAGGTTTTAATTATAATAAGCATATTCGTCACGGTAGAAGTAAGTATGATGCTAATAATCCGTACTGTCAAGATGATGTAAAATGGTTAGAAAATAAACCGGGCGAATTTTATAAAAAGATTTTACATACTTGGACAGAATTAGATCCATTAAAAAGACAAGTTGCTCAAGAAGCAGGTTTAGACTTTATAGAATGGTTTAATCTAGATGAATTTAATAAATGGTATGAAAACCCAGAACTATCCTACGAAGAATATAAAACTGCTCCTGAATCTATGCAGTATGACAGAGAAGAATATTTTAAACAAAAAGCTGCTGGTAAAGATATTTATGGTAATGATTCAGATCCATATGGAGCATAGTGATGTCTAAATTTCGTACAATTGTTGAGCAAGAAATAAAAAAAGTATACCAAGAAGATGCCTATTCAGATAGAGAAGATTTGTTATTTGCTCTAAATGCATTTGAAAACGTTATACAAGGCTTTGAAAATAAAATTGTTGATACTAGAGCAATGTATACCGAAACCTCTCCTCAGTTATCATTAGAATTAAATACCGACGCAGGACCATTAGTAGTAGCTTTAATGCTAGATGAAGACGATAAAGAAAAACATACTGCTGGAATTTATGTACCTACTGGACCAGCTATCTGCATTTATTTGTGTAATATGTTTGATTTAGAAGATTGGGATGCTATTAAAGGTACTGATCCAATCACAGGAGAAGCAGATGTAACATTAATCCCTGGCAAATCTATATTAGAATTATTATCAAAACAAGCTGTCCAGAGTACATTTGTCCATGAATTTCAACACTTTATGGATGACAAATATAAAAACTTCTTGAAAAAATCTGCCGCGTCACGTACTACAAAAGATAAGGACACTTGGTATTGGAATTCTCCGCATGAAAAAAATGCACATTATTTAGCATGGATATTAAAAATTGCCGGTGAATTATACAGTAAGTACGGAAGAGCATTAAAAGATTTAAGTCCTATTGAAAGATTAGACTTTTTAAAGAATGAATGGCAAAAGCACGATGAATTTATGCAATATTACAATTTATTAGATGCTAAGTCAAAAAAACGCTTTTTAGCTAGATTGTATAACTATTTTAGTACCGACTTTTGGAAATAGTTAAAAAATGTTTTACTTTTTTGTTTTTATAGTGTATAATATATAAAAATTAAAAAATAGGTTAATAAATATGGAAATGCTAGAAGCTAGATTAAGTAGAGTATTGCAGCATATCAACGACAATGAGATATGCTTTATTTCTGCTTGTCGTAATGAAAATTCTAATAAAGAAAACGAAAAGTATACAGAAGAACTAGTTACTGATATTAGGTCTTTAGGATATAGTTATATTACAATTTTAGGTGGATTTACAGAAAACCAAGGAAAAGAAAATGAGGTTGATGTAACAGAAGCTTCCTTTTTTGTAATAAATAACGGAAATAAAAAAACTTTTGCTGAAGATATGCTTTGGTTATGTGGTAAATATAAACAAGAGAGTATCTTATTAAAAACAGCTGATTACGAACCAAGATGGTATAATAAATATGGCAAACCTACAAGTCCAGTATTATCTAAATTTTCTATACACGATATTAAGAATGGATTTAGCAAGATACATGGCAATAAGTTTTCATTAATCTCAGAAAACACAGAATATGAGTTATCAGGTACCAAAAAACCTAATTTTGCACGTCATATGTATGGATATTTTTTAAGAGAGTTAATGAAAAGAGGTAAATACGATTGGAGTACAAAATGCGAATAGAAGAAATTAAATATTTTAGACCAGATGGAAAAGACAGACGCCCAAATGGTGTTTGCTACTACAATGCCGGTATGCTAAAAGCAATCTCTGAAAATGAAAAGGCTTTTGTTAGACAAGAAAAGCTTACAGAATCCTTTTTGTATGAAAAAATCGCAGATGAGCAATATGGTTTCGAAAAATATCGTGGTGGTATGATCGTATTTGCATTATCTGTAAATACAGTGATTGATAATATTGAAAAAAACAAATTGTATGGATTTTTAAAGAAACTTTATCATTCTACAATGAATCACGTCTTTAAAGATAAAAAAGTAAACAATTTGGTACAGACTTGGAATAAAGAATTCGGTGAACAACCAAATATGTACTTGGGAGCTTTAACAGTAGGGAATAACTTTAGAGGTAAATATCAATCTGGTGATAGAATTTATAATGATAAATCAACATCTATTGAATTGGGTGGTGTACCTAGTGAAATGCTATTGTTATTTGCTATTGAAATTTGTAAAGAATTCAAACAAGAAACTGTACTTGTAAAAGATTTTAATACAAACAAAATCTTTTTGGTAGATGATGAAGGTATAGAAGGTAATAATCCACAACAAAAGATAGTTAATTCGGCTAAAGAATTAGAAAAAGTACAAAATTTAAATACAGAAGTATAATTTTTTGCTTTACTTTTAAAATTTATATGCTATTATAATAACTAATCTTTATAAATGTTATTGAAATAAGGTTCTAAATAATATGATGAAAAGTACGATTAAACATTTTTGGCATTGTTTTTACTTCGCTGGAGGCGATGCCGTTTAATTATACCTTTTTTATCGGTATTATTTGGTTTGAGCCTCTGAGATTTTTTCAGAGGCTTTATTTTTTTGGTCAAGTAGCTCAGTAGGTAGAGCAGGAGACTGAAAATCTTCGTGTCGGCGGTTCGATCCCGTCCTTGACCACCATTGCACTGTTGGCAGAGAAGTTATGCATCGGTCTGCAAAACCGACAAGAGAGGTGCAATTCCTCTACAGTGCTCCATATTATGTTGGCTGTAGCTCAATTGGTAGAGCGTCGGGTTGTGGTCCCGAATGTTGTGGGTTCAAGTCCCATCAGTCACCCCAATTATTATATACCCGTGAATCAAGTGAAGCATACGGTTTCCATCATCGTAAGAGTAGGACATCTTCCTGCCGGGTATGCCACAGAGGTATAGTTCAGTGGTAGAACGTTGGTCCCCAAAACCAAATGTCGGGAGTTCGAGTCTCTCTGCCTCTGCCAATTTTATCTATATTTAAAAGCAAGTAGATTAGCATCATATTGAATACGATTTATTATTATCGTATTTTTTATCTTTTCTAATTGGTTTTCTTGTAATAAAAACCATTCACCGTGAACTTTTTTAGTAAAATTACGTAAATCTTTGTGGATTTCTTTTTCTATTTTAAGTAAATGTTCACGAGTGCATTCAAATTCTTCAGTAAATATCAAAGATAATTTAGTAGGATGTCCAGTTTGAAGCTGTTTTAATCGCTTTTCTGGATGCTTAGATATACCTACTTTTACATATCCTTGCTCATCTGCAATTATATAAACGTAATCGAATGTTTGTGTTATAGTATCAATCATACTTATTAGAATTAAAAAATTTAAATAATTAAAAAAATATTAAAAACTGTTTTACATGTATAGTAAAATACTGTATAATGAATATATATAATGGAGGGGATTAATATGACAATAACACATTATGATATTCTTGGTATTGAACAAACAGCAACTTTAGAAGAAATTAAAGCTGCATTTAAAGTTTTGGCTAAAAAGTACCATCCTGATATTAATCCTAAAACTACTGAAAAATTTAAAAAGATAAATGAAGCATATTCTACATTAACTAATCCTTTAACACGTAGAAAATATGATGAATCTTTACACAATGATGACTTAGAATCCATCTTTAAAAATGCGACTGAAGAAGAATTAGATGACTTTATTAGAAAGATGGATGAAATAAACCGTAAATTAAAAGAAAATGCTGATATTTTAGATGAATTATATAAAGAATCGGAACCTAAACCGGTAACAACAAAGGATCGTATAATATCCATAAGTAAGAAAATATATAGGGTTATAGCTAATATATCATCTTTTATCTATAAATTTTTTAAGTATGTAGTTGTTCCTGCTACTCTAATATGTATTTCAATTTTATATTTTGCTAAACGCTTCTTCTTTAGCAATAACCGTTAATATTCACCCATTATAGGCAAATCTGTATCTAATTTATTATATAATCGTAACATACCTACTATAAATGGCCTATTCGCTGTTTCTGGTACTTCAAATTCAATTACAATCCTATCATTAGTCTTTTCGTATGTCAATATTTTATACGTAATAATTAAATTAGTATTAGTAAATAACTCACGCAATTCAAGTAAGTCGTTTTCTAATTTCTTATTATATACACAACTTGCCTTTGCGGTGGTGTCAGAAGTAATTACTGTACCGTATCTTGGTCCACGCATATTTAACCATTTAAGCATTATACTTCGCAATATAACTTCATCAACATTAGTTCCAAACATATTTTATCTCCTTATTACGCATAATATAGTAAATATATAAAAAATAAAGCCAAAATTTTGTTTTACTTTATACTATTTGATGAATATAATTAAACTAAATTATAACGGGAGATAACAATGGACAAGATACTCAATAAACAATTTCGTAAAATAGAGAAATGCTTACTTACCTATACTGCAAAACAAATGGGTTTTAAAGAATTCGTAATTAAAAAAAGTAAACGTAATCCGGGTTTTTGTAGATTATACTTCGATTCAGATTATAATAAAGATATTACCACCGCAAAAGGTGTAATGTCAGAACTATCAACTCGTTTCGATTCAATCTTTAAAGAACAAATAGACTATAACCTTAAACTATCTGCACCGAAACATAGATCATACTGTAGACGACGTGCTGCTATCGATCGTACCTATATTACTCTGCAGATATCACCAAACGAAAATGTTAAAGTATTAGAAGGACTAATTAGATTAAATGGCTTACGATAATATAACATACTACAAACATTTATTATATACCTATGCGAAAATAATAAATGCAAATATATTACAGCTCGAATATTCTAGTCATAGAACATTCGAATTAGGTAATTTAATTGCTGAGATATTATATAGTGTCGGTTTTACATTAGAATCTAGAGAGTGTTATAGTGTAATGGAAAAAGAAAATGATCTTATACATAATGATACACTAGTAAAAGATAACCTTAAATTAGTACATGTATATAGTGACTATAGTAATCAATCAGGATGGAAAATCAATAACGGTAATAAAATACATAACAATTCAATCATGGTATGTTATTTAATACGCAAAATATTAAAATTATAAAAAAGGAGTAATAAATATGTCTTTATATAATATGGTACACGGAATGAATGGTAATTTAGTAGTAGTAGGAAGTGCAATATTAGGCTTTCGTATAGACCAAGAAATACCCAGATTCAGAGATATTTTTACTAAAGATGAAGAATGTCCAGTAACAGACTACGATTTACTTATATATACTCGTATGGGTGGTGGAAATTATGAATGTTGGGGTAATGACGATGGAGAATATGACACAGAAGGTTGTAATTGTCCAGCTTGTAGATTATCTCGAATTGTTGATACTGCACCCTGGGTTGTAACTACCTATGACGATTCCTTCGATAATACATATAAAACCATTGTAGTAAAATTTAATGACGAACAAAAGAAACTATGGAATACAATAACAGAAACAAACTCCGTAGAATGTATAAAAGATAAAATACTAGAATTATTCCCAGAAATGTTTAATAAAGAAAAAACAGAATAATCTAGTCAACAAGTTTAAAAACATTATTGTAACTAATTTTTAATACATATAATTATGAACAAAACAAATCAAAACGTATTACAAGGTACATTATTCCCTGAATACGAAACAAAACAAGTAAAGAAAAAGTCCAAAAGACCTAGTGCCCTCAAACGTGTCCAAGAAGAAAAGGCTAAACTAGAAGAAAAAGTAAAACAACTTAAGAAAGAAAATGCTAAACTTAAAATTAAAGCTGATGCATTTGATGAGTTAGTATCTTCTTCTAGCCTCTTCACAACAACGGTAATAGCTAAAAGTTTTGGTTGGTCCGCAATAAAACTAAACCAATACTTAAAGAACAAAAAAGTACAATTCCAACAAGGAGAAGTATGGGTTCTTTACGCTAAATACCAAAACCAAGGACTAACACGTATATGCTGGTACGAATACGCTTCTACCGGTCAAGGCAAACCTCTATCAAGAGCACATACCTACTGGACTAGCAAAGGTCTAATGTTTATTCGTCAACTACTAAAAGAAGACGGACTACTAACAGACTAATTTCTCTACAAATCGAAACAGGCGGGTATTACTAAAATATTCGCCTTTTCTTATACCTAAAATAAAACTTACGCACAACATAAAAAAATACTTTACAAATAAAATAAAACAATATATACTACCATATACTAACTCCTCCTTATTAGTGTGTATATATAAATCAGATAAAGTAGAAAGAATACATATATAGTTCCCTACTAGTTATATGATTCCCCAAAATATTCTCTCTACAATATCAATCATCACAATATAATATATACACTAACACACAGAAAAGATCAGTAATATATATCCCCACATATATACACATACTGGTCTTTTTTCTTTTTTTATAACTAACACAATATTACTGCTTTACTTATAATTTATTACACGCTATATAATAAACCAATTCAAAAAAACATATATACACACTCAATATATCTAATAAAAAGGAATATATACAACATGTCAAGAATACTATACTCTCAATCCATAGATAAAGAAGAAATGTATACTAAACCAACTACAATAAAAGAAATAAACGATACAGTAAAAAATAATACCTCTATAAACATATCCGCATTCAATTCCACCGCATCAAAAGTAATGGATAAAATGTTCAATACCCAAAATACCACTAACTCTAACGATAAATATAATATAAGAATACACTGGGCAAATAATCGTATAGAATCATGGTGGTCTAATAATAAAGAATCTACAACAGAATTCTTCCCCTTCAATAAAGAATAATAATACTCAACTCCTCATGGTGGCGAGTCTTTCCTATAGTAATACAAATCAATACACTTCTCCCGACATAAATGTATTACTAACATATAGATAAAGTATACTTCTATAATATTCTGGTCTGACATACTCTATCTATAAAAAACTCCTCCTTCTACTCGCCACCGCCTCATATAATAGCATTGCCCCATATAATCGCCATACAACACACCTTTCTACTTTTCCCTCATAACTAACTACACCGACTTTTCTACTATCCCACGGGCCTCCATACACGACCATATGATTACCGCCACCGCTGCCTCCCTACCTACTGCCCGAGATAATGCCTATGCCCTAATTCCTATAACCGATCCCGATGCCTTAGATACCTACCGATACTACTGCCTAACAATAACACACCGAGATACGCCGAGACGCCTTAGATACCTACCATTCCCGCTTAGATACCTACTGGGCCGGCATGTTGACTTTTTACCCCTACATGTAAAGGCCCCCACCCCCGGGCCCCCGCCGGCATGTTAGGCAAAATATATGTACATGTTAGGGATTATATGGTAAGGAAGGGCTGGATTACATGTTGATTTAAATATATTCGCATGTAGATGAAAACCGGTTAAAATAAAATTATAATAATGATTGAGAGATATTAAAATTTTTAGCAATTTATATTAAGCTCAATGATTGGAATAAATAAAAAAGCATGGTGGATAAAATATATTCGCATGTAGAGAGTTTGAGGTTAAAATAAATATATAAAATAAATAAAAGATATTAAAATTTTTTAGCAATTTATATCAAATTTATTTATTAACCTTAAAACTTCAAAATAAGTAGATATAAAAAAGCATGTTGAAAGTTATATATTTATATGTTGATAAGTGATTGATATAATAAATATATAATAATTAAATAAGATATATTAAAATTTATTGCAATTTATATAAGACTTATTTAATAGAGTTAAAAAAGATATAGAGATATATATAATAGATTGAGTAGAATGTCTTTATATTGACCAAGGAGAGCGGTTTGGCATATCTGAGGTATGAGATATATAATACAATAATCTAGTGTGTATTAGGTTATTATATTATATATTTTTTATTTTAGAATATATACGCATTTAATTTTGTATCAACCAACTGAAAGGAAAAAATCATGAATGATGAAGATAAACAACCGGGTTTAAGCGCAGAACAAGTTGCGAGTTTGCGTGAAGTAAATATCCCGAAAGTATTTAATATGGAACCTAGTGAGGAAGTAGAGGAATCCAAACCGGTTAAAAGAGTTAAGAGCGGCGCTCCTGGTCAGTTTACTAAGGATTTGATTGAAGTGTTTACCGCCGCCGGTACCCCCCTGGCTATATCTCAAGTAGTGACGCGGCTCAAAGATAAAGGTAAGAGCGTCGCTAATAAACAAGTAGCGGATAGAGTATGGTTACTTGCTAAAAAAGGGGTATTACAAAAGACTGAACAAAAAGGCGTTTATCAATTAGCTTAAGAGCGCCGCTAATGACAGAAAAGGATGTGCTTAGCATGTCCTTTTTTTATACAACCAACCACAATTTTGAAAGGAAAAAATCATGTTAGAAGTTAGAGAAGCAGAAAACGGATATATCTTATTTGATACCGTTTTAGATTGTGCAATATGTGCCGATAGTAATAAGCAAGCATTAGAAGAAACAATGCGAGCAACCAATTCAAACTTTACTGCTGAAGGTAAATATATTGGATATGATTATGGCAATTACGAGGAAGACATTGTTGCCTATACGTGTTACTAATCATATATTGTTAAGAGCGTCGTTTATAACTTTTATGAAAGGATTAAACCAATGAGTACAATTAAAACTGTTGCGATTGGCTTGGTGATATTGAAACCTGGTAGTCGCGAAACTCAAACTGTAATAATTGCAGATGAAGGAATAGACTTATGCTAAAAAAATCATTTACTTTTTTATTCACATCGTTTATAATGCTATCAATCCAAGTAATCTTTTTGATTTGCATTTTAACACCTGAGCGAGATAAGTTTGGAAATTACACAGATCCGATTAAGTATTGGACTAGTGATACTTATCTTTATACCAACTTTAATGTAAAGGGATAAGACAATGAATATGTATGCTAATGTTACAGTGTATGAACTTCGCCCTGTTGATTCTGAATCTATGACACTCACATATCAATTAGCTGGATGTGTTGATGTTAATATAAATTGTGTTGAGTCGTTTAGAACAGTAAAGGATCCACAAACAAAAAAGGCGTTAGTAAAGCTTACAATGATATCCGGTAAAGAGTATATCATTGATGAAGCATCTGAGTATTTAATTAGATCGAAAGGATAAGACCATGGATAATTATACAATGTTTGTAAATACCGTAAACAGTTTGAAATCTTCACAAGGATTTTATTCAAGACTTGCTAATCAATTGAATGAGATGAGTGAAGAAGATAAAGAGCGTCTTAAAGAACACTTAAACGCTCAACCTAAATTTAATGAACCCTTAGATGTTGTCATGTTTTTAGAATGCTGACAAAGGAGGTTATCATGACAGTTAAACGTTACAATGAGCTTAAAGAGATTTGCCGAACACAAAAGTTTGAAGGTATTGAATATGTGTTTGGTGATAAACAGTTTAAGGAATATCTTGAACGCAACGGTTATACAGAAGCAGATATTGAGTCTGGCTTACTTGTAGGTGATGGCTGTGGTGGAATCGGAACTAGAGAAGCATTTGCTAAACGACATGAATTTTATAATCAAATAGATGAGAAGATTAAAGCTGAATGTAAACCAGAAGACATCTTTGAATCTGAATGGTGGAATCATGAGTGTGGTTTAACTTATAGCTATTCTACACCACTTCATCTTACACAATGCTACTTCCCAGATTATAAACCGTCTGCGAAGTTACTAAATAAATTACAAAAACAATTTAATGCAATCAACTGTTAAAGGAGAATGTAAATGCCAAAAATAACTTATCTTGTGACTGACCCATGCTATATTATAGATAATGATGTATGGGATAATATTTGCGGTCAATGCACTAGTGATGATTTTTGTAATGGTAAATTTGATAGACTAGTCGCTGAAGCATTAACTAAATTAACCGGTAGTAAGGCTTATGCTTCAGGAACAGGCTTTGGTGATTGGAGTAATACTTTACTTGGTGAAACAGTTAATAGTGGTGAATTTGTTGCAGATGCTGGTATGGTTAGTGTTTGTAAATTAGATGCTGCGTTATTTAGTAAGTATACACCAGAACAAATAAAGAATCTTGGTGCAATATTTGAAGCTGAAGGTGAAATTGAAGTTAGCTTTGATGATTCAGACTCAGATTGGACAGTAGTAAATATTGTAGACCAAGCTGGTAATCGTTGGAATAGTTTACCACCAGAAAATTTTGATGATGATGAAGATGACGATGAGTGGTAAAAAACTTATAAATTATTATGTAATTTTTTTTCTGACCACATTAAGGAGAACGATTGATGTTGTATAAGAATGAGATAAGCACACTTGTTAAAAAAGCACACAAGCAAGGGCTAAGAATATTTGTATCTGAATTAGGTTCGTATGGTTTTATTACAAATAGTTTAGGTACACAAGTAATAGCATTTGGTATTGATTGGATGCTCGGAACTGTATACTTTTCAACTAGACATAAACCATCATCACGCTACGGTACAGGTTTTAGAATATCTGAACATGCAAATATTGATAATGTTAATCTAAAAGATATTATGAGTACTGGAGCAAGAATTGAGGAAAGAGTTGGTTTACAAACTGTTACTTGTGCCGAACATCTTAAAGCCTATGAATGCTGTCAATATAAAGAAACGTGAAAGGAGTAAATACAAATGGGTTATCTTAAATCAGAAGTGCATTGGAAAAAAAGTGTAACAGATTATGGAGTAATAAGAGCTACACTTAAATGTAAAAATAAAACTTTAGGATATGTTGAAGCCTATCCTAAATATACTGCTTGTGATGAAGAACGTAATAAATTCTTTTATAGTATTGGTAAACCTTCTCAAAATCCTGAACAATATAGAGTAGAGACTTTAGAAGAAGGTATGAATGCTTTACAAAATACTTTACTATAATATAACGAAAGGAAAGTAAATAATGGATGATGAAGAATATCAAGAAGATGAATATATTATTGATACAGTAGTTACTTTTATTGAAGCTGCTGTAAATAAAGAACATAACTATGAAGCGTATCAACAAGCTAAAGAAGATTTAGTTAAGTTAATACATGAATTAAAGGAGGGTAAGCAATGAATAATGAATGTAAAGATTTGATTGATGAAATTACAGCAACTATTTGTAAAGAAGACAATGTATTTAATGCTTTAGATAATTTAGAATACATTGTTGATTCTGTAAGACGTAAAGTTATTGACGAAAGATTTACTAAAGTTTATCTTATCAATGGTATTCCGTCAGAAACACGTCAAGCAATTGCTAAGAAATATAATTTTAGATGTAGTTGGGAAGGTACATCTGGAACATGTGGTACTATTACAGTATATGTACCAAAAGATAAATGTACTAAAGCATTACTAAATGCCTTTAGAGAATATGATCCTAAACTTGGTGCTCATGGTATTAACGATCCGTGTAGAACATATCCAACTATAGATTGAGTACTTAATATTATTATATAGTTTTTCTAACCACAATATAAGGAGATAAGTAATGACAATACCTTATGTAACGAGTGACCAACTTAAAAATGCTGCTGACTATCTTGCTTCTACTAAAGAACAAGGTGGTTGTTATCATTGGAAAGTTTGTAGTCAAGGTGATAAAGATATTGCTATTGTCTTAGGCTGGACAAATGGTTTTGATAAGAATGATCCGGCTAAAGATAAATATCAAGATGATACTTGGAGACTTGCTGTTAAAGTTGGTTATCAACCGTCAAATAGTATGATGCAATGCGATTATGATATAGACTTCAATCTTCCATATAATCCTGATACCGGTGATGTATATGATGATTGTGAGTATTGTATATATGAGACAACTGACTTTGGAGAATTAGCTAAAGACATCAATTATATGGCAAGCTATGTAATTGAACATTGGAAGGAGTTAGGGCATGACTAAATGGACTGATGCTAAACTAAAACGTCAAGTTAAAGAAGAGTGGAAAGATTGTTATGAATGCGGACACTTTCCTGATTTTATATGTGACCAACCTAATGTTAGCGAAGAAGAATTAGAAAAGTATGCTAAAGAATATGATATGTCTTTAGAAGAATTTAAGAAGTATGTCGACTACTTTCTTTCGTATAATGAAACTAGAATGTTTTAAGGAGGTAAGACATGACTAAAATATATATAATTCAATCTTACAATACAACAGAAAGTGGTATATATAATCTTGATCCTGATTGTATTGAAAACATAATCACGGATAATAAAAAAGAAGCTCAAAAGATTTGTGATTATGTCAATGAATATAATGAAAATAATACTGGTGTTAATGATCAAATAAATAGTAGTGCTAATATTATTGAAATTGATTTAGCCAGTATTAAGTTTGAAACCTGCGAATCTATAAAACAAAAGTTTGAAGGAGAATGATTGATGAATAAAATTTATACTGTTACTGTTACTGAATTGGATTGTAAGGGTAATGTAGGTAATAATGCAACCTGGACATTTTCTAGTGCAGATGATCAACAAGAATTTCTGAGTTATATAGATACTTTAGCGGTTGAAGATAACTTTGAAATTATGGTAGATGAATATTTCTGTAACACTTTAGATAAAGCTAAAGAAGAAGTATTCGGTTTTATTAACAAATAGTAAAAAGGAATTTAATAATGTCTAAAAAAGTATGGGTCTTATGCTACGAAGATAACTTTGGTCAAATAGACTTGAATAATCTTTTTGGTGGTTATGATACAAAGGAACAAGCTGACGCAGCACTTAAAGAAATTACTGATAGGTTTGGTCCACAAGGTTTTGTAGTAAGACAAGTAGATTATAAACTAATTGAAGCAACTAGTATTTGAAAGGAGTAAGTAATGACTAAGATATACAAAGAATATAAATGTATACCTGTTGTTGATGGATGTGGTGACAGTTGGTCAGCTCATCTTGAATGGCAATATAACGGTGACATTGGTCTAAATGAAGATATGATTGAATCAGAACATAACATGAAAGTTGTGCAAGAAGGTACAGTCTATAATTTTAGACACGTCACAATGCAAAGTGGCAAAGAACATTTTTTATTGAAGGAGTAAACAATGACTAAACAAATAACAATTGTAGTTTTGTGTGATGTGAATCCAAACATGGAAATTGGTGAAGACTTATGCTCAGCAAGTTTTTGCTATGAAACTAATGGTCCATATAAAGAAAAGGTTGAAACAGCTTTATTAGATGAAACTAATTCTTTTGGATTTAGTGCGCAATTTCAATATTTTAAGTATGATTTAACTGTATCTGATGAAGATGCTAAAAGATTCCTAGATCAGCCAGATACAATTGATGAAATCTTATCTGATTGGAAAGGGGATGACTGAGGATAGTGATTGCTTTATTATCTTTAATGCTAATCGAGAACAATAAAGGAGAGTGAAGTATGAAAACATTAAATGATGTACAGATAATAATAACTGAAGACAATGAAGTCTCATATAACTATAAAGGGATACTCTTTACTAAAGAACAGTTTGAAGAGCAATTCCTTCCTAAGTCTAAAAAGTTTGTGTTAATCTATACAGACTATGGTGATACATGCGATGGTTTGGCTAGAGTGTCTGGTGTATTCGATACATTCAGAGAAGCACAGATTGAAATGGATAGAGATGTTGAACAATATAAAGTAGATTGTCAATATCCTGAAGAAGCATCTGATGATAACTATGTTGTATTAGGTGATACTTATGGTGGTTGTCAATGGCAAATCTTAGAAATGGAGATATAAATAATGATGAAAGTCCTACAAAATGTTGAGATAATTATGATAGGCTGTGCAGTTTATTATAATTATAATGGTACTTTACATACCAAAGAACAGTTTGAAGATACGTATTTTCCGCATGCAGATACGCCTTCAAGACCACAAGAAGAGATTGATCCTTTATTTGATGAGGATGGTAATATCTGTGTTAAACTTTATAAAGGTGATTATGTTAAATTTGATTTCTTTAATGAATACAATAGAGAGATTGAAGGTGAAGGCATAATTACCACATTTGATCATGATGATAATGATAGAATGTGTGATTGTTATGTGGTTAAAACTAGTAATGATCCATTGGAAACTATCATCATCTATGGTCGTGACATTAGTGGAGCATGGAGATAAGTAATGACCGATTTATATTATACTATTGAAGATGAAGATGGTAATTCTTGGGATGAGGATAGTGAAGAAAAAGCTATGACTCTAGCAAGACAACTTAAAGCTGAAGGTCATCGTTGTGTTCATGTCTTTGCTTGTAGAGATGGTGAAGATGGTGAACCTGAAATGACTAAGATGCTTTGTTAAAAATATGTGATTAAATTTTAACCTAACCACTTTGAAGGAGAATAAACATGTTTGAAAGAAATTATGAAGTAGGTGCTGTATATGTATATAACTATGGATACAGCATGACATTATATAAGTTTTATAGAATTGAACGTATGACTGATAAGAGTATATTTATTCAAGAGTTTAATACAGAAGTTGTACGGGCAGAAGATTGTTTTAGACCTTATGTTATGCCTGATTTTAATAGACCAAAAGGTAAGTTAGTTAGAAAGAGTATTACGAGTTATATCGGAAGTTTATGGGATGGAACGCCTCGACAAGAAGACCATCTAGACTAACAAAAAAAATTGTGCATAACTAAAAAAAATTAACTCGGTTAGTAAAACGTTAGTTAATATCGTATATAAAGGATATTGTGTTTAACTATTAATTGAGGAGTTTGCTATGGCTATAAAAGATTTAAGAGAAAAGTATGACTTAACGCAAATAAATGAGATGCTAAAAGAAGTCAAACAAAAACTCGCTGAATTAGATCCAAGTAGACAACACGGTAGAGCTGGTAAGGAATGTGATGATCCTTATCAAGAATATACCAGACTAAAAAATAACTATGATTCACGAGTATCAAGAGCAAAGAAAAAAGCCCTTGAAAAACAACAAGATAAAACGTTTAATGAAATCTATGGTATCAATACGGATGAAGATGAGTTTGGTATTCGTCCTGTTGATGAGCGTAGATATAAAAGATGTTTCCACTCTGGTTATATCGGTGCTCCAGTTTATAGAGATTATGTAAAACGAATGACTGGACTATCACTTAAACAAATAGCAATCTTACAAAAGCGTACTGGTTTAATTCCGGTACCTGCTGTTGGAGATGCTGAGGCCGATGCTGATGAGAAACGTAGATGGGAAACGGGAGATATATATTAAAACGTGGTGAATAAAAATGTATACATGTAATTTGATTTAGTGTATATTACAAGTATATTTTATGTGTGATTAAAATTGTATTAACTTAACCCAGGAGGTTGTTATGTAACGCGCAGAGTTTTTCCTTGTGGTTGGGGAAACATCGTGGCTGATGTAAAAAAGCTGTAGTGTGGATAAGCCATCTTTACCGGTGGCTTATCTATTTTCTGAAACCAAATGTATAACACCGTAGGAGGTAAATTATGACAAAGGTAAATAAGAAACTTACAAATGCAGAGATTAAACAATTGGTTGATCTTCATGTATCATACAAAATAGCTGAAGCAAACTTCAAGGAATTAAAAGAAAAGTTATGCTTTAATATAGTTGAAGGTAAACATAAAGGTGATGCCGGAACAGTTACTAAAACAGTATCCGAAAGAACTAGTGTTAATACGGCTAAGTTGTTGGCAGACCATCCCGAGCTTGAAGCTCTATTTGAAGAGTATAAAGAAGTCAGGGAAGTTACTTCAATAACAGTTACAAACTTAAATAGAGGTTAGAGTATTAAAGATAACTGTAAGGCGGGTTAAGTAACATTAGCCCGCTTTTTTAATTCCAATCTAATCAAGGAGAATGCTATGAAAACATTTAGACAATGGTATGATGAGTTACCAGAAGATGCCCAAAAATATGTGAGGACATTTCACTGGGTAGATATAAATCAACCAAGTGGCAGAAGGCATATAAATACTATCAGAAATGCAGATACTGAAGCACTTTTACAAACTAAAATGATAAGATGTAGTGATGGCAGAGCAATTAAGACTGAAATTGTTTATCCTACATTTGTTAAAGCTGCTAAAGAAGAGTTTAGTAATGATGAAATTTTAACTATTTATGCTAAGTTGACTGATGATGATCATGACTTTAATTACTATCTTGATCCAGAGCTGCAACCTAAAGTGCTTAATAGAATGTATCAAATAAAAAATGATAAACCAAGACATGTACCGGAAATTATTGAGTGCATAGAAGATTTTGATAATGTGCCTCAAGTAGATGTAAGACATATTTACTTAGGTAATGTTTTAAATAATAACCAATGTTCGTTTAAGGTACTTGAATTAATAATAGGTTCGCACGTATTAAAAGAATATCTTAAAAATAATCCAATATCTTATGGTTGGAGAGTATATGAGTCTTCTGGATTACATAATAAAATATTTGATGAATTATTCTTTGGTGAAAATGGTTGGTCAGAAGCTAATAAAATAAAATTCATTAAAAACTATGAAGTTTATATACCGGCTTTTTATGATTTTATGAAAAGAATAGTTGCTGTGGATGAAAGATATATTAAAGCTGTCTACTTATTTGCACAAAAACGAGTAAGCTTTATGACAGAATTATATCAAAAGCATAAAGAAGATGAAGACTTAACTGGAAATGAAACTAAGGATGGATTATATAGATTTCTTAAGAAGTATAGAAAACTCTTTAAGATAGCACAATGTTGTGTGAGAAAATCTATAGAAGGACAAAACTTAAAGATATTAAAGGAAGAAGCTGGATTAATTAGATTATATAATTTTGACTTCGACCGAATCTTTGATAGTTTGTATCCTGAGTTTGAACCTCTAGATCTTAATTACTATTAATATGTTAGAAAAAATGATTTTACATGTTAAACTTACTTTAGTATAAAAAGACTAATTCTTAACCACACTTTTGAAAGGAAAAAATACAATGACTAATATTTCAGATAAATTAATGATGCCAGAGTTTGCTATTGATACAATAAGAGATTCTCAAGGCAATGAAATACCTGGTATCAAAAGAATGTATGATATTGCATTAGCTATTAATGATTCATTAATGCAATGGGGAGGTCCTGGTTTAGGTAAATCTCAAGCTGTTCAACAATGGAATGTAGAAAAAGTAGAAGAGTATCAAAGACGAATTGACAACGGGGAGAATGTAAAACCTTGGAATCCGGTCGTCTGTGATGTTCGTTTGTCTATGAAAGAACCAGTTGATATGGTTGGTGTACCTATTCCTACTAAGAATGAAAAAGGTGAAATGACAACTGTATGGGCAACTCCAAGTATGTGGCCAAAAGATGATGGTGAATTTTCTGGTGGTGTAATTCACTTAGATGAAATGAACCAAGGTCAAGCTGCAATACTTAATGCTGCCTTCCAATTAATTCAAGACAGAGCATTAGGTCAATATAAAGTACCTGCTGGTTATATCATCATTGGTTCAGCTAATCCATCTGCTTATAATAATACAGTAACAGAGTTTAGTGTTCCATTATCAAATAGATTTAGTCACTTCAATATCAAATCTGACTTTGAGGGTTGGTTAAACTATAGAATGAATAATGGTGGTAATCTTGATGTTATGACCTTCCTTAAAACACAAGCAAGTGATATGTTGTTTGATAGAAAAGGAATGGAAGCTAAGGTTGGTTCTTTAGGTGATGCTATGTATACTGATATTGTAGTAACACCAAGATCATGGGAAGTAATTGAGAAATTGTTAAACTTGCCTTCTGGTACTAAAGAAAATGGTGGGTTTACTCTTGATGAAAAACATAGATATGCAACTGGTCGTTTAGGATTATCTACTGCTTCTAAACTATTTACCTGGTTAAAAGATAAAGAGAAATATCAAGACTGGAGAGAAATCTTAGTCGAAGGTAAACCATTTAGAGATGAGAGTACTGAACAATTCTGGGCTGTTCAAATGGCTTGTATGTCTACTATCATCAATACAAACGATGATGAATTATGTAGAAAATATTGTTTGAACTTTGTGGAAGCAACAAGAGCTTTAAAATCTAATCCATATAAAGTCATCAATATTACTCAACTCTCTAGATGTAAACGACTTGATCGTAACTTTAAAGTATTCAATCCTAGTAAAGATGCTTCAGACCTGATTGTATTGGCTGCAACATCCTCTAGAAGATAATGAGTAAAAACAAGGGGTTAGGTATTAACTTAGCCCCTTACTTGACCACAAAGGAGAATATGTTATGAGCTATGCGTTAAGATTAGATGAAAATTTCTTAAGACTAGAGCAATTTGTAAGAGGTATGGAAATTGTAACGTCTTATATGGTAGTATCTTCATATGAGTTAGCCACGCATTTCGAAACAGAGGCTGAGGCAGATAAAATGCTAAAAGAATTAACTGAATATGATGATACGAAAAAAATTGAAGTAGTAAGCCTTGAACAAATAAATGCTGAAATTAAAGAAGAGGCTGAAAAGTTAAAACGAATCTTAAAAGGAATAAGTTAAGGAGATGTATTATGACAACTGATGTACAAGAAATTTTAGATGATGCATTGATAGAATTATCTCTAGACTTTCCAATTTATGCACAAGCTATCTTTAGAATAGGAGTAACTCTTGTAAATGAACCACATAAACTTGCAGTAGCTTGGACTGATGGTAAAGGGATTTATGTTAATGCACCAATTGTAGAAATATTTAATAAAAAAGGAGAAATGCATTCAGTAGATATACATGGAAAAAAGAAAACAGTAAGTTGTACAATAGATAAATATCAAATAATGTTTATCCTAGCTCATGAATTAATGCATCTTATAGGTTTAAGTTGGGAAAGAGGTGAAAACATTGGAGTACCAAGAGATGGCTATACTAAAAGAGCTGAGGCATTAAATGATCTATGGAATGTTGCAACTGACTATGAAATCAATTCCATCTTGTATAATAATAGAATAACAGATGTAAATAATCATACGTTTGACAAAGTAGTTGGTACAAAACCAGAATGGGTATTGTATTCTGAAGAGTATGCTGGACTTACTGCTGAGGAAATATATACCAAGCTACTTAAAAACATACCACCTTTTGCTGTTTGTGCATTAAGTGGAGGATCGAAACCAAAGAATGGTGACGGTGACGGTGATGAAGAAGATGAAGGCAAAGGCGGTGGTGGTAATAACAATGGCGATGGTGATGATAAAGATAATTCAAAGGGACCAAAGCCAGGTCAGTTAGTAGATAATGAAGGTAATACATATGATTTAGATGAACATTTACAAAACCTTGATGATGTTACTAAAAATGAGATAATAAATAAAATGTCTGCAGTTTTTGGTTCGACATCAAATGGTACCGGTTCATCTGCCATAGATAGAATGTTACAAAATACTTTCAAACCACAACCTTTCAATTGGAGAAAAGCATTAACTAAGTATATCAGAGGTTGGATAAAAGATAATTATACTTGGAATAAACCATCTCGTGCAGGTATTGCTAATGGTTTAATCCTACCTTCTTCTGGTCGTATGCCTAAAATGCATATCGGAGTTGCAATTGATACTTCTGGTTCAATATCCAATGAGGAATTGAATGCTATGATGGATCACTTGTTTACTATCTTACAACAATTTAAACAATTCCAAATTGATGTATGGTGTTGTGGTTCTCAGGTATACAAAGAAACATTTAAAACATTTACCGCTATGAATAAAAAAGAAATATATGAGTATACTTTTAAATCAGATGGTGGTAATGATATGCGTGAAAACTTTAAGTTTATTAAGAATAAATATAAAGGTGATAAACTAGATGCTTTCATTTGTATGTCTGATTTCTATGATCCACTTGATGGTGATACAACTACAACTAGTCCTTGCCCTGTAATCTACATGTGCATTGACCATCCAGACTTTGTACCACCTTCACTTATCAAAGGTCAAGTTTATCCATTTGTTGTAGATAAACGTAAGAATGGATAAACGATACTAAGACAAAGGGTTATCTGAAATATGGTAACCCTTTTTATAAGGGAGAATAGCTATGACTGAAACTATAATTAAATTAGGAGTATTTGACGAACATACACGTAAACATAGATTCACAATTGTTTTAAAAAAGATAATACTTGATAAACCCTATTATGTTCGTTGTGATGAAAGAGGTGACGCAGTTGATTTAAGAAAAGGTCAAAGTTATGCAGACCTTGATCTGAGTACAGATAAACTTAAACAAACAAAGGGATTTTATGATATTTCAATAAGTAAGTCTAAGTCATTTGATGATGAATGTTATGTTAAACTTCCAACTAAGTTTGACTATAATCTCGCTACAGTCTTACAAATTGCACAAAAAACAATTTCTTCAAATATAGTGTTCGTATCTATTCATGATGGATACGGCATGACTCATTGGGATTACCCACCGTTCGTAAGAGGAAATAGGATACATGACACTTCTCGTTGGTATACATCATCATGTAGCGCCTATACATTTATTACTGAAGATTTACTCGGTGAAGATATTCCTACACCTGATCGCGTTTTTAAACAAATAAAGGTACGTAAAGATAAAGAGCGTAGAAAACAGAGTAGAATTAAATTATTTGAAACATTTATTCTACCTGGCTTAGATATAGAAGGTCTTCGTTATGATACATACGATCAAGCGTTTTATATGGGTCCAAATGGCATTCAAAACTTGATAAAGAAATATATTAAAGAAGTAGTTATACCTAAATTAAAGGAAATCGGTGTACAAACAAATATAGATGATTTTAAGGCAGGATCATTTATGTATTGCCAGTATAAACTACCTTTGAAAAAAGTTAAATTGGATAATATAGATGATATTGAACAACAAGCATGTGAAGGAGAATGATTATGCTATCAGGTGATGATATTCGTAAGTTAGGTATGGTTTTAACGATTATACCTAAGGAAATGTTTTGGGCATATGAATCTGTTCGTCAATCCGGTCATTATAATATGGTTGGAATAAGATTCCCTTTTGCCGAAGTACATACTAATGAAATGATACAAGTTATGAATGAATGTTATATAGAGTATCTAATTAGAGGAAATGTTGATTTAGAGAAAGAACCGAAACCTAAATTAACAAGAGACCATATTTTATTCATTCAACTTTGTTATCAGCAATGTATGGATAGTTATTCTTTACCGGAACATTTATTAGAAGTTAAGCGTAAGGTAAAGGTACAAACTGAAATTGGTATTGAATGAAGGAGGTGTGAATGGGATACACTAATTATTGGCATCATGCTAAGAAGTGTAAGGAGTTTGATCCTCACTTTTTAGAAGTAGTAAATAAAATTATAGAAAAGAGTAACGTACCATTAGAAGGAGATTCTGAACCAAAGTCTAAACCAATTATTAGTCCTACCATGATTATATTTAATGGAGCGGAACCTGACGATTATGAGACCTTTGTACTTGAGGCGAATACGGAATATGATGCGTTTGGTTTTTGTAAGACAGCACGTAGACCATATGATGTTGTATGTAAAGCTGTATTACTTCTTGCAATGGAATATGGATATGTTAAGGAATTTGATTTTGATGGTGATAAAACAGAGGAGGAATATATAGAGGCAGAAAAATTATATCTACAAACACTATATGAAATGTGCAATAAATAAAAATAGAAAGGAGGTTATACTATGAAAGAAAAGCGAGTCCAACGTCTAAAAGAATTTGTGGAGTATATGCAAACTAGAGATGATTCGGTTACTGCCAATTTAACTAAAGAAGTTGTACTAAAGCAAATAAAGTATGACTTCAATTTTACAATCGACCAAGGTAATTCAGATAAACCAAGTAGTTATCGTATCCTAAATAAATTACTAGGAAGATTATCTGCTGAACAAATTGATGAATTATTTGAGGATACTACATTTGTTAAAGATATTGCAGCAACTATGGGTTTAATGGGATACGTATTGTTTTTTGAACCGAAACATGTTAGAACAATACTTAAGAAAGGAGGATTATATGAGCCGCACTTTATGATGTTACTTAGTGCAATAGAAGATATTGACAATCCAACAGATGAAGAATTAGAAATGGTTATAGAGAAAGGAGGATTCGCTAACTTATCATTATATAGATTCCTTTGGGGAGAACGAGCATATAACTACTTATACAAAGATGTTAATGTATTTTATATTGGTAATTTTAGTACACATACATTTACAGTTGATTTTATAGATTTCTTCGCTACTTTGCCACCTGAATATATCGACAAAGTAAGTTTTGAGGATTTACATTTCTTTAACTGTGTGACAATGCATGCTTTGTGTATAAGAAATCCATTATATCTTACGCACTTAAACAAAATTATTAATCCTAAATTAGCTACTATAACACATATTATGGGTAGCACTAAGTATACTCAGCTGTTTAAGTTATGTGCAGCTGTTGCGTATTATTGTAATAAACAAGCGATACCTGATAGTCAAAAGAGTTTCTTAAAGGAATATGCTAGTTTAATTAGAATTTACCAATATGATTATCACACAGTATTAGCGCACATAGTTAATACAACACTTGATAATAAGGATGGTACATTGTATACTAAGTAAAGGAGAATATGTATGCTTGATGTAATAAATGAATGTATAGCAAGACAAACTGCAGAAGAATATAATTGGGTATTCTGTACTAGTCCTGCTCAAATTAAATATGGTACAACACGATTTAGAATTAACGGAGACATATTAGAAATAACAGTTGACAATAGAGTTAGAAGGAGGAGATTGCGCACAACAGTAACTAGAGAGACAACCAAATCAACTAAATATTATACAGTAACTTTAGCAGAATGTAATAGTTATAATGAATGTTTGCGTTTTTTAGTTGACAAATACGGAAAAGATAAGTATCATAATAATTCAAATGTACAAGTATTTTATGATATATACTTCCATAATAATAAAACTAAGGAAAAAGTTAAAGAACGTTATGATAACTTTAATGATGCTAAAGAGAAATTCCATGCCTTTATACAAAAACATAAAGGTATCTCATATGATTTATACTTATACGAAGCCTGTAAACCATTAAGAGAAATAAGTGAATATTTGTACTTAATTGATATAAGGCGTTTTTAGAAAGGACAAATAAATGACAAGAACATTAAATGAATTAAAACAAATTTTTTTACAAGCTCATGCAGAAATAGTGAATGAAAATACTATGCTGTGCTTAAATACTACAACTGCAATGCTAACTGAAAATAAAACATTAGCAAAACAAGGACTTAAAGAGTTAATAGATATTTGTAAAGAAAAGCTTAAGGCATTTAATGTATCTGCAGAGGAATTAAAAATTATTAACTCTAACCACACGGAATGGATGAAAGATACTATTCCTTTTGTAATTAATAAGTTAAATGAATTAAATATAGGAGGAACTAACAATGATGATTAATACAAAAACTGTTAAACAAGAAGCCCTTAGAAATTTTACATCACGTTTAAGATGGCGATTGAATCTGACGAGCCAACAAGCAAGTGAGTATGCAGCAAATAGAAAGAATTGGACCGATGAGGATAAAGCCGAATATCGAAGCGAATACTCTTGTGCCTACCACCGCGAAAGACAAAGAGCTAAACAAAAAGCCAATATCTTTTGGACAGAAACAATGGATAACGGCTGTATAAAGCAAATGTTTGAAGAAATGGGGTTAGAAATATACAATGGTAGAACAAGATGTATAAATTCCGGTGAGAAAATTGTAGAGTGGTATATAAAAGAAAAAGTATTACCGCGCTTAGAAGAACAATTTAATATCGTCGGAGTTAAATTACGAACCCACCCAACTGCGAATTCTACTGATTTATTAGACTGGACTAAAGCTGATATTAAAAAGTAGAAAAAACGGTTTTACAAAATAAAAATTATACGGTATATATAGTTTAAACTAATTTATTTAAAGGAGAGTGTAATATGTTTATTGTTTATCCAACTAAAATGAAAGCCATCAAGAATATGCATAAAGCTTTTTCTACTGAACAAGAAGCTAGAGCATACATTAATTCGCGCGCAAAGCCCGAAAATTATACTATGGAAGATACAAGCCCAAAAATTGACCGTAGAGCAACGAATTCTAATTTGCCTACTAACACTACAGAAAATTCTAATTCGGTGTCTGGTAGTCAAAAAAAGAGCCAAGAAATTGATTTTACAGGTGCGGTACAAATTACTAGAGCAAATACTAAACATTTTTATAATAAAGCGGGATACATTAAGATTATAAATCCTGCCGGTAAAACATTACATATTGGTAAAACAAAGAATATGGGTAAGGTGTTTAGTAATTATGTTAACTGTGCAAGATATAACCAGTCATATGATTTTAATTTAGATGGCGGTGATAGACTATTCTTTAAAGAAGCTAACATAGATTAAACCAATAATATATGATTAATGCAAGGGTGGTAATTAAAGTTACTGCCCTTCTTTGTACATGATGAATTACAAAGTATACATGGTAGGACAATCATGGTATAGTAATTATAATGAAGGAGGTAGTAGTCATGAACAAATCAACATTTTTAAAGAAGATGTCAATAAGGCGTAAAATTAAAAACGCTAAAATTAAACGCACTAAAAAGAAATAGGAGGTAAATATGTGGTATGTTAAATTAAACGGAACCATTCTACCAACACCTTATCAACATTTTAGTGATTGTCTGGCAGAATGTAAAAGATTACAAAGAACAATGTGTGCCGTATCTACTGAACCGGTACTGATACAATAGAAAGTGTGGGGATAAGTATATAAAAGCTTATCCCTTCCCAACCTATAAAGGAGAATGCAGATGATAAAATTAGATCCAAATAGTGCAAGAACAATATATTATAAAGCAAATAGAGATAGAATATCACCTATAAGCTATTGTGACTTTAAATTAAGCCATGATTTGTCTGTAGCTTTGCAATCTGATTTTGTATATGATACAGTATATTCAGTAATCGATAAAGATATGACAGATGAGCGTTTAGAAACAGAGTGCAATAGTAAAGAATATGATATGTATAAAACAGTTGAATATAGATTGTTATTAGAAGGTCCAGATTTTGAATATGTTGAAGATACAATGAAAAGATTAATTAATAAAAGAGCAGAAGATAATGAACTTTTTGTTGCTCTGTCTAAAATATTAGATAAGAAAGTAATGAATGTACGTACTGCATATAATCGTAGTCTTAATAGATATGATTTTTCTAGTATCCGTTATATGACACGTAAGCATGTTATTTGGGTAGCCTTAGCTGAACCTTTAACTTATATCTCTAAAGCCAATGCTACTTCGATTTTAAAGGATACTTATAAGTTAAAATTATATAGAAATCTAATGGAGACACAATTATTATCGGCTCTTGCTGCAATTGGTCTTGATGAATTACCTGTTAATAAATCTGCTCTAACTCTACATAACGAAAAATTGGAAGTATCAGTAAGAATACGTAATAAGTTTAGAACTGAATTACAACGCGTGTTAGAAATTCATATGCACGCTATATTAAAAGAGATGTTTGATGGTGAATTAATTAATATATTCGACGCCTTCTCATTAGATAAACAAAACTTTATTAATAGACTTATGAGTGAGATAACCTGCTTACACCTTACTGCTCTTCAAATAGACGATAAAAGCTTTAACTAAGGAGGAATATATGTTCGATGAAGTTAGAATTTTTCCAGAAGTTATGCCTAGATGCTTTGCTGTATTATTCGGTAATGCATTTAAAAATAGATTAACCGGATATAGTTGTTACGATAATAATAACAATAATGTATACGCGGTGGCAATCGATTATACAAATTTTCCTTTAGAGTCATTCTTAGGTACCTTACGTAAACAATTATATATCCTTGGTATTAAACCTAAAATAGTAATTGGTCATAAAGTAACAGTATTATTGTCTACAGATGACGCAGCTGATATTTACTTAGCAGCTAGACAAAAAATTGATATTATAAACAAAGGAGAATAGACATGGCAAAATCTATAACTAGAATATTAAACAAACATGGATTTACAGTTGATAAAGAATCTTCTCAATACTTTATCCATCAATATACACCAGAAGGAGAAGATTGGGGATTTTATTTAGAGCACCTTAAAGATATCGTAGACTATAGCGAAAACTTTGATCCGGGTGAAGAATTTGCAATGTGGGTCGACGCTAAAAGAAATGGGATTCATGGTGTTCCTGAGTATGATGATCTATGGGAAGACCAACAATGGAAGAAAGCTAAACTAGAAGCTGTAGCAAATGAAGTAGGATAAAGGAGATATAAGATGAGTTACGATATATATAAATCAATCAAACAATTAGAGGATGGATCATTTGAATGTGTCGTGGCTTCTTCTAATTGCTTTAACTATGATAATACACGCGCATTCCATAAATCAGTAATCACATATTTTAATAGAGAATTTCCTGGCGCAGTAAATGAAGAAAAACGTGCATGTTGGTTATTATACTCTACATATAACGGCGATAAATTTTACCCTTCTAATTGGAAAGCTGACCAGAAATTAGCTTATCAATTCTTAAAGGAAATCAATAAATCATATCAAGACTTTGCTGGTAATGCTGCAGAACATTTATTCTTAGCCAGAGAGTTTTTAACTTGGAGAGCAGAGCATATAAGAAATCGTGTAATTAAAAAGTATATTATAAAAGTAAATGACTATAAGTATGTAGCCAAGAAATCTTCTACTAAACTATACTGTGTTATGGATAAAGAAGACGCTAAAGTATTTAAGAAAGATTTAAACGAACTAAAAGAAATGTTAAAACCTTGGGCACATTGCTCACTGTCTTTTATAGAAGTAGAATAAAGGAGGTATTAATGCTAGATATAAATATCACTCTACAGAAACTTTTAACCGACATATTTAATTATAATTTTATATCTGTTACACCGGTCTCTAGAGATTTCTTTACGATATTTATATCTGGAGACTTTACTGCTAACAGATTTACCACTAGAGATAGAGTTATTGGAGGTTTATTAAAGACATTAGATGCATACGAAATAAACTATGAATTACCGGCGTATGGTCTATTCAAAATACCCAACGTAAATATCGAACACATACTCGGTTTATTCAGAATCATTGGACCAAAAATACAAGGGGACTACAAATGCTAACAGATACAGAACTAGATGCAGTAATTGAATGGCTATTTTGTGGTATGGGTGTTACAGCTAGATATGACCGTATGCGTAAGAATGTTATAATATACTTTCCATATGCTTCCGAAAGTGTTTCTAGACTAATGATAGACTCTGCACTAAGAGAGTTAGAAAAATACAACATTAAACCACGCGTAATTCAATATAAATTCATTCTTACTACTGAACAAGTACTAAATCTATATTGTACATTAAGAGTGTGCGGTACTATCTAATAATAAGAGATCTATTCGTAGGTCTCTTATTCTATTCTCCCTCGTCATTTTCTATAGCACTTTTATACTATAATCACAATATTAGATTTCTTACGCACTATACAAGGGAAATTATCTTTAAAAGGATGATTATCAATGTCATATTCTTTAGGAAATCTTATTGCTATTCTACTTCCCTTAACAAATCCTTTTATAAAATTCACATATATATCTGTTTCTAACGCACGCTCTAAATCATAATTAATATAAACTAACTTAGATTTATCACCATGCCTTAACCAATTAGCAAACATATCTTCATCAAATAAATCTAACTCTACATGCTCCATTCCATTAAACATCACTCTACTAAGCATATCAACATCCATACCTTGCTTAGCATCATTAAACCGCTCATCTATATACTTTTTATACGCACTTAACCTAGCATCACTCGCTTCTAATATACACGCATTAACCTCTTCTACTACTCTACGTAACCTTTCTTGCTTAACAATGTTCTGTATTTGTTCTTTCATTTCATATGCGGGAGTACCTTTTCGTGGAGAATATGCAAACATAGTACGAGTAAGAGGCTTTAATTCACGTATAAGGTTAACAGTATCCATAAAGTATTCTTCGGTCTCACCTGGAAAGCCTACTATAATATCCCATCCTAATCCTATATTATACTTATCGCCTAATGCATGTACTTCTCTAATTCGTTGTACATCATGTCTTCTTTTCATCATTTTAAGTATATAATCATTCCCAGATTGTACAGCTAAGTTTAAATGCGGTATAAGTCTATCTCTATTCTTATCTATTATACGCATTATCTTTTCTATTTCATTTGAGGCAGGATCTATAGAAGTTAACGCTAATTGTATTATTTCAGGAAACTCTTCTACTAAATGCTCTAATACATCTGATATCCTATACCCAGTCTCTTTATCATAGTAATTTGTTAACTCAGTACCTGCTACCTGTACTTTTACTTCTTTTCTATCACCAATCTCTAATCTTAAATTATTTACTATTTCTCTATACGGTAAACTAAAAGGATTATTACGCAACTGATTTATAATACAAAAGGTACAATTATGCCTACACCCATCCTGTATCTTTAAATAAACTATATCATTCCTACTCTCTACTCTATCCTCTACAAAATGCCGGTTAATAATATCTGATACTACCTCATTCCTATATACATTATCATACTCTACATAATTAGAAGGGTTATTATTCACATCACACCCTAATACATACAACTTATAATCAGGATAAGCCTTTCTCAATATACGCAACAAAATCCTATTCTCTGTCTCACGCTCTACAAACACCGAACATGTATTAAATACCATTGCCTTCTCTTCTATAGGTAATGTAGCAGCAAACTTACGCCCATCATGGATACTCAAATCACAACCAGTAGTATGTATCTGTATATCCCCTAACTCCTGATACGCATAATTAAAAGTAAACATATATCACTCCTTTATCTTAATTTATACTCTATAGAATCTCTCCACTACCAAATACTAACTAAAAATAATCAAAAATTAATCCCATATTCGCATTTAGACAAGAAAAATTGACAAAAATTCTAATTACAACTTTCTAATAAAATCAAGTACTTAGCAAAATGGAGGTATGGTTTTTCCTATAGGCCAAACACTTCCAACTGCTTGTACAAAAATTAAAATGGACAAAAAACAAATGAGCCTGATTTTTTTTATTTTTTGCTTTACATTTGACTATTTATGCACTATATTAAATAATGTAATGATGAGAATATCCTTATCATTATCCTATAAATTTTAGCATATCTTTAATATTCTTGAATGCTTTGAATATTAATTTTGTGGAAGGCTGGATATAAGGTCTATGATTATATTCAGTTTATAAAGTCACCTCCTTTAAAAAACGGTTTTATACTTTTGACCGTATAAGAATATTCTGCTAGCATAGACCTGGTTGAACGGCTTATTGACTTATAGTAATAATTTTATGAGGAGATTATTACTTTTTAGGCGCCAAAAGAATATGTAAAAGTATAACTTATTCTTGTTATAAACTGAAATAATTCCCTCTAGTTTTGTCGACTTCTAGGGGGAATTTTTTATTCGTTATACCATACAAATTTCTTAGATCCGCATCCATGACATTCAAATAACTTACCTTCTTTTACCATTTGTTTGTGTAAGCTGTTAGTATAAGGATTACGGTTGATACGCTCTAAAGCTGATGAGTTGCGAATAAAGAATAAGTCAGGACCGGTAAAAGATAAAAATTCAAACCCTAATTTCTCATACCCGTTACCATTAAATAAATTCCAATCAGCATAACACAGAATACTACTTGGCTTATACGTATCAACAAAATATTTAAATAACTTACTAGTACCTCCCATAACGATAGTATTAAATTCAGTACACGCTCTAATCCATTCCCATTCATATCTATCTGAATTAACATTACCATAATTACCGGGTTTACCAAATGACGCTACTTGTACTAACTTGTCATTATAATATAATCCTAACCTAACCGAGGCTGTTCTAAACCGCTGTATATGATGATTAATACAAAAGTCTCTATATTCATTTGTAGGTATTTCTTTTATTACACATTTACGAGCAGGTATCCTATTTTCTACTTTCTTTAATCTAGCTCTCAATATATCTTTTATTATGGCATTCTGTTTCTTCCATTGATCTTCCCATATATGTATTAACTCTATTCCTAAATCATTCATAGCGTGTTCTGACTTCTTAAAATGATAATTAATAGGCTTTTTATTACTACCATTAGATGCGTGATAATATATACCATTATACTCTATACCTATTTTTAATTCAGGAATATAACAATCTATCTCAAATCTAGTATTGCCTTTACCATATACATACTTCTCCGGTTTATATCCTAACTCTTTAACATAATTAATTACTGCATTTTCACCCTCTGATGTATATGTCCATCCTTTAGCATTCTTAGTCTCTACTTGCTTTCTATATCTTTCTGTAAGCACTTCTGGATCTACTGTGCTATAATACCTATTTAAACCATCACTAATCTTTTTCTTAACTTCAGGCACACTGTTTACTTCTTTTAATATATTACTATGCCTGCTACGTAACTCTTCATTTGACCAAGCTTCTTTCTGTATATCTGACATCTTCTGCTTAAACCCATCCTTCGCCCAAAATTTTTTAGATGCCTCAGACATACGTGCCAACTCTTCTTCGTTACATACTCTACCTTTATTCCAGGGCTCTTTACCCATACGCGCTTCAGACAATTTCTTTCTTTGTTCTTCAGTCTTCTTATACTTATCGTGTGTTTTATTATATTCTACTCCACATTCCCTACAACAAAACTTACTACTTTTTCTTACTGGATGAAATAACTTACCACAATTTAAACATGCTATATCTGCCTTCTTTTTCACTACGCTATACTCCTTGCTGAATGGTTATACTTGATAGAACATAGCATAAACTAAAAGAAAATAATTGTAAACAAAAAAAATACATAAAAAGAAACCCTCAAGATTTCTCTCAAGGGTCTCTCGTATCACTGTCTTCTAAGTGCTTGAAAATCAAGCTTCATTGAAGTTAGCAATAGCACCACGTACCAAGTAATCAGGCTTATTCAAGAATAAATCATAGAATGACATAGCGCCTTTATGATTCTTCAAGTTTGGAGCTTGGAATGTAGGTGTGAAGTAAAGTGGTATCCATTCAGCTAAAACTATTGCAGAATCACCTAATTGGAAACCTTTGAAACCGAATACAACTTGGTCAACAGGTAATGTCTTTGTATAAGGAACAGCAATTACAGAAATTGTACCTTCACGCAAAGTACCAGCCAAGTAAGGTCCAATTGGTTTCTTAGCTTCAGGAGCAGCTTTAAAGCCTTCGATTTGTTCTACGATTGTTAAACCTTGACGAGCAGATACAATCATAAATTCAACAGTACCACGACCAGCTGTTTCTTGGATAATACCGCGAGCGCTAGAAATAGTTGTTGTATATGCACTATATCTTTGTTGTAATGTCAAGTTAGCACCATTAGCAGCACAATCAAATGTCAAATCAGGATCAGCTTTAGCACCAGCATATACTGCATGTACTAATGACAAATCTCTTTCCCAACGAATTGTACCTGCGATTTGGTTAGCAATCAACTCATCTGTATCAATAGCTAAGTGAGCATTCATTACTAAACCAGCAGCAACAGAGTATGAACTCATTAATGGGTGTTGCTTAGCCAAAATAGGTTGGTTAGGAATATCAAACTGAATCTTACGAATCAATTCAACATCTGTCTCAACATCTACAGCAGCTTCAAATGTCATTACAGCAGCTTCAGCAATAGCATCAGCATACATTGTAGCATCTAACTTCAATGCAGCTTCACCAGTCTGTGCATTAACTGTACCTGTAACACCACGACCAATTACTACATACTCACCTTCATTTACACCATCAAGACCTGCAGAACCATTACCATAGTCACGTGCAATCTCTTTACCAGCTAAACGTACAATGAATGAACCAGCGCGTACTTTAACTGTAGCATCAGCAGGCAATGCAGCACTAGGAGCAGCAGTTACTTCAGCAGCAGCCACACCATCAGCATAACCAATGAATTCAGAAGAGTATGTACCATCAGTAGCATTCTCAAATACAATGTCACCAGCTTCAACACCAGCAGCATCTTGAGAATAACGTGTTTTAATTACGAAGATTTGACCAGATTGACGATCAAGTGCTTGAATATCCGCAATATAATTTGCTACCATTTGCGGATAAAACACATTTACGATATCAACTACTTTAGGTGTTAATGAAGCAACGCCTGGGCTCAAGAGAGAAACGGCAGAAGTAGAAGCATTACCGCCGAAGTCTTCATGAAGGATGTTGCGGCCTGTGTAAGGAGTATCTGGTTGAGCGGCAATGTATTCAGCTGTATTTTCCAACAATTGAACCATAGTAGCTGCTTGATACTTAGATTCTTTAGAGTCGCTTTCAAGAGCTTTCAATAAAGAAGGGCAACGTTTGCCGAGAGTAGACTCATGTAATACAGCTGCAGCATGAGCGATACCTTTGTTGATTTTTTCGCTACGGGCTTTAGCTACTAATGAGTTATTTTCAACTTTAGTTAAGATAGACATAGTAGTTATTATCCTATATTATTAAAATTAAGTTAAACGTTTTTATTTTAGTTAGTGTGTATAGACTGTATTGGGCATTATATATAATCTTCTTTGGGTTTATTACTATGCTGCTATGTATTGGTTAGTCTGATAGTAATAAGGGTTAGTATGTTTGGTATTATATATAATTAGTCTAAATCCAGAGTAGTTAAAGATCCCGTAGGAGGGAAGTTCGTTATGTAACTTGTAAGATAATAATGTAAGTTACTGTTATTATTGTAGAACGTAATATTTTTAGAAATTTTGTATAATATTTAACTATTTTTTATTTATGGCGTATATAATTTGTTTTACTTATATGATTTCTGTGGTAAAATAGGGTTAGGATAATTGTAGAGAAGGGATTTAGCGAAAGGATTTATAGATAGATGGCGTGTAGTAATAGGTATAGGTATAGGTGGGATGCAAAGCGTATAGTATTAGAGTCGTTATATGATGATGAGTTATATAATTTAGATGGGTATATTGGTGCGAGGTTTATTGATCATTTTTTGAATAGTTATTTTGGGTTTGGGGGGTATAGTGGTATATATCTTGAGTTAGTTGTTGATGGTGCAGATTATACGCGTAATTTTTTTGAGCCTATGTTGTTTGTTGAGACTGAGTGGGCTAAGCGTATTGGTGGAAAGAGATATTATTTACCGCGGATTGAATCTAGGGTTAAGGAAATTTGTAGTACGTTAAGGGAGTGGGATATACCTTCTTGTGTATTTAAGCCGATAGTAAAGCGTAGTGAGAGTGGGATAGAAGAAGAGACGCTTGCATTAAATATAAATTGGTTAAATAGAAAGTTAAAAACAGCAGATGATGAGATAATAAAGCGTAGTTTGTTATATACTGATATTGAGACGGCGTTTATGAAGTTATATATGGCGAAGTTTAGAATATTTTTGTATAATGATTTTGCGTTAATACCTATAGATACTATAAAAGAGAAATATACAGTAATTAATGAGCAGTTAAAAGGTTTTGGTATAACGTATGTACAGAATATTTTTAATGATATGTACCGGTTATATAAGATAGAGGATATATATACGACATATACTCTTTTACGGGTATATGGATATGTATAGATTATAATTAGAAGAAAGAAGAGGTATAATATGGGTTATGGTCCTAGAACATGGGGTATAATAGATAATAAAGGTAAATTTAAGAGATGTACTTATGCTGACTTTATTAACTATTGTGAAGAGATAAGTAAGGGTAATGTATTAGAAACATTATTTGTAGCAAATGCAGTACAGAAAGCATGGGATTTATCATTTGATCTTAGACCGGCTAAAGTAGGTATTAATGATAAGAAAAGTTATATTGCTATGTGGAATGTATACGATAAAGATAATACGTATAGAGAGATTACTTTTTAGCAGAGTATTTAGTAGGATATTTAGTATGCCATATAAAAGTACAAAAATAAAAATTATGAATAGTGCGTATGATAAGCGTATTAAATTAACTATGGCACAAAAGGATGAGATTATATCGCTTAAAGGTACTATATCTCAACGTAAGTGTGCTGAAATGTTTAATGTATCTAGACGTACTATACAATTTTTATGGGATCCTGAGAAATTAAAAAGGAATATACAGCGTAGACAAGAACGTGGTGGTACTAAACAATATTATAATAAAGAAAAGCATAGAGAGCAAATGAAGACATATAGAAGATATAAACAACAACTATACTTAGAAGGTAAAATAACTAATGGTGAAGAATAATAGTAAAGCATCAATAATAAAACCTACATATATACTTACTTTATATGGACAGGAGTTAGTATATAATGATTCTGGTATTAATAAAAGATTGGAATGGAAATCATATAGACTAGCTAAAAAGTTTTTAATGACAAATGATTTTTTAATTGATGGTAAAGTACTAAATACTAATGATATTGCTATTGTAGATTATAGGAAATGTTTAGAAAATTAATACGTATTGGATATAAGGTATGGATAACTTTGAAAATTTAGAAGATTTAGAAGGTGAAGTGTGGAAAGATTTACCTGATTTTGAAGGTATATATCAAGTTAGTACTAAAGGTAGAATTAAAAGTCTAAAGTGTACTAAACGTTGTAAACCACATATATTAAAACAAACTGTAGTTGTAGAAAAAAGTCATCAAAAGTATAAAAATAGTAATGGATATGCACAGGTAAAATTGCATGTAAATGGTAAAGGCTATACTAAAAGAGTACATAGATTAGTTGCTATAACTTTTGTTCCTAATCCTGAAAATAAACCACAAGTAAATCATATAGATGGTAATACTTTAAATAATTGCGTAGAGAATTTGGAATGGTCAAATGGAAGCGAAAATACATTACATGCAAGAAGAATTTTAAAACGCGGTATTTCTCATGTAATCGGTGAAAGACATGGTAATGCCAATTTAACTTGGAATGATGTAAATAAAATACGCGAAGATTATCCAAAAGATATAAATTTAGATTATAAAGATTTTGCAAAGATATATAACGTAAAACCTGGTGAAATAGGTTATATTGTTATGAATAAAACTTGGTATGATCCTAAATATATTCCGCCTAAGTACTCAAATTACTATATACGCAATGGAATTACTTGTAAAAAAGCTAGAGTACAAACTACAACTTTAAGTAAATCACAAATTTTAACAAAAAGTCAAGTAGATGAAATACGCTTATTATATAAAACACAACAATATTCACAACAAAAATTAGCTACTATGTATAATGTTAGTAAATCATTAATAAGTGATGTGTTGCTATATAAAAGATGTTTTTCTGAAATCTAAATATCTGCTTTACTTTATTCCTTTTATATGCTATTATGTATATATAGTGAATAAAACATTAGATAATAGTAATTGAAAGGATGGTATAATGATGTTAAATAAAGATACACAATTAGTTTATTTTGATGAGAAACTTAAGATATTAGAAATTGGTACGCCTGAACATAAAGATGTTGTGGTTGCTAGAAATGATGCAGGTGAACTTTTTCTTGGTATTCGTAATCAATATGGTAATGCTCCTAGATTTATTCCTATGAATGCTATAGTAGATTTACTTTGGGGTAGTAATGGTTTAGAGAATAGAGATAAGCTTTGTGAAAAAGATATTAAATCCATAGAAATAAAGATTACGAAATAAATAAAAGTTTATAGGTATTAGGCATGCGATGTAAAAACAAATATAATTTAAGATTGTCTAGTGATAATAATTTATGTTGGATACTCTCTGATCGTAATCTTATGTCGTGGTCTGAATCATTTACTTTAGCCGGATTAATAAGTACGGTATTATATAATAGGTATGCCCGTTTTAATCACTTAGAAGGTCTTTTTATATTTGCGCGTGTAGATAAAAAGATGGGTTGTGTTTTACATTATAATAATACTGAAATATTAAATGGATATGAAGTGCTTAATTGGTTGCAAGATAATACCTATAAAAGTTGGGTATATGATGCTAGTAACTTTACCGTAGATACTAAAGATGCTTTTCCTGAATTATGTATAAAAAGAGAAGCAATAAATAAGATATTTAGAGATACATCAACAGAAGAGATAGAGGAAGTTATTGATTTATGTAGAGTATACCATAAAATATTTACTTATATACGCAGAGAAATAACAGATAAATTATATGTACAGCCACATGAGCATTTTGTTTCGATTAACCGTGCAATTAGTAACGAAAAAATGGAAGAGATTGAAGATTTATTATTCCATCTTGGCTTTATATATATTGGCGAAAGTATAAGTAAACACCCATTATATGAAGAAGATTTAATTGATTTATATAAAATAAAAGATTTTGAATACACTAAAACTTTGGTTAGAATATTAGGATATTAGAAAGGAGTACACATGACTGAAATGGAATTATATAAAATTATTGAATCGTTAACTAATAAACTAGATGAACTTGTTAAAAGTAATAATAAATTGCTTGAAAAGTTAACTGATCTTGATAATGCTTTAAAAGATGCAATTAAGAAGAAATAATCATATGAGTTACGGTTTAGACGACGAAACATATAACACTATAGTGGACTATGAAGAAAAGCATATAGCTATTTCACGTTATATAGAAAGATACATTTTTAAAAAATTTAGAGTACGTATTTATATAAAGAATAAATTTAAGCTATTAAAAGAAATAAGCCTTTTTCATAAAACTAAGGTTATGAGTCAAGTAAATAATATTGTAGAAACTTGGCAAAATACTGATGATATTTATTTTATTATAAATATCACAGGTTCGCGTAAAGAGATATGCCAAGAAATAATGAATGTTTTTGGTCTAACTCTTGCTGAAAATTATAATGATTATAAAACCTGCAGTTATACCTTTAAAGTTAATAAAAACGGTTTTAAAGGCGTATTTGGATTAATCCGTATATTGGGTAATCCTAGTAATTAATTTTTATATTAAAAAGTTACTTTATTTCATATTTAATGCAAATTCTGTTTTACTATATTCATAGTATAGTTTATAATATTATTATATTATAGATAAAATGGAGTTTTGGTTATGTTAGAATTTGATAAAGAATATAGAGTAGAGCTAAGAGTAAAAAACAATTTACTCTATAAAAAGATTTATGATAATTATGGAACAATAAAGAATTTTTCTGATACAGTTGGCATAAGTATTCAAGTAATTAGGGACTTTCTTAATTTTAAGTGCGATTTATATAATAGAAAAGACGGAGAATTAAAAAATAGTGTTAAAAAGTTAATGGATATATTTAAATGTCCATTAAATGAATTGTTTCCAGAAAATTATAAAGTCGTAGAAACTAATAAATACATCAAAGAAGTCAGTCAACAAGAAATAGAATTGATTTCTATGCAAAGTTCTGAGATGAACATGTTAACATACTCATTGGATTCTGAATTAGAACAAGCCGAATTAAGAAACAAAATTGAGAAACTTATCAATACTCTTTCTCCAAGAGAAGCTGAAATAATAAGACTTAGGTATTTTAATGATTATACGCTAGCAGAAATAGCTAAAGAAGAAGGTGTATGTACACAAAGAATAAGACAAATAATTGAAACTGCAATTAGAAAAATGTCACATCCTGGTAGAATTAAACCATTAATGGAATATGCAAAGGGTAGAAATATTTTAACAAGTTTAAATGCTTATGATCCTAAGCGTCTAGCAAGAGTTAAAGATAAAGATGAAACAACTTTATTTATTTTAACCAATACTATTTGGAATGATATGTTAGGTGACCATCATATACTTTATACTTGGTATTGCCCTATTAAAATAGATCGAGAAACAATTAGTCGCGAATTTATTGAAAAATATAAAGGTGAATATGTAAAATTTATATACAATGAAGATAAGGCAAATAGTTTAAAAGAGCGTGAGTTATTTAGAAAGTTAATTAATATATTTATAGATTTATGTAAATCAGTCAGTGACGCTGAAATTACTGATGAATATATCATTATGCCTAGAAGTGAATTTGAAAAGCTTAATAGTAAAGTGCTTAAAATTAAAAATATAATAGATGTAAACATTGATTAGACATTTAGCGCCATAAGTAAAGATAAGCCATTTTTTAGTTCTTATAACATATAGTCAATTCAATACTAATATAATATTTAATTCCTTTTAAGAGAGCTTATTAAAATGACGATTCTATATGGTGGAAAGCAAGTTGATCTATTTCATCCAGCTAAATCAACAGGAACACAAATTGCGGCTATTAACAAAACAGGTGTGGTAATCAATGAAGGTGATAAAGTTTGGTTAAATAAAGAAGAACAAACTGTAGACAATGCATTAACAGTAAAAAGTAAAACAAATAATCTTAATGGTTACGGTACAGTATTAGATTTAACTGGAAACATGGTATTTTCTTTCGATGAAGGTATATCTATTATCGATAATACAGTTGGTACAAGACTAACTTTATCGTGTTATTGCAATGTTAGATATAATCATAATGCTCAGTTAAGATATGGTATCAACGATTCAATTTTTACACGTGAAGGTAGAACAGACAGCTTTTATAACTGGAAGGATGCTAATACAGATAATGATTACTATTTAGGTGACGAGTATATGTGCAAATACATTAGTGGAAAGCATACTATTTGTAAAGTGGATTTGACTTCAGGAGAAACATTAGAAACATATACCGGTAACTTATCTTCTGTAACTGGAAGTCGCCTTATAAAACTACATAATAAAAATGAATTCATAGGTATTTACAATTCAATTAAATTATTTACATTTGATGATACAGGTGCAATCGTTAGTCGTACATTAGGTACTGAAACAATTTCATCAACTAATGTTGCAATTATGGGCGTTACATTAGACAATAAATATTTAATCTGTGATAATAATAGTAAACTTATAATAATCGATATTTCTGACATAGAAAATCCACACTTTTTAAGTGAAGGCGAAGCATTACCTGATTTACAACCTTTCATGAATAAAAGTGGTTGTTATTTTGCATTTAATCCGTTTAATGGCTCACTCTCTGCAATTTATACTGATAATTCAGACTGTACTTATAAGATTTTTAAATATGAAAACGGTGAATTTAAAACATTAAACGTTGATTTTGGTAGTAATATACCTATGGGTCCAATTACATTTTCAAAAGATTTAAGTCGCGCGGCTTTTGTAAATTATAATAGCACAGGGCAAACAATTGTAGTTGATTTAAAAACGGAGTCTGGATATTCTTGTTTGCCTTATAAATTCTATAACATAAGTGAAAATACAATTACTGGTTATGCGGCAAATACAGCAGGACTAAACGAACAAGTTAAAGTAAGAACAGTAACGGAGTAGAAGATGCCCATTTATTTGAATAATACAAGTTATGATATTGCTTTTGGAGTTAAACCTATCGAAAAGATGGGAGGAGATAATGCAGTTGCTTATAGTATGTATGGCGAAGAACCACCAATACAACCGAATTTAAATATTGAAACTTTAATTGATCTTCAAACTACTTATGATACTACCTTCTATTTGTTATCTAATGGTGAACTTTGGGGATGCGGTGATAATGGTTTTGGACAAATGGGTGAACCAGGATATATTGAAATAGGGGATCCTAGGTCAGAAAACTGGGAATATATAGATAATAGTAGAAAATCTAATATTGAATTACGTGCAACTAACGTTAAGTCTTTTTTTACAGATCCTGGTTTAACACTATATATCGATAATAATAATGATTTATATTCCTCTAGCTTAAATACTACAGATTTTTATGATAGTTTTTGTAAAATAGCATCTAATGTTAAAAAAGCAGAAGGAACTAGTTATTCTGTAATATGTTATTTAGACTTTGATGGTAATTTATATGGATGTGGATATAATAGTAGAGGACAATTAGGTTTAGGTCATAAAAATGAAATAAACGACTTTGTTAAAATAGCTGATAACGTAATAGATTTTCAAGTAACTACTTCAAATGTCTGTTATATTGATGTAAACGATAATTTATATATAGCAGGTCATTGTCCAAGTAAAACAGCCGCACCTTGGAGTACTACGTTTACTAAATGTGGTTCAAATGTTAAAAAAGTATATATTCAAAATCATTATTATTATTTGACCAAAGACAATAAACTATTTGCATATGGTACTAATTCAAATGGACAATTAGGAACTGGTGACACAAATATCCCAAATACATTTGTTCAAGTCGCAACAAACGTTAAAGACATTTATACCGGAAGAAGCAATTCTTATTCTACTATTTATATAGATAATAATGACGATTTATATTTTACCGGAGACGGTGCTAACGGACAACGTGGCGATGGTATTACAACCGATTCATATACATTTATAAAAATAGCATCTAATGTAAAACAAGTAGAAAGTACATTGAATATGACTTGTTATGTCGATAAAGATAATAATCTTTATGTAACCGGAAAAAATAACTATGGACAATTAGGTTTAGGTCATAAGAATCAAGTAAATACTTTCACTAAAGCTGCTGAAAATGTAGATTTTTGTCAAGTTTCTCATAGTACACTTTGGTATAAAGCATTAACCGTAGGAAGCCTATTTGGTGCAGGTACTAATGAAAATGGACAATTAGGTTTAGGTGATACACGTAATGTAGAAAATGCTACATATATTCCATATTCATTAGAATTTGTTGAGCATAAACATTAATAGTACGGCAAAAAAAGGTAAAGACTCCAATCTAATTAAAGAAAGGAGTCTTTTTTATTATAAGCTATTATTAATTTCCTTCTTATTTTGGAAGTTCAATCTTAGTAAATATTTTTGCGTTTTCCGTATCACCCAATTGACCGTATGCATTATAACCACAGCCATATAGTTCGTTATTTTCAGTTGTATAATATGAATTATTACGACTACAATTAAAATTCTTTACACCTTCAGCTATTTTAGTAAATTTTTTAACCGTTGTGGAATTGTTGGTTCCTAGTGTATACATTGTATTTTTACCACAACCGAATAATTCATCATTGTTTGTAATATAGAAAGTAGGATAACTCAAACTATCATCTGTACAAATAACTTCTTTAACATTCTCTGCTCTTTTAGTGAATCTTGTAATATTGTATGTTGAGCCACTTCCTTGTTGATAATCTGATGCTAACCCACAACCATACATTGTACCGTCGGTTTTAACATACCAAGTAACAACTGAACTACAATCGAAATCTTTTACATTCGAAGCACGTTTTGTGAACAGATACGTATGAGTGGTATAGCCATCATCACTTCCTTGTTGACCATTATTATTTTGACCACAACCATATAAATTACCGTTATTTGTTAGATACCAAGTAACGTTTTGGTAGCATTTTACTTTTTTGACATTTGAGCTTCTTTTTACAAAACTTTTTACATCGCTTTCTGCGCCACAACCTAACGCATGCCCACAACCATAAAGATCATCGTCGTTTGTGATATAAAAAGTGGCTGACGTTGAACTTGCTACATCTCTAACATTAGAAGCTCTTTTAGTGAATTTGGTTACATCAGTATTATCACCACTTCCTTGTTTTCCATAGCTACCCGAACCACAACCATATAAGTCGCCAGTGATTGTAATATACCAAGTAGCATCACTATCAACACAACATACAATTTTATTAGCACCATTAGATCTTTTAGTAAATGTTAAAACATCATTTTTCGTACCATCACCTTGTTGTCCTCTATTATTATATCCGCATCCATATAAATTATTATTATCTATATACCAAGTTGTATACTCCGAACAATCAAAATCTATAACATTTTCAGCTCTTTTAGTAAATGTAGTTACGGTTTCAGTGTCACCACTTCCTTGTTGACCTTTATCATTTTTACCACATCCATAGAAATTACCTTTATTGGTTAAATACCATACGGTAAATGGATTACATTTAATTTTAACAACCCATTCTCCATCTTCTAATACAACAGGAATATCCTCACCATACATAGAAAATATTACTTTATCTCCACCCATTTTTTCAATTGGGCTTTCTCCAAATACGATGTCATGAGAAGTATTTTTAAAATATACGGGCATTAAATTTATTCCTTTATTAAAGACAATTAATTAGATATCATAGTATTTGGAACTTATTTATTATTAGACAAATATGGTTTTACAAAATAAATTAACTGGCATATTATTATAATATAGTATATTTAGTAATTTTGAGGATAAGACGTATGGTTGAACAGCAATGTAATGAGAATTGTGAAAATTCAAATATCAAGCAAAAACAAGACTTAAGCATAAAAGAGTTAGAGATAAAAAATCAACAGCTCAAAGCATTACTTAAGCGTTGCCGAGATTTTATTAACTATGAGGTACCGGACCATTGTATTGATGATATTCTTTTGGATAAAATAGACGAGGCATTGAAATGATAGCAGTTGAAGAAGTGATTAATAGGTTTAAGTTTAGAGTTTGGGATAAATATGAAAAATCGTATTGGTTACAATCTACCATAGAACAAAATATACACTGGTTAATGAATCCAGAAGAATATAAGGATGCTAATTATCCACCTGATTATGTAAAAATTGAACAATGTACTGGCGTAAAAGACAAAAAAGGAAAGCTTGTTTATGAAGGCGATATTGTTATTAAGAATGGTTATAAATATATAGTTGCTTGGAATAATATTTTGTCAGGATTTTATTTAACAGATAATATTGTTTTTACTAATCTTAATAACGAGATAGAAATTATCGGTAACATTAACGAAAATGTTGATTTATTAGGAGAAGCAAAGTGATTGAATGGTTGAAGAAAAAACATATTGAGCGTAAAATGAAACGTCATATTAGCAAAGAAAGTTGTTTTGTGTTTCCTATTATTGCTAAAGAGATGTTAGAGGATGGTGCAAGATACCAAACGTTTGAATTTATAAAAACAAGCAAACGGTATAGTAATAGTTACAGTTGGAAAATGGATATCACAAGTGCCAGATGGTGTTCAGAAAAAGATTGTTTCTTATCTTGTAGTACATTTACTTCATATGAAGATTTTAAACCAATTAGAAAATTAACTTGGGACGGAGAGGAAGAATATAGGCATACCGTTCTTTCTTATAATCCTTGCGATATAAACGCTTTAGATCTTGAAGAATTGAAAAACATTACATTTAATGTTGGTGATGATACTGTTGAAAGTGATGATATATGGGATAAGTTAATTACATATTTTGATAAGCGTGGACTTTCTGATTAGGAGACAAAAGTATGACAAAATTAAAAATAAAAGATCTTAAAACAACTTATAATGGACGTTGTAAAATTATACCTTGCTGCGATTTATCTAAGCTTGAAGATAACTTTGATGATTTAAAAAGTGAAATATGTGAAGCAGTTAGAGATCAACAAATTATAAGCGGTTGGACATTAAGGGAAGATGCTTTACAAAAATTTGATGAAGAAGATTTTGATAGTGATGCTGAAAAGGAAGAAGCTTTTTGGTCAGAATTTGTTTGTCAAGTTTTAAATTCTGGTTTTTTAATTATTTATGAAGTACCGGTACCAAATGAGGTAAAAAAAGTAGATGGACGTGTATCAAGCTATTCTTTTTCATGGGGTTATTATCAAACATACTTTATCCATCTCGAAAGTCTATCTGAACTTACAGCGATTTTATCTAATTTAGATGATCATATTATTGAAGATGTATATAAAGAAGAGCAAGGAGGAAAGAAATGATGAAGTTTATAGTAGGCAGAACAAGTATGCATAGTAAAAACAAACCATGTGATGAGGCCATACGTGAATATAATTCTCAAGAAAATAAAGAAGTGTGGGTTGTAGAAATAAAAGACCTTAAACATTTATGTGAATTTACAACAAAGTATGGAAATAGTATTGTTTTGATTACATATGATAATGAAGCGTATCTACCGGAAATTGAAATCTATGATGATTATAGGGAGTAGAATAGATGAGTAAAGAAGAGGTAGAAATCGGAGATGTATGGCAATATAAAAATGGCGTTAAGATGGTTGTTATAAGTAAAAAAACGTCTACTGATATTTTTCGAGAAGGTTCGGAAAAAATTACATCGTTTGTAGTTATTGAAGATGATGGTGAGCCAAATATACATGAAGATATAGTCTTTTTTACAAACTTTACATATATTGGTAAATCTAAAGCGAAGTTAGAGGAGTTATTTGATGTGGAAGTTCACGATTAAATTAAATGGGATTATAAATGTGAGAGGGCAAGCTCCTAAGAAAGAAGATTGTATTTGTGAAGCTATGCATTATGCGAATTTATACCTCGAGGAAAGTTTTGATAAAGCGGTTATTGAAATAAAAAAGGATGAAAAAGATGTTGGAAATCAAAGTGGGACAGATATATAGAAACCGTGTTAGTAATACTATATATGTAGTTTCAAATATGATAAATGGAATTTCAACAATTTTTAGTGATGGTAGTTGTGGTAGAACACCAGAAACAAATATTAGAGAGGCGGTTTTAATAGCTGAGTATCCAAGTTGGCAAGAAGCTGTGAGCAGTAAAGAATTTAAGAATAAGTGAGGGGTTGAAATGAAAAATGGAATAATAGAAAGTTATGAAGATTTGGAAAAGATAAAAGAAATTGAATGCTTGAAACAAGAAAATAGGCAGCTCAAAGAATTACTTAAAGAGTGTAAAGAATTTTTTCATGAAAATTTGATTGGTACAGAATTCCATTTTTCTTGTGGACTTGGCTCAGATATAAAAAAGCAATCTTGTATGAAAAGTTTAAGTAAGTTAAAAACCAAAATGGAGGAGGTACTGAAATGAGTAAATTAAGAATATATCACATTAGAAACGGGGAAACAACATATCATAGAGCTTCGGACTTAACACATGCAAAAATTCTGATTGATGCTTTAGCTAAATCTGATTTATTAGATAAAAGCGTACAGTGGAATGTCTTTGGCTGTGAGGAATGGAATGAAGAGGAAAAAAGATGGGAAGAATGGTATGATGAAGATGGCTGTGATATTGATGGAAAATGTATTTGAGACGGAGAAAAGAAAATGAATCAAAATCTATTACAATTACATCAATTAGTTAAAGAACATCCTTTTCGAGTTAATAATGAAGAGAAGTATTTACATAGTTATATAAATACTTATAAAAACTTCATTAAACAATTTTGGAAAGATTTTCCTTATGATAAAGATGATAAGCAAAGGTGTGGGTTGGACATGATGGTCCATGACCTTTACAAGCTTCTTTATAAAATTCAATATCTCAGCAATTATTCTTCAAGAGATTTGCAATTCACAGAGGTTGCTCTCTCGGCACACCATTTATATATGGAGCATGGAATTTGTCCGACTACTTATAGATTGTGGTACGATAAAGATGGTTTTGATACATTTGTCTGGTTTGAACAATATCAAAAGTATTTTATAAAGTTTTACGATAAAGAAGAATATTTAAGAAGAATCGAATGGTTTAGAAATCATTGGAGACAAAGTATGGATAATCAAGACATAAGGGAGGTTGTCGAAGATTATTGTAAGGAAATGCAATTCATCTATGATAATTACGATGATTTATTTAAGAAGGAGGCCGAGAATGAAAGTTAAAGATTATGTTAAAACACTTAAAAGAGGTGAACATAAATTTAATGCAGTTGAAGTTAGTTCATATACCGGTAAATGTTATGCAGAAGAAGAATTTAGCATTGAAAGAAATGACAATGGTCTTGAACAATATACTCTCTGTATAAAACAACAGGGTGAGGTATATTTTCCATATGTTTGTATGAGTGGTTTTTATGTTAAATATTATGACTTCGGTTATCTAAAAAGAAAAATTATAAAAGATTATGGTGAATTAGAATTTAAAGGAGAAAAACAATGACAGAATATGAAGCAAGTGTACTATTAGAATTTATAGGCTTTAATTGGGCGAACTTTAAAGCTTTCTGCGAAGAAAAAGGTATAGATGCTAATAGTCTATGTAAAAAATTAGCAACGATAGCAGAAGAAGAATGGGAAGAAGAATAATAAAGGAGTTGTTTAATGGCAAAGATTGAAGTAGGACAGATATATAAACAACCGAATGGTTTAAGATATGTTGTAACACACATGAGAATAGATAATATACATTTAATTTACAACACCGGTTATTGTACACAATATCCTCTCTCTTCTATGTGGGATAATAATGATGATAAGCTAGTAGCTGAATATTCAAGCTGGCAAGCGGCAGTAAATAGTAAGGAGTTTAATGGTGAATAAATATGTGTTGAATTTAGAAGAAGCTATGGTTGGACATTTTGAACCAGGAAGAATAGAAGCTTATGCTAATGAATATTTTAATGGAAACAAAACTACTTCGATGCTTTACTTATGGTTGTTTAATAATTTTTCTACAAATAGTAAAGAAGTAACAGAGGACTGTGGAAGACTTATGTATAGAAAACTGGCTGAAACATTAACTAGATTGATAGAGGAGAAAACTATTGAAAGTTAGAGAACAAGGTTATGAAGAATGGGAAGATGCTAGTAAGTATTCTGAATCAATTTGGGAAGATTATGTGGCTCAAGATTTTGCTAAATATTGCTATAATCAAGACCCGTGTGACCCTGATAAATTCGAAATAATAGTTGAAGTTTTGAATGATGAAAACGAAATGAAAGTCTTTACAGTGAGTGCAGAAGCTGATATTGATTTTTATGCAGAGGAATTAGAAGATGGCAACTAATCTTGAAAAACTAAATAGTTTCATTCTCAATTCGTATATTGAAACAGTTAATGAGTTTGTAGGAGAAAAAATAGTTTGTGAAGTTAGTGAGGAAGAAGCGAGAAATTTAGATAAAGATACATTTAAATTTTTTGAAAAGTTAGCTCACAAAATAACTACATTAAAAGAGTGTAAACGTAACTGTATTTTTAGGAGCGAATAAGATGTGGCAAAAGATTAAACTGTTAATTCTAAAGATTATTTTTAGCCCACTTTGGTTGATAGCTTGTTTTGTCTATTGGCTTACAAAAGCAGTATGTTTAGCTTTTAATATTTGGTACACTAAAGATGATAAAAACATTTGGAAATATTGGAGATTTTAGATGAGTAGAACTATTAAAGCTGTAATTGAAATTGATGAAGATGAGTTTAAAGAATATGTCGAAGGAGAAGGCGGTGAATATGATGAAGATTGCCTTTGGGAAGATATCAATGGAGCTTTAGATAGCTTACCATTTTGTACATCAGTATTAAGTTATAACGTCCATGAGGACGATGGAGATGAGTGATGATTAGTATTCGTAATATTCAAATTAGTAATGGTATTGTAGCTACTAATACTTATATTCAAATAGGAGCCGAAAGATATGATGTACCTAAACACGTTCAAACTGCTTATCCAAAAATAAATTATGTGAATAATGAAGATATTTACATAAATGGCTACAAATTTAATAAAAGAAATAAGAAGTTTGAAAGAACTGTTTTTTCTTATTTGAAATGTTTATTCGCTTAAACAAGGAGAAAAAGATTGGTCAGAAACTAATTATAAGGAGTATTTATAATGGAAAATATTACGTTTACAAAGATTAAAGATATAGCAGGTTATGAGATCTATTATGCAATTCCAGATGAGCAACGAAAAATACATATAAATCTTTCAAGAACCGCAATGTTTGTTATGTATGCAGACCAAATTGTTTTTATTCCAACAAAAAATATGAGAAGTCAATTTAGTATGAAAATTGAGTGTGAAAATTGGATAAATCAACAGGTGGAAAAAGACGAGGCACAAAATGTGGCAGAAGATTAAATGTTGGTTAGGTCTTAAACGCAAAGCTTATCTTATTTGTTATTTAGCTAATGATTTAGGAACCGATTTATTAAAAGCACATGATACAGTAGTGGACGCAGACAGGATTGATGAGGAAGAACTTCGATATATAAGAGCAATGATTGAAATGAAAAATGATGTTCGCAATGTTGTTTTTACAAATATTATAAAACTCGATGGAGTAAGTAAAGATGCTTAGGAAGCTCTTATGTCGGTTAGGGTTGCACATGTGGGTATGCAGGAATCATTGTAGCGATTGCGAGGTACATAGAATACATGGTCATAAATGTTTATTAAAATGTTTATATTGTAGGTATTGTGGAAAGGTAAAGAAATGATTAAATTATTCGGATACAATATTTTAACAGATTGGGAACTTATGCGAAAAGAAGAAAATCATTGGGAAAAGGTTAAGAAATATCTCAAGATAAAAAAGCTTTGGCATATTAATTATCGTTGGGAAAAGAAACCTAAATGTTCTGCTTGTGATGAAGAAAGAAAGATAACTATACAAATGCCAGATGGAAGTACACAGAAAATTCCTTGCTCTTGTGCTAATTTCACAACAATAATGGAAGCAGTCCCACTTGATAAGGAATTATATATTATTGCCATTAAGGGAAATACCGTGTATATGGCTGATCATTTTAGTGAATGGAGTATTGACCATAGAATTATATTTAATCAATCAGAATTATATACCGTTGATGAACATTTAGATAGATGTTTCTTTACTTCCGAGAAATTGGCAAAACAAGCTTTACAAATTATAAAGGAAGGTAAAAAATGATTATGAAGCTTTTATGTTGGTTAGGCCGGCACAAGTGGTATACAATGGTACGTTGTGATAAACCAAATGATCATAGATGTTTAAGAGGCTATTGTGATGGATGTCCATATCTAACAAACATAAAGACTATTTGTATTCATTGTGGAAAGATAAAGAAGGAAGGGTAATATGACTTTATTAATTAACAATACAGATAAACTAAAAGATATAATGGAATTTACTCCAGCAGTATCTTATTATAAATTTGTCTGTTTGATAAGAGCAAAAGATTATAAAGATAAAGAAATGCCCTTATCTAATAAAGAAAAACAAGAAATAATGGTTAAACAATGGTTTGTTGATTCTCAAGAATCATTGGATAAGCAATTACCTGATATGCTTAAAATGACAGATATGTTTAAATGTAGATTATATATGTGCTTAGATAGAAAATCTACAATGAAAACATTAGTCCAAATGAGAAATCAAATAAACAATTATCTTGACCCATTTTTAGGTAATGATAATCCCAGTTGTTCTGTTAAAGCAATAAACAAAGTTACTGCATCTGCAAGTTCTGTTTCTGAATCTTCTGATAAAGGATTTAGAAGATGGTTATATGATTGTGATTCATTGTCTCCATCTTTGGAAGAATATGTTAGAAATAATTGCGGACGACGATTCTATTTAGCAACATTTAAAACAAAAAATGGTTATCATGTCATTGCTAAAAGAGAGTTTGACGGTGCTCGTGTTATATCTGAATTAGCTGACTATGCTTTTGAAAATGGTTTAACTAAAGAATTCTTAGATAAACAAAATAGATCATTGGTTGAACTAAAAGAAAATGCCATGGTACTGGTTGCAATGGGAGAGTAATAATGGAAATTGAAGAAACTATACCAAAAATTTCAAGTAATAAATTCTTATTTGAAAACTGGAATTCAGAATTTTGTGTAAATTTTTATAATATGTATGAGAATAAGGAATTTATTAAAAGTCAAATCATAGGTTGGTGTGAATCATCAAAAGTTTTTGCAAGAAAAAGAAACGATGATGAGTTTATCGCTATTATGCTAGATGATAATACTTGGTGTCATTTTCCAACTTTTGCAATAGAGTGTTTAGTTGGTAAAGATATGAAAGAATTTTGGAAATTTGAAGGGTATGAGGTTAATAATGGCTAGTTATGATCCACCAATAGTAGGTAAAGTAGGAGTTCGTTCCGGCGTTTCAAAGAAAATGGCTTTCGGTATATGTTGTGATACAAAGAAAGAAGCTCTTGATAAATTAAGAAAGCGTATAGGTTGGGATTCTGCCAAATGGAGATGGAAAACCGACTCTTGGAATAAAGCTGATATAAAGGACTATGAAGAATACAAACACGAGCTTAAAATTTTTAAAATGCAACAAGAAAGTGAAAGAAAATTAAAAAGAAAACTTGTGTCATATATCAAAGCCAATATAACTAAACTAAAAGACGAATATATAGAGAAATTTAACAAGACTTTTATGATTTATATGTTTGATGATAAAAAAGGCTATTACAATGTAAGAAGTGCTTATCATACATTAAACAAGTGGTTGGAAATGCCTGAAAGATTAAAGGAGCAATCAGATGTGGCGGAAAATTAAATGGCAGCTAAGAGTTTTTGTTTATTTTGTTTTTGGTGATTTATTTTGGGTATGGTTTTTTGGTATACTTATTTATATCGCTTATATTGGAGAGTATGATAAATGAGTGTATTTAATAAAATTATTGATTTTATTTCTTGGATTATGAGGGACTTTTGTGATTGTAGAGATGAAGATGATTAGAAAGCTGTTATGTCTGTTAGGTTGTCACGAATGGGTGTGGCGAAAAAAACCGTGGGCAGTTCAAATGGAAACATTAGGAATAGAAACTCAAATAGACCCAATAGCAGCTTGGGAAGTTATGTGTAAACATTGTGGAAAAATAAAGAAATGAATGATATACTTAAATTTAGAATCTTTTCACTTATTAATAATGAATACATCAATGAAGAAAATCTAAAATATTTTTTTATAGATGCAGAAGGTACATTATATCTTAAAAGAAAAGATGGCTCTATATTAGAAATTAGTCAAGAGCAGTTTATAGTTGAGCGTTGTATCGGTTTGAGAGATAAGAATGGTAAACTAATTTATGAAGGGGATATTCTCAAAAATACAGAGCAAGTAATAGAAGTTGTATTTGATGAACGAAAACATTGCTTTATGTTTGATTATCAAGATACAAAAGCGTATAAACCTATAAATTGTATAGATGTTTTAGAAGATAGTAATTTAGAAGTTATTAGTAATGTCCATGAAATTTTTGAATCGTTATATTAATAATGTAGTAAGGAAATAATAATGAAAAGAAAGATTAGGTTTTTTTGGCAGAGATTAACTAGAGGCTTTGATGATTCTGAAACTTGGAGTTTAGATTATACATTTTTTAATTGGATACTGCCAAGATTAAAACGATTCAGAGAACTTGTAATTGGTCATCCTTGTGAAATAACTTATGATGAGTGGTTAAAAGAACTTGATGATGCTATTGCTGATTTAGAGATAATCAAAAATGATGCAGGTTTTGGAAAAGAACATGACGAAGCCTACGCACGATTTGTAAAATGGTTTACTAATAGATTAGGACATTTATGGTGGTAAAAGAATGGTTAGAGCTAGATTACATATGATTTGTGGTAACTGTGGTAATAGTGAGGGTTTTACGTTTGAAGTTAACGAAGACGAAGAAACTGGTCATCCATCTGTTTCAATTAAATGCCCAGATTGCTCAACTATACATTGGTTAGATGAATACGCTAATTATCTCGGTGAACCTAAAATAAATAAAAAGGAGTCGTTAGATGTCAAATAAAAAGAAAGAATATATACGTGATGGTGAACAAGTACGAAATTGTCCATCTAATGTAAGTAAGATGAATATATTTGAATGGATTTACTATGATTTTAAATATTGGAATGAATTGAGAAATGTAAAATATCATTTCTGTACAAGTTTAAAATATATTTTATTGGGGACAATAGATCTTTTATGTGTATTGTTATTGCCAATATCTATTTTAATTAACTCTATTTTAGCCATTAGTAGAGCTAAAAAAACCGTAGCCGATAATGAAAAACGTCAAAGGAATCGTGAAAATGTGGTTTAAAAAAGTCAGAATAACTAAAGAGCCTTATGAGTATAATGTAAATGTTCCTTTTGAAGTCGCATTTAAAGCGCTAAAGGAAGGGTATTTAATTAAGCATGCTAACTATGATGATATTTATTTAAGATTGTTAAATGGTAGAGTCTATGAATTAATGGATAGCGACGGTAGGAATAATTGCTTTGAAACAAATGAGTTTGGCGTATTTGAGATGATGATGGATAGATGGCAAATATTACCACCAAATAGTACAGGTATAAAACGTTAAAATATAAATTAATAAAAAGGCTTTACATTTTATATAAACTATCTTATTGTTATCGCATAATAATTAAAAGTTTAAAGGAGATTACTCATGATGGAAGAAAGTTACTATTCGGAGTATATGTGTGAAGCAGGTAAAGCTAATATGTACGAAAGATGGTTTGAAGAAGAGGCTTATAAAGTTAATCAATTACAACAACTTTTATCTGAATGCTTACCGGTAATTACAGCTGAAGTTTCTACTCGACAAGCACACGGTAGTCAAGAGGCATATGAAAGAGGTAAACTCTTAGTAAATAAAGTTAAACGAGCTATACAAGGTAAATAAATGGTATATGTACAATTAATAACATATTTAATTTGTGGATTACTATCTTTATTTGGAGCATGTGATTCATTAATTAAAACTTATTACTTTGCAGCTAGCTTATATTTAATTGCTACTGTTGGTTGGTTTGTATCTGTTTGGTATTGTATAAAAATAGTTAAAATAAAAAGGTTAATGAAATGAGTATCACTGATGAAATAATTGATTGTATACATCATCTCGAAACAGATATTGTCAAAATTAAACAACAGATCAAAGAGTTAGAAGATAAAGTAAAAAGTAAAAAACGTAGTATCGAAACTATGCGAAATGATTTTGGTATATATCAAAAAGATTTTTCTGAATACACTGAAGCTAAGATTGATAGTATTACGTTGGTTGTTAAAAACATGACGACTAATGAAACAGAGCATTCAACTTGGGATTGTGATGTTAAAATTGATAAAACAAATCACATAGAAGTTACAGATTATGGAGCTTTTTATCATAAAGGTATTTACTGGAATGAAGAGAAAAATAATTATGTAGAATATAATAGTGTGCAAGGAGTAATAAATGAAACTCCAGTACAAATATTAGGTTTTTATGATATATATTTAAAAGAGGAAAAATAAATGTTAAACATTTTGAAACGCTTTAGATTAAAAAAGAAAAAGATCAACGTAAACCGTCTTATTATAAATTCTAGGGATACTTTGTTAATGGCTGTTGAAAAATGTAATGAATTAAAAGCACAACGAAATAAAATAATTGATATTTTATTAAGAGAGTGCCCAAAGTATGAGCGTTTTATTAGAGCAAATTTTCCAGATTATTTTAAATAAAGATATACTATTTGTTTTACACAATTAATTTTTTGATATATAATGCAGGCATAGTTATTAAAAGGGTAATTTTATGCAGTATATATACAAAGGAACATCATTTGAAAAAATACGGGCGTGTTTAAATACACTCGATACGTTTGATTATACTTCATACTATAGATTATCTAAATTACATACTAAGTTATTAGATGTGATTAAAAATTTATATCAACAAGAAATTCCATGCCCAAATTCTTTACAAGTAGAATTACAAAAAGTAGAAGCTTTGGTTTTAAAGTATCAAAGTTTGGCACCTTATAATTACTATCAAGATGCTTGGTTTGTTAAAATTTGTAAAGAATCAATGGATTCAGAAACATTTGATAAAATATATGATTTAGCAAAAAATGAATTACAATTATATGCTAATAAGAATAACATCGATAGCAAGAAGCTTTGCTTTACTCTGCCGAAGACTGATAAAGATTGTTTACACTTAAAAAAGAGCAATAAGCTATATAAAAGTAAGTATAAATATTGTTTAAAAAATACAAAATTACTGTTGGATCTTCAGTTATTACAGCAAGGAGATAATTTTGAGCTTTTTGGTAAAGTGCTTACAGATAGTAGTGAAGCTAAACAAAAAATAAAAGAGCTAAATGAAAAGATTGAATATCAACAAAAGTTACATATAAATTTTTGGTTATATCATTTAATTTTGCGTTTATATCCTAAATTATCAGAAGAATACTTAGAGCAAGCCAAAGAAGCTTATTTAAATATCTTAAAAGATTTCAGAATAGAGGAAAATGTATATGACGAATAATATACGAAATATAGTTATACTTGATGGCAAAAATGAGTTATATTCGTTTAAATTACATTTTGCGCAATTACCGTTTTTAAGTAACTTGTTAAAGACGTTACAAATTAGTATACGTGATATGACACTTGCTACAGAAGCTATTTCTAATGATACGATTTTTTATTTAACCAATACCGATTTAAAAGCAATAGTTACTAATCCAGCAAAACAACTTAAACGTTGTACCGAATTACATTATAAAAGCGATAGAGAAAATAGAGAAAAAATATATAAACTTCATAATAATCGGATGCCAATTTTTTATGAAAAAAATTCAAAAAACGGAACCGGTATATATTTAGGTACTATTTCAAAAACGAATTTTAGACATTTTATAATAAGAGTTAGAAGAGAAATGAATTTATCTGCGATTGATGCATTTAAATTGTATAAAGAAAGCTTATTAAAAAACGAATGTAAACTAACATTTGATTTGTTAAATGATGACTTTGTATATTTTATGAGCAAAATATACCTTAATAACATTGATTATTACATCGAAGAATTCATTAAGGATATTTTCAGAGGTTTTAATAGAAAAGGTTTTACAGATCGCTTACATTATGATATATATAGTAAATGTACATATTAGTGAAGGATGAAACAATGCTAATTACCGAACAAGAAAAGGCGCGTTTTAATAAAGAAGATAATGAAAAAGTAATTATCTCTTTTGATATTTTTTGTAAAATATTGAGTTGCACTGAGCACGCCGAAGAATTATGTGAAGCATTAAATGAGATGGATAAAAATAAAAAAGAAAAATTAATTGCGGAATATCCAGAAGTTTGGAAAGCTTTACAACATTTAGGCGTTTTAAACTTAACTTGTAGTTTAATGATAAGTGAAGTTTTTCGTGATATATATGGCGAGGAATAAATGTATAAACGTCCGCAAGGTAGACCTGGTCATTCAGTAATTTTTAAAGGTAAGACCTACCCTAGTATAACTAATCTTGCTTTGCAGTTGGGTATTTCAAAACAGCGCGTTCATCAGATTATTCAAAGAAATAAAGGTATAAAAGGCAAATATATTTGTAAGGTTGATCATGAAGATAAAAAAGAATAGTGAAGCAATAGGTTTTATGCTATATGGATCTAGACAAAAAGCAGTTATTAGATTTCTTAAAAAGCACAGTGAAGCTTTTATTGCATATAGACATCCAGACCTAAAATTAGAAAATGAACCGGTATCCGTATCTGCAACCGGTATAAGATATTATAGTGCAGCTAGATATGATAAGTATTTAGATAGAAAAAGATATTCTTGGTCTAAATTAAAAAAGTGTTATGAGAACAATGGACCGATATTTGTTGCTTGTATCGTTGATGATTTTTTGAAAACATATTATAGAATGATGAAACATAAATATTATTCTTTACCAGAATGTATTTTGGTATCAGCAATCAATTTTCATAACCATAATGTAAAAGCGACTAGATTTGACATATTGTATCATAGGTGCATAGGGATAGATATTCAAATGGAAGACCTTGTTGAATATAAAAACATAGAGCAGTTAACATTAAATGTATAATCTATTTAATTAACGGTTTTACTTTATATTACGCTCGATTCATTATCAACTAGATTTTGTAAATATATTAATGAAGAAATTCTCAATAAACATATTCTATTATATAAGAGCTTTTCTGAAATTAATTATTAAAACGAAACACTATATTTTAAAGAAAAACCATGTATAATGCAAGACAATTACGAAAAAAGATAGAAAAAATAATGGATACAGTCTTTTGTATCATTATGTGCATTTTAGCAATACTTTATATTTTATTTTAAAAAGGAAGAAACTTATGATTTTATTAAAAGGTACTTATAGATTTATTAAAGTCGGCTTAGGAAACGCTTGTATTTTAAATAAAGAAAAAAATATTCCAATTTATGCCGATGATGCAGTTACAGTTATTGGACAAGCAATGATAATAGAAGAAAATCCATTAGAATTAGTTATTGAAATCTCAGAAGATTTGGAGTTTGATTCTAGTTATTTTTCAATCGTACCAATGAATTACACACAACAAAATGGTTATATAATTAATATTGATAGTTTTAAATTGGTTACTTCATATCCAGATTATAAACCCTTTATTTTAGGCGAAAAAGATTTAGTTAGAGCCGAAGCATAAAACGAGGTAAAAAGAAGTAAAAAAAGAGCTATAAATCGGTTTTACTTATATAGTTAATTGTAGTATATATATAAATATACTGTGCGTACCCTGAGTATTCAAAGTATTCGGGGTATTTTATACGAAAAAAGAAAGAGAGGCATGTTATGCATAATTTTCCAAGCGAATATCTATATGTAGACGTGGAAGGAAATTTATTTCACAAAAGATATTCAGAACGAAAAATAAAATGTAGTTTAACACCATTTATGCTGGCTTCAATTCCAGTAATTATTAACAAAGATGCTACAATAAATACAATTTTTAAGCTTGTAGAAAAAGAACCTGTTTTACAATCAATTTGTTTCTATGCAAAAGAGTTTATAGCAGAGTCTAAAGAAGAATCTATTATTACAACTGCAGATGATTGTTACATAAATTTTTATTGGGATAGTCTAGAATTAAATCATAAATATTTTAATGTGGCATATCCAAAAGTAGAAGTAGAAGGTATTGATAAAAATGGTCAAGCGTTTGGTATAGATTTTCTTAAAGCTAATGATATTAAAAACTTTAAAATGCGTTTTTCACCTATTTTGACTATTTGTAATGAAAACTATGAGAAAGTACACGAAGTAGAATTATATCCGACACTATTTCATATTGTATATGGATTGTTCTGGGAAATGTCTTTTTTCGGTGATCCTGCGACTAGAGATAAAGAAGGAAAGAAAATAGAAGAAATATTAAATAACGTAGTAAAAGAAAACGCGTAAATTATTTTGATATTTAATAATATATAACATATAATAATTTGAACCAAGGAGGCTTTACGTGAAAATTTATGCTGCTGAAAACGATAATTATATCGGATATGTTTTAGTTGGTGATCATGATAAGGAATATAGTGTAGGCGGTTTTAGAAAAGATGATTCACGTGAAGGATTGACACAAGGTATTGAAAGAGGCTTATTTTTTGTTTTGGCCAATAAACCATTACATGCAAATGAGCCTCCTTCTTTTTACATAATGAAAAGTTCAAAGGCACATTACGATATAGCGACAGATAATGATTTGCAAGAATTTAAAAAAGAAGTCAATAAAAGTTTACATGTTAAGAAATTTATAAAAGATACAAATCTTTATTATACTTGTCCGGCTTTAGAATCATATTCAGAAAGAGATAAGTATTTCTTAATGTGTGCGGACTTACAAGCAAAATTTCAACGTCAACGTGACAATTTTAATACAATGTCAATGAATAAAGGAAATTCGCGATGAAATACAAAGATTTAATTGCTCTACTCGATGTAATAACCGAAAAAAAGGAAGAAGAAGAGATACATTTTGTTTTTAAAAATAAAGAAATTGAAATAAATAATTGTTGTATTACTCCCGATCGCCAATGTAGTGTAAATTTTAGGAAAAAAGCTAAAGTAAAAAACAATGCAAATACTGTTACTAGAAGATGATGAAACAATAGCCTCTAATTTGAAATTGATTTTTAAAAAATTAGGACATAATGTACAACATCATTATACACCAAATGATATAAATATGCCTTCTGTATCTTCTTCAGATGTAATAGTTTCTGATTTTGATATGCGAGACACTACAGCTTTACCTTTATTGAAATATTTATCTTTACACAATATACATATTCCTGTTATTTTAAATAGTGGTAATTTACAGGCTATTTCAATAATAGAAAAAAACGGATTTACAAATTTAATATCTGGCTATACAAATAAAATGTTTTCAATAAAAGAATGGGTCGAACTATTAAATAAGATAGGACAAAAACATGCATGATTTTTATATAGCACTAGTTGGTAATCATACCGTAAAATTAATTGCAAAAGATATTTTTTCGTTAATAGATTGGATTAAAGGTGGTATCAGTAAAGATATTCCTCTGACAGCTAGTGAAAAAAATCAATTTGTAACAAAAATGTGTGATGCGTTACATTCATTGCCGGTTGATATTACAGATATGTTATCATATGTAAAATATGCCGATATAATCATTTCAGAATTTAATAAAAGTGAAATTTCTAATCTTCAAGCATATTATTTGACCAAAGTGGAAAAAATTTAGAGTTCGAATATTTAAGGAGATTTATTATGCCAATTAAATTAGATGAGATTTTACAAAATATACGTCAAAAGATGTTTTCGTCTGAAGATGACTTAAATACTTTAACCACCGCTTTGTCTAATCTATACCAGCAACAACAAAGAGAAATTACAGTAGCAAAAGAAGATGTATATAAAGCTATAAAAACCCTTGAACAGATACAACTTATTTTAAATAGTCCATCTCGCGTAGATATGGATATGTTGAAATCTGAAATAAATCTTATTATAGAACAAGAATTAAAAGAATTAAAAAAATAACATGTTTTCTAATCAAACCAAAGCTTTAGATAAAATAAATAAAGTATTCGTTTCACATGCTTTAGATATTACAATCGAATATACACATAACACTTTAACTCTAAATATAAATAAAGGTACATACGATTGGTCATATGGTACATTTTTAAGTACACATGTTAAGCCTTTATTAGAATTTTATCCTATTGACTTTTCAACAGATCGAATTATTATTTCAAAAGTAAAGAATTTAAAAGAATTTTGTGCAATTTTAGAAAAATTATAAAAAATTGCTTTACATTATAAAACTTATATAGTATATTACCTTCATGAGTCAATCATTAGAAAGGGAAATATATATGACTACTACACTGAAAGTTAACAATAAAATTTTTAATTCAATCGTTAAAGCAGCCAAATTTATAGGTTGTCCAGCATATCGTATTTCTAATACATTATATGCTAAGAAAAATGAAATCAATGGTTTTACTATTGAGAAAATCGAGAAAAAAGCTACAAGAAAAAGACGTTCGTTTGTTTCAAAACGTTCGGTTCAAGTTAAATGTTTAGATAATAATACTGTTTATAATTCAATCGCACAAGCAGCAAAAGCTATTAATGTTAATCAATGGACATTTGGTTTGAAGATGGAAAAAGCAGGTAAGTTTATTGATAAAGATGGTAAAACATATGTTAGACTTACTCCAATGCAAAGTAAAGATTTAAGTATCTATCCAGAACAATCACCAAAGCTTGAGCGTGAAATAATTAGACATAGCAGTAGAAAAACAAGTGAAACTATTAAAACTGTACCAGAAATTTTAAATACTCCTGTTAAAACACAAGAAGTATCAGAGATTCAAATGCTATGTACAGTTGGTCAAAAATTAGCTGATAATAATCACTATGCTGAAGCATCAATGATTTATACAGTATTAGATAAATTGACAAATAAATAGTTAGTTTTAGTCTAAATTAAATACTAAGGAGTTTTGATAAAAAACTCCTTTTTTTATTAAATTGGTTTTACTTTATACTATTTTTACGGTATAATATATTAAGTAAAATGAAAGGATTTAATATGATTAAAACAACTGTATTACCAAATGGTTTAAAAGTAGTAACTGAAAATAAAAAATTTAACACTGTTTCTATGGGTATTTATGTTAATGTTGGATCTTTAAACGAAACCAAAGAATTAAGTGGTATTTCACATGTATTAGAGCATATGGCATTTAAAGGAACAAAAACTAAGAATGCTCAACAATTATCAGATCAAATTGAAAGTCTAGGCGGTAATTGCAATGCATATACGACAACTGATCACACAGCTTATATTGTAAATATTTTACCAGATTATTGGAAAATAGGTATTGATTTTTTAAGTGATATTATCCAGAATTCTACTTTTCCTGAAGAAGAATTAGAAAAAGAGCGTAAAGTCATCTTACAAGAGATTGATATGTATAAAGATGATTTAAATGCAACTAGTTGGCTTAAATTATATGAATCTGTATATCCAAATCAAGCATTGGGACGTCCGGTTATAGGCACAAAAGAAAATGTAACCAAATTTACAAGAGATGATTTATTAGATTATGTTAAAAAAGGTTATACCACTGATAAAATGGTAATATCTATAGTTGGAAATGTTAAACACGAAGAAGTAGTTGATTATGTCAAAAATACATTTACATCACTTCCAGACAAAAATCAATTACCAGTTGCTCAATCAAAATACGAATATCATGATATCACTGTAGAAAGTAAATTTGCACAAACTGCGGTTATTGTATCTATGGAAGGCGATCCTTTATATCATAAAAATACATATGTCAGTAGCATTTTTAGAAATATTTTAGATGGTGGAATGTCATGTAGATTATTCCAAGAAGTAAGAGAAAAAAGAGGTTTGGTATATTCAGTAGGTGTAGTTAATTTTTCTGAAATAGATACCGGTTTATTTGGTGTATGGGCAGCAATCAATAAAGAAAATATAGATGAAACAATTACCGTGATTAAAGATACATTAAATACTATGTTAACCGATATCACAGAAGAAGAATTAGAAAAAGCTAAAAACATTATACTACATTCACAGGCAGCAAAACAAGACAAAGTAGAATCAATTGCTAATCAAAATGCTATTATAACATTACATGGTAAAAAAATTAGAAGTTTTAATAGTATAAAAAAGAAAATAAATTCTATAAAATTAGAAGATGTATATAAATACGCAAAACACTTATTAAATAATAAGTACTCAATTACAATCGTTCATTCCAAATAAGGAGGTGTATTATGTTTGTAGATAAATACAAAGTTCATCCGATTGAAAATGAAGATGATGAAAGAACCGAGATTTTTG
>JAZNQD010000008.1:0-4848 GCA_045589955.1 Bacilli bacterium | reverse complement strand
TAATGTATTAACGCAATTTGATACAATCGCTTGTTGCTCTATGGTTAAGCTTGTGTCTTCGTATGTAAATACGATATTTGTTGTGCCTATATTTAATGCAACGGCATTTATACTAAACACAAATATACAAGTTAATAATGTAATTATTTTCATACAATTTACTCCGGTTGAATTATAGGGCGACATTCTATTTATTACTAAAATCGTAAAGTAAAGAAGAAATGTACCATTGGCCATTATAATAAATTAGTTCATCGCAAGTGTAAATTAAATTTTGAAAATTATTAGGTAGATATACCCATAAATATAAATCATTATTAGGACCAACATTATCTTCTTTAAAACATATAATAGGAACATCGTAAATAATACTATTTTTTAAGCCAGCGATAAGTTCAATGCAATGGTTTTTGCTAATGTTCTTTTTTTCATTATTAGGGATTAGTACAAAGCTATATATTTCATGATCCGTAATTTGTTGAACATTTAGTGATTTTAACCTTGCACAAAATTCAGGTAATTTACTGATTGCATCTGCATATTTGGTTCGTAAAACTTCATTTGATAGAATTTTAGTAGAAAATGATTTTGTGATTGGTAGGGTCATAGTATTATTTTCAACGACACAATTTTTAAACATCCTTAGATTAAATGGGTAGCCATATATGTTAAACTCTAAATAGACTTTATCTTGAAAACGAGAGAAAGAATGAAATGGCAATGCTGGTTCTAATAATGTATCAACGCAATTTGATACAATCGCTTGTTGCTCTAGGGTTAAGCTTATGTCTTCGTATGTAAATACGATATTTGTTGTGCCTATATTTAATGCAACGGCATTTATACTAAACACAAATATACAAGTTAATAATGTAATTATTTTCATACAATTTACTCCGGTTGAATTATAGGGCGACATTCTAAATATTTTTCTAAAAAAGAACCTTGATAAAGACAAGGTCTTGAAATTTCATTCATAAAATTAACTTCACAAGGATTACCATCAATTAAAATGGCCCATATAAATGGATCAACATCTTCCTCTTCATGTTCAAAAACGTTCCACCAAACGGCATATGCATAATCTGCCGTACCTCCTGCAATACTTCTTATAACTATTTTTCCATCAAATCCATAACATGCTTGATTACCATGATCTCCAGAGATTTTATACTTAAATATGTACCTATTATTTTATTTAACTATTTACATTCCTAACAACGACTCCTCATACATCCAGAAGCTAATCATCCATTTACCATTTATGTATATAATTGGGAAGCAATCTATTATTTCATCTTTTTTGCAAGGAAGAATACCCCATAAATATGTACCATTATTTGGTCCGCATTTTATCATTTGAAATTCTGCTATTGACGGATGATAAAAGTTCCAACCTTGCAAATCTTTCCTAAAGGCAAGAAGGTCTTCGGGTGAAAAATCATCTGGCTCATATCCCTTAACCATCCTTAAATTTCTTAATTCATTGGTTGACATATTTTGTATGTCTGAATTATTAAGGTAATCTGCGAAATCCCATGCCTGTTTAATTGCATTTGTGTTTACACTATATAGTTGAATTTTAGAAATATATTGAGAAACTACTTCATCGTCTACTCGCAAAAGAAAATTTGAAGATTCTTTTGTTAACGTCGTATCTAGCGTATGAGCTAGACTTAAAGGAGTTGGAGAACAAAATAAAACACCCTCTAACTCATAATTTTCATTCCCTTCTATAATTGATAAACCAATAGATGCTCTCTGTAATGTTGGTGCGATACGGCGTAATAAATCCGTTTCGATCATATTTTTTGTTGCTGAATCTAAACTTTGATTTTCAAAACGAAATATGACATTTGTCCCATTTATATCAAATGCAAAAGCAGATGAGATACAAGTAAGTAACATAATAATTGAATGTAATTTCATTTTATTCTTCCTTTTCTGGTTGAATTATTGGCCTTCGTTCTAAATATTTGTTTAAGTAATCTCCTTGGTATATACATGGTCGTTGTATTTCGTTAACCCAATCTATTTCCCCTGGATTACCATCTAATTGCAAAGCATCTATAAAAGGATTTACATCCTCACGAATATGAGAACGAACAGATTGTAATCTCCCTGCAGCAAAATCGGCAGTTCCTCCTGCTATTGTACTTGTAATTATTTTACCATTATTATCATAACAAGCTTGGTTCCCATGACCACCTGCTATGGTTACTGATCTAGCTGAAAACGAAGCATTATGATGTAAATAACTATTACCTACTTCACTTGCATCGCCCCAAAAATCAGAGAATGAAGCATCAAGGTATGAGCAAACAACATTTCCCCAGAAATTTGTTGTTATACTAATACTTGGAGAAGGTTTTGGCAAGTTTTTAATCCAATTTGTGTTTGAATTCCTAATGTACCAATTATCAAATTCATTTTGTGCTCCTGTCGCATTTATAGTTAACCACATACTATCTAAAACACGACTTGTATATTTATTTTTAACCGTTATAAAATAAATTTTTGGTTTAAATCTTTTGGGTTGTTTATTCAGTGCGATTGTATCTTTTACATCACCATTGACAGTTAATAGTATATCATTTTTAAAATGATTAAACTTTCCATCTACATAACTCCATATATCAATAGTCTCTTTAGAGTAAATAATTCCAATACAATGGTCTGTAGTTTTATCGAGTTCACTACTATTTTCTATTATAGGTAGGTTACGCGTATTTACATAATCGTGAGAAAAGCCTATTTTTGCATTGACGTCAGTTACTGTGGGGCAGTTTGGCCCAAATTGAACCTCTACTTCTTCGTAACCAGGAAGATGGTCTGTGTCGTCATTGGGGTCATGCGAACTTGTCCAGCATGCTCCAACAATGTTAGTTTGAGCAGGACGGCATATTTTTGATTTATGTATGGTTACGTTTTCAGCAATCTTTAAATCGCTATATTGTTCATCCTTATAGACTGAAACAATTATTGGATTAGCGTTCAATGCTTCAGAATTAAAATAACTGATTACATCTACGTCATTATCTTCTATTAAAACTGTTTCTTCTCCTATTGAAGCATATAATGGAAGAGTGTTTGTTGTGGTATTTAGCCAAACGCGAGGATACGGTCCATGCTCTACGCAAACGCCTGAGCTATCTACTGATAAGATAAGTTTTTTCGATTTGTATTTAAGGGAAGGCATCTTTGATGGTTTGTTTCTACCATATTGTTGTGCTGAAGAAATATATCCAACGTATTGTGATGACATTTCATCAAAATCAATGTAACACCCATCACTGAGCTTTATACGGTTTTGCTCTGCTTGCTGATTGTGCCTAGCATCAAACTGAACTGACATTTTGGCTTTCCAAAGACCAGCAAACTGGACAGGATCAGGGTGTACGACAAGGTTAATGCTACCCTCCTCTTCACTATCAGATAGCCGTAGCTTTATGACCTTATTTGTGCAAGGAGCAATAAGCATATTTCCAAACTCACTACTTAATAATGCTGTTCGAGTAGTAGTTATTGTTACTGCCACATCAAAATTATACTGACTTGCTGCAGGCATATTATTTGCATATACATCATCAAAGCCATTACCGTCATCATCCGAGAAAAGGTTATAGCTATTATAATACGCTACCTCATCCCAAAGGTCGGTAATACCATCTCCATCTAAGTCTGGCTCAGAAATATCAAATGTGGCTCGTACCACTGGGTTTAATCCCTCAATACCAGCTGTCAGACCATCAATCTCAATCATATCATCAAGCCCATCACCATCTGTGTCTTTGCGGATTGGGTCGCACATATACATAAATTCTGTGATATTGTCCACACCATCGCCATCATAATCGACAAGAGCATCATTGGATAATGGCTTTGTGTGTGTCCAACGCTCCCATGCATCAGGGATGCCATCGCCGTCGGTGTCGGTGCTTGGATAACCATGCTCTATGTACCATTGTGGTAATGTGTGTGTGCTTGTGGTGGCAGAGTGCGTTAAACTGACATTTGAATTAAAGCTATTCAAGGGCTCAGTGCTTGTGGTGACGCTATTGGTTGATGGCTTTGACCCGCCATAGACTACAGCTGTCAAAATAAATACAAATACGCAGAGCTGAACAAATTTGCTCTGCTTTCGGATTCTTGCAAATAATAGGCTTAGCTCCTTTGAGGCAGAGCTAGCAACAACAAGAAACGCAGCAGTTATTACTCCATATTTAGCAACCAACAACAATAATTCCATTCGCTATCTCCTGATGTGGTAGCAATGGACATAATATAGTGCTGTTGTCTGTGTGCTATTTGATAAAATGGCTGCCGTTGCTTTCATGACATAAATTATAACAAACCATCATAAAAAAAGTAAAACCATATTTATTCTTGCCATATATAAATACACGAATAAATGTATTGTCGCTGACGCTCTTGCCTTCGGCGAAACACGGAGAAAATAGAGGCAAGGAGGCACGGAGGGATTCATGGAGTATTGGAAGCTAGTACAATTCTCCTTTGTCCTCCGTAAAAATCACACTATGTGTGTCCGTGTTAAGCGAAAGCAATAAGTGAAACTAGCATTTTTTTGTTTTGCGCGTCATCTCTGCGTACTATTGGCATCACGCAAGTATTTGTTTTTGCGGGAGAAAAATAATCTTAGCACACGAAAAGATTTTTATTTTTACTTTTTGCAAATTACGCATGAAAATACGTAAATTGCAAGATTAAATGCACGATTTTTTATTCCTCTGTTAACAATCTTCTGTAGATGCAGGGGGAATGTAAACTCCATACACTTCTTTAAGCATTTGTCTAGCAGATTTTCCTCCGAATTTTCGTCTAGGATAA
>JAZNQD010000007.1:0-8733 GCA_045589955.1 Bacilli bacterium | reverse complement strand
TTTTTAATTTTAAATGTAGTTTTAGCCAAAAAAGCATCTCATAAAATGAGATGCTTTTTCACCTTGATTTTTGAGAGGCCGTCCTTTCAATAATTATGGTGATTTTGATTATTTTAAATCACCCTAATTTTTGAGAGAGCCAAACCATTGTTTGGTTTCAATTATCACTTTAATTTATTGTTTATTCAAGAGCACCTGGAAGCATAGATGATAATGTTACAGTTTTTGTAACACCATTTTCTGTATATGTAACTGTATAAGTTACACATTCAGGATAATCTGGTAATTCACTTACTCTACCATTATCTTTTAAGTAAGAACTATTAGAAGAGAATGTTAGTTTACTATCACCATAGTTATTATATAATTCCATTTCTTGTCTTGTAAGTTCAACGAATTCTTTCCAAATTTCAAGGTCATTTTCTAACATTGGTTGTGGACACCACTTGCCAGAGAAGAAATGATGGCCTACTAATCTGTTAAGAGGTAATTGATACTTGATAAGAAGTTTAGCACATAATTGTGCAGTATATTGCCATGTTAACCATAAATCAGAACCTTCTCTTACAGATGTTTCCATACCAATTGAGTTATTATTACCACCTGTAGATGAGATGTAGTCGTATGAAGTATTTTGGTAATGACCACCAAGATATACTTTATCGCCTACAACTTTAACACCAAGACCCATACCATTTAATTTAGTTCCTGCTGATGTATTTTTAACAATTGTTTTTACACCTTTGATGTAGAAGTAACCATCACTACCCATTGTTACATCAGTAGTATATAAATCATCACCTACTTGACTTGTTGTTAAACCACTATCAGTCCATGTCATTTTTTTACTTGCACCTGCATGCCAAGCACCATATGCTTCATTTTGACTTGCCCAAATACCATCATTACCAACACTATAATGCCATGAAGCTTGTGTTCCATTAGTATTACATGATTTATTATATGATGCTAAGTTCTTACCACCATTAAACATTGCAGAAGCTGAATAAGGCATATCTGCAGCATAGTGGACAGTAATAAAGTCAATACCATTAACACCATCACCATTTAATGTTGATTTATTATTAGGGCTTGCTAAATAATAATCATCATACACTGCATAATCTTCAAATAATAACTTAGAAACACTACCAATGATATCGGCATAATAAGCACCATCAGAACCAATCTTAATACCGATTAATAAGTGATCTTTAGTATAAATTTCTTTATTATTACTATCTACTAATAATTTTAATAATCCTGTTGGTTCTTCATCAAATACAGTAACATAGAATTTGAATTCAACATCTTGATGATTTTCACAGTAAATAACAATTTCAGCTACACCTTCTTTAACACCTGTTACTAAACCTTCAGCACTAACAGTTGCAATACTTGGAGTATTTGATTTCCAAACAAGTTTATCATTGTAAGGTGCATTTAATGTAGCACTTAATTGAGTTGTTTTTCCTTTAACGACATAAGATTCATCTAAGAATATACCATCAATATATGGATCAACATATACTTCAATTTCAAACTCAGTATTTAAAGCAGTATTACCATGAACAGTTACTAATACTTTTGCAGTACCTTCACTAACAGCTGTAACTAAACCATCTTCAGAAACTGTGAACACATCTGGATTACTTGATGTAAATGTAACTTTCTTAAATGTTGCATTAGCAGGACCAATATTCCATTCTAATTGATATTCAGATAATTTTAATAATTTTTCTACTTTATTAGTGATTTCAAAAGATTCCACTGGAGTAGCTTCGCTCCATTTTGCAGTTAATACTAAATTACCTTCAGTATTAGAATAAATCTTTTCAACCTTATTTCCATTTTGATCATACCAACCTAAGAATGTACGACCATCATTGATAACAAGTTCTGGTAAATCGAATTCAGAACCAAGTTCATATTCTGTTACAAGAGGAATTTTAATATGTGTACCATTAATTAATGCTTGATTCATAGCGTCTTTCCAAGTCACTGGAGGAGTATTTGCTAACCATTGACCAAGTCTTAAAATACCAACATAACTGTTCCATGCATTTTGTGCACTATTTGCAGCTGTAACTTGAGCATCAAATACTGTGAACCACGCATTCCATTCTTCAAAGTTTTCACTTGCGTTACAGAAGTAACTTTCATCAATAGTATCTTTTCCACCTTGTTTGTAGAATTTATAGTCACCTTGAGATTGTTTATCTTTCCATTGAGCAATTACCTTTGTTTTGAATGTTTCATAGTCATCACTTGGTTTTAACCAATTATAGTATGAAGTAAATACATATTCAATAACTTCATCAACTGAACTTGGAGTTCTTGTAGGAAGTTTACCTTCTGTGTATACATATTGGATACTATATATATTTTCGCTACCTTCAACCCAGTTTGCATAAACTGTTACATCACCAATTTGAAGAGCGTCAATTTGACTGATTAATTCTTTTCCATCAACATCTAAACTCCAACCAACAAATGTATAACCATCTTTTGAAGGTTTTACAAGTGTAGCGCCTTCGCCAAATGCAAATTGATTAGGGGCATCAGCTGGATTTTGACCACCATTTAATACATAGTTAATATTATAAACTTCTGGGCTATTTAGATTTGACCAACGAGCATATAATTTACATTCACTAGAGACAGATGTTACTTTTTCCCCAGTAAATTCTGGATTAGTATACCAACCTAAGAACATATGTCCTTCTTTAACTGGAGCAGTTAATTTAACAGCTGTACCAGTAACACCACCTGTTACTTGATAATTTTCAGGTAAAGTTGGAATAGTAGCGCGTAATGCATTAAATGTAGCCGCATTAGCTTTATCAGCTGCAAGTAGACCTTGAGTACCATAGAAGTAACCATCTAAAACAAATCCTAAAGCACCTTTAAAATAATTTGAAGTTGTTGCAATAGAATATCTAGCAACTGTTAATTCGATAGCTTGTTTAGTAAGGTTAGCATATTTTTCTTTATAAGGGCTTGTGCCTAAGAAACCGCCAACAGCTTCATAACCATTTACACTATCAAAGAATAATTCACTATAACCATCAGCTGCACTATAACCACCTGTTGAAGTTGCATTATACCAAGCAACTGGGTCACCATATTTTGCACTAAAACCAGCCCAGTTAGAAATTTGAAGTTTTGCTGCAACCTTTGGTGAATTTAATAGACCATTTTCAAATAAATATTGATAGAAATCAGCCATAAAGATTTCTGGTAAATTAGTTACCGCATCAATTCCTTGTGCAGGGGCTGAAACTGTACCAATTGTCCAACTCCATGCGCCACCATTTAATTCATATGTAATAGTGAATGGATCACCAACTTGAGGTTCTGATACTTCTTCCCAATTAGCATAAAGAGTAACTTCACCAGTTTGATCTTTTGAAATTTCTGTAACATATGAAGTAGAGCCTTCTTCTAAACTCCAACCTAAGAACTTGTGTCCGTCTTTTGCAGGAAGAGGAAGAGATACCACTTTACCTTCTTCATATTCATTTGGTGCATTTTCTGGGTTTTTACCACCAGCAAGTTGATAATTAATAGCACTCATAACGATTTGTTTTTGCCACTTAGCGTAAACAGTAACTTTACCAGTTTGAGTTGCAGGAATTTCAGTGATGTATTTATTTGAACTTGCAGATAGTGTCCAACCTAAGAAGTCATATCCATCTTTTTTAGGAACAGGAAGAGTTAAAGTTTTACCTTCTTCATATTCACTAGGCGCATTTTCTGGGTTTTTACCACCATCTAAATTATAAGAAATAGTTGCAAATACAGGAATCTTACTCCATTTTGCTTCTAAAGTAACATCACCGCTTTGGTTTGCACTAATTTCTGTAATATATTTAGTACTAGTTGTAGCTAATGACCAACCTAAGAATTCATACCCGTCTTTTGAAGGAATAGGTAAAATTGCACCAACTCCTTCTTGATATGATGTAATTGCATCACTTGGAAGGATACCTCCGTCTAATTCGTAATTGATTTGATAATTTAGACCAACTACCTCAATAACAAAATTATATGTTTTTGTTTCTTCACCTAATTCAAATTGACCATATAGTGTAAAACTACCAACACCAACAGCAGTTACTTTATTATCTTCTACTGTTGCAATACTTGTATTTGAACTTAGGAAAGTTGCAATAACATTTTCTTGTTTCGAATATTCTATTACGAATTCTTCACCCTTAGTCATTGAAGTAATCATATTTGTAAATGTAACTTCTTCTAACTTAGGATCGTTATTACCTGTGCTTTGACCACCATTAGGTTTACGACATGAAACTAATGCTAATGATAATACAACACAAAGTAAAACTAAAATCTTTTTACAAGTTTTCATTATTCAATCTCCTTTTTTTATTTTTATTTACATTTATAGAATATCATAAATTATTGTTTTTTTATAATGTTTTGCCTATGAAATTATATGTGTTAATTATTATAAAAAAGACAGAAAACTAATAGTTTTCTGTCTTAATAAATAGACAAATTTTATTCATCTGAAGATGGACGAGTTACTTTAGTACTGCCAATTTCACTAAATTCAATTTGATATTTAGCAACAGCATCCAAATATTGTCCTGAAACATACATTTGATAGCTAAGTTTCATTTCTACTTCAGAAATTTCGCCTTTTTCAATAATGATGTTATAAACTTCTAATTCCATATCAATGTCGCCAATTGAACCCATTGATTGAAGAGCACCAAGATTTGCTTCAATTGCTTTTGCAAGTTTGTCATTAATTTTATCAACATCGCCTTCCCAAACACCTTTTTTATATTTGAAGTCACCTTTTTCAACTTCTTCTGTTGGTAATAAAGCTTGAGTTCCAACTTGTTCCATTGGCATATTAGATTGTTTTTCCCATCCATATCCATCATTCATCCATACTTCTGCATAATCGCCTAGAATTTTATAATATATTTCAACTTTACTTCCTTGCATTTCAGTAGTTGTATAAACTTCAGTTTCAGAAACTTCCATATATAAATCCATTGGAACAGAAATACTTTGTCCTTGTACTTCCATCTTGACTGTCATATCAATTTCACAAGTATAATTTTCCATTGGTTCATTAACGATTTCTAAAAACTTACTTTCGCTAACTTGACCACAGCTTGTACAACTAAGTACTAAAACAGATAATAATAATAAACCTAAAACTTTAAATTTTCTCATAGTTTTTCCTTTCCCTCAAAAAATCGAGTCTATTATTGTGTATTCTTCTATAAGAAGATACTTATATTATACCTTATTAAAAACAATTTGTCTAAATATTAATTAATTTATTCTTCAAAAAATATACCATATGGTATTCTGTCTTCATATGAATGACAAGCAATTGCTTTACCTTTATCAAGGTTAAACATTAATAATTGACCTCTCATTCCGCCTTTTGCATACCAGCCATCTTTTAAATGAGTAAACTCATATTGATTTTTAATAACTAAATCAACCCACTCTTCTGAAACAATTCTTTCACCTTGCCACATTCCTTTATTTAAGTATAGTATACCTAGTTTAACCATATCTTCTGTACGAATATATAATCCTGTTGCTCCGATTGAATAACCCTTTGGACATTTACTCCAAGCAAGTTCTTTAAACTTCATTTTTTCCATTAAGATTGGTCTTAAGAAATCACATAGTTCTTTTCCACTTACCTCATACACTACTCGAGATAGTAAATAGAATGCAGCATCAGTATACTGATAAACTGTTCCAGGAAGATAAGCAAGTTTGGTATTTAAAACGATATCTAAATAATCAAATGTTGGATATTCTGATGCATCATCGCAGTCGATATCAAGTAAACCACTTCCAAAACCAACTTTTTGACTTAAAACATTATGAATTGTTACATGCATCCACTTTTCATCGATGTCTTTTGGAAGATATTTTTTTAAAATATCACAAAGTAACATATCAAGTTTGATTAATCCTCTATCATATAATAAACCAATTGCCATTACAGTAAATGCCTTAGCTACAGAATAACAATTACATGTTGGATTTGCGGGAACAATTTCTACTTTCTTTATGTTAAAGTCTTTATCTCCTTCACAAATAAAGTATGTATTTATCTTTTTTTCAAGTGCTCTTTTTTTATATACTTCGGTCATCGGATTCTCCTTAGATTAAATTATGATATGTAAATTATATCATAAATTGATTTATATATCAAATTATGCATTGTGTAATCTTTTAAAACATTTTTTGTATTTTCTATATATGTTATGTGCTATAATATAGAAAAAGGAGATGATAATATGTATAATCAAAATGCTTGGAAAAAATACAACAATGAATCTATGAAAGATTTAATGGCATTTAATGAAGAGTATAAACACTATATTAGTGTTGGTAAAACAGAACGTGCTTGTGTTGATGAATCAGTACGTCTTGCAAAAGAAGCTGGTTTTAAACCTCTAGAAGCATACAATGAATTAAAACCTGGTGATAAAGTTTATGTTACTAATAAAGGTAAAAACGTTGCTTTATTTGTAATGGGACAAAAACCTGTTGAAGCAGGTTTAAGAGTTTTAGGTGCACACATCGATTCACCAAGACTTGATGTAAAACAAAACCCACTTTATGAAAATAAAGGATTTGCTTTACTTGATACACACTACTATGGTGGTATTAAAAAATATCAATGGGTAACAATACCACTTGCAATCTATGGTGTTGTTTGTAAAAAAGATGGTAGCATCATAAATGTTGTCATTGGCGAAGATGCTAATGATCCAGTAGTTGGTATTAGCGATTTATTAATCCATTTATCAGGTGATCAAATGCAAAAACCAGCTGCAAAAGTTATTGAAGGTGAAGACTTAGATGTAACTATGGGAAGCATGCCTTTACAAGATGAAGAAAAAGATGCAGTTAAAGCAAATGTAATGAAACTATTAAAAGAAAAATATGATTTTGACGAAGAAGACTTCTTAAGTGCTGAACTTGAAATCGTTCCTGCCGGACCTGCAAGAGACTATGGTCTTGATCGTAGTATGGTTGCCGGATATGGTCATGATGATAGAGTATGTGCTTATACTTCTTTAAGAGCTGTATTAGATACACCAATGTGTGAATACACAACTTGTGCGATCTTAGTTGATAAAGAAGAAATTGGTTCAGTTGGCGCTACAGGTGCACAATCAAAATTCTTTGAAAATGTTGTTGCAGAGTTAATTAATTTATCTGATGACTATAGTGAATTAAAAGTTCGTCATGCAATGGAAAATACAAAAATGTTATCAAGTGATGTTTCTGCTGGATTTGATCCATTATTTGCTGGTGTAAATGATCCTAAGAATGCTGCATACCTTGGTAATGGTATTTGTTTTAATAAATATACAGGTTCAAGAGGTAAGAGTGGCTGTAATGATGCTATGCCTGAATACTTTGCCGAAATTAGAAAAGTTATGGATGAAGAAAACATCCATTTCCAAACTGCAGAACTTGGACGTGTTGACCAAGGTGGCGGTGGCACAATCGCATATATCTTAGGTAACTATAATATGAATGTTATTGATGCTGGTATTGCCGTATTAAATATGCACTCTCCAATGGAAGTAGTTTCAAAAGCTGACGTTTACGAAGGATATTTAGCTTATAAAGCATTTATTAGCAAAATGTAATTTAATATAGAAAAAGGTAATTGGAACAAATCCAATTACCTTTTTTTCTATTTACTGCTTAAACCTTTATAAAGAATATCTTACTTTTTAACACAACTAAATCTATATTAAAAAAGAAAGAGGTTTGATAATTTACAATCAAACCTCTAAGAAATATTAGTCTTCTTCTAAATATTTTATAATATCATTCATCGTCTTTGTGAAATTTGGTTCAAACAATTTAATAAGAGCACTTCTTATCTTTTGGTAAAGATCCCCAAATGATGTGTAAGACAAACTAGTTATCATACATAGATATTCACCATTATTTCCAGGGTCGATGCTCCAGATATCATTTAATTGAGTATTTTCATGTTGTCTTATTATTTTATTGACTTCAACTTCATTTGTACAAACACCAGAAACAACAATAGTAATATCAACTTCATTATTATCTAAGAAAAATAATTTAGAATAGAATTCACCGATTTGCCAAGAAATGATATTTTCATCACATGTTACATCAATACAATAAGAGTCATTCTCATCATTAAAACCATCATTTCCATCATAAACTTTTATTTCTTTGCTTCTGAATACATCTTTATATACATCTTTTACTAATTCATAAAAATTTTTAATTGTTTTGTTATCAAACATGATTTATCTCCTTAATTCTTATAATATATTTTTTATACATCCATATTGTTTTTGAGTAAACACATATACTTGAATAAGGCCTTAAAATTCAAAGTACAGTAACTTAAAAAAATATGTATGTATACCTTATACTAATAATATGTTTAATGGTTTAATTGGTTACATGATATGATTTTTCTTTTCTAGGATGAGAATCAAGAAAGTCTAAAAGATGTTTATAATGATAATTTATTTTTTTAGAAAGTGTCATTTTGCATTTTGGGAGTTATTATAATCTCTTTTTAAAGCTACTTTAAAATATTAAAAGATAACTATTTCGAATATATCAAAAAACAATCAGATAAAACAAAATGATGCTTATTTATTATTTGACAAAATTGTATTATGATTATATAATAAAGAAAAGGAGTGATAAGATGAA
>JAZNQD010000006.1:0-58333 GCA_045589955.1 Bacilli bacterium | reverse complement strand
TTATATCATTTATTGTGTGTTTTTGCAAAGAAAATCCGACTATTTCTAGTCGGATTTTTTGACCCTAAAGTTTTTCACAGGTTTTAAAACCCTAAACTAATTCACAGGTGTAATTGCTTGAACCCTAAACTAATTCACAGGTGTAATTGCTTGAACCCTAAACTAATTCACAGGGCCTTTTAAAAAGACCTCATTATATTTTTATTATTTCATTTTTGCATATGCTGCTTCATCAATGATTACTGTACAATCTGGGTGATTGTGTAAGATTGATGCAGGGAAATCTGTAGTAATTTCACCGCTTAAAAGTCTAACAACTGTGTCAGCTTTTCCACTTCCACTAATTAACATTAACACTTTCTTTGCTTGCATAATGTTTTGAATACCCATTGTCATTGCATGAGTTGGAACTTCATCAATTGAGTTAAAGAAACGTTTATTATCTTGACGAGTTCCTTCGGCAAGTTTTACAACAAATGTTTCTTGATCAAAAGGTGTACCTGGTTCATTAAAACCAATGTGGCCATTTGAACCAATGCCTAATAATTGTAAGTCAATTTCAACTTGATGTAAAGCATCATTGTATTTCTTGCAATCAGCTTCTAAGTCTGGCCCAGCAGCACTAGGAATATGAACATTTGCTTCATCCATATCTACATGATTGAATAATTGTTCGTGCATGAAATAATAGTAACTTTGTGGATGTTCAATACTAATTCCACAGTATTCATCTAAGTTATAAGATGTAACATTTTTAAATGATAATTCACCAGCTTGATATTTTTTAATTAATTCTTTGTATGTTCCAATTGGTGAAGAACCTGTTGCAAGGCCTAAAACAGGTTTTGCATTTTCTTTAATTGTCTTTGCGATTATTTCCGCACCTTCTTTACTCAATGCTTCATAATCTTTTACTACTAAAACTTTTAACATAATTTTATTTTTCCTCTAAAGTAACAGGTAAACAACCAGTTGCTTTCGCCTTTCCTGATAATATTTTTGCAAGTGATTTAAAGCTTAAAATACTTGCTTCGTAACTACATAGGTAAGTCTTAACATCTAATACATTATAGTCATAAGGTGTTCTTACCGCAATATTAATTAATTTATTTTTATCGATTGCGTTGATTAAATTAGCTTGTCCTTCGTTAAAACATGCGTTATAACTACAATAAATTACTTTATCATAATCAGCTAATTTATCAAGTAATTCTTGTTGTTTTTGAGCACTTGGATTAAGTTCCATATAATATTTATCAACATCAAATGGAAGATAATCACCAAGTGAATTTAAAGTATTATCCTCGTTTTCTACTAATGTAACTACTTTGATTACAGGGAAAACAACCGCTATTTTTTCCCCTTGTTTTAAAGGTAATAGATGAGCTTCATCTTTTACTAAAGTGATACCTTCATCCATTACTTTTTCCGCTAAAGCAACACGCTCTCTTTTTTCTAATTCAGGAGCTATTTCTTCAAAGTTATCAGCCATTTGGCCAACTAAATATTCTTCTTTATATTTAAGAATTCTTGTAACAGCTGCATCAATTACATCGATACTGATTTTACCTTCTTCAGCTAAGCGAAGTGCTGTTTCTGCAAATTCTTTTTGCATTTCAATTTTTCTTGCTCCACAAAGTAGAAGAATATCACATCCCGAATTAAAGCCATGAAGGACAATTTCTTCTAATGAGAAGTTGTTAAATACAGCTTGCATTGTTAATGAATCAGTAACAACTAAGCCTTTAAAGCCTAACTTGTCTCTTAATAAATCTTGAACCATTATCTTTGATAATGTTGTAGGATATACTGGATCATAACGTTTATATAAGACATGACTGGCCATAATTCCTGGAAGATCTTCCTTGATTAATTCTTTAAAGGGAACAAGTTCCATTTTATTGATTCTTTCTTCATCAAAATCAACAATTGGCAAACCAACATGAGAATCAACTGCAGTATCACCATGACCAGGATAGTGTTTTAATGATGTCATCATTTTAGCATCTTTAAAACCTTTAATTGCTTTAATTGCATATTCTGCAACTACTTCTGGTTTTTCCGAATAAGATCTAACATTAATAACCGGATTTAAAGGATTGTTGTTTATATCTCCTACAGGAGCAAAATTGAAGTTAAAGCCTAAATGTCTTAATTCAACGCCCATATCATAGCATAATTGGTACGCATAGTCTGAATTATTAGTAGCACTAATTACCATTGCGCCAGGGGTTTGAACAACCCCACTTGTAACTCTTGCAACCATCCCTCCTTCTTGGTCTAAAGCAATAAATGGAGGAATTTTTGCATTTGCATTAATCTTCTTATTTAATTCAAATATTTGTCGAGGATTTAAACAATTATCTTTAAAATAAATAATCAACCCTGCTTCAATATCTTCAATTTGCATTTGTAATTCTTTACTATATTCGCTTCCTGAAAAAGCAAGACCAATCATTTGTCCTATTTTTTGTTTTAATGTTAGTTTATTAATATCAAACATCATTTATTATTTCTTCTTTCTTAAAATCATTACTGCTAAAGATAATGCAGAAGTTGTAGCAACCATTATCTCAGCTGATTTCTTACAACCTTTTTTAGATGGAGCAGGTTCAGCTTTTGGAACTTCAACTTGAGGAATTTCAAGTTCATCTGAAGAATAAACTTCAGCAAATGTTGCTCCTTCAGTTGCATAATATAAAGCTTCCATTTTAACTGTATAACCAGCTTGTGTAAAATCAATTTCACTAAATGTTACAGTACCACGTTTTCTTGGAATAGATTGACGAGACACTTCTTTTCCATTTTGCATTAATACAACAGCAATACTTTCAATGATATCGTCTTCATCATTATATTCATAATTAACTTTTAATGAATTTTGTGTTAATTCTGCGTTTTCAAGTTTTATGAATTCAGGTAAATTAAATGCAAGTGTTTTAATATATAAAGGTTCTTCTTTTCCTTTATATACTGTATCATTTCCTGGTTCAATAACATTGTATTCGAAATGAACTGTATAACTAGTATCATCTAATAACCCAGAAATAACCAGTTTATTCTCATTGCCCATGTAATAAGATTCACCACTTACAATTACTGAAACATCTCGAATCCAGCTTGCATAATCCGAATCTTTTTTAATTATGACAATTTCATTTTTATTGATTTCCGATACTTCTAAGCCAGATGGAGGTAATTGGAAATCTCTTGTTTTAACTTTACATACATACCCACCTTTAATTTTCTTGCCAGTTGAACGATAATCAGGTAGAACGTATTCAATTTTAACAATATATTCAGTAGATTCTTTTAACCCTTCGATAGTTAAAAGTTCTTCACTCATGCTATGTGTTTTACCATCAATAGTAATTTTAATATCTTCAACGACATCACTAACTGATGTAACTGTTTTTGCAATTGTAATTGAATTTCTAGTTGTGCTCTTAGCATCAACTTTAACCCCTGGATCTCTCATAACCATAAGGATCGCATTACCAATGCTTCTTTCAGAACCATCACTAGGTCGATTAATAACTTCTAAGTTCCCTTGAGAATTTCTAGCAACTAGTGTAGCACTACCGCCACCATCCATTTGATATACATCTTTACATCCAGCAAGACGCATCATTTCCGCAATTTGGAAATAAGATAAACCTACTTGGAAATCTCTATCCATGCCACGGCCATCAGAAACCATCATTACTACTGAACCATCTTCTTTAAAACCGATTACAGTTCTTGGGTTTTTCGCAAGACCATATTCATTTTTAACGCCACTAACTGAATCTTGGAAGAATAAATGTTCACCATCTTTTAATAACACACAATAATATCTAATTGCACTTTCAACATTTGCCCATTCACCAAGAAGATGATATTGGCATCTAATATATGTATCAGCAGAAACAATACCATCAAGCGAACCATCTTTAGAAGCTAAGTAAAAATCACCATTTTTTGGTCTGATTGTTGTAAGATCAGTAACTTGTTCTAAAACAGTTCCTTTAATAAATGCTTTACCGTGATTACTGATACGGTTTAATTCATATGATCCTTTATAAACAACTGCACCTTCAACATTTATATCATTTTTTGAATCTCTTGTTAATAGGGCAATTCCAGTATCTGGGATTGAAAATGGATTAACTGCAGCAATACTTGCTTTGTCTTCGTATTGACCAGCTGTATTTCGAACTTGTAATGTTAATGTATTACTTACTTGAGGGAAGCCTTCGTATAGTTTATTATTAGCATCCCAAGCTAAAACACCATCATTTTCACCAATCCAAGAAGAAGGTCCTTGTTGGAAAGGTCTAATAACATCACCATCTTGAACCATTAATCCTAATGCTTCGTATGTTGAATTAATATTAAAGAAATCACCATTTACAGCCGCAACAACAATCCACCCAGGATGTTTTTCTTCCCAGTCTTTTGCAGTAAGAGTTGTGCGAGATGCTTTAAACCCATGAGTTGTACCTTGGCTCCAAACAACCATTTTAACTTCTTCACTAGTTGCAGGAAGGTCAACCCATTGAACAGTTGATCCATAATACTCGTATTTAGGAGTAGCAGGATTTGTAATACCATCATAATAAGATTTAAATTTTTGCTTGTATAATTTAACTCCGCCAAGCAAGTCAGTTTCTTCTCTTTCGCCAAATGCTTCAATATAATCAGATAACATAACTCCTTTTTCTGCATTAACCGCAGGAAGTAAAGTTATCATTGTACAAATTAATGCAAAAGATAAGAAAATTAAATAAGATACCTTAATCTTTTTCATAATAAACTCCTATTTTTTCTTTCTTAATACTAAAGCAACAATTGAAGATAGAGAAATAGTTGCAATAGCTAATTCAACTGAACTCTTTTTGCATCCTTTTTTAGATGGAGCAGGTTCAGCTTTTGGAACTTCAACTTGAGGAATTTCAAGTTCATCTGAAGAATAAACTTCAGCAAATGTAGCTCCTTCTTCTGCATAATATAAAGCTTCCATTTTAACTGTATAACCAGCTTGTGTAAAATCAATTTCACTAAATGTTACAGTACCACGTTTTCTTGTAATAGATTGACGAGACACTTCTTTTCCATTTCGCATTAACACAACAGCAATACTTTCAATGATATCATCTTCATCATTATATTCATAATTAACTTTTAAAGAATTTTGTGTTAATTCTGCGTTTTCAAGTTTAATGAATTCAGGTAGGTTAAATGCTAAAGTTTTGAAAACAATTACATCTTCTTCTAATTTATATACTTTATCATTTCCTGGTTCAATAACATCATATTTGAAAGTTAATTTGTATTCTGTATCACTTAATAGTCCTTCAATTTCTAAATAGTTTTCATTACCTAAATAGTAACTTGCACCACTAATCTCAACAGATACATTTTGAATCCAACTTCCATAGCCAACATCTACTTTTTCAATTGTAATTCCTTCTTTATTAATTTGAGAAATACGTAAGCCAGATGAAGGTGCCATAAAGTCTTTAGTTCTCACTTGTACTGTAAATCGACCTTTAGAGTACTTAGAAGAATCTTTTGAATTAGGTTCTTCATATTCAATAACAGCTTCATAAGTTGTTGATTCTTCTAAACCACTAATTTCAATACGATTACCAATAAATTCATGTGTTTTACCATTAATTGTAATTGTTACATTTTTTAATTCTTCACTTATTAGTGTTGCATTTCTTTCGAATACTGCAGTAGATCTAGTTGTGTCTTTTTGATTAAAGACAATACCAGGATCTCTCATAACAAATAATACAGCATTACCAATGCTTCTTTCACCGCCATCGCTTGGACGATTGATTACTTCAAATTGTCCCATTGCGTTACGAACTAATAATGTTGAAGAACCACCACCATCAAGGTTAAATGCAGTTTTACAACCTGCAAGTCTCATTAATTCACCACCTTGGAAAAGTGATGTACCAATTTGACAATCAGATTCTTTACCACGGCCTTCAGTAACCATCATTACAACTGAACCGTCTTCTTTAAAACCAACAAATGTTCTTGGATGAGTTGTATATAAGAAGTCATCTGTAGTGTTACCTTGGTGCATAGGATTTCCATTGTCTAAGATTTGGTGTACGCTACCAATAACGTTATCATAATTAGCCCATTCATTTGTTAAATTATATTGGCATCTAATTTCGTCACCAGCTTGTAAGAATCCATCTAATGATCCATCTTTAGATGCTAAATAGAATTTTCCACTTGGAGCTTTTTGTACTCCAACTTCTTCTTCACCAATAATTGTACCTCTTAAATAAATTTGTTCAACTTGGTTTTTAGTTACACGACAAACACTATATTCACCAGCAATAACTTTATAGCCTGTTAGGTCAGGAGTATATTTAGCATCTTTTGTTAATACATTAATACCAGTTTCGCTAAGAACTTCTGGATTAACTTTAGATGCTTTTTTAGTTGCTACAATTTCATTATTTTTAAATACTTCAATACTTAAACTTGAATCAATTGAAACATCACCATAAATAACATCTGTGAAATCGCCACTATTAAAACCAATACCTTTTCGATAGTTATTTAACACTTCTGGTTGATAAACTTCACCATTTTGAACAGAAATATTAGTTGGTTCCTTAGATCCATTAATGTCAAAGAAGTCACCATTTACAGCAGCAAGAACAATCCAACCTGGATTCTTTTCTTCAAAGTCTTTTGCTGTATTTCTAACTGTCGATGATGCCCAACCATGTTTTCCTCCGTCAGTCCATACAACAACATTAACGTTTTCAGAAGTTGCAGGTAAGTCAACCCATTGCACAGTATGTGGGTTCCACTTATATTTAGGATTTGACTTGTCAGTAATACCATTATATAAAGTTTCAATTTGTTGTTTATATAATGTTACACCACCCATTAATTCTGTAGTTTGTAAATCAGAAATTGCTTTTGCATAATCTGATTTAACTTCTCCGGCTAATTCGCCGTTAGCTGCTTCTACATTTACTACTTGTCCCAAAGAAACAAACATTAAGCAAGCTAAAAAGAAACTAAATAATTTCATCATTTTCTTCATTCTCTTTATTTTCCACCTTTCTATAAATTTTTATATATTCTTTGAATGTTATTTTGACAATTAAGAATAATGGCAAACTAATGCCAAAGATAAAGATAATTATTTCTAAACCTTGAAGTAAACATAAGAATGTAAATGCAATAATTATCAAACATAATAATATTGTTTTACCTATTTTTCGAAAAGCCATAATAAAGGCCAATTTAAATTGTTGCCAAATAGAAATGTCTTTAAAATAAACAAATACAAGCGGTATATGCGATAAGATTAATAGTCCCATTATCATAAACGAAATAGTTATAAATAATCCAACTAAACAAGCAATGTTAGTTATGTTTCTAATAAAATAGAAAAATATACCATAGAACTCATAATGTTCATATCTTATTTCAAAAAATAAAAGAAACAATGTCAAGAATAAAATGAAAGAAACAAATAAAGATTTTAAATAATTTTTGCCAAAAGAAACAAAAAATTCTTTAAATACTCCTTTAGTTGTGTTTTCTTCATATGCTTTAAAACAATCGACCGAAGCTACAATAGCAGGGAACATATATATTACTGCCGGTAATAATGTTAAGTAGCTGATTACATCATTTACTTCTCCCATCTTAGTTTCAATATGTGAGTAAATTAAAAACGGCAATAATGCCGGTACCACAATTAGCAGATTTAGCATTACGATTCTAAAAACATAATCTAAAACAGCGTAAATGGAGCTCATCGCTTGCCTAAATTTAGGTGAGCGAATTTTTCTCTCCTTTTTCATTTTTTATTTATCACCTCGTTTCGAAGTAAGAATAGTATAGATCTTATACCTTTTAAAGCTATAATTAGAATTTAATTATAGCTTTAAAAGATATCTTTGACTACCAAATAATTGGTAGTCAAAGAATCTATTATTATCCAACGATACCTGAACGTTCAACACCCTCAATGAATAGTCTTTGAACGAATAAGTAACCGATTAGAAGTGGTAACATCATCATTAAACTTGCAGTATTAACAACTGTTTGGTTGAATAATGGGTTACCATTAACTTCTTCACCAACCATGTCTTTCAAGTCGGCATATTCTAATTGACCCATTAGAGTCCATACTAATTCCGCACTGTTAACAAGTCTCATTGATAATAATGGGAATGCTGCACCTGAAATTTTATATAGTTGAGTGTAATAAACGTCATTCCATTGCCATACAAAAGCAAATAATGCACAAGTAATAATTGCACCACGGGCATTAGGTAACATTACGCTCCAGAATGTTCTGATAATACCAGCACCATCGATTTGAGCAGATTCTTCAAGTTCGATAGGGATGCCGCGGAAGAATTGTCTAAAGATATAAACGAATAGACCAGCTCTAATACCTTGACCTGTAGCACTTGTTATGTATAATACATAATCTTTACCAGTACCTGTCATCTTTAAAGCACTACCTGTTAAAGCTTCGAAAATACCAAAGATATCGAAATTTTCAAAGAATAACATTCTTGAAAGAGATACGGCTTGTGGAGGAATAATTAATGTTGCTAAAACGCATACGAAGAAAACATTAATTCCTTTGAAACGTAATCTTGCAAAAGCATAACCTGCAAGAGAAGTACAAGCAACTTGTAATACTGTACAGATAGCAGAAACTTTAATATTGTTTACCACTGATTTTCCGTATTTTAAGACTGCACCCGCGATTTGGAAGTTTACTGTAGATGGAGTTTCCGGAATCCATTGAACTAACGGGTTGTTTAAGTCAATTGGATGTCTGAAAGCGATAGCGAATTGTTGGAAGATTGGGAACAAGATAATGAACGCTAAACCAAAGATAATAACAGCTCTTAGGATAGATGTTGCAAAATTTGACATCTTTTGCATTCTAACCGCTTTCTTAATTGGGTTATTTAACTCTTCTTTAATAAACTCGAATTTTTCACGCATTTGTTCTTTTCTATTTTTTGTTGTCATAATAGAACACCCACTTAGATAAGATACCAACGACAATACCTAATAATGCGATTGAAACAATAACGTATGACCAAGACATTGCTGCATGCATACCGTAGTCCGCATTGTTATATTGTAAGTCGATGATTTCATTAATATCGGAACGTAAGAATGAGTCCACAATTGTAAATACAATAATTGGAATCATCATTGGCGTTACCATTGGTAACGTTATCTTCCAGAATGATTCATATGCAGTAGCACCTTCGATTTTTGCAGCTTCGTACAAGTGACGAGGAACTGATTGAATAGCAGCAAGGAAGATTAAGATTTGGATACCTGAATAAGAAATAGTATCGTAAATTGTAGAAGTGATACCACTTAAGAATGTTACTAATTTTACCGGAACACCTAAATTTGTAAAGAAGGCATTCATGTCAAATAGTGTTTTTAAAGTATCTGTTCCAGATTTACCTACTAAGTCAGTTAGGTTTGATGAAGCTTCTAACGCTAAGTTAACAGCTTCAGAGTTTAATACAACTGGTAGGAAGAAGATTGCTCTTACTACACCACGACCTTTAAAGTTACCATTTAGCATAACTGCTACTAATAAACTAAAGATTGTGATAACAGCTGTATTAACAATTGTATTCCAAGCAGTAGTTGCTAACCCTACTGGGAAGTCAACACTACTTGCGGTAAATGCTTGAATATAGTTATAGAAAATATTTTTCGCATTTGGATCAGGATCATTAAAGTTATAAGCACCACCGGCACCAGTTTTTAAGAAGAATTCGCCGAAGTGAATTGTAATACCACCAGATTTTAGAATTTCTACTGTACCAAAAGACATGATTAATGATCTTACTAATGGATATAAGAAGAATAAGCAGAAACCAAACATTACCGGTAATAAGAATAACAATGAAATAATAACTTTTTGTTGATCGTGTCTTAATTTATCATATGTTAATTTCTTAACATGTTTGATCGGTAATAGACATTCTAAACCAAATAAGAAATATTGCCAAGCTTTCTTTAAGAAGACTTCAACTTTAGCAACAAAGCTAGAACGTCTAAACCAAGCTCTTAATTTTTGAAACACATTTTGCTTAGGAGCATTATTTTGAGTTTCGATATTTTGTTGTTTTTTATCTTTTTTACTCATTATTTACCTCCTAAAACAATAAAGTCTTTTGCATTTACACTAATGCCAGTTTCATGATCTGTGTAATTTACTTGTGAATAGTTGATTAGAAGAGAAACTACCTTTGTACCAGCTTCATTTGAATAAGTTACGCGAAATACTTCATCTTCAATGTATTCATGTTCAACTAAACGTAAACCTTCAATACCTGCTTCTTCGTATGCATCATAAACGGCTTCAACAGAATCAAGCCATTTAGAGTATTCTGTATAGTAGTATTGATTATAATCAGTAGTTAATAATACTTCAGAGCCTTCATAAGTGAAAGTGAATGATGCATTAGAACCAGTTTCTAATAATCTTAAAATGTGTTTTTCCATACCATCTTCACTATTAGCATTGATACTTTCCCCACTATAATCAAATAATCCATTAACTACTAATTGATAGAATGGAATTGAGTAGTCAAGAATTTGATATTTAGTTGAAGAGAAAGGAATTTCTTTTGCATTACTTACATAAGGGAATGCATAGTCATAAGGACGATATAAGTTGATATCAGTAACGCCTGCTTCTTTAATCATTTCTAATGATTTAATTTGTTCATATACAGCGTTAATTTTAAACATTTCTTTATTCTTACGATAGTCACCTGTTAATACAGAACCGATTGAATCTAAAGAGATATTTGAAAGGATTTGTCCTTCTTGTTGTAATTTAAATACAGAAGCATAAGAATCAGCTAATGATTGAGCAAATGCTTGATAATATCTAGGTGAGATAATGTTAATCTTTTGAGCTTTTTTATCCCACATATTTGATTGTAAATCATATGGATATACAGTAATAATTTCACCGATTACATTACGTGTATTATAATGATTTGTACCAAATGTTTCTTGATATTTATTTACTACACCGAAGTTAATGTAAGGATAAACTGATACACCTTCCATATCTTCTACTTCTTTAAGAGTTTCTAAACTACCTAATTTTTTATAAACATCAATATTTTTAAATGTATAGTCAACTAGGCCTTGTTTTCTCCAACCTTTATAGAAAACATTGATATTTTTGAATTGTGTTTTTTCAATGTCTTCAATCATTTCTTTTAATTGTTCGAATGTTGTTAATGTATCTTTGTCATTATAAACAATACCAAAGACATTATTTTTGAAGTCATATCCGCCAATTACATCAATATCGATTACAAGATCATCTGTTGTGTCTTTCTTATCTTGCATATTATATCTTTCGATTAATAAATCACGATATTCTCTTGCAACACCAGAGTAGCCATCATTAACAACTTCTTTTCCTAAGAAACGGAAATCAATTGAAACGTCATTATTCATAAATGCATAATTGTATTTTTCAATTGGTTGAGATACAGATGAAACTTTAACAGTTTGAGATTCACGATAGTGAATTCGGAAATAGTGTTTATTGAAAACTTCAGCACCACGACCAGAAATGTCAGCATATAATTCCATTTGAGCTGCGCCTTCAGTTACGTCAGCAATAACACCAGTTTGACTTGTTTGGTTTACAACCGCGAACATTGGTAACATAATGTCATATGTTTCAGCCTTCATAACTTCTTCACTCATTGAAAGGTCAGTAGTATATAAACGTTTGTTATATAAGAAACATGAAGTTTTACCATTATTGTGATTTAATACAGAACCACTTCCATCAGGAATAATTGTATAACCTTGTTCTGTATTAGGAGCTGCAGTAAAGTATTCTAATAAGTCAATATAAACAACTTCATTTTTACCAACTGCAGTAATTGAATTACTTGGAATAGTAACATTTAAACCTTCATCAGTTAATTCATATTGAATAGCAACAGTGTATGAGTCTTTTTGTTTAATCATTTTACTTGTTAAATCAACTTCAACACCTTTTTTATCTGCTAATGCTTGGAAGTATTCATCTTCTTCAATTAGGGTTTGTTGAGTAAATCCAAAGTGAGTATATAAACGATATAATTTACCCATGTCAATTGAACTTACTTTTTCAAGATTACCATTAAATTCATAATAATTTTCACCAAATTGGTTAAGTTGAGAGCCTGTAGTAACTAATTTATAAAGACTACCAGTAGCACCGAATAGTGAATTTTTGATTGATTGTCCACCAATTTTCTTATCATAGTGTTCAACTTTTTTAACAACGTTTTTGTCAACGTATTCAGCGCCTTCTGCAACTAATTCTTCATTTTTTGCAAGTAAAGCTTTGTATGTTGCTTCACTAATATACTTAGGGAAATAAGTCCAGTCAACACCACGAGCTTCTAATTTATACCAAACTTGAATAATTGAAACTTCTTCACCATCACGAACTTCAGTAAAGTTCTTAATAGCAAAATTAGGGTTAACGTCAGTAGAATTATCATTAAATTCAGTAGCTACAGAATATTCATATGTTCCATAACTCTTCACATTTGAACCAGTTCTACTTGCCCAAAGTTTTAAAATATCTCTTTGTGAATCACTAACTAATTGATCACCTTCAGGATTAGAATACCATTCAATAATATTTGAAGGGTCAGTTTTGTCAATTACTTTAAATGATGTAGTTGAAATATTAAGCCAGAATTCATAATTTCCTTCTTTAGCAAATAAATGATAGCCTAATAAAACTTCATCACGATATTCTGTCCATTTAGGTAATGTTTGTTTTACCTTTTCTGATTCTTCAATAATTAGTCTTAATTCTTCTTTACGAACTTCATCTTGAGTCGCTTTGTATTCATTATTGTAAGGAGACATTAATGCTTCTAATTCTTCACGATATCTTGCCTTTTTAATTTTGGCATAAATTGATGCGGAAGGATCAGTAAATGGGCTCTTATAGTCAGCAGACATACTATCATGTTGTGCTACATATTTGTTGTATAGATCAGAATAATGTTCGAAACCAGGTAATGATGCCCAGTATTCTTTTGTTGTTGCATTATTAAATGATGCTGAACTTGCGTCATATGTGTCAAACAGATATACGCCAACAACTGATAAAATAGCTACTAGAATAATGCCTGTTAGAGAAAGCTTAACTGTACGAGATAAACGTTTTCTCTTACGAACGATTTCTTCAGCTTGTTTAATAGAATCTTTTTCGTCTAGTACTTCGTCTTGTGTTGCACTTGATTCTTGACTAGCATCCTCACTAGTATGATATTTATCATATAGTCTTTGGATATTGCGTCTAACTAGAAGTGCAATTAATAATCCAACTAATAATATAATAATAATTATCATTTTTTACACCTCCATCTACGACATAAATCGAGTCATAATTTCCTTGTAAATTGATGCAAAGAAACTAATTACTTGATTTGCTAAGTCAAAAATTAATAATGCCATGAATAGAATGATTAAGATAGCAAGAACTGTACCTAAAACAGAAACGATAGTTTTAAAGATACCATATTCATGAATAACTACAAGTCCCATGAATAGCATATAACCTGTTCCAACATAGCCAATAATATCGATAATTGTTAAGAATAGTACTTCATCAGTAATAACAAAGTTACTAATGATCATACGTAATAAACCACATACTACAAGAGGGAAGTAAGAGTAACAAATCATCATGAAGATTTCTTTCATCTTACCTTTACCATCAAATAGTGAAGTAATACTCCAGTTTGCAACAGCAATTAAAACAACTGGTAACACACCAAAGATAATAATTTTAATACTGTTAAATTCATGTGGATTATTTACGTTTACAACTGGCCCAGTATATTTATAGGCTAAAATTTGAACTAAAACATATGCTACTAAAATTGATATTGCTGCATACATTTTACCTTTTTTCTCAACCTTAAATTCATTATATCCTTGAATAGGGTGAGTAATAATATAAATAGGGAATTTTACAACATCATTAAAGAAGATGCCAAGTTTTCCTTTTACTTTTTTAGCAATATTTAAACATAATTCTTGCTTACCAGCTATTAAACCTACAATCAAAGCGATACAAGTAGCAAAAGCTAATACAGTAAGAACAATTAAGATAATTTTAAGTTCTAACATATTCTATTTTCCTCCTTGTACTTTAATTTTCTTCGCTTGATTCTTTTTGATTGTTTTATAAACTGATAAACCAATAATACCAACGGCAATTAAAACACCCGCAGTCATAATCCAAGCAAAATTATCTTTTAAGATTTGGTCACGATAACGTCCAAATGCTTTAGCGTAATATGTTCCATTATGAGCAAGTTTGAAGTTTGCCATTGCTTCTTGGTATAGTTCTAATTGTTCTTCTTTTGTATCAACATAGTCACTTTCAACAAGAATACATTTACCGATTCCTAAGTAAGCTAGTTCATAGTTTGTATTTCTTTGTCTTACTTCTTCCCAAATAGCTTTAACAGCTTGAGCTTTTTCAGCAGTATCTACACCTTTGTTATAAGCTGCAGTAGCTTGGTTAACTAATTGACCAAATTCTGTTGTAACATAGAACATTAAACTCTTAGATTGTTGGTCAGCAACAATGACAAATTCATCGACTCTATCGCTTCCTTCATATGTACGATATAAATAGTCAATTGCAACTGGCTTGATAATATTTTCAGATAAACCTGAAGCGTTTTGCTTAGTACCACCAGGTTGTGCACCTGCGATATATAATAAGTTACCATCTGAATCGTAAGTAAATAAACGTCCTCTAACTTCATCAACAACTGTGAAGTTACCAGCTTCATTAATAGTTACGTCTACTAAATAAGAAGGACCTTTAATTGCATTTGCATTAGGTGATGATGAAATATATTTAGCATCACCATTTGGTAAAACATAACCATTACGTTTCATACTATCTTTACCAGATGTATTGATTGCTTTTACCATGTTTTGACCAGCAATTGTTCCTGATTCTGTATCTGGATAAGATGTAGCATAAATGAAACCTTTACTATCTGTACTAATACTAGTAAATAGTGGAGGAAGAGTTAAGGCAAATGCTGCTAATTGTTCATCTGTTAAATAATCACGAAGTAATTCTTTTAATGGATTTGCAACAACGTCATTTTGTCCTAAATAACGGTTATAATCACCTTGTTTATTAAACTCAATAATACCTTCATATACTTGTTCTGCAATTGCGTAAACTCTACCAGTAGGAGACACTGTAACTTTAGTAGGTTTAAATTGACGTAATGTAGATGGTTGATATACACTTGAGTCTAAATTTAATTGTTTGAATGTTGAGTTGTTTGGAGTTAAACAAACATCTTCAACAACATATGATTGTTTATTAATTTTTAAAATTCTTGAATTTTGTGTATCAGAAATATAAATAAAATCTTTATCTACTGCAATACCAGCAGCACTTCTTAAATATACAGCTGCTACATTTTCATCAGCAGAAGATGCAACATATACTGCACGTTTATAAATATCAGAATTTTCTAATCTAGATAATGCGATATTTCTTAATTCTAATCTGTGTTCACTATACACAGGTTCTTTAACGGCCTCAGTATTTTTAAGACCAAGTTTAGTAGTACTCTTACCCCAAACCCATAAGCGGTTTGATGTATCAATACTAAAAATACCGTCTTTTGTACCACTAATTAAGTTGTGACTAATACCTGATTTAACTGTATATTCAACTTTTTCTTCATCTGATTCAAAACTTAATTGATAAGCATCGTTTTGACCAAACACATATGAATTATTATTAATATCGATAGCATATGAAGAGTTACCAAAAGCGAATACTTTTGTATAGTCAACATCATCATGATAAGCATATGGAGTTGCAAGATATGGAACAGCAACACCATTTTCATCAGCAGCAAAACCTAATTGATAATGACTGTTAGATCCGAATGTCCATAAACCACCAAGTTTATCAACAATTACTGTATGTTCATCACCTAATGAAATTGTTTCAACTTTAACAGTAACATTATTTTTTCTTAATGTTACTAAAGTAGGTTCACTTAGAGGTGCTGTATTACCAGTACCTAATTGACCTTTATCATTTTGACCCCAAACCCATAAACTACCTTCATCATCAACGATTACGTTATGAGTTTTACTAGTTAAAATAGTAACAGGTTTTAATTCAATAACTTTATTATTATTGATTGTATCAATTCTTTCTAATTTAATTTCAGCGTTAACTGCATATTTTTGAATATTAGAAGTACTATTTTTTAATAAACCATCAGAGTTATCACCCCAAGAATATACTTGATTATTATTGTCGATAACATAAATGTGGTCATCTGCAAGAGATACTTTAGAAACAGTTCCATTTGTATATTGTGCTTCTTCATCTTTTGTAGCTGCTTTACTTAAAATTGAGAATGAATTTAATTTAACATATGAGAATTCTAAATCATCTTTATAAGAGATTAAGTTATAATCATTTTTACCAAATCCCCATAAATTACCTTTACTATCTACTGCAAATGATGTATTTCCAGTAGCATATACACTTGTATATTTAATACCTGAAGCATCACCAATCCAAGTTACTTGAGTAGGCTCTGCTAGATAATTACTTTGACTAGGATCAACGCCTAATTGACCATATTCATTTGATCCCCACGCCCATAAGTTACCTGAAGTATCAACAGCAATAGTATGGTTGCTACCACTTGCTACGCTATCGAATGCAAGTCGATTCCATTGATAGTAATTATCAAATGATTTTCTAACATCTTCAGTAATAGGGAATTCTTGACGTTGTTCTTCCCATTCTAAGTCACTGTTAATAACAATTAATTTTGTCATTTCAGATACAGATGCAGAACCACTAATATTTGAAATTGTTTCTGCATTTGGTGTTGATAAAACATAAACTTTATCACCGTAAACTTGAATATCAGTAATACTGTTAAAATCAATTTGTTTATAAAGATTTGTATCTTGTTCACATTCAAGTTTTAAATCAATTAAATCACAAATTTGTGTTTTAACTTCTTGTGTTAATTTATAATTTGCTTTTACAACTAATTTAGCATTTTCATAATTAGTTTTAATTTGTCCTTGTTGTGTTAAGTTTTCAGTTGAATTACTACTAAAGTAAGTATAATTTTTACCAGCTACAAGGTCTTTAATTTCGCTTAATTCAAATGTATCAAATAATTCATTTAATTTTGCTGAAGTTTCTTCGTATACAGCATTTTTATGATATTTGAAATTTCTTGAATAGTAAGTTGATTGAAGAGCTAAACCTTCTGCAGAAGGAATAATATTCTTCCAGAAGTCATAGTTATAACTCATGGCATTTGCAGAATCAAAGATTGGTGCAAAGAAGAATCCTAGGACTAAAGTGATGATTGCAATTATTTTAGTAAAATTAAATATTTTCTTCATACTCTAACCCCCTATCCTATTTCATACCTGAGTGAGCCATTGTTTCAATGATTTGGCTTTGTGACAAGATGAATACTGTAATTGGCACTGCCATCATAATTAACATAACGGCTGAAGATGTACCAGTTCTGGCGATACCACCAGCAACGATTTGGTGTAACGCATAACTTAAAGGTTTCTTCGCTTCACTATAAATGAATGTACCACCATCTGTATTCCATAAGTTTTGGAATAATAAGATGATTAATGTTAACCAAGCTGGTTTAACAAGTGGCATAACGATTTTCCAATAAATTTGGAATTCGTTAGCTCCATCGATTTTTGCAGATTCAATTAATTCTGTTGGAATATCACTCATGAACTGTTTCATTAAGTATAGACCAAGCGAATAAGCGAATGCAGGAACGATAATTGCTAGTGGAGTATCTACTAATCCTAAGAAACTAAAAATCATATAACGAGGAGTATCAGTAACTTGACCAGCGAACATTAGTGAATATACAACCATTTGGAAGATAAACACACCACCAGGGAATTTGTGTTTTGCAAGTGGGTAAGCAGCCATTGATGCGATAAGCACGTGACCAACTGTACCACCAAGAGTAATGAATACTGTATTAAATAAATATCTACTAAATGGTACCCAAGAGTCTGATAATAAGTTAGATAAATCTTTGAAGTTATCTAGTGTTGGGTTCATAACGAATAATTTAGGTGGATAAATAAATAATTCAGCAAGTGGCTTAAATGCAGCAAAAATTGTATAAACAAGCGGATATGCACTAAATGCACCAAATGCAAGTAACAATAAGAATAATGCTAAGTCACCCATAAAACTACGACTTACTCTTTTACGTTTTTTAATACGACGACGTTTTTGAATGTTGTAGAAGAATTTTTCTACTTTATTCATTTTACTTTCGTCTCTAATACCAAATTTCTTTAATTTCTTTTCTTGACGACGAAGGCGCTTCTTCTCAGCCTTAGAGAGTGCAACACCCTTAACTTGATCTTCGTCTACTCTTATTTTACCTAAAGCCATACTAAGAACCTATCCTTCTCAAAATTTTTCTTACAACCATGTTAGCAACGATCATAATAATGAATAAGATTGTTGCAATGGCTGATGCGTAACCCATTTCCATTCTTAAGTTACCATAGTCCATTAAGTGTGTAATAATGGTGTGACCGGCGTATTCAATTGAAGGGAAACCGGCGATGTTTATGGATACGGCAGCTACCGACAAACTTGATGTGATTTGCATTACCGCACCGAATAATAATTGTGATTTCATTTGTGGAAGAGTTATGTACCATAATTCTTGCCAACGGTTTTTAATACCATCGATTGCACCAGCTTCATAGTAGATTCTATCTACACTTTGTAAACCGGCGATGAATGATAAGAAACTTACACCAAGTGATAACCATAATTGAACAATGATTAAGATCCAAATGATATAGTCTGCATCTTGTAACCAAGTGATTGGTTCATCAATTAAACCAAATCTGATTAAGTATGCATTAGCATAACCATAGATATCACTTGAGAAAATTAATTTCCAAATCAAGTATACGTTACCTGAAATAGATGGAGCATAGAAGATTAATGTCATAAAGCTTCTTAGTAGAGGTTTTAATTCATTAATTAACCATGCGAACACGAATGCCATAATGTAACTTAACGGACCAGTTACAACAGCAAGTAATGCGGTATTACGTAATGCAATGATAAATACTTTGTCATCAACGAATAAACGCATGTAGTTTTCCCAACCAACCCATTCTGGGAATTCAAGTAAGTTGAAGTTTGTGAAACTTAATACTAAAGACATAAGTACTGGTAAAACAGTAAATACGAAGAACAAAATTGTATAAGGCGCAACTAGATAGTAGTATTGTCTCTTAACGAATATTTCCCTTCTTAATTTATTACCACGTTTGCTCCAACGGTCTAATTTCTTAACTAGTGAAATACGATCTTTTTCAATACGAAGTTTTTGAAGTAAGCGTTGATATTCTTTACTATAAGTTACATATTCTTCAATAATAACAGGATCATTTTTCTTTGATTTAATTGTCTTATGATAAGCATTTTTAAGTTGTAAATAACGAGGTTTCTTTTCATTTACTTCTTTCTTTAATGCTTTAATATTTTCTTTGCATTGAGCATCAAATACTTTATCTTCGGCTTTCCATTCAGCCTTTTTAACCTTCATCGCAGCTTTAAGTTCTGCTTTTTCTCTTGCTTTTTCTTCACGAGATTTTTCAGTTTTCTTAACTTTTGGAGTTTTAATTTGTTTTTGGAATCCACCAGTCTTTTTGCCAGCACCTTTAAGAACAAAGACAAATAATACAGCTAACGCTACAACTGATATTCCAAATAAGATATATAAAGCTATCATATTATTCCCCCATTCCTTTGCTTAAGTCAAGGCCAAATTCTTTACGTTTTCTATCAATTTCTACATCAACTTTTCCAGCATATTCGTATAAAACTTCACGTGGATTATAACCATTATTAATAACTTGACGATAAGCATTTTCAATTTCACGACCAGTAATGTAACTACCAGCAATTTGTGGAATTTCATGAACTTGTGACCATTGTTCCATTAAAACATTTAAGTCAGATTTCTTCCATGCAAGTTGTTGTAATGCTTTAACGTTTGCAGTAGTATGTCTTGCTGCTGAACCTAAGATACCTTCCATTTCACGACCGAATGAAGTTTGTGTTTCAGCTGAAGACCACCATTTTAAGAATTCCCATGCAGCATCCATTGATTTTTGTGCTTCAGCTTTTGATACTCTGTTTGGTTGTCTCATCATTACGCAACCTGTACCAGAAGCTACAGCTGTATGGTCAATATAAGTAACTGTTTCAGCTGTTGGATTACCATCTTCATCAACAAGGTTAACTGTTCTTTCAGTACCAGGGATTGTATGGAATGACCAACGACCTTTTAATTCAGGAGCAAATACACTTAATGTATTATATAATTCATAATAAGAAATACCAATTGGTTGTTCACCTGAACGGAAACGGTTAGTAAAGTTTGCAGCTAGTGGGAATGAATATAATGTGTAATATTCTGTCCATTCTTCGAAGGCTCTCATTGATGCTGCACTCTTGAAGCCAGTTGATTTATTATCAGATGCGTAAATATCGCCACCTAATTGATATAACTTAGATACGAAGATTGGGTTAAGTGCTGATGCACCTTCTGAGTTAACTGGTAAGTAGAATTGTAATTGACTTGTTTGTAATTCAGCAATTAAGTCAATCATATCATCCCATGTTTCAGGAATCATATGTGTTAATCCAAGTTCTTCCATAATGTCATCACGAACGAACATCATTAAGAAGATTTGTTTTTCTGGTAATGCATATGTACCATAACCATATTTGTTACCATTGTCTTCATCGTATTCATATTGGAATTGGAATTGTCTTAATGAACTTTCCATATATACGTTTTTCGCATATTGGTAAGCGCCAGTTCCTTCCCAGAAATCAAAGCTTGTACCTTGAGATAATAATAAGAAATCTTGATCTTTAACTAGTTTAGTTAAAGTTTTTGAATTATCAATATTTCTTACAACTGTGAATAGTGAAGGATATAAATCGTAAATGTAAGTTGGAATTGCCATACCTTTTGTAATTACGATTTCAGATCTTAAACGTTTATTTAATTCTGCTTCTACTTCTTCAGCAGTTAATGTTTTACCATTTTCTAATGCGTTATCTTTAATTTCATTTCTTAACGCATCAAAGTATGTTGGATAAGTTGTATTAATAAATGATTGTAAGTTTGCAAGAGTTGGAAGATCTCTTCCACTAGGCATTAACATATCTTCTGCAAGAACATATGCTGCTTGGATAGCCTTGTTGCCATAATTATCAGTCTTATATTCTTTAGATAATTTAGGTAAGTTTGCACTTGTCAATACATATTCACCATTTTTATCAACTTCAATTTCATATTCATATTCATAGATTCTTTCTGATAAATCCATGATTGCATTTCTTAATGCATAGTTTACAGGTAAAGATGAGTCAACGTTAAGAGCTACGTCTGGACCAATACCTGCAAGTGTTGCTTTTAACAATACGTCGCCAGCAGTAAGTTTTAATTCAACTTGAATGTCTGGGTGTTCTTTTGAGAAGCTTGTGTCAATCAAGCTACGAATTACGTTGGCTTGGTCACGACCAAGTGTCATCCAAACATCAATTTTTGTAACTTCACCTTTATAATCTGATTCTTCAGTTTGACTAATTGAAGAATAGTCTAAGAAGAATGAAAGAACAAATGATACAACTGCGTCCCAGCATTTTCTGAAGAAGTTTTCATTAGGTTTGCCTAAATCAACATCAGCACTGTGAACTTGAATGTAATCTAGTTGTAAAGGTAATTCTCTTAAAGTATTTAATAATGTACCTAAGCTTGATACGTTACTACTAAATGTACTTAAACGTGTTGGAATAATTTCAATATCTTTTAAGAAGTCATCTAATTGGATAACTACGTTATCAATAACCCCTGTCTTATCACTCTTACCACCTGAAATATCACTAATTGTGTTCGAGATTCTAACTAACTCATTACGATTTCTACGTAAGTCTTCTTCTAATGTAGGGAAGTTCTTACCTAATAAGTAGTCAGTACCAGGTTTAGGAGTAACTGTAGTATGAGCAATAATCATACGATAAATTGCACTTAATTCATCAATACATACTTGTAAGTCTTCAATAAGTGGAGCATATTGTCCTAAAGTAACTTCCATTTTAATTGTGTAAGTTTGTCCTTTTTCAAAGTAGAATAAGAAGTCTTCATTTTCATTACCTAAAGTAACAATTTGCCAATTATTTTTATACTTGAATTGAACGTCATTTAACTCATCAAATAAGATTTTGTCATTAATGTAAACCTTACGGCTTGAATACATACCTCTAACCATGTTTTGTTTAGCACGCATTGAGATGTTATAGAAACCATCTTCAGGCACACTAAATTGCCATGTAATCCAGTCTCCTAATACTTGCCAGTTAGTTCCACCAATAACATTTAATTTTGTTACAGTGTAAGAGAATGGATAAGTTTTAGAACTTGATCTATCTGTTGATGGATAAAGTGTAGGTGATGATTTTGTAAATGTGTTTTCAGCTTGAATAACTACTGATTGACCAGAAGTAGCTTTTGCACTTTCATCAAATTGAGCTAAGTATTCTTTGTAAGATAAATTCTTTTCAACTTCAGTAACATAGATTTGATCAATTAGTAAAGGTTCTTTAATTGCAAGTAATGTGATATAGTTTTCACCAGCATCTAAATAGAACATATAAGGTTCATTGATATAACCCATATCATCTTTGAAATAAGATGTTAATAAGTGTGGGTTCTCAACTTGTTTAGGTTTCATATCATTACCTTTAACGTCTGTTTTAAGAACTCTATTACCATTTTCGTCAAGTTCATATGAACTATCACGGTCTTTCCAAATTCTTGAGAATGTGAATGTGTCAGCACCATCAAAAGGAATTTGACCATTGATTGCTAAGCTTCTTTCGATATTTGAACTATTACCTTCAATTGGATAATATCCTAAAGATAAGTTATAAAAACCAGGATTAGGAACGTCTACTTTCCAAGTAATCATACCTTCATCGCCTTGTAATAACATTTCATCATAAACAACTTCAGTCATGTTTGCTAATAAAACATTTTCACGATAGTATGTATAAGTTCCATCAGCATGCGCTTGATAGATAATTACTGTTTTGTTATCAGTAATAATATCTAAAGCAATACCAGCTGACTTGTCAATTTGTTCATAATCGACTAATGTATATAAATCTTCTGTAAAATTAGCATTAGTTACACCATTCATCTCTTTGAATAAGTAACCATTAGTAACGATTGCTTTGGTAACAACATATTCATCATTGTGGAAGATTGTTGTACCTTTTAAGTAGTAATCGAATGCATCAATGTGTTTACTTAGTGAACCAGGATACAAAGAAACACCAGGATGCGTTACATTATGATAGTTTGTTTTTTCTTCGATATAACTATCATACTCATTATCAACGTATGTTGAAACGTCGTCAAAATTATATTCAGGTTCTTCCATGGCATTTACGCTTTTAAAACCTTTAAAGTTAGAAAAGCCTAAAATAGTGGTAGCACATAAAATCGACGCAACAAGAATACGCTTAATGTGTTTTAAGTTAGTTCTACTCATGTTTGTCTCCCTTCTTACTTTTTTGAACTAATATCTGTTTTAACCATTTAATACGATTAATAGAGAATTTAAATCCTGCCTCTTTATTTCTTTCATTCCAAAGAGCAAGATGTTGAACTTCGTACTCTTCTAAGGATTTGATCTCTTCTTCAAATTCCTCCTCAGGTAAGCGAAGCTTTTTATTAATTTCTAGTAGAGTTTCTAGTAGGTGAATTGAGTTAAGCAATTCTCTTACTTCAAGTTTTTCTCCATCTAGCTTAAGCAATTGTAATTTAACTTCTTTAAATAAATCTGATAACTTTTGAATTGATTCATCATTCAATAAATTGTATTGCATTTTTTGATTGAAGAATTCCATTGGATTTTTATATTTTTGAGCATGTTCTGACCATAAAATGTGGTAGAAAAGTCTACTTCCATAATCACGGTAAGGTCCTTCAAGTTCAGTATATCTTGATAGTTTAAGAAGAGCACTTGCAATGTCTTTACCAACAATTTGTTCAAGCATATAAATTACATCTTCTTCATTTTCACAAGACCAACTTGAAATGGCACCATGAATAAAACCAAGATAAGAATTTGGTAAATATTGTAAGTGACCAATATCTCCCCAGTCAGTAACAATTATTCCTAAACCATTGTGTGATTTTGCAGCAGCAGTTGCGTTACTAATTGATTTATACATATCTTCATATCTTGAAGTAATTACTCCCCAAGTGCTTGTTGCCCCCGCAAGAATATACTTGCGATTTTTTTCATTCAACATCTTGGCATGGTTATCAAAGTCATAACCTTTTGTATAACCCCAGTCTATCAAGATAATATCATCATCAATTTTACTAAGAGCATCTGGATGTTTAATTACAACATCACCCCAAATAAGTGGCGTTTTACCATAGCTTCTAACGACCTTTGCTAACTTATGAAGATAGTCAATAAAGACATCTTCAACACTAGATGCAAGCACTGCTTCTTTTGATTTACCATGTCCAAGCTCAAATGGTTCATCAAAGTTCATATTGAAATATTGTGATTTTGTATGTGGTAACATATCACCATACATTTTCTCAACATGCTTTATTGCATCTTCATCTAAAGGATTAAAAGTTGATGGCTTTTTCCAAGAGCCCCAAATTTCAAATCCATCTGGGCATTCTGCAAAATTCGCGTATTCAGGAAGTTCTAACCAATCTGTCATATGACCAAAGCCATTTTGATTAGGAACAAAGTCTAAGAAATTATCAAAGGCATATTTTTCTAATTCTAGATATTCATCTAAAGTTAAGTAATTACCATCTTTTAATACATTCTTAAAACTCTTATACTCAAACGAAAATCCTTCAACATAAAGTTCAACATGGTTATATTTTAAGAAAGCAAGCAAATCAAACACTTTCTTAAGTGTATCAACCTTAGGAACTTTACTTCGGCTTATATCAAGCATTACCCCACGAACACTAAGATCGGGATAATCCATAATATAGCAACAAGGTATTCTCTCATCTTTGGTTATCTGCCTTAAACTTTGTAAGGCATAAAACCAACCTTTGGGACTTGATGCATAAATATCAATCATATTGTGATTAACATTTATCTCATAAGCCTCTTCTTTTAAATCAGACTTATTGAAAGTTATTATAGACGATTCGTTAACAACCTCAAAAGAAGGAATGATTTGTTTTAATAATCTTAAAACATTTTGATCTTTACAACAGTTTCTAAAAGATACTGTCGGTTTTTTAGGCAAATAAAAATACCCATCAATTAGTTTAAATACTTTAGGATTGGGTATTATTTTAACACTATTAAGCATATTTTCTTCCTCCTTTCACGTCAAATAAGCATACTCGTCTATGATATACTTATTATACCAAAGAAAGCGTTTTTATTCAAGTCAAATAACTTAAAATGAACAACTATTTTTTAATTAATTTATAAAACTAAAGCCAAACTAAAAAATGAAAATAAAAAAGTGAATTTTCATTAGAAAATTCACTTCATTTTTTTTAATTTTTCTTGCACCAAAGTTCTTTTACTGTGTCTAATGCAGCATTTTTAACTTCATTTTCACCTTTAAAGAAATCTCTAAAAGTAAAGAAGACGCTACCTTTGATATTATCAAATTGACTGTTAAAAGATAATTGGTTTTTAATTTCCTCAGGGTTTGCCCATTCAGCTTTATCTTGAGCACCCATTTGATAAATTGCATTACCAGTATATAGTTTAGTATTTGTTTCTTTGGCAATATTTGACCACCACATTGTTAAGTCATGATATGTTACATCTTTTCTTTCAAATGGGAAATATAATTGTGGAACGACATAGTCAATCCATCCTTCTTTCATCCAACGATAGATATCAGAGTATAATTCTAAGTAACATTGAAGCACTCCCTTAGAATGATATGACCCTTTTTCCCAACCTGTTTCAGGATCAATTGAAATATGTGAACGATAAATTGCAAATGGGCTAATACCAAATTCGATTTTATTTCCTTTTTTGTTAAGCGAATTTTTCATAGCATCATGTACACTCTTAATCATCTTATCTACATTCATTCTTCTAAAATCATCCATTGATTGATTTTCGCTTTCACGATATTTCAAATAGTCTTCTTTTTCAGCTTCATCTGTGATTTTAGCATAAGGATAGAAATAGTCATCGATATGTACACCATCAACATCATAGTTGTTTACAACTTCCATAATTGTATCAGTAACAAACTTAATTACCTCAGGATGAGAAGGAGATAAAATTACTTTATTTAATCCATCTAAGATAGTATGTTCAGGATGAAGTCTAGCCCAGTTATTTTCATGTAATGTTTCTAAATATGCTTCTTTAGAACCAAATTCATCGATTGGTTTCATACCAACACGGTATGGATTCATCCACGCATGAATACGAATACCATGTTTATTAGCTTCATCAATAACAAATTGTAAGACATCAAACCCAGGATCTTGGCCTTCAACACCAGTTATAAAGCGAGACCATGGATTTAACTTTGAAGGATAATAAGCATCATTAGTTGGACGAACTTGGAATACTAATGCATTCATATTATATTCAGCAGCTGTTTCAATAATTCGTACTAAAGCTTTTTTATAATCTTCTTCACTTAATCCCCTTGGAGTATCAATATTTGCAACATTTGATACCCAAGCAGCACGCATGTCTTCTTCACGATAAATAAATTCAGGCACATCAATATCTTCACCATTATGCCAATATTTAACAAATTCACCTTCTTGAGTATATTTTTTAAGTTTCATATTCTTCCTCTATTTTTTCTTTAAAATTAATACTGCAAGTGAGAATGCAGTTAATGTAGAAACTACAAGTTCTGCGCTTGATTTTTTGCACCCTTTTTTAGGAGCAGGATTTGCTTGTTCATTTTGTTTCCATGTTGCTACTAATTCAATATCGCCTGATTGTGATGCACTAATTTCGCTTATATTTTCGCCATTTAGTTTCCAACCTGTAAATGTATATCCTTCTTTAGTAGGGTTTACAAGAGAAGTTCCTTTTCCTTCTTCATATGTTGTTGGAGCATTACTAATTGAACCACCATCTAGGTTATAAGTAATATTCCATACTTTTGGTAAAGCTTTTTCGACTGTTGCAAATGTATTACTAATAACACTTGCTACATCTTTTCCATCATTAACTATAACTTTGAAACGAATATTTTCTTGAGCAATAATATATGTTTTCCAAGTATAAGTGATTTCATACCCTTGGATAGTACCAGATGAAACTTTAGTAAATTCATCTGAATCAAGAGCAATATAAATTTCATAATCGAAGACATTGTTATCTGTATCTTCAATAGTAATCTTAACATCTAAATTTGTTCCAGATAATACTTCAGTTGGAATTTCTTCAATTGATACAGTTGGTACATTATTTCTAACAACCATACCAAGATCTACTTTTGTATAGTTTGTTTGAATTGTGTTATCCATAGCAACCGGAACTAAGACATATTGTTTTCCTTCAGTTGGTTTAAATTCAATTTGATTATGTCCAGCTAGTACTAAATCAACATATTTTCCGTCAGTAAAATCTAATTCAGAAACATCACTTGTATATTCTTTCAATAAGTATGCTTTAGCATCTTCTACTTCTTTAAAAGTTACCACTAGTGTATCTGATGCAGTTTCGATAATTTCTGTTATTTCAATATCTCCCTTAACTGTTGATTTGTAATCATATGCAGCATAAGTAGGAGTTAATGTATTTCTCTTCCAAATACCATTTGATAAAGTATTCATCGCAGTTTGGCTATTACCTTTAATTACTGAAGTATAGTTATAGAAGAAATAGCCATCAACACGGTAATCAAAGCTTTGATTATATCTTACTTGATAAAGCATTTCAAGTTTTGCATTTTTGTCTTTCTTTAACCATGTATCAGTTTGATAAATACCTTGACCGATATATAATTTTGTATTTGAATTTTTAAGAGTTCTACTCCACCAAGAAACAATTTCTGCGTAGCCACTATCTAAGTTTGTATAGCATTGAGGAACAATATAATCAATCCATTCTTCTAATGCCCATTTTCTTGTGTCTGCAAATAAATCCGAATATGCATAGTAGTTATTACAGTCATTGCCCATACCACCTTCAGCACCACGTTCAAAGGCTGTACAACTTTCATTTGGAGCCCATCTAGCACATGGGCTTACGCCAAATGCACACTTAACTTCTTTTTTAGCATTTAAATCACGAATGATATCACTTAAGTTTTTAATTAATGTATCAATATTATGTCTACGCCAATTATAAATTGATAATTCTCCACCATTTGCTTGATATTTTTTGTAATCTTCCATATCACGATAAGGTTCTGTTGAGAATGTATAACCTTTTAATTCAGCTTTTGAACCACGATAAACTGTATCATTTGGATAGAAGTAATCATCGAAGTGGATACCATCAATATCATAATTTTCAACAAGTTCAGTAATTGTATTATTTAAATGTTCTAATACTCGGTCTGATGCCGGATTTAAAACAAATTTATCTTCTGCACCTAATACAACATCATAATGCATATGTTCTCCAAAGATTGGGTTGTCATATGTAGAACCATTTGCTTCGGCTTTTGTTTTTAATGAACCAAAGAATTTATCTTTATATGCATCTAATGCATCTTGATCATAGTCAACAATTTGTTCGCCTGTTGTTCCTTGAACTGGTTCTTTATAATCAAAGCTTAATGCAGCCGTAGATGTACGATAAGGGTTTAACCATGCATGGAATTCCATTCCTCTTGCATGAGTAACCTCTAACATCCATTCAAGTGGATCCCATCCAGGGTCAACACCATAGCCTGCTAAATATTCGCTCCAAGGGTTATATTTAGAAGGATAGAAAGCATCATTATTTGGTCTAATTTGAAAGATAATTGTATTTAAGTTTTTAGCTTCTGAATTATCTAACACTTTTAAATATCTTGCTTTCCAATCATTGATTGCAGCTTCGCTTGTTCCATCTTGTTTTCCAAAGTCGATGTTTGAAACTGTTGCTACCCAAACTGCACGCATTTCAACCATTTCTGGTGTGTATGGGTTTAATGTGCTAATACCATCCCATGCTTTAGCTGTTTGGAAAGTTCCAAAAGCAATCATTGCAAATAGAAAAGCACAAACAATAGTTTTAATAAATCTATTTTTCATTGTTCACTCCTACTTTCTTTAATAAATTTTTATAGTTTTCGTTTGTTACCTTATTAATATCTTCTTCGCTAAATCCACGATTACGCATTTCTTTAATGACATTCGGTGCCTGTGCATGAGTTGCTAAGTCATCAAGATTTGAATTGTGATCATTAAAGTCATCTAAATAGTCCATCATATCTAAGCCAAGCATGACATGATCAATACCGATAAACTTAGCAATATATTCAATGTGATCAACAAGTCCTGCAACAGTTTTTCTTGTATCACTACTTGATACAAAATTACGAGCTGATACGACTCCGACATATCCTCCAACTTCTTTTAATTTTCTTAACTGATCATCATTTAAATTTCTTCGGTGATTACAAAGAGTATATGCGTTTGAATGACTAGCAATTACTATATCATTTACATATTCAACAACATCATAGAAGCTTTTAACATTAAGATGTGATACATCAATAATCATCTTATGTTCTTTCATAAAATCCAAAAACTGTCTACCTAGATCAGTTAAACCTCTATCCTTATCTCCCACTACACCAGTTGCAAGGTGATTTGCTTCATTCCATGTAAGACTACTATGTCTTACTCCAAGATCATACATTTTTTTGAAATCTTCTAAAGTATGAACATTTCTTAAACCTTCAAGGCCTAACACAACATCATATTTTTCTTTATATGGTTCAAAAGCTATTAAGGCTTTTTTGTATGCATCATAGACATCAAAATCTTTATCACCATATACGACCCAAATGCCACCATGAACATTACCTTTTGTAAGGTTTTCTAAATGGTATTCTTTAAACGGATCTTGAACATTTTGTTCTGTTCTTTCATAAAGGTTATGAAAAATATCACTATGAGTATCATATATTTTGTTCATTTTTCGTCTCCTTGTTATTACTCTAATTATATTATAATATAAATACGTAATTTTTTCAATCCATTTGTAAAACAAAAGACCTAGTAAATTCTAGGTCTTTATTTTGCTATTTTTTTCTAACTAATAATACAGCGATAGATGCAAGTGATAAGATTGAAATCGCAACTTCGGCTCCTGACTTTTTACATCCTTTTTTAGGTGCTTCTTTTGGTGATTCATCAATAACTTTAAATAAAGCAGTAAGTTCGATATCACCAATTTGTGATGCAGAAATCGCAGTGATTTTTTGACCATTTATTGACCAACCTTCAAATACTGCTGTACTAGTATCAGAGATTTTAATATTATCTAAAGTTGGTAAACTACTAACACCAACACCTTCTTCATAAGAAGTAGGTCCGTTAACTGTTACATCATATCCACTTGTATTATAGAAGATATTATAATAACTTCCTACATTAAAGTAATTTGAGTATACTGTAGCGCTAATTTCACCATCAGAATATATTACTTTAATTCGGTTATCTTTACTTGAGAAAGGCCAACTCTTCCAAGTTACGTTAATAGCATCATTAACAACATCACCACTAGCAACTAATCTTTCTTCACCCTCATATTCAACATATACTTCGTATTTTAATTGTCCAGTTTCTTTATATTCAGAAGTTAAAGAGAATGAAATATTTGTTGAAGTTTTATAAGATTCTTCAAGTTTAATTGATTCTTGAACAACTAAAGGTACATATTCTTCAGATTTACTAAAATCAATTTTAATTGTTTCATCAGATAAGTGATAACGTTTTGAGAATACTTTGAAATAGTAATCATAGTTTGCATCATAATCATTAATCACAATACTCATTTGTTTACCTTCTTGATATCCTTCAAATTCAACGATTGCTCTTTGAGTTACATCACTTGTATTAAGTTCTTGCCCTTTAGGTACTTTGTATACCGCATAGACATTAGCATTTTCAAGTAAATCAAATGTTAATGAATATGATGTAGAACCTTTAGCATTTCTTACCTTTAAGTCATCAACCATTAATCCTTTAGCATCATATTCACCAAGAGGAATTGGGATTACTTTTTCTGACCAAGTTTTCTTAACAAGTTTCATTCCATTTTCATGAACTTTATCTACAAACTTATATAAGTTTTCATAAGAATAGAAAGCTGAACCAACAATTGAGTCAAACTTTTGGTTGAAATAAAGTTGGTTTTTAACTTCACCTGATAAAGCAAATTGTTTTTTATCGTCACGGTATTTATAAATACCATGAGCAATATATAACTTAATATCTTTTTTACCTTCAGCTCTTCTAATTTCATTAACTTGTTCAATTTGTTCTGCCCACCAAGTAACGATGTCAGCATATGGAGCTTCTGGGCTAGAGAATCCATAATATACTTGAGGAGCCATATAATCAACCCATCCTTCTTTTACCCAAGTAAGGGTATCAGCAAATAAGTCATTATAAGAACTATATGCAGAAGCATGTGTGTTTGAACCATTTTCAACACAACGATATTCATTTTCAGTACAGTATTGAATATTACTACGCCATACCGCAGCTGGTTTAGCACCAAACTCAACAACATCATTATGTTCAGCGTTATAAGCATCAACAGCTTCTCTAATTGACTTAATCATATGATTTAAACTAGCACGTCTAAAATCACCTAAATTCAATCCTTTTTCTAAATGAGCATAAGCAGGATCATTTTTCTTATATGCTTCATAACATGGTAAATCATTTAGACAATCTTTACCAGTTAGAGTTTCATCATAATTTTTACCACCAGCAAAGTTTCCATTGAAAGTGTTAGCACCTCCACCACCTGATAAGTAGAAATAATCATCAAAATGGAAACCATCAACATCATAATTTTCAACAATTTCCATTGCGGTAGCAACTAAGAAATCTTGAACTCTTGGATCACTTGGGTTTAGAATTAATCTTGTATCAGATTCACCCATAACTACACAATCAGGATTTTCTTTAGCAAAGTTTCCATCTGCAAGTTTATTTAAAGCATTGTGTTTAAACTTAACTAATTCAGCATTTGTGTATTCACTAGCAATATCTTCATTGCTAGGTAATACAGTATAAACCGTTACTCTAAATGCATTCATCCAGCATTGGAAGACAAACCCTCTTTTATGTGTTTCATTAACCATCCATTCTAGTGGATCCCAACCTGGATCAACACCAGCACCAGCAAGAAACTGACTCCATGGGTTTAATTCAGATTTATAGAAAGCGTCATTTGAAGGACGTACTTGGAAATATAATGTATTCATATTATATTCTTCCATACGATCTAAAATAGTTAAGAACTCTGCTTTAAAAGCGTCAATAGCTTTATCAGTAACACCATTTTGTTTACTAATAGCAATATTATAAACTGTAGCTACCCAAACTCCACGCATTTCATACTCAGCAGTAAAATAATCACGTGGCATTTCTACATCTTTTAAACTTCCATAGTGTTTTATAGTTTCACCATTTTTATCATAAACTTTAACATATTGTACTTCAGCAAATACATAGCTTAATGAAACAATAAAAAGTGAAAGAACAACAATTAAGCTTAAAAAGATTCCTTTAAAAGCTTTCTTCTTATAGTTCATCTTTAATTACCTTCTTTTGATGTGGAAGAATGTTAAAGCATTCTGCATATTGGCGTTTGCATAACGCACCACGACAACGTGCTAAAGATGTGTAATAATCGTAGTATTTAAAATCTTTACTATTCATTACAAACCAATGTTCATGTAATGCTTTACACCAAAGATCAAAGCCTTTTGTAACATCAACATAAATGTAAGGTTGGAAGTCATTATCATCTTCCCAGTTTTCTGCAAAATAAACTGGAGCATAATGTCTCTTACCTTCAGCATTACCAACAACACTTGCTAAGAATTGAGCATCTTGAACAATGTAGTGTGTTGCATTATGGTCTTTATGCATCGCACTATGCCAATGTGTGATAATTACATTCGGTTTATATTTAATAATTAATTCAGCAACTTCACGTCTTACTTTTTCATCATTTGGAAGTTCACCATCACAATAAGGTAAAACAACTGCTTCACCATTTACCATTTTTGCGAAGCTTTCAGCTTCTTTTACTTTTTGTACACGATATTCTTGAGGTGTTAAGTGCGGTGGATTGCCTCTTTCACCTGCAGTAAGAGCAACAGTGATATTTTTACCACCATCTACCGCATTGCTAGCCATTAATGCACCAGCAGTTAATTCAGCGTCACCAATGTGTCCGCCAATAGCCATAATTGTTTTTGCCATATTATATCTCCTTTTCCATTATTGCAAAGCTTTGGATAATTTTAAATCCAGATTTTAAATATATATATCGAGCATGATTTGTTCTTCCTGTAAAGAAAGTCATGAATTTAGAACCATGTTCTTTTGAGTACTTTCCTAGTGAGCACCATAATGCTTGGCCAAGGCCACGTCCTCTAACCTCAGGAGCAATAGCTATACCATCAAAATGGGCACGACCAGATTCTTCTGTATACATAGCACCAGTCCAACCAAGTACTTCTCCTCCTTTAGAAATAACTAAAAAAGGATTAGGTTTTTCTAAAGATAAGTTTTGTTTGATAACTCGACTAAATGCTTCATCATTAATTTTTTCATAAAATGCATCTAAACCGAAATGAAATCCTTCTTTATATGTTTCAATAACATATCCTTCATCTGCATTTCTTTTGATTTTTTCTTGAACTTTTAAAGGCATTTCATATTTTGGTAAATCTAAATGGAATGCATCTTGATGATCAACAACAACATATTCATTGTTGATTAAGAATAAATATAAATCACTATTTACAAAAGCACCAGGCGCTCCTGCATGATCATGTTTCTCCGTGTTTGGAATATACCAAGGAAAGTTAAGAGTGCTTCTATAACCTATTTGAACTTTATTCTTTCCAACGCTTTTAATATATTCTTCAACTTTTTCAAGTAACAACTTCGCATAACCTAAACGACGATGTTCTTTTTTAATTAGAAGCAATGGCATATATCCTGGTTTATTTTCCATATTCATTTCATATTCACGGACTAAGCCAAGCGCTATGCCGATAATTTCTTCATCTTTTTCTAACACAAAGAAACCCTCATTTTTAAAGTCAGGATGCTTTAATACATGATTTGTAAACGATTCTTCAGTGAAAGGTTTATAGTTTTGTGTGTTTTCATTCCAAAGAGTAACAACCTTTGTTACATCATCTTGTTTAAAATTTCTAATCATCATATTAAAATTCCTCTAAATGTGCAATTATATAATTAGCAAGTTTGGCTCTTAAACTAATTGTAGGGTTTGTTGCACGTGATGGATGAACACGATTGCTTAACATACAAAAACCAATCTTGTTTTTACGATCAATCCAAATATTAGTTCCAGTAAAACCTGTATGAAGAATCGTTTGTTCACTTGTTAACTCACCAGCTGATGAAGCAGCGCCCTTTACAATCCAGCCAATGCTTCTTTGTTCTTCAACAAGATAAACACCACTAGTTTCTTTTACTTGTGGGGTAAAGATTAAATCGATTGTTGCTTTAGAGAAAATTCGTTTTCCTTTGTAAACACCATCATTTAAAATCATTTCAATGAAGTGACTTATATCTTCAATAGTTGAAAATACACCTGCATTTCCACTTACACCACCAAGTGCATAAGCTGTTTCATCATGAACTCTCCCTCTTAAAATACCATTAAACATTGAATCTTTTCTTTCTTCCGTTGGAGCACAGCGTTTAATATCTGTTGGGTTATAACAAGTATCTTTCATACCTAGCGGTTTAAAAATTTGTTCATTAGCAAATACATCAAGTGTTTGTCCGCTTATTCTTTCAATAACTTTTCCAAGAATTATATAGTTAATACAAGAATACAGGATTTTAGAACCTCTTTCATATTCAAGGTCCAACTCAATAATTTTATTCCATACTTCTTCTGGATTATCTAAGTTTGCAGCACCTGCTAAATATGATTTCATTCCTGAAGTGTGAGTTAATAAATCGTAAACACGTACATTGCTATGTCTAAATTCAGGTATATATTTTTGTACTGCATCAAACATTCTTAACTTACCTTGTTCAATTAATTTTAATGCGCAAGATGTAGTAGAAATTACTTTTGACATTGATGCTAAATCATATATAGTTTCCAAACTGTTTTCTTCAATTTCTGGAACAAGTGCTTTATTACCTAGGCAACCAAATTGTTTATTTTTTGGTGTGACAATAACATAGTTAGCACCAGGAAGATTTTCTTCATTGATTACTTTTCTGATAATATCATTAAATTCTTTGATTGACATAATTTCACCTTAATTTTAAACATGTTTAATTAAGTAGTAATTCTTCTTCCCTCGACGAATAATTGTGTATTCATTCCCAATGGCATTTTCACTAGAAATAACGAATTCTAATTCTTTAACTTGTGTGCCATTAATTAACACAGCACCGCCATTGATGAAGTCACGTGCTTCACGTTTTGAAGATGCGGCTTTAACAAGTACAAGAGCATCAATTAAATTTATTGATTCATTTAATTCAACTGTTGGAACACCTTCAAATCCCATAGCAATTTCTTCTTTTGTTAAGCTTCCAACTTTACCACTGAATAATGCTTGAGATAAATTAACTGCTTGATTGTATGCTTCTTCACCATGAATCATTGAAGTCATTTCTTTTGCAAGAGCTTTTTGTGCAACTCTTAAGTGTGGTTCTTCAATAAATGATTTTTCAATTTCTTCAATTTCTTCTTTTGTTAAGAAAGTAAATTGTTTTAATTCTTTAATAACGTCAGCATCAGGAGTATTATACCAGAATTGGTAGAATGCATATGGAGTTGTTTTTTCAGGATCTAACCAAATAGCTCCACCTTCTGTTTTACCAAATTTAGTACCATCTGATTTAGTAAATAGAGGAACTGTTACACCATATGCTTTAGCATCTACACCATGAACTTTTCTTATTAGTTCTAAGCCACCTGTAATATTACCCCATTGGTCTTGTCCACCAACTTGTAAAGTACATCCTTCTTCTTTGAATAAGTGTTCAAAGTCTAAAGCTTGTAAAATTTGATATGTAAATTCAGTAAAAGAAATACCACTATCTAATCTACTTTTTACAGTATCCTTATTAATCATGTAGTTAACATTAAATAATTTTCCATATTCTCTTAAGAATGTTAAAATATCTAATTGATGTGTCCAATCAAAGTTATTTACTGTTTTACAAGCAAATAGTTTTTGAACTTGAGCAGTAATTTTTTCAGCATTCTTTTTAATTACTTCTGCAGAAAGAAGTTGACGTTCAGCAGTTGGCTTCGGATCGCCAATAAAACCAGTTGCCCCACCAATTAAGAAAATAGGGTGATGACCATGTTTTTCTAAGCGCTTACTAAAAATGTAAACAAGTAAATGACCAACGTGTAAACTATCACCAGTAGGGTCAGCACCTAAGTAGAATGTAAGCTCACCATTATTTATCTTATCGATTATTTCCTCATCTGTTACATTGTGAATTAACTCTCTCCATTTTAATTCTTCAAATAAATTCATAATATAATTCTCCTTTTAAAAATAATAAAAAGTCCTTAAAAATCAATTTCGTTTTAGCATAAACAAAACATCATTTTAAGGACGAGTCTTCTTAAATAAGTACCCGCGGTACCACCTTAATTCTTGAATCCTAAGATCAAGCACTTTAAAAATATAGTTCAATTTTAAATTGAAATGTACATAATTCACATCATAACTTGTCGTTTTTCCACCAACCAAACGATCTCTATTTTGCCGTTACTTAGCTACTAATTTCTTGTTGATTCTCTTCTAATTATATTGTAATCAACAAATTTTTTTGTATCTTCAATATCTTCTTCACTTTCCATTAATTCAGTTAATAGGTTCATTGCTTCTTCACCAATTTCATAAATTGGCGTATTAATACATGTTAATGTTGGCCTTGACAGATCAGCATATTTTGTATTTTGGAATCCAATTACTTGAAGTTCTTCTGGAATATGAATATGTAAATTACGAGCAACATTAATAAATGATACAGCCATTGAGTCACGAACAACAATTGCAACATCAGGATGTTCTTGAGTAAGAAGGTCATGATACTCTTTTTCGTGAGCACTAATTTTACCTGGAACTTGAATAACACGAGGTTCTAAACCTGCTTCTTCCATAGCTTTTTTATATCCTTCTACTTTTAGATCATTAACAACATATTTACGTAGTGAAGTAATAATCCAAATCTTTTTATTGCCTTTAGCAATCATTTCATTTGTTAATTCGTAAGCAGCTTTTTTATAGTCAATTGATACACTTGGGATTGAATCATCACTACAAACTGTATTTGTTAATACAACATTAACATTAACATCACGAATGATTTCAAGGTGTTCTTCAGTAATTTCATCATTAATATATAAAACACCATCAACACTACTAGCAAGAACTTCTCCCCAAAGGTTATGTTCAGCAATCATAACGTTTTGTCCTTCTTGAGGTCTGTTAACGAATAGTCTTAGTAAATAGCCTCTTCTTTTTGCGCAGTCAGCAATACCATCAACCATTAAAGCAATTGAACTTCTTGTTAACTCAGGTACGACAACAGCGACAGTCGTTGATTTAGAACTTGCTAATCCTTTAGCATTAAGATTTGGCTTATAATCAAGTTCACGAATAATTTTTTCAATCTTCTCGCGTGTGCCAGCCTTTACTTTTTCGGGGTGATTTAATACACGAGAAACAGTTGCAAGAGAAACGCCTGCTCTTCCAGCAACATCATATATTTTAATTTGACTACTGTAACGATTTTCATTTTTCAATGAATTTCTCATTTTTAAAACCCTCCTCTTTTCAAAAAATTCAACTTTCTACAATATATATTATATCACTAAAAAAATCCTCAAGCAAACAAAATGAAAATAAAAGTTTAGCGTTTTCACTAAACTTTATTATTCTTTAAAATATTAAAAATATATTTATTTATTATTCCAGCTCCTAAGAAAACCCATACTTCTTTTTCCTTTAAATTGATTTTTTCTAAAATCGATTCATCAAACTTATTAAAACAAGAAAAAGCCTCATCTATTTTATTTTCGATTTCAATATTTTCTTTTTCTCTTTTTGAAGTAAATGTTTTTTCAATATAAACACTATCAAACAAAGATAATACATTATTAAATTCATTAATAAAAGAAATTGTTCTTGAATATGTATGCGATTGGAAAATAACATTTTTTTTGTATTTCGGATATTTTAAATTTATTGTTTGATAAAGGCATTTGATTTCGTTTGGGTGATGTGCATAATCATCGATTAGAATAATATTACCAATCTTGTACTCTGTTAATCTACGTCTTGGCAAAGATAAATCATCTAAGTAAGGGGTTTTATTTAAAACAAGTAAACATACCACTGCCCCAACAAAGTCATATATATAATGGATTCCTAAATAATTTATATCATAATGATATTTGGTTTTATTAATTTGATCTAACAATGATATTTTATAACCTTTACTATTTTTCTCATTTATTTCAATCTTAAAATCCGAGTCATTATCAAATCCAAATGTAATCTTGTTACTATGCATTAACTTTCTAGAGTATTCGTCATCATTATTGATAATTAGTAACTTTGACTGATTGGCAAATTTTTGAAATACTTCAATAGTTTTATCAATATTTTTGAAGTAATCAGGATGATCATAATCTATATTAGTTATTAAAGAAATAATGGGGTTGTATTCCAAAAAATGACTTTTATATTCACATGCTTCTAATACCAGGATATTCGTTTCATTTGTTCCATAACCACTTCCATCACCAATTATATATGATGTTTCCCTATTAAACATTTGGGAAAGAAATGATGTAGTTGTTGTTTTTCCATGTGTTCCAGCTACACAAATTAAATTTTTATCAATAATTTTACCTATAAATTGATTATAGTAATAATGTTCATAATCATTAAGAATTATTTTTCGCACTTCTTCATTTTCATTGTCATACGCATTTCCAATAATATAAATATAATCGCTGGTAATATTATTGTGGTTAAATATTAGTGTTTCAATTTTTCTTTTCTTTAAAATCTCACAAGTAAAATATTCCTCTTCAGTATCGCTTCCAATAACATAATAACCTAGATCTTTTAGAAAGCAAGCTAAAGATGTCATTCCTGTTCCTTTAATACCGACTAAAAAGTATTTCATATAAAAAATCACCACTTAATTATATGCAAGTGGTGATTAATTTATTATTTAATTTCTAATTGGAAATCTCTTGCAAGCTTATTAGGATTTTCAACAATTTGTTTAAGAATACCAATATAGTTTGCATGGAAACGGTCAACGTCTTCTTCTTTAGTTATTTTACTTTGAACATCATATCCCATTCTGATTTCATTTGTTTCAACGTCAAATAATGAAACTAAGTAGCAAGGTAATGCACCTTTACCATTTGAGTAAATGCAATATTCAACATCTTTTCTCTTAATATAAGGAACAAATGAGAATGAAATACCATAGTATGTTTCTAACATTGAAGATTTGTATGTTTTATGAATTAACATTTCAAAATCTTGGTCAGGGAAATAATATCTACGATATAGTTTTGATTGTGTTTCAGCAAATAAGTGTAGGTTATCTACAAATGATTTATCATAATCAACTTCAGTAAAGCTACCAACGCTTTGTACTTTACAACCAGCACAATTCTTTTCTAATGCAGTACCACGACAGTTACATAATTCAAGAGGTAACATTGTTGTAGTATAATCATTGGCAATTGCATTGCATAATGAACATGCATAGAAGAATACTGTAGTTGGTGATAAATTTAATTCTTTACACAATTCTAATACAGGCTCAACTACTTCTGGAGAAATAGCTCTTTCATAGCCAACAGTATCATTATGGATAAAGAACATTCTTTGAGCACGTTTATTTTTCTTAATTTGTTTTACCCAAATTGGATCTCGATCAGCAGCAACACCTGCGTAATAAGGTTCTTCATGTGTTGCAAAGTATTCTTCGAAGAATTCTTTACATTCATTATAACTGTACTCATTTTGCACTCTCTTTAAATCTTCAATAACAACATCTTCATATTTACCAGGTTTTGCAGGTAACTCAGTGTTGTTCGCAAGAGCATCATAAACAGAGAATAAATCATTTAAGATAAAGTCAATACCATAAATGTCTAAAACAATGTGATTAACTTTTAATAATACCATACTTTTTCCATCATAAGTTTTGATGAAATAAGGAATGATTTGTTCGCCTTTACGATATTTAATTGCCTTTGCACGTACTTTATCTATAAACTTATCTTGTTCTTCTTTTGTGTTAAAATGTAAATGAGCAATATCGTCGAAAACAACTTCGTCTTCTTCTAAGAAATATTGCATTAATTGTTTACCTTGTTTAACAAAGCGAATTCTTAAGCAGTCGTTTCTTTTTACGACTAAATTAAAAGCTTTATCTAATAAATCAAAGTCCATGTCCTCATTTTTAGTTGCAGAAAAAACAATGTTTACAACCTTTGGCCATAATGTATATTTTGTTTGTAAAATAATTACATTTTGTGATGGACATAACTCATATAATTTTCTTTCTTTTTTCATATAATCCTCTCTTTGTTATTATTCATAACCAAAAAATTATATCATATTTATTTATTTTTATCAATTAAAATGAATTATCGACATATATCTGCAAGAATCCACAAGTACTTGCCAGTTGTATGCCCCCATATTTCCTTGTATACAGCTTGTGTCGCCATCGGCCAGTATGGTTCATCATTATCACCTAGTGTCATAATTCCTACTGGTAATGCACCGACAAGTTGAGGTGAGAAAGCCACATATAAAGGATGATAGTTATATCCTTCCCCATACATTGTTGAAGATGAAAATGGATTCATACCAAAGATCCACTCAATTTGATCAATTGCGATTTGTTTTAATTCATCATCATTTAATATCTTGGCAATAGTTGAAACAGCTTTAGTCTTACTCAATAGTGTAGCATGATATCCTTTACGTTGAATTGAAATTGGGAAGATACGCATATATGCATTCTCAGAAACTTTTCTTCCAGTACTTGCTTGTCTTCTTAACTTTATTAATGCTTCAGGTTTTGTTCCATATGCTGGTGGAACAGTAAATCTTTCCATATTAATTTTGTCTAAAATATATAAATGACCTGGTAATAAACGATATGGATATGTATCAGAAATTGTATCTAATATATATTCACGGTATAACTTAATACCTTCTTCCCAACTTGCATATTCTTTATCACTTGGACAAATTTCCATTAACTTTGTTAAGCCTTGAACTGGAGATTGTTCATGTCCACGATGTTCATAAGTAAGAATATATTCGTGTTTTGGATCTTCATAGAAGAATCCACGAAGTTTTTCTTTTCCCACTCCCTCTTTTTCTTGACAAGAAAGAATAATTTGGGCATATTTTTTAGCTTGTGTTATATATATATCATTACCTGTAAGAAGATATAATTCACATGAGGCAAGACTACCATGCCCAGCAACTTGAGAATCTACATTTGGTCCCCAACGTTTAGTATAAATACCCTTTTCATAACCATCGCGAGCAAACTCAAAATCTTCAATAGCAACACGTTTACACCAATCACTAAATATCTTATCAGTATCTTTAAATAATATTGCTCCTTTAGCAAGTGCAGCTGCTGCTGTAAAGTTTTCAAAAGGTCCATTTTCTGCAACATTTAAAGAAGTACTTTTATTATCTAATGTTAATACATTATCACGCCATACATTGTAAAGAACAGCCATTGCTCTTGTACCATCGCCAAAACGTGTACGAAGTAGCCAGTTTAGTCCAACTCTTGCCTCTTCAAGTAAACGTTCATATAAGTCTTGGTCTTTTTCTTTCAAAGTCATTGCTAAATCTAAAATTGCATGAGCCATTTCAGCTGTACAAATTTCAAATTGAGAAACATCACCGGCATCATGCCAACCTCCAAACACAGGAACGCTACTTCCATTTGGATGAACACAACGGCAATTTAAGTGACAATGTGAGTGAACTCCTTCTATATCTTCACCACATCTTAAAAGTCTTAAGAAATTCATACTTTTCCAAATTGAAGAATCATATGCCTTTCCATCAATTACAAATGGTTTTGTTTGAATATTTCCAACCCTTAAGTAGTATTCGCCTGGGTTTTCATATTCACTAAAATCAAGTTCAAGGAACTTACCTAATTTATTTACGACAGGTTTAGTAGAACCAGTAAAAACACATTCCCCTTTTAAGTTACATAAATAAAATTCTTCTTCTAGCGAATAACTACAAAGGGCTATTTTCTTTTGTTTTTCTAAATATCCAACATGTGAATAAGCAATCCTATCTTCTAACATCCAACCATTATCATATTCTGCATCGACTTCTTCTGCAACTACATCACCAATTTCCACCTCAATTTTTGGTTTGGCCTCTGGTGGGCATCCCATCATAAAAGCAGTAATCATAATTTGTTCTACTTTATCGCGAGCAATATCTTTTATTTCCCAAACAACATGGTTAGTTACATTAGGATCTAAACTTGGGGCATCATTTGTCCAAACTCCATTATTCTTAATACCAAAATGGAAATAAAAATTATAATACCCCTCAGCTTTAGGATTAACATAAAAACTAAGACGATTATATTCACTAAGATTTAAATTATTAGTATTAATAATAACAGATAATGTTGGACGAGGGCTCTTCCCTTCGGCATATGTCATTCCGTATAGAACCAACTTATCATTTTTAATTTCACATTTTAAATTTTCTTTATAACTTAAGTTCTCTAATGTTTTCCCATCATAAACTTTTAAGCTCTTATACACTTTTTTACTTTTCCATTTTTTTGATGCATCTTCATCAAGATTAGGTTTCATAAACACATGAGCGTGTCTGCTTGTTCTCTTAAGTTCTTCAATTTTACTCATTATAAATACCTCTAACTTTTAATAGATTACTATTAGTATATCACAAAATAGAAAATATGATAATTAAAAAAGCACAATCTAAATAGATTGTGCTTATGTTGCCACTATTATGCTCTACGTTCTTTAATACGTGCAGCTCTTGCAGATAAGTTACGGATATAGTTAAGTTTAGCTCTACGTACCTTACCTAAACGAACAACTTCAATTTTGGCAACCATTGGTGAATGTAATGGGAAAGTTCTTTCAACACCAACGCCTGAAGAGATTTTACGAACTGTATAAGTTTCGCTTATGCCACCACCATGACGGCCAATTACTAATCCTTCAAATACTTGGATTCTTTCGCGTTCGCCTTCTTTAATACGAACATGAACTTTTACTGTATCACCAGGTCTAAATTCTGGAACATCATTTCTTAAATATGATGCTGTAACAGCTTTGATTAATTGTTGACTCATAATAACACTCCTTTTCTTCCAACATTCATAAATACACCATATTATGTATCAGCGGAATATCGTGCTTTGTCTATTAAGACCTTATATATTATATCATAATTATGACTCCTATGCAACTTATTTGTCTTATAGATATATATATCAAATTGTAATTTATTTTTAATTTTATTCATTTTGTGATATAATCTTTTTAGAAAGTAGGTGATTAAATGGAGAAAGAAAAACAATTAGAAATTGGTAAGGTTTCTAAGTTTATTGTTAAAAGAGAAACTGACATCAGTTACACTTTAAGCCCACTAGATCCAGATTTAACAAACTATGTCTTCCTTCACTTTAATCAAGCAACAAGACGTTTAAATGAAGGGGAGCTAATTAATGCTTTTTTATACTACGATCAAAAGAAACGTCTTTGTGCAACAATGGAAAAGCCTATTATTACAACCGAAACATTTGGCTTTGTAAAAATTGTTGATATTAACCCTGCAGGTGTTTTTGTTAATATTGGCATTAGCAAAGATATTCTAGTATCAAGTGACTTTTTGCCTAAACAAAAAAAATTATGGCCAGAGGTTGGCGAACAACTTCCATGTATATTGAAAGTTAAAAATAATTCTTTAGTCGCAAAACCAATTATTAAAAACCAACATCCTACAAAAAAACTAACTCTTGATGAAACATATAATGCTACAGTTATTAATATATCTGATGAAGGTATTGTTGCATGTACAAAGAACTTGAATACTATATTCATCCATAAAAGCTTAATTAGAAAAAATTTCCGTGTTGGCGAAGTAATATCAGTTAAAATTATTAACATTAATCAAAAAGGCGAATATAACGGTACCACTATCGAAAGAAAAGAACTTTCTCGTTTAACTGATAGCGAAATTATTTATAACTATTTAAAAACTATGGGCGGTTCAATTCCTCTTGGCAACGCCTCATCACCAGAAGAAATTAATAAATATTTTAAGATGAGTAAAAGTGCATTTAAACGTGCCGTTGGTGCTTTATATAAGCAAAGAGTTATCAAAATCGATGATAACAAAATTACTCTAATATAAAACAGCAGACAAATGTCTGCTGTTTTTTAACACCCGCAATCATCAGTACCTTCTACAATTTGCAAAGTTTCTTTAGCATATTCTTCAATATCATTATATCCTTTATCATATACAATAATGTTTTTATACCCTTCTTCTTTTAGAATTTGGGCAACACTATGAACATATTCTCCGTTATTATCTATTAAGAAGATATATGTCTTCTTATTATATAAAGATGTCACATATATAATAAATTCTTCTTTGCTACCTTTTTGATAATTATAGTTTACAAATCCTTTAATATGCCCAGATGCATATTCAGTTTCTAAATCACGAAGATCAATTCCAACTGCATTTTTTTCACTTTGCACATGATAATCATAGAAACACTGAACATATTTTTCTTTCGAATATGTTTTTATTTTACAAGATGATAAGGTCATTAAACTTACTAGTATTATTGCTAAAAAGCTAATTCTTTTCATTTTTAATTTCCTCAAGCATCTTCAAATCCTCATTTGTTAAAGTCGCTTTTGCAAGTAAATCCGGGCGAACATGATAAGTCTTTTTTAATGCTTCATATCTTTGATATTTTTTGATATTTGCGTGATGTCCTGAATATAAAACTTCAGGAACTTTTTCTCCATCATATTCTAATGGTCTCGTATATTGAGGATATTCAAGTAAATGATCTTGATGTGATTCGTTTACGATTGAGTCATCACTGATAACTCCTTTTACTAATCGAGAAATTGAATCGATTAGAACGGTTGCGGCAATCTCACCACCAGTTAAAACATAATCTCCAATAGATATTTCTTCATCTACATACTTTAATATTCGATTGTCAATTCCTTCATAGTGTCCACAAATAATAACAATATGATCTAAGTGTGAATAAGCAAATGCTTTTTCTTGGTTCCAAACGTTTCCGCTTGGGCTTGTTAAAACAACTTTGGCTTTCTCAATGCCTTTAATTGTTTGCATTGCTAGGTGAATTGGTTCAACACTTATAAGCATGCCTGCTCCACCACCATAAGCATAGTCATCCACTGTATGATGTTTGTTTGTTGAGAAGTCCCTAAAGTTAATGATGTTTACTTCAATTATACCTTTTTCAATAGCTCTTTTTAGAATGGAGTCTTTGATCATTCCTTCAATCATTTCGGGAAATAATGTTAGTATATCAAACCTCATTATCTTAAACCTTCAATTTCTTCTATAATAATCTTATCATCTGTTATATCCTTAACAAATGCATCAACAAAAGGAATTAACACTTTATTACCATTATTCTTAACTTCAAGCAAATAATTTTTAGGCATTTCTAAAACATCTGTTACAATGCCAATAAAATCTCCTAATGTGTTATAGACTTCCATGTCAACAAGATCATCAATATAGTAATCATCTTCTTCTAGTTCAAGTTCATCATCTGCATTTGCATATATATTACATCCAACAAATTGTTCTACTAAATTAATATCAAACATATCATCAATTGTTACTAAAACATTCTTTTTATGAACTCGATGAGATGATACTTTATGTTCTTCGAAGTTTTTACCAATTTCGAAATATATCTTTTTACCTCTAGCAAATCTTTCTTCAATAAAGTCACTTTCAGTAAATACTTTTAATTCACCCTTGATGCCAAAAGTATTTACTATAACACCTATATATATATATTCACTATTCTTCTTCATCTTCTTTACTCTTATTTTTTAACTTCTTTTCTTCTTTTTTAAATCTTCTATGAGAAATTAGTGCGTTCGCAATAGCAATTAGTGAAACACCAACATCACTAAATATTGCAAGCCAAGCAGGAACAGGAACTGTTAAGTTTAAAATCATAATAACCACTTTTATTACTAAACAAAAAACAATATTTTGAACAACTTTTTGTTTTGTCTTCTTAGCGATATATACTAATTCATCTACTTTAACCAAATTTTCGTTCATGATAACAACATCGGAAATTGCGATTGTCGCATCACTTGCACCAGAGCCAATAGCAATACCTATATCAGCTGACGCAATTACTGGAGCATCATTCAATCCATCACCAACAAAGGCAATATTTTCTTTTGGATTCTTAAGGTTTTCTTTAAGTTCTTTTAGTTTTTCAACTTTATCATTAGGTAAAAGATTTGTATATGTTTTGTTAGCACCAACAAGTGCTCCAACATATTCGCCTATACGTTGATTATCACCGGTAAAAATTGAAACTTCACTAATACCATTTTTACGTAATGATTTAATAATGTCACCAGCATTTTCTCGAATTCTATCGCCAACAACAATATAACCTAAGTATTCTTTATTTCTTGCAACATATATTACAAGTCCATTAGCATTTACTTTTTCGACTTCAATATCATTTTCTTCCATTAATAAATGACTACCAACAATATATTTATTACCATTGATTACAGCACTACATCCACGGCTTTGAATATCCTTAAATTCAGTAATAATTTCAGTAAAGACATTGTTTCTGCCAAACATATCTACTAAGGCAATACCAACCGGATGAGATGCATAATACTCTGTGTAAGCAACAAATTTAAGTATATCTTGATCTGATATTCCTTCTTTTACTGGTTTTATTTCAGTAACAGAAAATTCACCTGTCGTAATTGTTCCTGTTTTATCAAAAACAATTTTCTTTACATTACTTAAAGCTTCTAGATAGTTACTACCTTTAACGAGAATACCTCTTGAAGAAGCAACACCTAGTCCTTTAAAGTAGCATAGTGGAATAGAGATAACTAAAGCACATGGACAAGAAATAACTAAGAATATCGCTCCACGATAAATCCACTCTAATGCAAATAACGTATCAGTTTTACCCATTAAGTATTGAGCGACATTGCTTATACATCCATATAATGAAAGAGCTAAAGCGATACCAACAACAATCGGTGTATAAATTTTAGAAAACTTTGTGATAAACTTTTCTGATTTAGATTTAATTGATGTAGCATTTTGAACGGAATCAAGAATTTTTGTAATCATTGAATCACTGTAGATTTTTTCCGCTTTAATTTCTATTGTATCACTCATGTTAATACTACCAGAATAAACATTTTCTTTTGCTTTTACATGTCTTTGCAAAGATTCACCAGTGATATTTTTTGTATCAAGTAAAGCATGTTCGGAAATTAAGATGCTATCTAGAGGAATCATTTCCCCTTTGTTTACACATATAATATCACCAGGTAAAATTGTTTCAACATCAACTTCAACAATTTCTCCTTTAACTTTAATTTTTGCTTTTTTCACATCTAATTGTAATAACTTTTCAATTGACTTTCGCGAGTTATTAACAACTTTTTCTTGAATAATTTCCCCTATTTGGAACAATACCATAATCGATATTGCCTCTAGAAAATATGAGTTCACTATTGCACCAAAACATGCAATTGTCATCAAGAAGTTTTCATCTAATAAATGACCTTTAATTAAATTTCTAAAGAATTTTCCTAAAACTTTGTAACTTAAGCATATGAAAGCTATTAATAGTAGAATTGAAACAGGAATTGGATATACTTGGAATACTTCTTTTAAATTGCGAAACTCATGGTCATGTTGTTCTATGAAGTGATGAATAATTTGGTGTCTTTCCAAGAACACCGCAATACCAAATAAAATAAAACCAATTGATGATAAAACAATAAAAGGTATGTCAAGTTTTTTCTTCTTTTCTTCTTGTACGTATTCTTTTTTAGCAACACGTGCATCTTGAACAATTATACGTGGGTCAACACGGTGAGCAACATTTGTTACTTCCTCGACAATTCCTTCAGCAAGCATTTCATCTTTTGTTTCGATGATAAAACGTGTAGTTGCAAAGTCAACAATTAATTGTTCATGATTAAATTGTTTTTTTGCAAGTGACTCAATACGCGCAGCACAGTGTGCGCAATCTAAACCTTTTAAGTAAACAACACGACGATACACTTCTTCATTTTCTTGAACAACAAATTCAGCCTTTTTTTCATACTTCTTGATAATATTTAGAATTTGTTTTACATATCTCTTAACCTTATTATTAAATGCTGCTTCATTTTCAAAAACATAGTTTACTTTTAAGACCCAGGACTTGTCTTCATTTTGTTCAAATAAGCAGTTTTCAACAGCTTCAAGTTTGTCAATTTCAACTGTCATTTTTTTCGTTTTTTTGCCAACGAATCTTTTCAAATCATATGTTTCAACTTTATTGAACATTGTTACCTCCATGAAGAACGTGCAAAATACCGATTTCCACAATCTCCTTTATATGTTGGTCATTTAGTGAATAATATACTTTTTGACCTTTTTTTGTTCCTTTTAGGATTCGTAAATCTTTTAATAATCTTAAATGGTGAGATACTAGTGGTTGACTTAATTCAACATGATTAGCAATTTGTGATACGTTTGCTTCTTTATCAAGCAAATATATTACAATACCTAATCGAGAAGAATCACCAAGTGCAGAATAAATGCCTGCTAGTTCCTCTTTATTCATATTCTTTTCCATATGATCTCCTTATAATAAATATATAAATATATGTTTATACATTTATTATACATCTATATATATTATTATGCAAGCAAAATGATTAATAGAACAAAACCCTATTTCAAATGAAATAGGGTTTATTTACTATTGAATTTTTCTCATTTCTTCGACAATCAATTCAGCAATCTTTTCGTGACCAGACTTATTAGGATGAACTGAGTCAATCAAGTCAGTTTTGGCAAGTTCAGCTTTAAATAAATCAATCACTTCAAAGTTATTATCTTTAGCAATTTCTTTTATAACATTATTATATGCATCTACATCATAACCTTTGTAGAAAGTAGTGATTGGATCTAGGTTTAATAAAGTACATAAAATAATTTCCGTATCAGGAGATAATTTTTTAATGTTTTCAATCATCTTTTCATATGATGCTTTGAATGTTGTTGCTTTAGTTCCACTAGCAATATCATTAGACCCCATAAATATTAAAACAATATCTGGTTTTTCTTCACCAAGTAATAATGTTTTTAATCTAACTTCTGATTCAGTTGCACTTGATCCACCAACAACAGTTGTTCCACCCCAAGCATTATCAACAAAAATGCTTGTTCCGATTTCATTACTTACCATCTTCCACCAAGTATGATTAACATCTCTAATGTCTCCTGCAGGATATGGGTAGAAATGATTATAACCTTCTGGCATGTGAATCTTATAAGTACTAATACTATCACCTAAGATAGCTAATCGCTTTCCTTCAAAACGGTTTGTTCCTGCAACATATTTTGCATTGATAACTGTATCTTCAGTTATATTATAAGCATCTTTATCCCAACCATCAAAAGCAAAGCCTTCATATGAATATGGAGTTGGATGAATAGCTGTATAGCCATCAGGTACTATTTGTTCGTCAATGACTTCGCCATTCTTGCCTTTGAATGTAACCGTATGTAATTGTTTATTCGCAAGTTCCTCAGGAGTTACTAGTTTAATCCCTGTACTTGTTGCCTCAATTAAACAATTATATGAAATACTAGGGTTTTCTTTAAATCTTGCAGTTAAAACACAAACACCACAGCTACGAGTTACAATTGAACCCCATTCTGATACACTTGCTATTGTTTCATCACTAACTGACCAAGTAAAGTTTGTGTTTGACTCACCAATATAAGCAGAAAAATAATTTCCATTATTATTAATTGAAACTATTCTACCTGTTGCATCAGGTAATTCAATATCTGCAAAATCATTACGAATAAACTTAGCATAGAAAGTAAAATCTGAAGTATCATCTTTTGTGATTTCTTTGATTTGATATAAAGATATTTCATCTAAATACCACCCTACAAAATGATAACCTGGTTTTTCATATTCAGGAAGAATAATTTCTTCACCAATATTATAACGATCAATACCTAAATCAAGTTGTTGTTCGCCATCATAAAAACTTACTGATGAATAAAGTTTATCAATTTCACCTTTGATGACCATATCATCTGTAACTTTTGAAAAATCTTGATCCCAGACAACCGAATAATTTTCTGGATAATATGGTGCAGTAGCTTTACTACCCCATTCTAATTTTTCTTCTTTTAAAACTTCACCATATTGATTAACGAATTGAATATGACAAATCTTAACTTGATATAATAAATACAATTCATAGTGAGTAACACCATTAATAATGTTTTCCATTTTCATCCAACGATAGTTTTCATCAGCATTTTCAGGAACTTGAGGATATTCTGGTTCTTCCCCCTTTGGAGCTTCTGTTTTTAAAACAAGCACGTCATCAATATAAAAAGACCAACTATCCATTAAAGGTTTATATTCTGGGTCTTTCTCGCCACACGAACATACACCATTCACATAATTATGAGTATGTGGAGTTTTAGGTTTACAACTTGTTAAACCAAAACAAATAATACACATTGCACAAATAAAAATATATTTAAATTTTTTCATACTCGTTCTCCTTTTTATATTATCATTTTATCATATAAAAGCATAAAAAGCAAAAAATAAAACCCTCATATTGAGGGTTTTAATCTTTATTCCTTACCATCGAATTCGATAGATACATTTTCATTGTATCTCATCGCCGCCGCATACACTAATGTTCTAATAGAACTTGCAACTCGACCTTTTTTGCCGATTACTCGACCAATGTCGTCTTTGTGAACTAAAACATTAACTAAAATGCTTTTATCTTCTTTTTCTGTTGCTTCAACAGAAATATTCTCTGGATGAGTTACAAGCGGCTTTACTAATTCTACTAATAATTGTTCGTAATTAATATTGCCCATAGCTTCACCAACTATTTAGCTTTGTTTTGTTCGTTAAATTTTGCGATGATATTTTCCTTAACAAGTAAAGATTTAACTGTATCTGTTGGTTTTGCACCTTTTGCTAACCAAGCTAATACTTTTTCTTCATCAAATTTAATAGTAGCTGGTTCAGTTAAAGGATTGTATGTTCCAATAATTTCAATAAAACGACCATCACGAGGGTTGCGAGAATCAGTAGCTACAATACGATAGAATGGTTTTTTGTGAGTACCAAATCTTTGAGATCTTAATTTAACCATAATTATATTCCTCCTATTTAATTCACATTAATTATACCATATAATAAATATAGTGTCAAGCAAAAATGCTTGACACTATTGAGAATTTAAGTATTTTAACATTCCATTAATAAAATCGATTTGTTTCTTTAGTTGATCTATTTTATCAGTTGTTGTTATCTTAAGATCTATCTTTAACTGTTTTTCAAAATCTTTGAAAGCACCCGGATTTTTATTCAAAATAACATACCACTTCGGATGATACCTTAAATAATTCAAATAAGTTTCATTAGCATAAATACGCGAAAGAACTTCATAATTCATTATTCCCACCAACTATTATAACTTGCATTATAAATACTACTTGGAGTTTGAGAAGAGAATCCTTGGGTTATTTGAAGAACTTTTTGGATCGTATTTAGTGTTTTACTAAGTGTATCGGGATTAATCTTTTTGACATAACCCATAATTGTTTTTAATGTATCGTTTGAAAAGAAATCTTCAAATTTCTTGGGATTTGAATTACTTTTGGGGCTGTCTTCTTTTGGTTTAGGAGTACCTTGATTAAACTTCCATATATCGCTTTCTTCACCAAAAAGGGTCCAGTCTTCGTATATTTGTTGCCAAGATTTTTTTCCATTTAATACTTCATTTCGAACTTCAGGATGTTTACTAACAAATTTTCGAAAGTCCTCTAATCTACTTGACATTATATCACCTCTACTTTAGTCTATTATTTTTAACTAAAAAAGGTGACAAATTCCCTTCTACTTACATAGTATAAATTGAAAGAGGGTGAAATGATGTTAAAAAGATTATTCTCGCCAATGCAACAACCATACCCACCTCAATATCCACAACAATACAACTATCCTGATATTAATCGATTTCAAAACGAAATTAATGAATTAAAAAGGATGAATAGCGAATTATTAAAACGCGTAATACGTTTAGAAAACTACTTAGGCTTTAGGGATAGTGAAAATGTTTACTAGTTTTTTTCTTTTAGATTCTTGATGACGTGATAAATGGAAATCCCTGTTTTTTCTTCGAATTGTTTATTATATTGTTTTTCTAGAGAAATACTATTGATAATGTTACGATAATTTTGGTATGCATTTAGAACTAATTCTTTTTTTAATGGATGTTTATTATTCTTTTCCATTAAACTATAAAAAGAGAAAATTGAAACAATTTCTTCTGTACTAAATAACTCAAAATCAATATTAACTATTTCTTCCATATTTGTTGTTTGTTTTTTCTTATTCATAGATATACCTCAAGTATTTATTTCGTAATTATTATACCACAAAACAAACAAAAGACAAAAAAATTTACAATTTGGGTTTTCGTTGATTCGTTAATTATTTTTTGGAATATCTTAAAATATGAAAGGGGGAAAATATATGTGTCAACCTAATTATGGTTACAATTGTTGTCAACCAGTTAATACAGGATGTTGTGGAAACAATAACACATTCGGCGGTTATGGTTATGCTTTAATTCTTGTATTATTTATCTTATTAGTTATTATTGGTACTGCTCGTTGGTAAGATAAGGGGGACATTGTCCCTTTTCTTTATGCAAATAATGAAATTTTATAACCTTTTTATGATATAATTAATGTGGTGATATTATGATAACAATGAAAGAAATAATTACAGAAGGAAATGAACTTCTAAGAACAAAAAGTGAACCTGTTAAGCTTCCAATGTCTAAAGAAGATATGCAAACAATGGATGAAATGATTGATTATATCTTTAATTCTATTGATGAAGAGATTGCTAAAAAATATGATTTAAGACCTGCGGTGGGGATTGCGGCACCACAAATTGGAATAAATAAAAAAATGCTTGTTATTTACACTTTTGATGAAAAAGGTAATGAACACTTTTACCCAATGGTTAATCCAAGACTTGTTAGTTATTCTGATGAGCAAACTTACTTAGATTGTGGTGAGGGTTGTTTATCGGTTACAAGAGAAACTAAAGGATATGTTCATCGTTCAAAACGTGTGACTGTTGAAACATATTTATATTTAGATAATAAGTTAGTGAAAACAACTCTTAGATTAAAGGGGTATGTAGCTGTAGTTTTCCAACATGAATATGATCATTTGTTTGGAACTTTATTCGTTGATCGTATTAACAAGGATAATCCTTTCTTTATTCCTGAAAATTCAAAACCAATTGTATTTAATGAAAAATAATCCAGATGTCTGGATTATTTTTATTTTTTATATAGATCACAATTTTCATCGTGAGAATTTATTATACCAATAGCTTGTAAATATGAATATATAATTATAGTCCCAACAAACTTCATTCCGCGTTTTTTTAAGTCAAGTGATATTGCATCGGATAAAGTTGAAGAAACTTTATTGTTTTCGTATATTGTATTACCATCATAAAATTGATTAAGATAGTTTTTAAAAGAACCAAACTCATCAACTATTTTTTTAAAGATAATTGCATTTTTTATACTTGCCTTGATTTTTAGTTTATTACGAATAATATTGCTATTTGTTTGTAAAGTTTCAATTTTATTATCATCATAATTAATTACTTTATCAATATCAAAATTGTCATAGGCACTTCTAAATGCCTCTCTTTTATTTAGTACACACTCCCAAGAAAGTCCTGCTTGAAATGATTCAAGAATTAACATTTCAAAAAGATAGGTATCCGTAAAATTAGGAACTCCCCATTCTTCATCATGATATTTGATATATATATCATTTTTTAAATTACACCAATTACATCTTTTCATTTAACACCTTAATTAGTACCTTTTCAACGCCTCTTTCAAATATGGTGTCCGTAACATATTTAGCATTGTCTTTAACAATACCTAATGCATTGCCCATTGCAATGCTTGTGTTTACAACTTTAAACATTTCAATATCATTTAAACCATCGCCAATGGCATAAGTATTCTCATATTGATAACCTTTTTCCCTAATAAGGTGATTAATCGCTTTTCCTTTTGTAGCTTTATTATTAACGATATCAGCACCACTTGCTCCCCATTTATAAATTGTTACATTCTTAAATAAAGGAATCATTGGATCAATTGTATCAACTGGAGTATATAGGCATACTAGTTCAATTTGTTCTTTAATCATCCTGATATCTGATATTTGGACTGTTGGCATTGGATTATAGAATAGAAACTTTTCATATCTTTCGGTATCTTTAAATGAAGAATAGGCCCCTCCTCGGTGGAAGAAGACAACAGACATATTGTGTTTATTTGTATAATTATATATATCAACTACATCATTAAAATCGATAAAATGATCAAATGTATAATTACCGTTTTCATATAAGAAGCTACCATTTGCTCCTATAACCCCTTTTATTAATGATAAAAGCAATAAATCATTAAACAAATATGGCATCGTACGTCCAGTTGAAAGGTATACATCAATTTTGTTTTCTTGGCATTTTTTTAATAAACTATATACTTCATCATATATTTTATTATTTTCGCGATGATATAATGTACCATCGTAATCAATAAAAATTACTTTATTATTATTCATACTTACACCTCTTCTTTTATTATATCATAATTTAGGCAAAAATGTTTTTTAACGTATTAGTTTATTTTTCTCGGTTTTTTTGATATAATAAGTTTGATAAAAATAATAAAGAAAGGAGGACTAATTTCATTTTATGGAAACAAAGCAAAGTAAGAAGAAACACACTCCTGGTGATATAAAAGTCTACTCTTTAGGTGGTCTTGGAGTTGTTGGAATGAATATGTATATTCTTGAGACTAATAAAGAATTACTAATTATGGACTCGGGTATACTTTTTGCTGATGGAACAATTAATGGTGTTGAGTACATTATTCCTGATTTTTCCCATTTGAAGAAAAATGAGCACAAAATTGTTGGATGTTTTATCACCCATGGTCACGAAGACCATATCGGTTCTTTACCTTTTCTACTTAGAGAAGTTAATATTCCAATGATTTATGCAACAGGTATTGCAGTTGGATTAATAAAGAATAAAATGGCTGAATACCCAGATATTTCTTATAATATTACAAATTTTGATACTGATCAAATATTTAAGTTTAAAACATTTAGTGTCGAATTTTTTAAAACAAATCATAGTATTCCAGATTCAGTTGGAATTGCCATAAAGACAAGACTTGGGTATATTGTAAATACAGGCGACTTTAAATTTGATTTCACCCCAATTGGCGATAAACCAGATTACTATAAAATGACTCGTTTAGGCAAAGAAGGCGTTTTGTGTTTACTTGCAGATAGCACAAATGCTGACATTCCTAATTTCTCAATCAGTGAGAAAAAAGTTGGAGAAAGTTTAAATAATTTATTTAGCCATATTGAAGGAAGAATTATTGTTGCAACATTTGCATCAAACGTTTATCGTGTTCAACAAATTCTTCAAGCAAGTATTAACTCAGGCAGAAAAGTAATCGTCTTTGGGCATAGTATGGAACAAACAATTGAGGTTGCAACTAAACTAAAATATATCAACGTTCCAAAACAATTCATTTATACATCTAGGGATTTAAGAAAAGCTAAGATTGATATTTCTAGCCCCGATACAACAATATTATGTACCGGATCCCAAGGGGAACCTATGGCAGCATTATCAAGAATTGCTAGCGGTACACATAAACAAATTAAGTTAATCCCTGATGATACTATTATTTACTCAAGTAAACCAATTCCTGGGAATGAACAATTTATTAACCGAAATATTAATAAACTTGTTCATGCAGGTGCTCATATTATCAAAAACTCATTACTTACTGATACTCATACAACAGGACATGCATCACAAGAAGAAATTAGATTAATGTTAACATTTATGAATCCAAAATACTTTATGCCTGCTCATGGTGAAGTTGCAATGTTAAAAGAACACGCAAAGATTGCAGTATCATTAGGAATTAAAGAAGAAAACTGTTTTGTATTAGAACAAGGTGATGTTCTAGCATTCAATGAAACTGGTGCAAGAGTTATAAAAGACGGAGTTCCATCTGGCAATGTCTATTTGGACTCTGGTTTTGCCCCTGTAAATGCATCTACGATTAAGGATCGAAAGAAAATGGGTGATGATGGCATGATTTATCTAAACTACACGTTGAATAAATCAAAGAAAAATATTGTTCATTTTGATATGCAAACAGTTGGTTTCATTGATGAAGAATCATTATCAAAATTATATAATGATATTAAACAAAAAGCACAAGATATTTTTATGAATGTATTAACAAATACAAAAAAATTTAATACTCTAAGTATTGAAAAACAATTAATTAATAGTTTAAATCAGTATCTATATCAAAGAACTGAAAGAAAGCCATTATTAATTCCGTCTATCAATATCTTAAACTAAAACTATCAATCTATTTGATAGTTTTTTTCATATATTCATTTTTATCAACATATTAATTGTATTAGATATATTCTATGAGATAATAAATTTATAACATCTTATTTTATAAAAAATTTCTAAACTAATTTATTTTACATTGATTTTAAAATGTGCTATAATAAGATATATATCTCAGTAGATATATAAATATTTAAAGGAGAAGATTATGAATAGATTTGAAATTAAAGCTAGTGCTAAACAAGCGCTAAAAAATGACAGATGGCTTCCTGTTGCAATGCTTTTAATCTCAGGTGCAATTAATACTGCATCATATGGTATTTTAGCTGGTCCTATGCAATATGGTTTAAACGAATATTTCGTTAAAAGCTTAAACGGTGAAGACAAAAAATTTGTTGATTTATTTGCAGGTTTTAAACATTTTGGTAAAACTTTTGTTGCATGGTTATTAATGGGATTATATCAAGCTTTATGGTTCTGTGTACCATTTGCTGGTCCAATCATTGCATTTGTTAAAACATTTAGTTATTCTCAAACTTATTTAGTTTTAAGAGATAACCCTGAATTAAGTGCTAATGAAGCTATTACAAAGAGTAGAGAAATTATGTATGGTAACAAAGCTCGTTTCTTCGGTCTACAATTATCATTCTTAGGCTGGATTTTATTAGACCTTATGTTCTGTTGTGGAATTTTAGGTATTTTATATGTAAATCCATATATGAAATTTGCTACTGTTAAATTCTACGAAGATATTAAATAATTATTAAACAACAAAAAGACTATCGTTTGATAGTCTTTTTTGCTATATAAAAAAGAGGATTATGTGAATTAGTTTAGGGTTTGAGTATACCAGTGAATTAGTTTAGGGTCTCCCTATACTTATTCATTGGAAAGTCGAAATAAAAAACTCCTTCATTAGATACCAAGGAAAGAGACTTTCCAATGGTCCTATTGAAGGAGCTAATTCAAGAATCAAAACGATTCTAAAATCTGCTAATGGATACACAAATTTTAATAGA
>JAZNQD010000005.1:0-9386 GCA_045589955.1 Bacilli bacterium | reverse complement strand
TTTATAGTCACATCTTGAACAATGACTTCCTTCAGTAAGACCAGTTTCACTACATGTTGGGTCTACTTTTTCATCAAAAATCATATTATGACCTAAGGCTGGTATTATTTCTTGAGCTACTTTATAATCACATCTTGAACAATGACTGCCTTCAGTAAGACCAGTTTCAGTACATGTTGGATCTACCTTTTCATCAATAATCATATTATGACCTAAGGCAGGTATTATTTCTTGAGCTACTTTATAGTCACATCTTGAACAATGACTTCCTTCAGTAAGACCAGTTTCAGTACATGTTGGATCTACTTTGGAATCAATAATCATATTATGATCTAAGGCTGGTATTATTTCTTGAGCAACTTTATAATCACATCTTGAACAGTGACTTCCTTCAGTAAGACCAGTTTCAGTACATGTTGGGTCAACTTTTTCATCAATAATCATATTATGACCTAAGGCAGGTATTATTTCTTGAGCTACTTTATAATCACATCTTGAACAATGACTTCCTTCAGTAAGACCTGGTTCAGTACAAGTTGGATCGACTTTGGCATCAATAATCAGATTATGACCTAAAGCTGGTATTATTTCTTGAGCTACTTTATAATCACATCTTGTACAATGGCTTCCTTCAGTAAGACCGGTTTCAGTACATGTTGGATCGACTTTGGCATCAATAATCATATTATGACCTAAGGCAGGTATTATTTCTTGAGCTACTTTATAATCACATCTTGAACAATGACTTCCCTCAGTAAGACCAGTTTCACTACATGTTGGGTCTACTTTGGAGTCAATAATCATATTATGACCTAAGGCTGGTATTATTTCTTGAGCTACTTTATAATCACATCTTGAACAATGACTGCCTTCAGTAAGACCAGTTTCAGTACATGTTGGATCTATTCCAGAACTAATAATTAAATCATGACCTAAAGCTGGAACAATAGAATCTTTAAGTGTATTTCCACATCTACTACATGTATGTGTAGTAAAACCTTCTTCGGTACAAGTCGGGTTAGTAATTACAAATGTGTAGGAATGACCAGTTGCGTATACTCTTTCTAATTCATGATAACTACATCTAGAACAATCTCTTCTATTAAATCCATCTGCAAAACAATATACTTCTTCGTAAACATACCACTCACCCATTGAATGACCTAATTCATTAGTCCAACTTGTTTTTCTAGAATAACCACAAGCGCAAGTATAAAGAGTATATCCCATACTTATACAAGTTGGATCAACAATCTTTACACTATAACTATGAATATGTCGATCTTGTAATGAATGACAAGTAATACAATTTTCATAATTATTTGATAATGTAGTAAATGAACAAGTATGTTTAGAATATAGATTATACTCTACTCCATTAAATTCAACAATACTTTGATATGTAAAATTACTTGTAATATATGATGGAATTGATGTCAGTGAACTATTAATACCGATTGTTTGTAAATTTTTCACAAGACCAGAAATTGAATTATAACTAGTAATACTATTTAATAATGACTGATCATCTACATATAAAGATGTAATATTACATTCTTTGAAAGCAGATGAATCAATTCCCATGAAAGTTCCCTTAAGATGGACAAATTTTAAGTTTGTACAAGTTGAAAAACAATTCCAATCAACTGAATAAATATTTCCATTAATATAAACTCTTTTTAAAGAAGTACAATTACTAAATGCTGTATAACCAATTGAACTAACGTTTTTAGGAATAGTAATTTCTTCAAGCTTATAACAGTGACCAAAGGCACCATCATCAATCATGCTAACTGATTCAGGTATATAAATCGATCTTAATGCCTCACAACCACTAAATAATCCAACTTCAATTTTTGAAAGATTTGAAGGTAGTGAAACAGTAACCAATGATTTACAATTACTAAATACATGCCAATCAAATGTAGTATTAGGATTTAAGAATGAAATTTTATAAAGGTTTTTACAAGTATGGAAAGCTTGTTGACCAATATAAGTTAAGTTTGCAGGAAAAACAAGTTCATTTAATTTGATACAATCAGAAAAAGCACTTCCTTCAATACGTGTTAATGAATTGGGAAAATTTACTGATATTAAATATCTTGAACCTCCAAATGCTCCATACCCAATAGTCGTTACACCTTCTGGGATAGTATAGGAAGTATAGGTTTTACCTGCCGGATAAGCAATTATCTTTGTCATATCCTCATTAAATAAAACACCATTTGTTGCGTTGAAATATGGATTATCCACATGGACATCAATTACTTGTAATTTAGTACAATCGCTAAAAACTGCAACGCCTAAAGATGCTAGTTGTTTTGGTAACATAATTGAAAATAGTCCATCACAACCACAAAATACTGTATCTTCTATTTTAGTAATACTATCAGGTATAATAATAGTTTGTAAACTGTCACAGTTAAAAAACATACTATCAGGAATAGAAGTCATTCCTGAAGATAATTTTACATATTCTAAGTTATAACAAGTACTAAATACACTTGATCCTACATAGGTAACAGAATCAGGAAAAACAATGCTTGTTATTGCGGTACACTCTGAAAAAGCATTTGTACCTACTGATACTAATCCATCAGGTAAATTAAATTCTTTGACTGAACGACAATTATCAAAAGCATAATTTCCAATTCTTTTCAATGTTGTAGGTAACTCAACTGTTGTTGTATAATTACATCTTATAAATGCGTAATTACCTATTTCAACAACGCCTTCACCAATAACAATTTTTTTAATTGCATTTCGATATGATGCCCAAGGAGCAGAATCATATGAATATGCAGGAATATTTCCTGTTCCAGAAATGGTTAAAGTTCCGTTAGCTTCAAGATACCATGATAAATTGCTATTTATCTTTCCAGAAGCTTCAACTGAAATCCCATAAGGTACTTCTGCCATTGGGTAATTTTGATAAAAATCGTTTGACAAAAACTCAATATCTCTTTCATGACCTTGGAAGTTATAATCTGTACATAAAAAATATCGATAAAAAACTGATAATCCACGATCCCATGTAGCATCAATATTATAATATAAACCATCAAGTTTAACAATATTCCAAGCATGATATTCATTATTTCCCATACCAGTTATGTAACGAGAATCAATACCAAGTTCTAAAAACAGACGATATGCCATGGTTGAAAAGCCTTGACATACAGTAAGTTCAGATACTACTGCTGAATATGTTGAGTGAACAGTATTATCATGAACATTAGATTCAACTTCATGATCATGTGATAAATCATAATGAACATTTTCGGTAATATAATCATAAACACCTTTAATCTTATCATAGTCAGAAGCATCAGATAAATTTAATTCTGCTAATATATTATTGATTTTATTGGTTACTTCTTGTTCCATTTCATATGTTGATAACCAATCAAAAGTGAATACAACTTTAGTACTAAGAATTTCATCATTTGTAAGATGATTAATAGTGTAGCTATAATTATTTAAATTACCAGTTATGTAATCTCCTTCATAAGGAACGCCTGTATGTTTAATAGCTAAATTATATAGATTACTAATGTCACTATCGTTTAAGTGACTTCCATTAATCAATATTTCAACAGTATTTAAGCGTGAAACCATTTGACTTCTTAAATAAATTGCACTTTCTTCAATATTTGCATAAGAAGTACTACTTGCATTTACTACCTTTTTATTATTTTGATCTTGTAAACAAAACAAAAAAGCAAAAATAGCAAATAGTATCGCACATATTTTTAATATTTTAGTATTTCTCATAACATGCCTCCTCATTAAAACAAAGTAAAAATATTATATCACAAATTAAAAAAGATTGAATAAAATTCAATCTTTTTTTATCTTATTTAATCAATATTTTTATAATTCACTAATATTTTTTTAATAGGGTGCCTATAACAAAAACGCTGTTCCTGTTTTTCCCCCAACGCGGTAGTCAGGGATATAACCAGATCTTGCGGTGCCTAAGGAAGCAACACATTCTAAAGCATGGCGCATCTTCTTTGATGTATCTTCACTAATTACTCTTCTAATCTCTTCTTTTTGACCTTCATATACTATTTTATCTTTATCGCAAACTTTTAAAACAATATATGGTTTATTTAGCACCCCTCCATTAATAGATGCTGATGTTGCATTAATCATTTGTAACATTGTAACACTATTTCCTTGACCAAATGAACTTGTTGCAAGCTCTACAGGTCCTACATTTTCTTCTTTAAAAATAATTCCCGAACTTTCCCCAAGTATATCAATACCCGTTTTTTTCCCAAATCCATAAGCTTTAATATAAGAAAATAATGTTTCAACACCTAATCTTTCACCAATTTCCATAAAACCAGGGTTACAAGAATTTTGAATAACTTCTAAGAATGTTTCTTTACCATGTCCTCCAGCTTTCCAGTCTTTAATTCGGACTCCACTTATAATTCGATAACCCGGGTCATAGAAAGTTTCATCAAGTGTAAACTTATTTTCTTCTAAACCAGCTGAATAAGTAACGATTTTAAAGACACTGCCCGGTTCATAATTTGACCATATGGCAAGATTACGATTATAAACATCTGGTGAATATTTCTGATAATTTCCCGGTTCAAAAGTCGGATACGATGCCATTGCCAGTATTTCACTTGTTCTTGGGTCCATAACAATTCCACTAACTTGTTCAGGATTATACATACTTGTTGAATTAGAGATTACTCTTTCTAATGATAATTGAATATCTAAATCAATCGTTAAATATAAATCATTTCCTGATTTTGCAACTTCATAAAAACTTGTTAAATCGCCAATGTTAGCACCATGTGCATCAGTAAAAATATTGATACCACCTTTTTCTCCTTTAAGATAGTCATTATATTGATATTCAATACCGGATAATCCTTGATTATCAATACCAACAAATCCTAGTACATGAGCTAGTAAATTTCCATAAGGATAATATCTTACCGTGTCTGCAACAATATAAATTCCTTTGAAGTGACACTTTGCAACTTCTGTAGCCTGTTCAATTGTGATCTTTTGACCAACTGGTTTTATGATTTCAACTGAAACATTCTTATTTAAATGTTTTAATACGTCATTTTCACTACAATTTAATATTTTACTAAGATTATTTGCAACTTTATTCTTATTAGTTACTTGTGATGGTATACAAATTAAAGTTGGTCTTAACTGACTTCCGACAATCAACTTACCATTTCGATCATAAATATTTCCTCTAGCACCTTCTACTGGTGCTGTTCTAGTCCAGAGTTCTAACGCTTTTAAATAATACTCTTCATTCATTGATATTTTAATATAACCTAACCTGACAATAATACAAGTAAAGGCCATAATTATTAAATAATAAATAATTAGAACTCTTAAAGCAAATTTCTTTTTATGCATTGGTAATGATGTTTTATTTAATATGACTTTTTTCTTCATATTAGATTATATGAAAACATTAATTAAAAAAGTATTATTACCAAGATTTATTCTTAAATTTGTTATAATATACTTGGAGGTAAATTATGCTTTATACTATTAAAAACAATCAATTAGAAGTTACTATTAATTCCATTGGTGCAGAAATTAAATCTATAAAATTTGAAGGTGAAGATCGTCTTCATGATTCTAATCCAAAATATTGGTCTCGTTCTGCCCCAATCTTATTTCCTAATGTAGGAAAATTTAAAAATGATATAACAAATATTAAAGGTCAACCTTATAAGCTACCTAAACATGGCTTTATGCGTGATTCTGAAATGAAAGTTGTTCAACAAAATGAATATTCTATTACTTTTTCATTAATTAATAATGAACAAACTGAAGCTATTTATCCTTTTGCATTCGAAGTTATGGTTAAATATGTCCTTGTTAATAATGTACTTGAATCAACAATCATTGTTAAAAACAACTCTAATGAAGTAATGCCATTTAATTTAGGTTTACATCCGGCATTTAAAGTTCCTCTTAGTGATAAGAAATTTGAAGAATATCACTTAAAGTTTAACAACAAAAAAACATATCATACACCTGCTGTTGATTTAACTACAGGTACAATTGACTTTAATAATAATTTTAAAACTTTTGAAAACTTAGAAGTTCTTCCATTAAATTATTCAGATTATGATTTTGATGCCATTGTTCTATGTGATATCAATTTTGATGAAGTTTCATTACATCAAGATAATACAAAATTACTTAGTTTCAAATTTAATGGTTTCAACTCTTTAGGTATTTGGACACCTAATAATAATGTTTTTGCAAACTTTATTTGTATTGAACCATGGCATGGTTGCGCAGACCCAAGTGATCATGATGGAATTTTTGAACATAAAAAAGATATTATTTTCTTAGAACCAACTGATTCAAAATTATTTAGTTATTCTTTCGCATTTTTTAAATAGAAAAAAAACTTATGTATCTTTTGATACATAAGTTTTTTATATTCTTCTAATGCCTCTTAACTTGGCACTGTGTGAACGATTATTTTCATCTAGCTCAACTGATGAAGGTATAATTACATTTTTATTAATCAATTCATAATTAACTTTATAACCTTCCGGAATAAAAGGAATACCTTTTGGAAGTTTAAGGGTTGTTTTGTCTTTGAATGCTAACTTAACAATACGATCTTCTAAAGAATGAAAAGTAATTACTGCAAGTACCCCATCTATATTTAATAGTTCTAATGCATCATTTAGCACTGCTTTTAAATAATCTAGTTCATGATTAACTTCAATACGTAATGCTTGAAAAACTTGCTTAGCAGGATGACCAGATTTACGTAATACAGATGCAGGTAAAGCCGATTTTATAATATCAACGAGTTCAAATGTTGTTTCAATATGTTTAACAGTTCTTTTTTCAACTATTTTCTTAGCAATTTGACGCGAGAATTTTTCTTCTCCATATTCATAAAAGATTTTAGTTAAATCATTTAGGCTATAGTTATTGACAATATCATAAGCCGAAAAATCAACTGATTGGTCCATACGCATATCAAGTGGTGCATCAAACCGATAACTAAATCCCCTTTCTGGAAGATCAAATTGAAAACTTGACACACCTAAGTCAAAAATAATACCATCTACTTTTGTAATACCAAGATTATTTAATTCTTCTTTTAAATTAACAAAGTTTGATTTTATAATAGTAAATGGTTTATGGAGAGCTTCTAATCGAGGACGAGCTAATTTTATTGCATCTTCGTCTTGATCAAATGCGTACAAATGGCCTGAATTTAATCTTTTAAGAATTTCACTTGAATGTCCTCCCCCACCTAGAGTACAGTCAACATAAATACCATTTGGTTTAATATTGAGCATTTCGATACTTTCGTTTAATAATACTGAATAATGTTTTAATTCCATAATAATCACCTTGTAAATATTATACCACAAAAATGAAAAAACGCATCCTCCGATGCGCTTCATTAAAATAAAAGCATTAGCTAAAAACTATTTTTCTTCCTTTTTAGCTTTTCTTCCTTTTTTAGGAGTAGTGCTTTCTTCTACTTTTTCTGTTTCTTTTACTTCAACTTCAACAATTTTCTTTTCATTATAGTAACCACAAACAGGGCAAACACGGTGGCCTAATTTCATTTCACCACATGTAGGGCATTTAACCATACCAGGTGCAGAAATTTTATAATGAGTGCGACGTTTAAGTTTACGAGTTTTAGAAACACGGCGTTGTTGAGCTATAGCTCCCATATTTATTACTCCTCCTTAAAAATATCGTCGTCTTCGATGATTTCAATACCACGTTCTTTTAATATTTCATAAGCATTTGGTAAAGTAACTGATAATGGTTTTTCCATTAGTATATTAGTCCAAATTACTATATCCATATTTAAGGTATTGTTTTCAATTAAGAAATACTCGTCACAATCTTTAGTACTAAACACTTCATCATATTCACAATTTAGTTCATAATTAACTGGATCAAGTGTCAAAGCACATTGAAGAACAAGGATTCCCTTCATAGAATATTTAACTCGGTAAGTTCCATATTCAAGTCTTTCAATTGTACCACTAACACTAATCGGTTTAATATCTAAAATGTCTTCTACTTGTTTGATTTCTTCGGAAAAATCAGAAGTATAATCAAACTCATATAAAGATGTAGTTAGTTTTTCAAGTTGTTGGACTGACCATTTCATACTTATCACCTTATGACCTTTATTATTATACTACAAATTCAATATTTTCTCAAAATATATGCAAATATTTTTTTAGAAATTAAACTTTTTGCAATAACAACTATTTATATGAATATAATGTAAAGAGGTGATACTATGCGAAATTGGTTTAGAAATACTCTTATTAAGTTAAGAACAATATTTAAAGGATTGCTAAGATATCTTATTTGTATTTTCATCTGGCAATTATTCTTAACCTTATTCTTCTTTTGTTGGGCTAATTTAATTATACTAATAGTAATTGGTGTCTTTATTTTAATTAATCTCTTCTTGATTGTCTGAAAAATTTGCAAAGTATCTTTTAATTGATTCTGAGGTTTGAACAAATAAAGTACTATTAATATAATTTGATTCAGTTAAGTTAATTCTTTTAATCAAAATAAATAATACTAGAAAACGAAAATAGTCATATCCAAATAGATTATTTTCGTTTTTAAAATAATCACGAATAATATTCTTAAAGTCAATATTTAAGTTCTCATTTTCAATGTATATTTTCGCTAGATCCAAACTACTTAAACCAATTTTACCATTTTCTAAACTAGTTAAATAATTTACCCCTCGAATATTTAATAAATGATCTAAGTGAGGATTATTATGGATATAAGAATAATCAACACTTTCTTTATTCTTAACCGAACTTATGATTCTTCTTTGTAATTTAACTAGTTCTGCTTTAGCATTAAGGATAAACTGATAATTAGCTAAGATTGGCATTGAATAATCAAAAAGTTCTTTTTTCTCAATCTCTCGCACATAATCTTCAAGAACACGAAATTGAAAATCTAATCGATTGGTTAATTCATCAATTTTAGGGCGAGCACGATTTACGTTTAGCTGTTTTTTAATCGTTGTCATTTGGTGAAGATTTTTAAGTTCCTTAATCATATTTGATGCTTTAACTTCATCTTTCACATTAAAAGAATCAAAGTAATTATTTAGATAAAAAGATAATGTATCATTTCTTGTTACAAATTTATTATTAACATTCGTTATTGGATATAAAACATTATTAACACCTTGATTTGAAAGATAATGATACTTTTCTAAAGCATTAGGAATAGTTTCTTTAAGAAAAAAACTATTCCCATTATTTGTATTAATTTTATAACTTCTAGTTGTTAATTTATTAAATTTCTCAAACTCATTTATATTAATTTCATAGTATTTTACTAATTGATTA
>JAZNQD010000004.1:0-67605 GCA_045589955.1 Bacilli bacterium | reverse complement strand
TCATCATTTTTATTAATATTTTTGATTGATGAAGTAATCGTATTTTTATGATAAACAATACCATATCCTTTTTTCATAATATTAAAAGGATTTAATAAAACAATCTTATCTAATTTATTGGAAAGTTTATTTTCATTAATTTTTATGATATTTTCATAAGAATTATGAATACGGTCTGTAAGATTAATCGATTTTTCAAAACGATTTATCATATTCAAATAAGCAATATCAATGCGTTTAACATTATTTTCAATATCTTTTTTGATTTTAATAACAAGATTTTCAGGTGATAACAAGTCTAAATGACGATTATACCCTTCCAAAGTTTTTTGATAGTTATTTAAAATTTCTTCAAAATGGCTTAAACCATAAGAATTTCTAATTTTATTTAAATCGTTATAACAATTTGTAAGTTTTCCGGTAATTGCATTTTTTAATCGAAGCGAATACGTATTAACTAAAGAAATAACATCTTTCTTTTCTTTAGTTAGGAAGATTGCGGCACCTGTAGGAGTTGGAGCACGAAGTGATGATACAAAATCACAAATTGTATAATCAGCTTCATGGCCAATAGCACTAACAGTTGGAATTTTTGAGCTAGCTAACACACGAGCCAATGTTTCATCATTAAAACATGATAAATCCTCAAAACTTCCACCACCACGTCCAATGATAATAGCATCTAAGCTCTTATCTTCATAGGCAAGTTTTAAAGCTCGAACCAAGTCTTTTGGGGCATCAACGCCTTGAACAAGGGCTGGAAACAATTTGATCTTTGCCATTGGAAGACGGCGATTAAATGTTGAAATGATATCATGAATAGCATCACCAGTTGGTGCAGTTATTACCCCAACAACTTCAGGATATTCTGGGATTTTTAGTTTTAAAGAAGGATCAAATAAACCTTCTTTTTGTAATTTTTCCTTTAAATCTAAAAATTGTTGATATAATACCCCTACACCTTCTAATTGCATATCCTTAACTACAATTGAGTAAGTGCCTCTTTTTTGATAAGTTTGAACACGCCCGATAACATTAACTTTCATACCATCAAGTGGTTTAAAAGATAATGTTTGATTACCAGGATAAAAAAACATCGCACTAATTTCAGAATCCGAATCTTTAATTGAAAAATAACAATGTTTTCCAGAATATTTAAAGTTTGAAAGTTCTCCTTGTAAATAGACTTCTTGTAAGTTACTATCACTATCAAACTTATATGAAATATAACGATTTAATTGTGAAACCGTTATATACTTATTTGCCATAAACTGTACCTACAATATTATCTAAAAGACGATTATTAAATTTTACTTGATTATCGCCTTCAATATTAGATAATTCTCTTGTTAATTCTAAAGCTTCATTAATTATAATATTCTTAGGTGTTTCACCGATTAATAATTCACAAGTTGCAATACGAATAATTGCTCGGTCAACATATGATAAACGATCAATTGTGTATTTTACTAATGAATTAGCAATGATTTCATCTATTTTAACAATTTCAAAATAACATTTACTTACTAAAGATCGAAGAAAATTTAAATTAAATAATGTTGGAAACACATCAGATAAAAATTCAGTTTGTGACATTGCAAGAACATCAGAAATGGCATTTTCTAAATTAAGATTCTTATCCTCTTCAATATATAAATTTTTATTTAAGTCTAAAGAGTACATAACCCCAACTGCTAAAGCGCGAGTGTTATGTCTTTTAGATACCTTGTTTGTTTCTTGGTTCATATTTTACCTCTTTAATCAAGATCGATTACAAATGGAATTACTGGCAATTCCGAATTATTTGTAATAATATCTCCTTCTACTACTTCATCTTGAGCATATTCAATACAAGAAATATGATAATAATGAATAGTATTATCATTGTCCTCGCTATCATCTATTGATTCTTCTTCATATGATAAGTCGATAATTATTTGATTAAAGCGAGTTTTTATTTTATTTTTGGCAAAATCAATGATTTCACCATTTTCATCATAAATTTTTAAATTATCAAAATTATATTCAAAGATTGACGATTTACTAAGTTCAATTGTTAGAGTATGATCCACTTCATTAATAAAATGATTAGCATACTCACTTATTTCTTTTTTACCATAAACTATATCATAATAGCGTTTAACTAATTTTTTTGTAAATTCATTTTCTTTTGATGTATTAATGTCATAAGTAGGGATCAACTCAGAACTTGTAACTAAATTTGCTACTTTAGCTTGAATATTTCTTAATTCATTAACATTATCGACATCAATACTATTAGTTTGAATAATTGATAATTTGTTATAGTTAAAGAAACTATTTTCAATATTTCTTAAAACATAAAGTAACATTTTTGCATAAATATTATAATAATTTTCTAAATCGATTTTGCCATATAATTCATCAAAATCATTTACTCCCATGCTAAGAATTATATTTGCAAAAGAATAATTATATAAATTAGATAATAAATTATTTACAACATAAGACATTTGGTCTTTTTGATATGCATTTTCATAATATTTATTTGTTGTTTCCAAGAATGACAAAACACTTTTGTTATCACTAGCATCATTAACTGTAAGCCATTCTTCAATGTATGTTTTATCAAAAGTTATATTAACAAAGCCAAGAGGTACATTTTTATATTTTGAAGAAGAGATTAATATTTCTGATAAAGCACCAATAAAGTTTAAAGAATTATCTTCTAAAGATATTTTTTCCCAATTATTGTTCATATTTGTACAGTCAAGATAATAAATTTGTGTTCCCTTTATTTCTTCATTAATTGGCTTTAGAACTTTATCATTTATTAAATGATCACCTAATAATAAATGAACTTCTCCAAATAAAATATTATGATATGTCTTAACATATTTACCATGGTAATCTTTTACCTCTAAGTAATATTCAGAATAACTCCCTGTTGGAGTGTTTAAAGCAATTTCAAAATATCCAGATTCATCGGAAACAGTTGATTCTGTGGCAATTTTAACTCCTTGATTTGAATATAAAGATGCAATAATCGTACCACCAACTTCGCAATTACCATTTATTAAAAGTTTACTAGATTGTTGATATAAGTAATCGCTCTTAATATGGGGATAGACAATAAAATCTGCTTCAATTTTTTTAATTTGTTCAATTTCCTGAGGTCGACAGCCAGTTAACAACAAAGTTAACATAAATAAGATAATAATTGCAATTTTGTTTTTCATAAGTTCACTCCTTGCATACTTAGTCATCTTATTTTACCACAAATAGATTTTTTTATCAATTGTTTAATTTATAATTGTTAATCTTTCGTAAATCATATTTGTAATTAATTTAAGTTTGTCTTCTTCTTCCAAAAACTTTTTATAAATATTGTATTGGCATAATGCTCTTCGTAAATTTTGTTTATCGTCAACAACCGAAAAGTATAAATCGCCATCTAAATAATCGGTTAAAAAACGAATTGAAAGTTCTAAGGTGATAACTTTTATACTATTGATTAAATTCTCAATTTCTATTTTGTGTAAATAATTTTTTCCTACACTTAAATAACCAATAGTAAGGAAAATAAAACGTTTATAATTAATGCAAATATCACTTTCGCTTTCATCTTCTTTTACATTAACGATAATATTTCTAGCACAATCTCCATAGTCATATATTGAACATCCAGGCATAACTGTATCTAAATCGATTAAACAATCTTGACCATTCTCAACAAATAAAAAATTATTTAACTTTGTATCATAATGACATATTCGCTTTGGAATCTTGTTATTTTTTATTAAATTAGGCAGTACCATAATTTGATTATATTGATTCAAAATATCGCAAAACATTTTAATTGTTTCAACCTTTTTACTTCTTTCTTCACAATACCGATATGCTTTTACTAAATCAATATAACGATGTTCTAAATCATGAAAAAAATCAATTGTTTGATAAATAGATTGATGATTTAGTTCTACTAAATCATATTGAAAAGAACTCATAATTTTCCCAATTTTTAATGCTAAGTGATTCTCTTCTAAATTTTCAAAACTTCTACTTTTTTCTTTCATTTTATAACATCTGAATACTTTATCTTTATAATGTAAGATTAGTTCATTATTTTTCGTTTTAACTAATTCTAATGTATTCCCTTTTTTCTTTTTTATATATTTCGTTACAGTATAGATATTTTCCATTAATAAATCAATTTTTTTGAAAACATAATTGTTAATTTCTTGTAAGATGTATTTTTCTTTAGTAGTTTCAATACAATACGTTTTATTTATTAATCCATTCCCAAACTTTTCAATTTTAATAACATCACCAATAATCTTGAATTTATTTGCGATAAGTAAATTCTCTTTCATCAGTTCACCTCATATATTATAATATGAAATAAAGATAAAGAAAGAACAAAAAAATAAAACCGGTTTCCCAGTTTTATTTTAGTTTAATTATATCATTGTAAATAGTTGGACGAGCCATTTCATTATCACGATATGTACTATCAACTAATGGATTAGTTCGAAAATACTTTTTCTTTTTATTTTTTCTTTTCATTTTATTACCCCAATAATATTATTAAAGTAATAGAAATAATTATACTTATTTTAATAACCAGTCTTTACCTTTTAATGTTTCTGGTTCATAACGAGAAAGATCATTATAGTCTTGTTGTCTTAAAGCTTCAAAAATACATACTGCAGCAACATTACTAATATTTAATGAACGAATCTTATCATTAGTTGGAATACGAATACAATCTTCCAAATATTCTCTTAAAATTTCTTTTGGAACTCCAGTTGATTCCTTACCAATAATAAAATAATATGTTTCATTTGGTTCATCAAGTTTCAATTCATGGGGCGTTTTTAGGCCGTATCTTGTTAGGAAGTACTTCTTCCCATTGGGATTTTTATCCAAAAAATCTTGCCAATTTTTATAAATAATAAAATCTACGTTTGGTACATAATTAACAGCAGCACGAACTAAATGTTTTTCATCCATTTTAAAACCTAATGGTTCAATTAAATGTAATACAGTATCTGTACCTGCACAAGTACGCATAATGTTACCAGTATTTTGGGGTATTTCTGGTTCATAAAGAACGATATTATTTTTTGCCATATTATTCCTCAACTAACTTTTTCTTATTTTTTATAACAGGTTTAAAATCAACAAATAAATACAAGATTAGCCCTATAATAGCAGCACCAAAGTTACTAATAATCATTGCATACCAAACACTTGATTCACCACGACCAAGAACATTTATCATAAACCAGATAACTGGTATACGAAGAACCCATAAGCGGATTGAAGATAAAATCAAACCAAGTCCAGTTTTTCCAGCTCCTTGGAAAGTTCCAATAAAGACTTGGAAAAGTCCCATTAATGGTAAACCAACAACTAAGAAATACATGTATCTACAACATGGTTCTACTGCAGCTGGTGTATTTCTTAAAATGAAGTTAACCATTGGTCGATTAAACATAAATAATAAAATCGAACCAATACCAGTGATAATTAATGATAAACCAGCGGCTGAAAGGACACATCTTTGGGCACGTTTTGGATTACCAACCCCTACATTTTGTCCAACGAAAGTTGCAAGAACTGAACCAACTGCCATAGCTGGGAATAACAATAATGAATTTATCTTGTTACCACCACTTATACCAGCAACAATATGGCTTTCGAAACCAAGCATTAAGCTATTAATTAGTAAGAATGCTAAAGAAGTAAATGCTTGAGATAAAGCTGCTGGAAGGCCAAGTTTAAAGATTTTGAAGATATTTTTAAAGTCTGGTTTTAAATCCTTGATAGAAAGTTTGATACTTGATTTTTTATCAAACAATAACATTAATAAACAAGGTGGGATAATCAACATATTTGCAATAACTGTACCTAAAGCAGCACCAGTAATATCCATCTTCATGACAAGGATGAAGAATCCTGAGAAAATAATATTAAGAATGATTGATGTTACATTCAAAATAACCGGTGTTACCGTATCACCAGAAGACTGTCTTGTTGCTTGGAAGGCATAGAAAACAAATAGTCCAATTAACTCAAATGCACGATAGCGAACATAAATAACTGAATATTTGTAAATAAGATCCCTTGCGCCCATTAAGCTTAAAATATTAGGAGCAAAAATAACTAGTAATAAATTACTTAAAACACCAACAAAAAAGCACATTAACAATAGTTGAGCACTTACTTTTCTTGCTTGTTCGCTTTTGCCAGCACCTAAATATTGACTCATTAAAGCAGATCCTGCAACCATAAATCCCATTGCTAGAGCTTGACAAACATTAATGATTGGTGTTGTAACATTAATAGCACTAAACATAGCTTCTAAACTTTTTTCAGCAACATCTGTTGGAACGCCAGGTAAAACAATTTCACCAACATAATATAAGTCAACAACATCGTGAATTGACTTTAAAAAGTTACTAAGCATAATTGGAACTGCTAATAAGAAGATATTCCACATTATACGTTTACTATGTAGCATCATTTCTGTTTTGCTAGTTTTATTACGCTTTTTAATTTCAAATTTTATTTTTTTATCACTCTTAACATAAATAAAAATGATAAAAATTAATAATAAAGCTAATAACATATCATCACTTCTTCCAATTAATTATTATATCATATTTTAAACCATAATATTTTTAAAATGCTACTTTAAATTTTAAACACAAAATTTCCTATAAATTGACATTTATAGTAGATTTTGGTAAAATAAAGATAGAATAATTTTTAAGGAGTTATTATATGACTATAGAAAATAAAAAACTAAAACTAAATTATAAAAACACCATATTTATTGGTATGGCCTTCTTTACAATAACCTTACTATGGACTGTTTATGGTCAATATTGTCCTCTAATGTTAGAAAGAGTTCTAATTAATTGTGGGTGGTGTAAAGAACAAGCTGATACTTTACCATGGGTTGGCGTTATAATGGCTCTCGATAATGGACTTGCATTATTTATGTTACCAATATTTGGTGCATTATCAGATAAAACGAAATGTTCATTTGGTAAAAGAATGATTTATGTCTTCCCCGGAATGATTGCATCAGCTATCACTTTTCCATTTATTGCTTTAGCATTTTGGTTACAACCAACTAGTATTTTCCTACTTATAAGTATGATGGGATTAGTACTTATTATTATGAATATTTACCGTAATCCTGCTGTAGCTTTAATGCCCGACGTTACACCAAAGCCACTTCGTTCAAAAGCAAATGGTATTATTAACTTCATTGGTTTTGTTGGTGGAGCTATCGGTGGTTTATTAATGAAAATTTTCCCAATTGTTGATGAAAAAGCCAATGTATGGACAGAACACAGAGCAATGTTCTCATTCGTTATAGCAGCTGTATTCATGCTTGTTTCAGCTATTATCCTTGTTATCAATATCAAAGAAAATAAACTTTTAAAAGAAGCTGCAAAAGATATTGAACAAGGTGAAAAAGATAGCGAAGCATTCTCAGATGTTGAAGGTGGAGAAAAATTATCGAAAACTGATAAAAAAAATCTAATAATTGTTTTATTAGGTGTACTATTTTGGTTCTTTGCTTTTAATGCGATTGAATCATTTGCAAGTTTATTTTGTAAAAATGTTTTAGGAAATTCTACTTACTCAGGTCTTATTGTTATTATAATGACCGGTTCATCTCTTGTTTCATTTTTATTACTATTAAATTTACCAGCTAAAATTGGAAGAAAATGGACCATTTTACTGGGAATTTGCTTAATGATGATTGCATTTATTGGTATAATAATCACCCTACTTGCCTTTGGTGTATTCAAGAGTGATTATAGTTATTACACAGAGGCAAATCCGGATGGTGTTAATTGGGAACACAAAATCTATATTATTTATGGATTTGTTGCGATAATCGGGATTGGATGGGCTTTAATTAATGCCAACTCATATCCAATGATTGTAGAATTATCATCAACTAAAACAATTGGTAGATTTACAAGTTTATACTATACATTCTCAATGGTTGCTCAAACAATAACACCAATTCTTGCCGGTTTTTGGATGAAGTTGTTCTCTGAACAATCATTAAAATTATTATTTATTTATTCATTATTTATGATAATTATTGCCGGAATTGTAATGCTTTTCTATAAAGAAAAGAAAAAAATAATTCAAAAGAAAAAAATTGGTTTTGAAAATTTAGACAATGACTAAAAACAGCAGGTTCAACCTGCTGTTTTTTATCTATTTATTTCTCTATTAACAAGACTGATGATTTTTTCTATTTCTTCTTTTGTTTCAACAGTAAATATAATTAATAATCTATTGATACCATAATTAATTAATCTTTTAATATTGAAGATTTCATTTCTTGTATCGAAGTTTAAAATACGAACATCACAATTATTAACTTCAGTCAAAACTGGGAAAGCATTACCGAACTCATCAATTAGTTCATATTTATTTTTAAGACATGCAAAACATTTCTTGTGATCATATCCTAATGATGAGGCAATAAAACATTGATTAGAAACCATTAAATCTTCTTTTCCGTATACAAAATAACCAAGATCAAGCAAATTCTTATCGAATTTCTTAACATCCTCTATCGAAACTTCAGTTGAAAGATATGTTTTGGTAAACCCAAGTTTGTTAAGTATTTTTAAACTTTCATTATTTATTATATTCATATAAATAGAGGGTAGATATTTATTATTTCCATCTGCGAACTGACCTAAATTATGGATAATTCCTTTATCATTTAATGTATTTTGAAAGCGATCAGAATAATTATCATCAAAATAAATATTATCAATACCAAGGGTTTGGCAAATATTGTATTGTTCTTTATTACTAACAACAACATCAACAACAACATCAGAATGAGGTATAAAATTATTAATTTGCAAATTAAAACCATTATCTAAGCGTTCGACTTGATTAATTAGTAATTCTTCCATTTTCGAAACAGCTAAGCGACGAAGTTCGTTTAAATCTTTTATAACAAAGAAAGCTAAACCATCATAATTGACATTAATTTTTTCGGCATAAAATAAAGTATCATTTAGTTTATTAAGTTGCGTAGCAATACGTTCAATCGATAAAGGATTATTTGCTTTATCGCGTAAGACTGTTGACTCACAACAAACTTTAAAATCATCACAAATCATTTCAATTTTCAATGGTTGATTAAAAGAAATATCAACATTTATTATTATTTTTTTCTTTAACGGAAAGTTTTTAACACATTCTTTAGCTTGATTTTGTAAAGCTATATCGACTGTTTTATAAACTGTGTCTCCAACATTACAAGGTGTATTAAGAATAAGGGTAACAGTACTATTCTTAGGAGCAAATTTAACTAACTTATCATTTAAGTACATTTCGTTTACATAAGCGCCTACTTCACTTTGTCCTTTAAAACGTATTCCATCATTAAATGAAAGTGAATCAGACAATTTAATACTTACTTTCTTATTACTTTTACGGATTACTTTTCCAATTTCAATTCCTCGATGATTCACATTATTATAATCTGTACGATTAATATTATGATCATTTAGTAAATATCCTTTAGTAAAGCCACGATTGAAAGTTACTTTTATTGTCTTTTCTTCCTCAGGGGTAATAATTGTAAAATTATTATTATAATATTCATCAATTTTCTTTCGATAAAGTTTGACAATAGTTTGGACATATTCAAGACTTTTCATACGCCCTTCAATTTTTAAAGATGTAACTCCGGTTTCTAAAATCTTATCGATATTATTAATAACCGATAAATCTTTCATTGATAACATACTTTTGTTTTTTACAAGTGGTTTATTATTTTCAAGAAGAGTATATTTTTTGCGACAAGGTTGAGCACAAGCTCCGCGATTTCCGCTTCTTCCACCAATCGCATAACTCATAAGACAGTTACCTGAATAAGCATAACATAAAGCACCATGAACAAAAATTTCAATTTCAGTTCCTAATTTTGTTAGTTCTTTGATTTTTTCAAGAGGTACTTCTCTTGCTAAAATGGCTCTCTTAATACCAATTTTTTGGATATTCTTAATGCCAATTTCATTATAAATGCTCATTTGGGTTGAAGCATGAATAATGAAATCGGGATGAAGAGTTATAATTAAATTAACAACGCCTAAATCTTGAACAATTAAAGCATCAACTTTTGAATCATATAAATAATTAATATAATCTTTTAATTCCTCTAGCTCATGATTATAAATCAATGTATTTATCGTAACATATACTTTTTTACCAAGAATATGGGCATATCGAACTGCTTCTTTAATTTCATTATTAGTAAAATTAGGAGCAAAAGCACGAGCACCAAATGATTTACCACTGATGTAAACTGCATCTGCACCAGATGCAATAGCAACTAAAAATGCTTCAAACGAACCTGCCGGTGCAAGTAGTTCTACTTTATTAATTTTATTCATATGCCCTCCTTTCGTTTAAAAAAGTCTCAAAGAGACTTTTTAATTTTATTGTTCTTCGTCAAATTCTAATTCAACATTTTCATCTTTTAAAATATATAAAATACCTATACAACCAGGGCCACAGTGACTACCAATTGTACAACCAGCCTCAGTTACATATAAGTTTTCAACAGTTCCGTGTTTTTCCACTTCTGCTTTTAAAACTGGAACACTTTCTTCCCCGGAACAATGAGTGATAAAGACAAATTCTGGATCAATTTTATCAATGTCACGTTCAAATAACTTCATCATATCAAGACAAGCCTTCTTCATTGTTCCAATAACTTTACGTCCAACAACAAGTTTTCCTTCTCTTACCGCAATCATTGGGCGAATTTTAAGTAATGTCCCAATAATAAATGTAATAGTTTTACATCTTCCACCTTTACGTAAATAGTCTAAAGTTTTGATAACAAATTGTACTTTAACTTTAGGAATTAATAAATTAAGTTTACGAATAATTTTCTCAATTCCCCAACCTAAAGAGCGATAAATTGAAGCTTTTAATAGTACTAAGCCAATACCAGTTGATAAATTTTTAGAATCAATTAAGTGAATTTTATCATCATCTAAAATATCTTTAGCAATATGTGCAGATTGGAATGTAGAAGATAAAGCCGAACCAATACCAGTATAAATAATATGAGCATCCGGTTCTTCTTTTCTAATTTTTGAAAAAAATTGTACAAATTCTTGAGGTGAAACTGCAGATGTTTTTGGTAATTTACCTGAAGTTTCAACTTTTGCAAACATTTTTGTTAAATCAATATTAACACCATCATCATATTCCACATCTTCAAAATTTACATGAAGTGGAATAATTCGAATATCATGTTCTTTAATAAGTTCAGGCGATAAGTCGCATGCACTATCACTTGTTAAAATAATTTTTTCACTCATAGTTTTCTCCTAACAAAGCCAATTCTCATTATTTTGGCCTAATAATTCTAATTCATTAATCAAAATATCTCTAAATAATATTTCTGTTATAATGGTATTATTACCATTTACGAATGGATAACTAGTATTATCAAAAACATAATCTACAGCAATTACTCGGTAAATAGCATCTTCAACAACTAATTCACCATTTACATAGTAATTATTATTAGAAACATAGTAATTGCCACCAACAACGATATCATTAATTTTCATTGCATGAATCAATTGTTTACCATTTAACTCTGTAACTTTAACCATGTTATCAAAAGGCATAATACGATAAACATGATTAACCGTAATAACTTCATCTTTATTAATTGGGAAAGCATTAGCTCTAATACCACCAGAATTAATAAATGCTAAATCAATCTTTTCATATTCACGATTTGCGTAATCATATAAAGCTTTAACTGCCCATTTTGTTCCTTGAACACGTGATATAGAATCACCTGCAATGCACAACTGACGGTCAAAGATATGCGCATAGCTTTGACGAACACTCGTAACAAAAGATTCAACCTCACTATCTTTAACACGATTAGATGTCATACGAACATTTTTAACGGCAGCATTCTTAACGTCTTTTGTTATCGGATCAATTGTTAATGTCGTTTGACCAACATATTCACCACTTGACTTAGATTGAACAACAGGAACATATTGTTGATCTTCTTTTCGGTAAATTCGACTATTTTCTAAATCATGAGAATGAGCATTGATAATTGCATTAACTTCATAATCACCAGTTCCACTAGCAAGTGAATTATTTAATTTTAAGTTATCTTCATGCCCCATAACAATAACGATATCAGCACCACCATTTGTACGAGCCTCTTTAATATTTTCACGTACTTCTTCAAGAGGAGCTTCTAAAGAGTAATCAGCAATCATAGAAGGGGCAATATCTTCTTCTTGGTTTTCGCCAATAAAGCCAATAATTGCAATTTTTAAACCTTTACGTTCAATAATAGTATACTCGTCAATATATTTAGGTAATCCACCAGTTGAATATTGATGAATATTAGTACTTAAGAATGGAAATTCTGCTTCTCCATTTTGAGGATTTCCATCACGATATTCTAATATTTTATCTAATGTCCAGTCAAATTCATGATTTCCAATTGTCATGGCATCAAAATCCAACATATTCATAAAGGTGATAACGTCTTTCCCATAACCAACATTTGATAATCCAGTTCCTTGAAACATATCACCAGCAGCAAGTACAACAGTAGAATCAGGATTTTCACCACGTACTTCGTTAATAAATCCGGCAATACGAGCAGCGCCTGTTGCGCCATCAACTTCTTCAAGTTGACCATGGAAGTCATTTATTGACAAAATAGATAGAATAATATCTTGAGGAACTGCTTCTTCAGGTTTAGGTTTTTTACAACTATTTGTAAAAACTAATAAAAAACTAAAAATAATAATTCCACATAATTTTAAATATTTATTTTTCATATTTTCACCTATACTTATTTTACCATTTTTTGTGCAAATTTTCAAGTCATTAATACTGATATAGAAACATCGCATAAATAATTTATAAAATATTTAGATTTATTTATCATTTTCATTGAAAAAAACACAAATATATTATATAATAAATAAGAATTATATGCACCCTTAGCTCAGTTGGTAGAGCAACAGACTCTTAATCTGTGGGTCCAGGGTTCGAGCCCCTGAGGGTGTACCATTTTTAAAGTATGTCTTCGTAAGAAGACTTTTTTTATTTTTAAAAGACCAAAGGTTTAACCTTTGGTTTATTTGTTTTTTGCATTATAAATTGAATTTACAAAATTATCAGCAGTATCTTCAGTATAAGCCCAACACATAATGCCCATACCTTCACTCGCCTGAGCATATTCATATTTAGCTTCAATTACTTCTTCACTATCATATGTTACAAAGATTTTTGCTTGGGCATTAAATAAGAAAGATCCAACTAATTGTCCCTTAGAATTATATTCAATATATTTTACATATTGGCTACTCTTTAATAGTTTAGAAATTGCGTTATAGAATAATGTACCACTAGCGTGAGCTCCTGGAATTCCATTTAAGTACATAAGTGAAGCACTAGCACTTAAACCCGGATACTTATCGCTTAAAACAGTCGAATTAACTTGATATGATTTGCCATAGCCTGCAGAACCAATAATAATCTTATTTTTATCTAAACCACGTGATGTAAATAATTCAACACCGTAATCACAACCAAATCCATAACCACCATCATAAGAAGAAATATATAAAGGTGATAAGTGAGTTGCGTTTGTTGTTTTGTTCATATCATAAGACATCATATTAATATAATCGACATATTTGTTTAATGTTGCAAAATCAAAGCGGTCTTTACCTGCTCCCCAACTTGATGCAGGTACAGCAGCACTTAATAAGTAAGGAGTTCCGTTTGGATCTTGGCGAGCATCCATTTCATTACGTAAATCTCGCATTAGTTTATTCATTGATACCGCAACAACTGGGGCACTTCCAGTTGATTCCCAGTCAATATCAACACCATCAAAATTATAAATTTCAACTGCATCCATGATATTCTTGACTAATACTGCACGTTTTGCGTCATCAGCCGTAAGATTAGTAAAGATTTTACTTGCCTCAGAACTTACACCTGCAATACAAAGAACAACACGAGTATCATATGCTTTCATCGCATTTAATTCTTTTACGATATCAAGGTTAGATAAACGAACATTACCTGCTTCATCTAAGTTAGCGAATGCATAATAAATAATATCTAAAACATCTTTTGCTTTATCAGAGAATAGTGTCCCTTCTTTTAAATAACGCTCACTATAGTTAGTATAGTTACTTAAAGCTCCTGATTGGAAATATGTTGCAACTGGAGTAGAAGGCATTGGCGCAAACATTACTGGTTCAACAGTAACGAGTTTAGTTAAAGTTACAACTTCATCATTAGAAAGAGTAATTTTTGCAGTAACATTAACATGTTGCTTGCGATGTGTTTGATAAACTTTAGAGATTTTGACATGACCATCTTCAAAATATAATAATTTTTCATTTGAACTTTCCCATTTTACGGTAAAGTTTTCACCTTCAGTAATAATTAAGTCATTACTATTTGATGTTAAAATATCACTTAGGCAATTTAATACATCACGAGGGTCAAAATCTTTAAATTCGTTTAAAGTCTTAATAACATCTTCTAATTCTAATAAAACTTTGTAGTTTGTTACTTTATAACGTGCTTCTTCTAACATAGCATCATACTTAGCACGAACCGCTTTTACAGCTTCTTCATCTTCTAAAGTCAGATCATTAATATTTGGAAGAGTATTGATAGCTTCAATTACTTCAGCTGCCATTTGATTAAGAATAATTTCGTTTTCTAAATATGCTACTTGATCTTTAGCAATATCAAATAATAAAATGTTAGGGATTTGATTTCGGTCAACAAAATATAATTTAGAAATCAAGTTTTCAATTTCATCAACTTTTGCACGGTCATTAACTGTAATTAAATCTGCTTTAGGAAGCTCACTAATTTTTTGGGCAATTTCTTCTAACAAATCTTCATCTCTTTGATCTAAAACGCGTTTTAATTTTGCCTCAGCACTTGTAAGTTTGCTATAATTAGTTACTCTATCTTTTTCAATTTGTAGTAAGGCTTCATAAGAAGAACGGGCATTTTCAATTTGTTCTTTAGAATTTTCGTTTATTTCCAAACTTGATGGCAAATTATCAATTAAATTAATAACATTATCAATTTTTGTTTGGTCAAATTCTTCAACTACTTCTTTTGGTTTACATCCTACAAGAACAAGTGAAAAGAATAACATTGTTAATAATAATAAAGTTTTTTTCATAATACCTCCGTATTTTATGAATATAATCTCTTTTCATTTTTATATTATACTATTTTTTTATTTTTTTATCTACTTAAATAGTAACATAAAATATTAAAATTTACTTAATGATAATTATATGTTATAAATTTGATTTTTATGGCATCTTTTAGTATAATTAATTAAAGAGGTGTTTTATGAGATTTAAACCTGATATATCAAGATACACATACCCTGAAAAACCTGATCAACATATGTTATTTGTAAAACATCAAGTTGATACTAACTTTGATGAAAATCATCGTTATTATAATAATACTTTCTTTTACCATGTTTTAAGATTTTTCGCAAATATCTTAATTCACCTTTTCTTATATCCTTTTATGTATTTACGTTATGGGGTAAAAGTTGAAGGGAGAAAGAATGTTCGCAAAGCTAAAAAATTAAAAGGATCAGTTATGACGATTTGTAACCATGTCTTCCCAATGGATTATCTTGTTGTTACACGTGCTATTAGACCTAAAATGGAATATTTTATGGCATGGCCAATTAATTTTGAAGGACCTAATCGATATTTCATTCGCATAATGGGGGGAGTTCCAATCCCGCAAAAGCTAAAAGCAATAAAAACTTTTGAAAAAGCAATTGATGATATTGTTGAAGATGGACGCTGGCTACACGTTTATCCTGAAGGATCAATGTGGTATTATTATCCATATATCAGACCTCTTAAAAAAGGCTGTTTTAAAACAGCTTATAAACATAATTTACCAGTTTTACCAATGGCAATTTCTTTTAGACCTCGTAAAGGTTTATTTGCCTTATATAATAAGAAAGAACCGTTAGTAACTATCAAAGTTGGTGAATTAATGTACCTTGATAATAGCTTAGAAAAAAATGATGCGATATTTGATATTCAATCACGTGCATATCATGAAATGCAAATTTTAGCAGGTATCACTCCAGACGATCCTGATTATCAAACACTTGAAAGAAAAGGCAGCTAATAATGATATAATGTCTCTAAAGTAGACAGTGAATAAAAATTAAATTATTCACTATTTACTTTGGAGGCATTTTTATTATGGGAAGAATAAATATTTTAAAAGAATAAAAATTAAAAGTTGTAATATAGTGAATTTTATAATAATAAAAGATTTCAAGCCAAATTAAAATGCTTGACTCTGGTGGATACCGAAATCAAGCATTATTTGCATAACTTTTTATTTATTCAATTACATAAGCAATATTACGCCATGTATTATTCATTACTGTTAATGAGTAACGACATGTCACAACAGATACATTTGGATCATTACAAACAATTACAATCTCACCATTATCTAGAATTTCATAACCAATAGCAACAATCAAATGTCCATTAGTATAGTAGTTCTTTTGATCCGATGTCATTTGTCCTTTAACAGAAAGAGCACATGGACCGACAGTTGCAAGATGTTCAACAAGCTCATTAATAGAATAAAAACGAGCTACATAAGCATCATAACCATACCCACTCATTGCAACAGTATTATAAACCCAGTTACCATAGATTTTATTACCATAGTCGCGAACAATTGATGCCATATAACGATGTTCATATTCAGCATCAAATTCAGTAAATGACTCACCTTTATATTTTAATAACATTGTTGATGAAGTAGCACTACAAATTGAATTACCAATTGTTGGTACAACTTGTTGATATAGTTTTGGAACATCATGAATTACAGAACGAGGATATGAAGAAATATCAACTTGATGAGTATGACCAGGAATTTCTAATGCAAAACATACTAAAGATAGTTCTGGAGTTGTATTTTGCGTAGTTCTTAAAGTAACTTTATACATTATAGCACTACCTCTTTTATTGTTTAGCACCATAACTTCATCAGTTGAAAGTTTAATTAAGGAATTAGATTGGTCATAACAAGCATTTTGTAGACCTAACCCCCATTCTTTATATGAAATATAATCACTCCAAACACTTCCAACACGAACTTTAACTTGTAATTCAACTGTAGCTGTTGTTGAAGAGATTGCGGCCCACGATGCAACAAGGCTAGTAAACTCTTTTGTTTCAATTACACCAGATTCATAGGTTCCAATACTTGCACCAGCTTTTAATACTAATTTGTTTTCTACTAATTCAACATTATTAAACTTACTTGTATTAAGTTCTTCTGCTCTTTCAATAACTAAGTGTTCTTTTAGATTTTCTTCTTTTGGTTTTAAAGAAAAATCAAATTCTTTTTGCATTTCTTCACTTCCTAACTTTACAATAACTGTTAAAGTAACAGTTTTTACATTTTCATCATAAGTGTAAACACCTTCATTTGTTAAAACATCTTGATTGCTTGATTGCCATATTGCAACAGAATCATAGCCAAGTTTTGTACTTAAAATTAAATCATAGCTTAAAGTTTCATTAAATGTTAGTGACTCTAAAACTTTTGTTAATTTTTCGGCATCAGTCCAACCTTTAACAGTTACATCGTAGTATTTTTCTATTTTAATATTATTATAATTTATTACGGCAGTTAATAAAATTAATTGATCTTCAGCACTACGATTCACAACGCCTTCAGCTGTAAGATAAGTTGATCTTGATGTTTTCCAAGTAATATTTAAACCATTAAACGTTGTTGGTAAATTAATGTTTTCATAAGTTTCAAGGGGAATAACAAGTTCGCTTAACAAATTATCAATTTCCTTATAAACTGGATTTGCTAAAACAGTAACCACAAATTCTTTTGACTTTGTTATTCCTTCGTAATTGATTGTTGCTTTAAGTATAACTTCAACGTCTTCAGCACCTTGTTTTACAATTCCACGATTAGAAATAACATTTTTGTCAGAAGTTGACCATGTAATATTTAAATTATTAATTTGCGCTGGTAAATCAATATTTACATCAGTAGTATTTGGAATTATAATATTTGTAAATGCATCTTCTATAACCTTTGTCGGATCATTGCCAATAACAGTTACTTTAAATTCTTTGCTAAGAGAAACACTATCTTTAGATATTGTTGCAATAAGAGTTACTTCAACATCTTCTAATGCTGGATTAACAGCACCATCAATAGAAATAATACTCTCATTATTACTGTTCCAAGTTATTTGATATCCATTAACCTCATTCGGTAGATTAATGCTATTTGAAACAGAATCGGAAAGTTCAAGTGTGTCAAGTGCACCTTGAAGCTCGATCTTCAATTTTTCTTCTTTTTTTGCTTTACATCCTGTAATCATAAATAAGCTTACAATAAGCATTAATAGGGTAATAATTTTATTTTTCATATTTTTCCTCAATTTTTATATTTTTTAATATTCTATCATAAAATCAATCTTTTGTCTAATCAATATCATTTTTATTAATAAGAATTACCAATAATTAAATTAATTAGTTTAATACTTGCAAATGTTTAATAATTTTGATATAATATTAATGCTACGAAATGGCTCTGTAGCCAAGCGGTAAGGCGTGGGTCTGCAACACCCTGATCGCCGGTTCAAATCCGGCCGGAGCCTCCATTTAAGAAGATTAGGTTTGATACAATATATCAAGCCTTTTTTATTTGCTTTTTATAGGGTTCAAGTCTGACCAGTCTTGTTAAAAGATGGTATTTTTTTGTTTTTATAACTGAAGTTTAGTGACTGATTTAATTAAGGAACTGCAGAGATTTTATAACTTTATAACTATTCGGTAACAATTTAAGGATTATCCATCTTTTTAAGATTGCCTCCTAGATTACGCGAAGTTATGGTGTTGCACCGCATTTAAGTACCTATGGGCGGTAATAGATAGCTGTACGCAGATTATGGCAGTTAATCAGGTGAGGATCCTACCCAACGAAAGTGGATTCTTTTTTGTTGTCTCGCATTAATGGACATTTTAATTATTTTTTGATATAATTTATATGGTAAAAATTGACTGATAATTTAGAATTTGTAGGCGAGTGTAATGAATGTAAAATTAATTAAACTGACAAAAGAATATTATAATCAATTAGCGGAAATGATTGATGAATGGAAGATAGATCAAGAAGTCAATCATACAAACCATTCACCCTGGGCTATATTTAAAAATGATTATCATGACTTTGATTATTATTTAGAAAACCTAGAATTAATCGAACCCAAAGATGGCAAAGTTCCAAATTCGGTGTTTTTCTTATTAGATGAAGAAAGAAATATTTTACTTGGTGCTGTAAACATTAGACATTATCTAAATGATTATCTTTTACAATATGCTGGACATATTGGGGATGGGATTAGACCATCAGAACGAAGAAAAGGCTATGCTACCGAGATGATTCGTTTATCATTAATTGAATGTAGAAAACTAGGAATTTCAAAAGTATTAATGGTGTGTGATAAGTCTAATATAGCATCCGCTAAATCTATAATTAAAAATGGTGGAATATTAGAAAATGAATTCCTTGATGAAGATGGAGAAGTTCAACAAAGATTTTGGATTAAATTAGAAAGCTAAATTAGAATTAATCGAGTAGTTATAGGGGTATGCAAATCTATCTCTAATGTATGCACTTTTACTTTTATGGATGGCAAATTTTAGGCGTGGTCTGCAACACCCTGATCGCCGGTTCAAATCCGGCCGGAGCCTCCAAATAAAAACGAACTTTTGTCTACCGACAGAGGTTCGTTTTTTATTGACAATCACGCGTGGGCGTGGTATAATGCATTAATAGGTGTTTTCTTTGTCCCGAATTTCGGAAAATTAAGATACAGCTATTAAGAATTTAATTTAGAAGGAGATAACATAATGAGAACCATTAAAGTTAACCAAATTAAATCCGTTTTGGATGAATACAGCAGCTGTTTATCAAATGGCAAAGTGTATTCTGTTTTATTTGTAAGCGAATTAGACGATTATGTTAAAAGCGTGATTGAAGAGTGGTTGGAGGAACAAAAAGAAATAGGATTTACATATAGTCTGCGTTCACCTGCTTATTTTAATGACGAAGATCCTCAAGGCTTTTTGAGAAAAACAAACTACTATGGCTATTTCGATCAGTCGAATATAGTTTTCGACAATATCGAGAGTGGTTATGGCAAAGACGATACCTATAAAAACGAATATGTTGATGCGTTTTTGAACCTGAAGAATAAAGAAGGTAAATATCCTAACAAGGACGTTCAACTTATCATAATAAGAACTTTAAATCCGGCATGGGTGGGTAATAAACCCATTTTCGACATTAATGACACTTCTCTATTTGATGAAATAGTAAATATTGAAGTAGATAAAGAAGTTTTTGAAGAAATGTACTTAGGCGAAATAGAAAGCCGGATAAACAAATGTAAAGAACGAATTAAAAATGGCGATCCTTCTATGACCATCGAAGAACTCGAAAGTTGGTTAAACAAAGAAAAAAACAGATATGATTTAGCGAAGTTTGTATTAGATCACACGCGTTTTGATTTTGTTCCCCTAAAGCGGCTTGAGGGTGTATATGATTCGGTAACCGGAACTGCAACGGATGGATTTTCTCCGGTCACTTTTTGTAATATCTTTGATAATATCTCTAGCGCTGATGATTTTGAAGAGTGCTGTGATGATTATGGTTTGCGCGAAAAATACAAGAGAATCTTATTAGAAATTATCAACGAATATAAAAACCGTTAATCTAAAAAGGGCGGGCTACTGAAATTCAGTACACAATTCAGCATCATCTTCCGTGACGAGAATATCATCAGCCCCTGTGTGGCTGTATCTCATCACGCATCAGCGTGTATCTTTTCTGCAGTGGACAGCAGAACTGTTACAATTTTTTATATCATATGTCAAGATGGCGAAATAAATTTATTTGAATTTTTATGTAAACGAATATCGTAATCAAATGGTGTACTTTTAGTCGTTCTTACCTCACTTTATGCACCTTTTGGTAACTCTTAGGCATTAAAAAACATTGCCTTCTTTTAAAGAAGGCTTTTTTATTTTTTTAAAGTTATTACTTACATAATTTACTTTTCATAACTATAAGTTAATTGAAATATTTATCTATATGAAGAAAATAATGGGATAAAAAAATTTGAAAACTAAAATTCACATAAAAAAATAGCGCAAATGCGCTACTTATATTTTAAATTCTTCTGGCATTGGCGCATAAACCGTCAATGTCTTTTCTTTTATTGGATGAGTAAAAGTTATGTATTGACAATGAAGTAAAATACGATTATTACTTACTTTACTACCATAAGTTTTATCACCAATAATTGGGTTACCAATTGAAGCTAAATGAACACGTATTTGATGGGTTCTACCGGTAACAGGTATTGCCTCAACAAGCGATACTTGTTTGTTTGTACAAATTAATCGATATTTTGTAAGTGCATGTTTACCATGTTCACAAGTAGCCATTTTGTTATTAGTATGGCGATCTTTACCAATATTTTTATTAATAATTCCTTCGTTATTAATCACACCACTAACCTTTGCTACATATTTTTTAACAACTTCGTTATTTTCAAAACTACGTGAAAGGCTAGATGCACTAATAATATCTTTAGCAAAGATTAAACAACCACTTGTATCGATATCTAGACGATGTATTGGAATAATCTCACATTTTCTTTTATATTTTTTAAAATAATATCGAAGAAAATTACAAACTGATGTTTTTAAATCTTCTGGATCATACACAATATATCCCGATGGTTTATCAATTACAATTAAGTAATCATCTTCATACAAAATAGTTAAATTACTTTCAATTGGTTTATACTTTTGAATATCAAAAATTGACAAGTCTATTTCTAACAAGTCATTTTCTTTTAAAATATCTTCTTTTGAAGCTAGTACTTTATTTATGTAACAAGTATTTGTATTTAATAATTGTTTTTTTCTTTGAATAGATATTGCAAGTGATTCGATGTATTGGGCTAATGTTTTATTATCATTCTTTCTGTCAATAACAATTTTAAACATATTTACTCCTTATTTCTAGAAATTATTAGTCATTTTTGAAATTTACAATAACATTCGATGCATCTTCAAAATGCGAGTAAACAAGTTGAATAATCTCAACTGCCGCTGTTGCACTTTCTTCATCAGCTTTAATATAAACTTCTACTCCATTTTCAGTGCAATGAACGAATGCATCTTCATATCCCATATTGATAACTTCTACTTCTAATAGTACTTCTTTTTCAGTTAAGTCAGATATAGCATTTTTTTGAGCAAGTGCCATTTGTTTACTTGCAAGTGTGGCATTTTCATCAGATAAAATTTGATCCCATGTTGCAACTTCATCTGCTCTTTGTTCCAAAACAGCTTCTCGAAGATTTTCAAAAATGCTTATTTCTAAATTCACTTCATTAGTAGGTCCTTCTTTATCTTTTTGTGTTAAAGGTGATTTAACAAACCAAACAGCTAACATAACAACAAAAGTTAATGCAATTAATCCTATTTGTTTCTTTTGTAAAAATTTAAATTTCATAAATTAATCCTCCTATATATCAATTAAATATATGAGGAGGATTATTATTATATTACCCAATTACCGAAACATCTTTATCAATTTTCTTAAATTCAGGTTTTGTAGGGGTTTTAGATTCTTCTTTATTGTTGGAACTTCCATCAGAATCTTTAAATTCATCATTTTCTTTTTCAATTCTCTTAGTGATTTGGTAAATAACAAAGATATAATACCAAAGCATAATTAACAAGCCAATTACAATAATGATTGAATTATTAAGAATATTAACAAACCAACCAATTATAAAGAATAAGATTGCTAAATAAAATTGAATAATTGACATAATATTTAAGTAGCCTTTATAGCTAGTCATACCACGTTTACGAGTAAATAGCCATACAAATAAAGAGAATACAACTGGAATCAAAATGAAAATACATAATGAAATTAGTAATAAAAACCCTTTATTAGTATCAGTTTGACGGAATACATAACTATCAAAATGACCAGTGATAAATGCACTTAAACTTGTTTTAAAGCAATCAAGTTTAAATTCACCATCATAATTAGCATAGCTCTTCATATCTGAGTATTTAATTACATTTTTAATAATGCAATCAATACCATAATAATTTGTATCTTCAATAGACTGACCTAATTTAGGCATGGCATTAACAACAACATCGTTACCATTTACAGCAATTGTTTTTTGTTCTCCTTCTTTTGCTTCGACACTCCATTTACTTACAGAATAATTGTAGTATTCATTTGTTTGCGTATCAGTAACATAACTACTACCTAATAATTCAGTTTCATCTTTTGGTAGATAATATTTCTTGTTTGTAACAACGTTAGTTCCAAAAAGATTATCAAAGAAACCAGCATTTGCATCTTTTGTAGCGTCTTTAAAATAATAAATTGAACTAACATTATCTACATATTTACCATTATCGATACCTTGACCAAGATCATATAAGTGATAAATTGAACCATCAGTAAAAATATAAAGTAAATAAATTGTATTTTCAACACGATGTGCTTGATTATAAAAAACATAATCATCGACATTGAAGTTTTCAAGTTGAATATCCATTATTAATTCATCTTTTTTTTCTTCTTTTTTGATTATCTCACCAAAAACAAGAGTAACTTTATATGTTTTTTTCCCATCTTCTGATGGCAATTCTTTTTCGATTATTTGCTTATCGTATGTTGCAAGATTATCATTATTAATAGTAAAGTTTACTTCACCAATTCCATCGTTATTATCTTCTTTAATTTCTTTATATTCGCCATAAATTCTTTTTTCAACGAATTTTGTCATACGTGCATTACTAGAAAATACTGATATAACACATCCAAGTAATAAAAGAATTAAGGAAATAAATATACTCATATCTTTAAATTTTACCATACGATGTGGTACAACTAAAGATAGCATAAAGTCTTTAATTTTTTTCTTCATATTAACCTTCCTATTTCAGATAATATAATAAAGTATTAAAATACGCATCAGTAACTTTTGATAGTGGATAATCGATCAATAATTCTTTATAATTTTTAATCATATATTGAAAGATAGCAGTATTAATCCCTGATGGGTATTTTACTAGCATTTCATATTCTGCTTTATGGATATAAATGCTATTACATAAGTCAAGTAGATATAAAGTTTCATTGTTAAAGTAAATAGTACTATCTACAACAACACAAACTCCTTCTTTTCTTAACTTGGAGATACCTTTTTCTAATCCACTTATATTATTCTTTTCAATACTAGGAATAGTAATAATGACTTTTAAATTACGATCAATTGTCTGAAGACGTTTAATTGCACTAAATAAACGACTTGTTGACAACATTGATGGTAATACAGGAATAATATAACCCTCTATGGCATTCTTAACTAAACTATTTATAAAGTTATAAATCGCTTTAATTAAGCTATCTCTTTGTGTTTTAGTGTATACACTAAAATTCATTAATGATGGTAATATACCATATTTTTCTTTTGTTATTGAATTAACAAATGTTTTATCAATTGATTTAGACATTTCAACATCTGCATAAAGTTGTGTTTGATTAATATTATTTAAATAATCAACATAACAAGAAAAAGCAAACTTTTCAGGTCGCGTCTCAGCAACAAAATTAGATAAGTTTTCTAATTTCATTTTTGAAGTAATTGTCTTTGATGTAATAATTAAAGCATAATTTTCCTTAATTTTTTCATAAATTTCCTTCATTAGAGCATTTGAAATTTCTAAATCAAGTAAATATACATTTAAATTATTTGAAACATGATATTTTTTAATAATATTATTACTAAACATATTTAATAATAATTCATCGATATTAAAATTATCAACATAAATTAAACTAAACTCATCAAATGAATGATCATTTAAAGAAGTTAAAGCAAGTAAATCAAAACTATTGTCATTTATTCTATAATCAAATTTACTTATATAATAGATCTCAAAGTTATCGCTTTTTGTAAAACGATATTTTTTATTTTTAGTTTCTTTTTCAAGTTTCTTTTTTAGTTCTTCATTTGATAGATCAATTAAATTGGTTTTTAAATGAAATTTGTTCTTTAAAAAATTATCAATGTAACACAAATTCTTTTTACTGAAGTAGACCATTTTGATATATTCTTCTGCATCGATAATTTGATTATTAACAAAATGTTCGTAAGGTTCATTAAACGCATTTTGAAGTTTATCAAAAAGTTTTACTAAATCATTATTTTTACAATTAAATTCTTTGGCCAAATCATCAAAGTAGAAGATAATAGTTCCGACTACTTCATCTTTTACAATAATTGGATACATTTTTAATGAAACAAAATCAATATTTTGAATATCCTTTAAATAAAAAGGATCAATAACACCTGAAATATCATTTTTGTTTAAGTAAATTTCCTTTTTAGTAAAAACAGCCATATCACATATTGTATGTGAAAATACTTCAAAAGAATAATTTTTTTCATAAATTCGCGGTTCATTAACATGATATGTTATGACCTCATCGGCACGTAACATTAGACTAGATATCTCTTTTAAATTTAAGCGTCCCATTAAAGATATTGTTGCTTGTTTAAAAGAATATTTATTCAATTGTGGTCGATAAGTTGATAAGAAATCTAAGATTACGTTTCGATACATATTAAAACTCCATTTCAATTGTTACAGGTCCATCACAAAGTGGTTCAAGTAACATATCGCCGCCAAAAACACCTGGTTTTGTAATAACTCCTAATTCATTTAATGTTTTATTAAAAAATTCATATAAAGGTTTTGCGACATCTCCACGCATTGAATCAACAAATGACGGACGGTTACCTTTTTTTGAATCGGCATAAAGTGTAAATTGCGAAATTGATAAAATGGAACCATTTACTTGTTGAATATTTAAGTTCATTTTACCTTGTTCATCATTAAATACACGTAAATCAACAATCTTTTTGGCCATTTTTATAGCTACTTCTTTAGTATCAGTATGCGTAAAGCCAACAAGAATCATAAAACCATGATCAATTGTTGAAACATGTTGATATTCATTATTTTCAAATACTTTACATGTTGCTTTTTTTACTCTTTGAATAACTACCTTCATTATTTAAACACTCTTTCTACATCATAAATATCTGGTAAGTTATGTAAAGCAATAATTGCAAGATGTAAATTTTCTAAATTGGTTACTTGAATTTTAAATTTAGTAATACATTCCCCGGTTTTACTCTTTGTTGAAGTAACTGATGAAATAGTTACTTTAGTTGAGTTTAAGGCATTAATCATGTCGGCAACACCATTACGACGGTCGATAGAATATACTTTTAATGTTGTTTCAAATACTTTACCAGAAAATAATGGGTCCCAAGTTAAAGAAATAAGACGTTCACGATCTTCTTCTTTAATATTAGGGCAGCCCTTACGATGAACAATAATGCCATTACCACGAGAAACATACCCAACTATTTCATCACCATGAACTGCTTGACAACAGTTACCAATTTTAATATGGGCTTTATCCAAACCATCCACAATAATACCATAACCATTATGACTACGACGCGTACGAACAGCTGATGTTTCTTCACTGTATTGTTGCAACAAGGCTTCTTCTGATAAAGCATGTTCATTAACACCACGAATTTTATTGATTGAACCAAGAATTGATAAACTTCCTTTACCAATTTCCCAGTAGAAATCATCAAAATCCTTAACATTGCGTGATTTAAATAACTCAGCTAGCTTTTCTTCAGGAATATCATTTACATTAAGACCAGCTAATTTTGCTGCAGCATTAAAGTCTGCCATCCCTTTTTGAATTATTTCATCACGTTGTTTTTTATTTAAATAGTTTTTAATTTTTGTTTTAGCATGTTGAGTAAAAGCAATTTTCAGCCATGCCTCTGTTGGTCCAGTTGAAGCATTATTAGTTTTAATTTCAACAACATCACTTGTTTGAAGCTTATATGTTAAAGGAACAATTTTCCCATTTACAATTGCTCCAACAGTTTTATTACCAACACCTGAATGGATACGATAAGCAAAGTCTAAAGGTGTAGCACCATTAGGAAAATCAAAAACGTCTCCTCTTGGGGTAAAGACATAAACATTAGCACTAAAAATATCATCAATAATACTATTTAAAGGATCTTGATTTTCAGCATTTTCAACATAAGTAATTAAATCTTTATACCATTTAAGTTTATTGGTAATTTCAACTTGTTCTGCTTCATGTGAATAATCACGGCCTTCTTTATAAGCCCAGTGAGCAGCAACCCCATATTCAGCAATTTGATCCATTTCAAAAGTACGAATTTGGACCTCAAATATTTTCCCACTTAAACCAACGATAGTAGTATGCAAAGATTGGTATAAGTTTTGTTTAGGCACCGCAATATAATCTTTAAAACGCATTGGCAGTGGTGTAAAATTCCCATGAATTAATCCTAGAACACGATAACAGTTTTCAACTGAGTCGACTATGACACGTAATGCAAGTAAATCATAAATGTCATTTAAGCCTTTATTCTTTTGAACTGTTTTTTTATAAATACTGTAAATATTTTTAATACGACCGCTAATTTTAAAACCAGAAATATTTTGTTTTTGTAATAAAGTGTTGATTTGTTCCATCATTTCATTGATATCATTTTCACGTTCAACTCTTTTTTCTCCAGCTATCTTAGCAATTTGATCATATTCTTCACTATTTAGTACTTTAAATGATAGATCTTCAAGTTCTGCTTTTAAGCGAGAAATCCCTAATCGATGAGCAAGTGGTGCATAAAGATCTAATGATTCTTTAGCAATTGTCTTTTGCTTATCAATTGACTTATGGAATTGGATAGTACGCATATTATGTAGGCGATCCACAAGTTTTACCAAAATAACACGAATATCTTTTGCCATTGCCAGTAATAACTTTTCATGGTTATGGGCAAGAGCTTTTTCTTTTGTCATGTATTTTAATTTACTGATTTTTGTTACTCCATCAACAATTTGAGTAATTTCTGAACCGAATTCTTTTTCCATTTGTTCTTTTGTCATATCAGTATCTTCTAATACATCATGTAATAAACCTGCAGCTATAGTTGCAGGGCCTGTATTCATAGTTGCAAGAATGTAAGCTACTTCAATCGGATGTTGAACATAAGGGTCACCAGAACGACGGAATTGACCTTCATGCTTTTTGACAGCCACTTCATAAGCATGTTTAATGATGTCAATATTTTTTTGTTCTTTTAAATATCGACTTGCTTCTTGAAGAATATCATCTATTGTTTTTTTGTCATCTTGTTGCTTTTGGCTTGCATCGAAGTCATGTTCAAAAACATTAGTCATATTTTACTCCTTGTTAATAGTAGAATAAAAAATAGTAATTTAAATAAATTTAATTAAATTAAAAATGTAATAAAGTTTTTAAAGGAATGCTCTCAAATTTTTCTTTTCCTTTTAAATCATCAAGTTCAATAACACATAAAACACAAACAACTTCAGCTCCTAAACTTTCAATTAGTTTAATTGCAGCTTCAATCGTTCCTCCTGTTGCAAGTAAGTCATCTACAATAGCAACTTTATCACCAGGTTTTAATGCATCTTTATGCATACATAATGTATTTGTTCCATATTCTAAGTCATATTGAACAGAAACAGCTTCCCTAGGTAGTTTACCTGGTTTTCTAATAGGAACAAAACCAACATTTAATTCATATGCAATTGGGCACCCAAAAATAAATCCGCGAGATTCAGGACCGACAATTACATTTGCTCCTGATTCTTTTGCAAAAAGAGCTAGTTCATGACAAGCTTCATGAAAAGCATTTTGATCACGAAGTAAGGGTGTAATGTCTTTAAATGAGATTCCCTCTTTCGGAAATCCTTCAACTGTTGCAATATAATCGTTAAAATTCATAAGTAAATCTCCATAAATTTAAGTATTTTAATATCTTATTATACCACGAAATACGACTTTATTAAAGAAATATGTTAATTTTTTTAGATAGTTGCATATACTTAATCGAAGGTCGGAAATTATGAAAGCAAATTCTTTTTTTAAAAATACTATGGTTATTTTATTAACCAGTTTTATTATTAAAATTCTCGGATTATTAAATAAAATTATTATTACAAGAATCTTAGGCTTAGATGGAATGCAATTATATGTTTTAACTATGCCAACTATTATTTTACTTACAAGCATTTCATCTTTAAGTTTAAATCCTGTCATTTCAAAAATGATATCGGAAAATCAAGTAACAAAAAAATATTCTGATAAAATGATACTAAGAAAAAGTATTCTTTTATCTTTATTTATTTCTCTGATAACAATTATTTTTCTACTTCTTTTTATTAGCCCTCTTACGAAAACTTTATTAAAAAATGTTAATCTATTTTTTCCTATATTATCAAGTATAATTTTAATTCCATTTGTCGGTATCAGTGATGGTTTAAAAGGCTATTTTAATGGTATTAAACAAATGCGTATTTCAAGTATATCTACTCTTATTGAACAGATCACAAGAATATCAGCAACCATTATTTTGATATTAGTTTCAATAAATTATAGTATTATATTAAGTGTATCATTTTGTGTTCTTGGGCTTGCTTTGGGAGAAATTGGATCAATCATTTACTCATCAATTAAAATCAGAAAATATCTAAAAGGACTTCCTAAAACGAATAACAAGGAAACAAAGGCTATTCTTGACGAGGCAATTCCTGCTACTTTAAGCAGACTTATTAGTAGTTTTACCCATTTTTTAGAGCCAATTATTTACACAAATATACTGCTTCTTTTATTATATAAAAATGATTATATTCAAGAAACATATACAACAATCACCGGATACGTTATCCCTTTCATTACTTTAACATCATTTGTCTCTAATGCCGTATCAACAACAATAATCCCAGGAATTTCTGAGAACTATACAAAAAAAGAATATAACAAAATTCATTATTATATTGATAAGGCAATTATTTTTTCATTAATTCCCGGTTTCTTTTCTTGTATAATTTTTTATCTATTTAATAAGGAATATATGAACTTATTATTTAATTCATCTCAAGGAATTGAAATTATCAAGTATACTGTATTATTAACAATTCCTTATTATTTACAAATGCCTTTTACATCAGTACTACAGGCACTTGGTAAAAACAAACTAATGTTTATATTAACGGTTATATTAAATGTAATTAAACTATTTTTAATTGGTATTTTATCTATAGTACCATTTATAAACGTTTATTCGATAATTGTAAGTTTGCTTTTCATAATATATTTAGATACACTCATCATGTTCTTTTTTATTAAAAAATACACAAAATATCGACTAAACATCGATAATATAATTTCGATACTACTTATATTCATATTTGTTTTTGCTTTCGCTTATTTATTAAAAATTATTCATTTGCATTATTTATTAATTACCTTTATATCAATGATTATTACTGTTATTTTAGCAATTAAATTAAAGCTGTTAAATCGTAGTTCTTTTACTATTATCAAAACAAAAAGTCCCAACTAACACATTAGTTGGGGGCTTTTAATATTTTGCCAATATAAACAAAAATCATTATAGACAATTCTTAGAAATTTTAAATCATCAACATTTGAATAATGGCGTTTATATCCATTTACATAATTGTTTAAAATATCAAGATGAATTTGAAAGGGGAAGTTTTCATTAAGAACAATATCAGTAGAATTAACAATTGCTTGACTATTCCTCTTTATTAAATTAACTAAATCATTTGCTTGCAAATTACTAAGAATATGAATTATTTTTTGAATTATATGTTTTTCAAAGAAAATCACAATTTCTTTATTTGTCATTATATCACCAAATAAATTATATCATTTACTCCTTAGAAATACTTAAAAAATGCTACTTATAGTCATCATAAATAATTATATCGTTATCTTTATATAAAACCAATAATAGTTTACGATAATCATTGTATTTCTTTGTTTTTAATTTGGATATTAACCATTCTTTGTTATACCCTAAAGCAACAAGTGCTTCGCTATTAATTGATCCACTAATAATAAGCGGGATAGGGAAAGTGCCATCAGAATCTTCTTTTTTAAAAACCGATAGTTCACCATTGGTTTCAAGAATTGCATATTCTACTTCTTCAATACTTTTAATATCCTTAAGGCGCAATTGGACAAATAAATCATCATAATTATAGTTATTCTTCTTCATATTCTTCGTCATGACTTTACCTTTATTGATTATTAAACTTTCTCTCCCATCGATAATTGATCGTAAAAAGGAACATTTTAATAATAATAAAGCAATTAATTTTTGCATAATACCTAGTAAAGAAATTGCTCCAATCCAAAGCAGAAAATTACTTTGGTAATTTTCAATACCGACAACTAATAAATCAACAATCGTTAAAAGAATAACTAAATCAAATAAATTCAATTGACCTATTTCTCTTTTTCCCATAAAGCGCATAACTAATATCAATGTTATATAGCCAATAATTGTTTTAATAATAATTGTTAAAAATTCCATAATAACCTCAGTTATATTTTATCCAAAAGGATTCATTTAATACAATTAAACTTTAGGTATCAATATTAGAAAAAATTAAAAGCAGTAATAGAAATTTTTTCTATTACTGCATATTATTTTTTTAATTAATCAAGTTTGAAACGAAACTTCTTGTAGAATTTTAAAATAATATCTAAAGCCTTATATGACTGATTCAAACTAGAAACCATTATGTAGTTAACACCAGTCAGTGCAACCGCACGGGCTTTTTGATAATTAATATTTCCTTTTGCAACAAGTATTTTCTCACCATTATTTAATGTTACTAATTCTTTCATTAACTCATTTGATATATTGTCAAGAATAATAACGTCACATTTTGAAGATAAAGCGTCAATGAATTCTTCTTTTGTTTCAACTTCAACTTCAATTTTAGTACTTCGAGAGAGATTTTTTTTACAAAAATTCACGGCATTTTGAATAGAATCGATTTCAGATAAGTGATTATCTTTTATTACAACTCGTTCTTCTAAATTATCACGACCATTTTCTCCACCACCATGAACAAAAGCATTTCTTTCAAGATTTCTAAATAATGGTAAAGTATCACGAGTATCAATTAATTTACAATTTGTACCTTTTAGTTCTTGAACATACTTGCTTACAAGTGTAGCAACGCCAGAAAGTCTTTGTAAAAAGTTTAAAGCCACTCTTTCTCCGCGTAATATATCACGAACAGGTCCTCGAACAAAAGCAATAACATCACCACGATTAACGAATGAACCATCAGGGCGAAGAACACCAAATTCGATTTTCTTATTTATAAGTTTAAAGATTGTTTCAACTACTTCAAGTCCAGAAACAACCCCTGTAGCTTTAGCAATAAAGTTTCCACCGGCAATTTTCGATGCATCAATCAAGTAATTTGACGTAATATCATTTAAATAATGATCTTCTTGTAATGCTTTTTCTATTAATTCTATTGTAGTTTTATCCATAAGTGACTCCTTTCAAGAAGTGTCATCAATTCTTCTAATTATTTATATTATAACATTTTTTAATATTTTTTCATAGGAAAAAGACCAACTAGTTGGCCTTTTTATATACATTTATAACTTCTCCAACATAAAAGCGATGTGGCAAATCATCATTATATCTTTTTTCATAAATAGACATATCTAAAAACTGATCTTTTTTAAAATCATCTTGATAGATTTTTTTACATACAATGACAATTGATGCTTCTTGATAAGCAATTTCTCCATCAAGTTCTTCGATATGTAAATTACAAAGTTCATCTTTATTGATGTTGCGACCACTTTTTGTTCCACATTCTTTTAATACTTCCTTTTGATTATCGAAATAACAAATTGTAAAAGAATCAAATTTATTACAAAATTCATAAGTGTAACGAGTTGGTTTAACATATGCAATTACGACTGGTTTACTCCAAAGAATCCCACTCGTTGCCCAGCCTATTGTCATGTTATTATGTTCTTCTTTATTTCCTGCTAAAATTAAAGCTCCTTCTGTACCTAATTTTTCATAACAAATATTTTGAATTGATTTAAATTCTACTTTTTCAAACATATTATCACCTCGATAATATTATAACAAATTAATCAATATTTTTGACTTGATTAACAACTTTTTTAGCAATTTCTGTATCAACTATAACTTCAAAATCAGCTCTTTGGTCAAGTTCACCAGCTTCTTCCATGATATTCATAAGTCTTTCGAACCCTTCTTCATTAAAAATAGGTGTATTTGCCCATGCGTTTATTGCTCGATATCTTTTTACTACCTCAGTTAATGATTCTAAATTTGAATCAGGAAATTGATTAAGCATAACTTTTGCAACTTCTTCATCTGTTGCATTTTGAATATATAAATAGCCTTTATAAACAGCTCTAGTAAATTTTTCTAAAATTTCCTTATTTTCATTATAATATTTTAAAGTAGTTGAATATGCAGTATAAGGAACCTCTCCGACCAGTTCACCAACAGAACATAATAGATATGCTTTGTTAGATGTCACTATTTCTGTTGCGGTTGGTTCAAAAAGAGTTGTGTAGTCTCCTTCACCTGCAATAAAAGACCCAGCCATAGCACCAAATGCAACATCTGTTCTAACATTAACTTCATCAGGACCAAATTCACTTTGATCACGAACAACATTTAATCCTGCTTGTTTTAAAGCATATTCTAATGTCATTTCTGGAACTCCACCTTTTCTCCCTCCTAAAATACTTTTTCCTTTTAACATCGTAATATCAAAATTTTGAACTGGTTCTCTACCAAAAATAAAGCTTCCATCCGTTCTTGTTAATTGGGCAAAATTTACAAGATAGTTTTTTTGATCACTATTATATAAGTAAATAGTTGGTTCAGGGCCTTGTAACCCAATTTGAACATCTCTTGATAGTAGTGCGGCAGTAACTTTGTCAGCACCATTTGAATTAATTAATTCTATTTTTAATCCTTCTTCTTCGAAATAACCAAGTTCTAAAGCAACATACTGTGGCGCATAGAAAACAGAGTGCGCAACTTCTGCAACCCTAACCTTAATTAATTTATTATTACGACAGCTTGTTAAGGCAAATGTGCTTAAAGCCATAAGCATTAATATAAACATCAAAATAATCTTTTTCATTTTATCTTTTTCCTTTCATTTTCTTTTCGACTATACTAACAATCATGTACATAACATAGGAAATAATCGCAAGTACAATTACTCCCATCATAACTAAATCCATTTTAAATACTTGAGAACCATAAACTATTAAATATCCTATTCCAGCACGTGAAACAATAAATTCACCAACGATAACTCCTACCCAAGCCATACCTATGTTTATCTTTATAATGCTAATAATATTACTAAAATTACTTGGTAATACAAGTTTAAAAAGTATTTGTAATTTGTTAGCATTAAATGCTTTCATCATCTTTATTTTATCTTCATCTACCATCATAAAGTAACTATATGATTGAATAATTGTCATTACCAATGAAATTGATATTGCGACAACAGTAATACCTTTTATTCCCGTACCTACCCAGATTATGATTATTGGTGCAAGTGCAGTTTTAGGAAGTGCATTTAACACGACTAAAAATGGATCTAGAACTTTTGATAAAAACTTATTCCACCAAAGGATAATACCAATAACTATCCCCATTACTGTTCCGATAATTAGGCCTAATAATGTTTCAATTAGAGAAATTCCAATATGTTTAAAGATTTCTAAAGAACTTGTATATTTATATAAAAGTATAACTATTTTTGAAGGTGAACTAAATAAAAAACTATCAATAATATTATATTTTGAACAAAGTTCCCATAATATTATTATTCCAAATAGTAATAATATTTGAAATAATAAAATAATCACTCGGTTTTTTCGACGATTAATGTTATACTCATTCTTAATCTTCATTAACTAAACACCATACTTGATCAAAGTAAGATTGAAAAATGCTTTCTTTTCTTCTTTCGAGTGGACTTAAGTTTTTATTAAAATTAAGTACTATTTCTTTTTTTACTTTAGCAGGACGAGATGATAAAACAATAATACGATCACACATTGATATTGCTTCACTTATATCATGAGTTACAAGAATAGATGCCAGTTTTTCTTGTTTTAACGTTGTGTAAATATCATTAACAATGTTTATTCTTGTTTGATAATCAAGTGCCGAAAATGGTTCATCTAATAATAAAAGTGATGGGTTTGTTGCTAGTGTTCTAATTAAAGCAATACGTTGACGCATCCCCCCCGATAACTCTGAAGGATAATTATTAATAAAATCGATTAATCCATATTTCTCAAGACGAGCTTTTATTTTATCTTTATTTGCTTGAGTATTTTGTTTTGTTATCTCTAAACCAATTAATAAATTCTTCCAAATAGTTCGCCACTCAAATAGTAAATCTTTTTGAAACATATATCCCAACTTACCACTTACTATTACTTCTCCTTTAGATGGTTTTAGAAGTTTAGAAATAATATTAAGAATAGTAGTTTTTCCACTACCAGATGGACCAACAATGCCAACAATTTCATTTTCATCGACTTTTAAATCAATGTTATCTAAAACTAAATAGTCACCAATTTCAATACTGAAGACCTTACTTACTTGTTTTAATTCTAATACACTCATATATCCTCCCTAAGTATATTATATTATATTTATATACTTATAAAGGAGTTATCAAATAAGCCCAAAAAAAGTAATAATCTTTCGATTATTACTTTTTCTTTCTTTTATTTCTATTCAAGAAAAACTCTTCAATACTACGTCCTTGATTAGTGAATTCTTCCAAATCATCAATAAATGACTTATTAAGTTTCTTTTCAATCGTTCCAAATAATGCTGTTAAGGCTGTAATAAGGACATATGAGAACATAATAAGAATTATAGCCATCATTAATCCAGTAGCATTAACACTATATTCATAACTTGATCCAGGTGGATTTTGAATTAACTCATGGAGTTTCTCAAAACCAAAGATTGAATTAAAGTTAATTGGAATATTAACAATTGGAATGGTAAATTCTATATGCGCCATTGATAACATAATTGTAAATATTACGAAACAAACTAAAGATATAAAAATGATAATTCTTTGACGATTAAAAGGTTTAAAAGCCAAGAACAATACCATGAAACATGTACCTGTTGCACATAATACTGATAATGTTTTTACTTCCATTGATGTCAATCCTAATAATTTAGCAAAAATATAAGCTACCATTACTTCAATTGTAATAGCTAAAGCGCCTGGTAATGCTTTTTTTAGAACGTTAAATAAGAAATTACCTTTAAACTTTGTAAAGTCAGATTGAATTGCTAAATAGAACGAAGGAATACCTATCGCAAAACCTTCTAATAATAATAATTGTTTTGTACTTGCGATTGGGAATGTACCATCTCCATCAGGTGCAAAATGACCAACAAATCCAGCTAATGTTAAAATAGCAAGCAAGATAATAAATAATGTTTTTACTAAGAATAAAGATGCCGAACGTTCAACGTTATTTATAACACGACGGCCCTCTTTCACAACACTTGGCATTGATGAGAAATTTGAATCAAGCAATACAAGTTGAGCTACTTTTCTAACTGCATCATTACCAGAAGCCATTGCAATACTACAATCAGCTTCTTTTAAAGCAGGAATATCGTTAACACCATCACCCGTCATGGCAACAGTTTTACCACTATCTTTTAAAGCTTTTACAATAATTTTCTTTTGTTCAGGTTTTACACGGCCAAAAACAGTATAACTATTAGCTATTTGATAAACATCCTCATCTTTCATACCATCTAAGCTAATATATTCATTTGCTCTATCAACGCCAACACGACGTGCCACCTCAGAAACTGTTACAGGATTATCTCCTGAAATAATTTTAATATCAACATCGTTTTCTTTAAAATATTGGATTGTTTCATAAGCATCAGGACGAATTTGATCTTCAATAAGAATTAATGCATCTAAGATTGCAGGTTCAGAAATTCCTTTTTCAATTATCGAATCAATATTTTCTAAACTATGAGTTAAAGCTACGACACGAAGTCCTTCTTTTGCATATTCATTTATTTCACTTGAATATTTTTTGAAATCACCTTTTAATAATACTTCAGGTGCACCAACTAAGAAATTACCTAATTTAGCAAGAGCAACAACAGAATACTTACGTTCTGAAGAAAAGGACATTTTTTCAATAGGTTTATATATTCTACTATAACCAAAATAATTAACTAAGGCTTTGGAAGTTGTATTAGTATCCATAAGAGCCTTATTAATAGAACTCATTATGTCTTCAATTTTTGGTTGTTCTACAAAATCATCATTCGATTCTAAACGTTTGTCAAGAAATCTTATAACCGACATTGTACCATCAGTTAATGTACCTGTTTTATCAAGGCATAAGACATCAGTTCTTGCAAGCATTTCAATACAATACATATCTTGAACAAGCGTACGTTTTTTTGCAAGACGTGCTTGGCTTAGAGCTAAAGATACTGAAGTAATTAAGTAAATACCAGCAGGAATCATACCAATAAGAGCAGCTGAAGTAGATTTTACCGCAACAGAGAAATCTTTTTGATATTTTGTCATATAAAGAATTAACATTGACACACCAGTAATAACAAAAATAAAAGCTACAACCTTTAAGAACAAGCCAATTGAACTTAAAATAATCGATTTAGGGCGTTTATAGTTTTTAGCTTGAGAAGTTAGCTTATTTATTTCATTACTATCACCAACATGTTCCACCTTTGCATAACATGTTCCTGCAACAACAAAACTGCCAGAATATAATTCATAACCTTCTTTTTTATTAATTGAATTAGATTCACCAGTTAACTGTGATTCATTAACTTCAACTCCACCTTGAATAACAACTGCATCGGCTACAATTTCTTTACCGATTGTTAAATATAAAATATCATCTAAAACAACATCTTCAACAGAAATTTCTTGTTTTTTACCATCACGTATAACAGTAACCTTAGGTTGAGTAAGTAAAGTAAGTTTATCAATTGTGATTTTTGAACGTATTTCTTGAACTAAACCAATTACAGTATTAACTGTGACAATAATCAAAAAGGTAAAATCAGGTAAAGCAATACGATCATAATAAGGAATATCTTTACCAAATTGTAAAGCTGCGGCTATCGCAAGCAAAGCAGTAATAATTACGTACATAATATTAAAGAAAGTACATAAATGTCGAATAAAGATTTTGCCATAACCACGACCAATTTTTTGATTTGATTTATTTATGAGTTTTTGTGTTTTTCGAAGTTCTACCTGTTCTTGTGTTAATCCAATTTGGGGATTAGGTTCAAAACGTTCAACTTCGGCATTTATTGTTATTTTTTGTTTCATATTAATCATACTTCTTTCTTAATATATTATACTAAATTTTTAATATTTTTTCAAGACATTATAATGTTAATTATTATTATTTTTTGAAAGAATATGATATAATATTAAAGAATTGGAGGTACTATGAACAATCTTATTATTGGCGTAACTGCCCGCATCCATGACGATGAAAAAAATACTTATGTAAGAGTCCATAAACAATATTTAGATAACCTAACAAGTAGGGGAATGACTCCTATTATCTTGTGTCCTCATTTATATGAAGAAATTTTACCTCTTTGTGACGGTTTCTTAGTTATTGGTGGCGATGACTTAAATCCAAAATTATATAATGAAAGCAATGAAGAAGGCCTATCAAAAGATATTCGTGATTATTTAGATGAACTTGATACGGCAGTAATCAAGCATGCGATGAAGCATCAAAAACCTCTTTTAGGCATTTGTCGAGGGATTCAATCTATTTCAGCTGTAAATGGTAAGAAATTATATCAAGACATTGCAACAAGTAATTTATATCATCCACACGAAGATAGAAAACATGATGTCTTAAAAGTAAATGGCGGTCATTTAGCCGACAAATTACCTAACGAATTTGAAGTTAATACTTTTCACCATCAATGTGTTAAAGAATTACCGGAAGGATTTATTGTTACATTTAAAAATGGTGATGTTATTGAAGGAATTGAACATACTGAATTACCAATGTTCGCCTTTCAGTGGCACCCAGAACGCTTAAATGATGCTCAAACAGAAATTATTTTTTCTCATTTAAAAGAATGTGTAATTAAATATAAATCAAGTAAAGTAAAGGATAAACTCAACTGAGTTTATCCTTTTTTAATCAGTTATCGCCTCATTCAAAGTATTAGTAAATCCTAAAATTCCATTTAAGCCCTCTTGTGTATAATTAAATGACAAACTAATAATAATTGAACTAATAATTGTAACCCCTAGCAAGGATCCAAAAGATAATTCTTCTCTTTTTTTACTTTTTTTATTTTTATTTGTTAACAAACTAATTTTATTAAAAAGAAATATTATTAAATAGATCAAAAAGATATCTCTGATAATACCAAACACAAAATTATTATTTGATTTCAAATTATTTTCAAACTCTTCTGGATTAGAAAAAATTAGTAAAGTGTTATATATTGCAACTACCACCAAGATAGATGAAAATGAATATAACCTAGAAGGAATAAATGGTAATAAAAATCCATTTATTCCTCCGGCAATTCCAGCTGTATAATAAGCTTGCCAAGTTCCCTGTACTTTCAAAGCTTGAAGAAGATTTTCTTTTTTCATTATTTTAATTACAACTTCAACAATATATTGGACACATACCCCTGCAATTAAACCAACAAACGATGATCTTAAAGCATATTTAATTTTATTTTGTTTCATATTATCACATTTTATCTTATGCACATTTTATACTTTTACATAGGCTTAAGCGAAAATTAAATTCAATTGTCTTTATAACTTCTTTGATTTGTCTAAAACCATACATCGATGCAACAACTTTATCCTTTTCCATAATCACAAGTTGAGGAAAAGTAGAAATTGTACTTTTTAAGATATTCTCAATATCTTTTCGATGAATAAGATAATACTTAAACTCATCATTATATATTTTTCTTATTTTATTAAGTTGGACCTTCATCATCTTCAATAATTGATTTTCATTTTCATAGACTAGTAAAATTGTGTTGTATTTTTTTACAATTAACCTTAATTGTTTATCATTAATGTAGCTAAACATTGTATCACCTCGACTATATTATATAATAAGGAAAGAAAATAATTTGTCATTTTTTAGCCTCATTTCCAAGACAAATAACGAATTTTATGGTATAATATAATACTGATAGGTGAGAATATGAAAGTATTAGGTATCGTCATTGAGGCAAACCCATTTCATAATGGACATTTGTACTTTATTAATGAATGTAGAAAACAACTAAATCCTGATGTTTTGGTTGCTATAACATCAACATCATTTACAATGCGAGGAGAAATTTCCCTTTTAAACAAATTTGACAAGACAAATATTTTACTAAATCATGGTGTTGATATTGTTTTAGAACTACCTTTTTCTCAAGCAACACAAAGTGCAGACTTCTTTTGTGATGCAAGCATTCGCAATTTGGTTAATTTAAATATTACTGATTTGGCTTTTGGTTGCGAGATAAACGATTTAAATAAACTAAATAATTATGTTAATATTATTACTTCTTCTCCATTTTTAAAAGCAATGGAAGATAATAAAAATTATGAATTAAGCTACAAAAATATAGTCGCAAAAGAATTAGAAAAATATTTAACAGACGATGATATAAAAATATTCAATCAACCAAATGTCACATTGGCTATTCAATACTTAAAAACGCTTAAACTCAATAATATTAATATTAATTCACATCTTATAAAAAGAATCAATTCTAATTACCATGATAAAACAATTAATAGCGATATTGCTAGTGCTAGTGCTATTCGAAATGCCATTGAAAATAAATTACCTTTCGAAAATACATTACCAAAGGATAGTTTTAATAGTTTAATTAACTATCCTAAAGCGAAAGAAAATTTTATTAATATTATCAAATATCAATACCAAGTCGTAAATACTAATAATCTAAATATAGAAGGTATTAATAATTATATTTCTAAAAATGGTGTTTTTTCTTCTTTAGATTCTTTGCAACAAAGTCTAAAGAATAAACGCTACTCTATTAATCGCATTAACCGACAAATCCTTTACAATTTATTAAATATTAATCACCCTTATAAATATCATCCATATCTAAGAATTCTCGGGATGTCTTCTAAAGGAGTTCATTATTTAAATACATTAGATAAAGATGTCAAAAATCTTATATTCTCTGGGACAAAAGAATTAAAAAACCAAGATGATGAGACTAAAATCATTAATGAATACGAATTAAAGGCAACAAAACTTTATGGTATTCTTACAAACGATGATACTTTATTAAAGAAAGAACAACAATTACCAATTTTGAGAAAGGAATAAATATGAATTTAGATGCATTAAAAACAAAAATTGAAGCTATTATTGACCCTAGTAATGGTCAAACAATTAAAGAAAACAACGCTTTAAAACATATTGGTTATGACGATGAAAAAGATGTTGTAACAGTACTTGTCACTATGCATAAAATTAGTGGTGATGATGAAACAAAATTTAAACGTTCTATTGCAAAACTAGTAAAAATTGATGAAGGTCATGCCGGCATTAAAATTGAAATTGAAGAAAATCGCGTATATGGGAGCATTACAAAACAACCTATTAACTTTATCGGAGTAATTTCTGGTAAAGGTGGTGTAGGTAAAAGTAATGTTGCTGCAAACATCGCTTATCGTTTAATGAAAAAAGGTTATGATGTTGGTATTATTGATGCAGATATCTATGGATCTAGCTTACCTACCATCTTAGAAGTTCCTCATGCTAATCCACATTTTACTGAAGATCAAAAAATTATTCCTTTATTTAAAGATAATATGGAAATTATTTCTACTGAGTTTTTTACAGATCCAAGCCAACCAGTTATTTGGCGTGGAGGAATGTTGAATAGTATGCTAAACCACTTCTTTTATGATGTCAAATGGCGTCCAGATACAAAATTTGTTATTATTGACTTCCCACCAGGAACTGGAGATATCACATTAGATATTAAGAATATTGTTCCTCAAGCAAAAATGATCTTAGTAACGACTCCACATCCATCTGCAAGCCATGTTGCAGTAAAAGCAGGCCATGCCTGTCGTTCACTAAATCATGAACTTTTAGGTGTAGTTGAAAATATGTCATACTATACAAATCCAATTAATGGACAAAAAGAATATATTTTTGGCCAAGGCGGTGGTATTCAAGTTGCACAAGCTTTAGAAACTGAACTAATTGCGCAAATTCCAATTGCTCAGCCAAAGAAACACCAAGATATTTTTGAAATTGATGAAACTAATGGTCAAATTTACGATCAAATTGCTGATTTTGTTATTATGAATACAAAATAAAAAATTCGAGTATAGATTAATCTATACTCGATTTTTTAATTATTCATCGTGATGATGGCAGTGACCACATCCACAGTGATGTTCTTCTCCATCTTCTTCACATTCGCATTCGCCATCACATTCGCCTTCACCACATTCATGACCGCAGCCACATCCACAATGGTGTTCTTGTTCCATAGATTCTTCAAATTCAGCAACTGCATCTTCAATTAAAGCCCATTCTTCTTCTGTTTCGATTTCTTGTAATTCACCATTACCATCTTCACCTTCAGTAAATGAAGCAGCCATTAATTGAATTTGATCGTCATCTTCTCCTTCTAATTGTTCAAGAGGATAGAAAATAACATATTTTTTACCAAATTCTTCTGATTCTAAAGTAAATAGAATTTGGCATAATCTTTCAGTGCCTTCTGCATCAATAATTGTTAATTGTCCTTCAATTGGATTAATTTTGTTTTCCATAATAAGTTTATTCCTTTCTATCTTTTACTATCTAAATATGATTGTAGAATCAATGTCGCTGCTAAAGTATCAACTTTAGTTTTACGTTTATTACGACTTAAGTCTGCAGATATCATAATTTTGTTAACTTCTACACTTGTTAATCTTTCGTCATATAATATAACTTCTAGATCTAAAGCTTCTTCAAGCATCTTTTTAAATTCAAGCACATATTCAGATTGTGGTCCTAATGTTCCATTCATGTTAATTGGATAACCTAGAACTATTTTTTGAGCATTTTTTTCTCTAACATAAATTATAACACATTCTAAACATTTTTGCAAATCATTCTCTCTAAATCTAATTGTATCAACTGCAGTAGCAATAATACCAGATGGATCACTGATTGCAACACCACAAGTACGGCGTCCTAAATCTAAACCAATATATCGCATTAATTCACCTTATTAAGAACTAATTGTAATGCTTCGTCCACTTGTGAAGCGTCTTTGCCACCCGCTTGAGCAAAATCAGGGCGACCTCCACCATTTCCACCAGTTGCAATAGCAGCTGTTTTAACTAAATCTCCACAATGAACTTTATTACCTTTTGATTTAGCAACAAAGATAATTTTACCATCATTAACAATCGCAAAGAAAATAACACAGTTATCGAATTGATTAGCTAAATTATCAATAACATCTTTAACAGAGTTAATATCTTGATTTTCAACTTTGACAACAATTGTATTAATACCATTAATAAATTTAACATTTCCTAAGAAATCTTTATAATCAATCGCATTTAATTTTCTTTGTAATGCTTCATATTCTTTATCTACTTCTTTTAAAACACGTCTTGCATCTTCGTATGCTTGACGATATGTTAGAATATCTTGATAACTACCAGTTAATGTTGGAATAGTGATCTCTCCATGACTGATAACTTGATTTTCATTCTTAGCTTTACTTACAATTTCTTCAACTTTACCCATAATAGTGATAATTTCTTGTTTAAAATTGTTAATTTTTTCTTCAAGATAAGAGTAAAGATTTGCATTTGTTGAAGCTTCAACACGGAAAATACCTGAACCTTTTGATTCAATACTTACAATTGCAAATTTTTCAATTAGTGAAGTATTTGTAACATGCGTACCACCACAAAGTTCTTTACTAAAGTTCATATCAACTAGTCGCACAACTTCGCCATATTTTTCACCAAATTCAGCTTGAGCTCCAACTTTTTTAGCTTCTTCAAGTGAAGTTTCAATAATATTTACTTTGTGTGCATTAGATATTTCTTGATTTACTATTTTTTCAACTTGAAGAATTTCTTCAGTAGTTAAATTTTGATAATGGTTAAAGTCAAATCTTAAGTTTTCTTGAGTAACTTGTGAACCTTGTTGAACAACATGGGCACCTAGTACTTCTCTTAAAGCTTGATTTAATAAATGAGTTGCAGAGTGATTACAAGCAACTTCAAAACGAATTTTTTCATCAACTGTTGCAACAACTTCATCATTAATATATAATGTGTTTTCTCCTAAATCAACTACATGGGCATGTTGTTGATTAGGTAACTTGAATGTATCATAAACTGAAACAGATTGATTATTAATAATTAATGTGCCATGGTCACCCATTTGACCACCTGATAAAGCATAGAATGGTGTTTTGTCTAAAACAACATAAACTAATCCATTTGCACTATCAACCTTTTTACCATTTTTAAATAATCCTACAACTTTAGCATGTTCATTTGTTAAAGTTTCATACCCAATGAATTTACTTTCTTTTTTATAATTCAAGAAGTCTTCGTTTTGGACATTCATTGATTGTTGATCATTACGTGCTTTACGAGCACGTTCTTTTTGATTTTTAAGAGCTTCATTGAATCCTTCTAAATCAACATTATAATTTTGGTCAAGAGCCGCTTCTACTGTTAATTCAATTGGGAAGCCAAATGTATCATATAATAAGAATGCATCTTCACCAGAGATAGTCTTATTTGTCGATTTTGTAATAATTTCTTGTAATTTCTTTTCGCCAGCTTCTAAAGTTCTTAGGAAATTTTCTTCTTCAGTCTTAACAATTTTTTCAATAATTGCTTGTTTTTCGACTAAGTATGTATAAAATGATTTCATATTATCAACAACAACAGAAACAATTTGATATAAGAATGGTCTTGTAATACCTAATTTTCTTCCATAACGAACTGCACGTCTTAAGATTCTTCTAAGAACATAACCACGTCCTTCATTTGACAACATTGCTCCATCAGCAATTGCAAAACTGACACTACGAATATGGTCGACAATTACTCTAAATGCCATTTTAATTTCAAATGAAGCACCTTCATATTTATATGAACAAATACTTTCAATATACTTAATCATTGGTAAGAATAAATCAGTTTCATAGTTTGTTTCTGTTTCTTGGAAAATACAAGCAAGTCTTTCTAAACCACTACCTGTATCAATATTTTTACTTGGTAATTCTTTGTATTGACTACGAGGAACCCCTGGCATTGAATTAAATTGACTTAAAACAATATTCCATATTTCGATATATCGATCATTTTCAATATCTTCCTTTAACATCTTAATACCAAGACCATTAGGATCATATTTTTCTCCACGGTCAAAGAAAATTTCAGTATCTGGTCCACATGGTCCTTCACCAATTTCCCAGAAATTGTCTTCTAGGGCAATTAAATGATCTGGTGAAACACCACATGATACCCATTTATTATAAGTATATTTATCATCTGGATAATAAGTAATATAAATTTGGTCATGGTTAAAACCAAACCATTTTTCATCAAATAAAATTTCAGAAGCCATTTGAATTGCTTCTTCGCGGAAGTAATCACCAATTGAAAAGTTACCTAACATTTCAAAGAATGTATGATGACGTGCCGTTTTCCCAACATTTTCGATATCATTTGTTCTAATTGATTTTTGGGCATTACATAAACGAGGATTTTCAGGAATTTCTCGTCCATCAAAATATTTTTTTAATGGGGCAACACCTGCATTAATCCATAATAATGTTGGATCATCTACTGGCACTAAAGATGCACTTGGTACAACTTTATGTCCCTTAGAAGCAAAAAATGTAAGCCACATATTTCTAATTTCATAACTTGTTAATTTTTTCATATTTGTCTCCTATAATTTCATAAAAAAAGTTCCTAAAAGTAATTAAAATCACTTTTAGGAACGAATATATTCGCGGTACCATCCTATTTCTAATATAAAATTAGCACTCTAATAGTTTTAACGCTTCAAGCGGGAATGATTAGTTCCACTCAGAAGGAGCTTCAACACTAATATCGGTAATTTTTCACTAACCAATTACTCTCTAAACGAATATTTAATGTTTACTAGTCTTCATCAATGTTTTAATTATTTTGAGCTTTAGCTGCTTCTCTTTCAGCTTTTTTAGCAGCAGCTTTTTCAGCTTTAATACGAGCTTTTTCTTCTTCAGCTTCTTGTAATAATAGTTTTTGTTGTTCTAAAGCACCTTTAATAATTACTTTTAATTGATCACCTTCAAATGTACCTTTGTTGATAAGTTTATACCAATGAGGTCCTTTAGGTGATGTAGCCTTAGAAACTGTTTTAGGATTGTCAATGATTAAATCGATTGCATTTTCTTTTGAAGCAAGGAAAGTAATACGATAATCAACATTTGTATCTGCAAGAACTAAGAATAATTTCTTATTGATGTAGAATTTATGTTGAGTTTCTTTATCATTAGCAACAACAGTAACACCATCATCGTCTAATGCAGATGCATAGTTTACAAGATTCATATAAGAAGGTTTAATTGCTTTCTTAGCTTCAGCAACTAATACAGCTTTTTCAGCAGCAAGAGCAGCTTTACGAGCAGCTTCTGCTTCAGCTTCGGCAGCTATAGCGGCAGCTTCAGCTTTTAATGCTTCAGCTTCAGCTTTAGCAACTTCTGCTTCTGATTTAGCATTTTCAGCAGCAACTCTAGCTTCTTCAGCTTGAGCTTTTGCACTTTCAGCTTCTTCTTGTGCATCTTCTAAGTCATCTTGTAAGTCATCTAATTTATCAGAATGAGTTTCATGTAATTCTGCAAGTTGTGCTTCAAGTTCAGCAATACGTTTAGCATCTTCTTCATCTTTTACAATAACAACTTCTTTTTCAACAGGTTGTTCTTCAACAACTTCTTCAGCTACAGGCGCTGCTTCTGTTTCTTCATCTTCATCAATAAATTCGATTTCTTCAATACCATTTTTAATTGCAGAATAGTCAAATAAAGAATTTAAGATTTCTTCATAAGCATCTTGATAGAAATTGCAGTAACTTTGTTTAAAGCGAGCAATTAATTCTGCTTTATCTTCAAGTCTTAGTTCTGCATCAGTCTTGTATAATTTAACTAAATGAGTGATATGGAATGCACCCCATAATGCACATAAAATGATTGGAGCAACTAAGAATGCCCAATGAGGATTTGCAAAGGCTTCTGAATGTTCAACTAATTTATTAGCTAAAATACCAAAACCAATTGCATCAACAGCTAATATTGCAACAAACAAGCTGTCAATAACCATAATCTCATTTTTAGTAAATAATACAATTTTTTGGAAAAATACGTGCATTAATACAGCACCAGTAACAATTACAAATACTATCAATACGACTAAACCAATCCAAACATTACGTGAGAATACGAAATCAGGATTTGATCTTGCTAATAGAATAAATGTATTGATTGCTAAAGCAATAATATAACTAAAGACAGGAATGTAACTTGCTAAAACAGCAAATCTGTATCCAGGACGATAGTTACGGAATTTAATGTTGTAAATAACAATTGATAAAATTGCAATAACAATTGGGAATGCAATATACTTAAGAAGGAATTCAACACGTGATAAATGTGCTAATCCAAAAGGAATACAAGCAACAATACTTAAAGCAGCAGCAATAATAGATAAAATTAATACAGTTCTTTTTTCTCTATAATTTAACATATTAACCCCTCCTATTCTGCCTTAGCTGCTTCTTTTTCAGCTTTTTTAGCAGCAGCTTTTTCAGCTTTAATACGAGCTTTTTCTTCTTCAGCTTCTTGTAATAATTGTTTTTGTTGTTCTAAAGCACCTTTAATGATTTCTTTTAATTGGTCACCTTCAAATGTGCCTTTGTTGATAAGTTTATACCAATGAGGTCCTTTAGGAGATGTAGCCTTAGAAACTGTTTTTGGATTATCAATGATTAAATCAATAGCTTTTGATTTAGGAGCTAAGAATGTAACTCTATAATCAACATTTGTATCTGCAAGAACTAAGAATAATTTCTTATTGATGTAGAACTTGTGTTGAGTTTCTTTATCATTAGCAACAACAGTAACACCATCATCTTCTAATGCAGATGCATAGTTTACAAGATTCATATAAGAAGGTTTAATTGCTTTCTTAGCTTCAGCAATTTGAATAGCTTTTTCAGCAGCAAGAGCAGCTTTACGAGCAGCTTCTGCTTCAGCTTCGGCAGCTTTTCTAGCAGCTTCAGCCTTAATAGCTTCTGCTTCTGCTTTAGCAACTTCAGCTTCAGATCTTGCAGCTTCTGCAGCAACTTTAGCTTGTTCTGCTTCGGCTTTGGCAGCTTCTGCTTCTTCTTCAGCATCTTCAATATCATCTTGTAAATCTTCAAGTTTTTCAGAATGAGTTTCATGTAATTCTGCAAGTTTAGCTTCAAGCTCAGCGATACGTTTAGCATCTTCTTCATCTTTAACAACTACAACTTCTTTTTCTACTTCTTTAACTTGAATTTCAGGTTCACCTTCTAATTGTTTTTCGATAGTATCTAATTCATCTAAAATTTGATCTGCTTCTTCAAGATCTTCTTTTTCGATTTCATTTTCTACTTCCTCTAATTCTTCAAGAACTGCTTCAGCTCTAGATTCATCAAAGTATTCTTCAAATTCATCAAGAATATCATTATAAGCTTCATCATATGCAAGAGCTTTAACTTCGTCTAATTCTTCGCGTTGTAGATCAAAGTTAATGTATAATTCAGTTTCATCTCTTCTAACCATTTTGTTAGTTAAGATTGCGATAGTAACAAAGGCAACTACTGCAAATACATAAGTGAAGAATAATACAGGCCCATATGGAGCACCTGTGCCATAATATTCAACTGAATTAGAATAAGCATTATGATATACCACTAATAAAATAGTACTGATGATTAAAGTAGCACACATAATTAAACCCATAGCTACATCAAAGAAAATAGTTAATTTTCTATTTAATCTCATTAAGAATTTTGGTAACAGTACAAACCCAACAATAATAAATGCAAGGTCAAATAATTGCACTGTAAATGAAAGTGTCCAAAGAGCTGGTGATAAATCGCTTAGGGGATAAGCAAGAGTATTAATGTTTAAAATTAGTAAACCTGCAGTATAGATAGCAACAGGTAGATATGACATAACATTTACAACTCTTGATCTTTCGAATTTTCCAGCAATTTGTCTATATTTTAAAACCATAGGATAAACAGATAATCCTAAGAAAGGTATTGCTAATGCAGCCTTAACAACAATTTCGACAATTAAAACAACAAGCGCTGATTCTTTTGTTAAACCAGGAATAGTTCTAAATGGAACAATTAGAATAACACCTAGTAATAATGCTGCTATAGCACTAAGATATAATATAATTTTTTGTGCTTTTGATAACATATGTTCACTCCCTAACTTTCATATTTATATCTAATATCTATAATTGACGAGCCCCCATTTTTTTGGTATTCTATCACGTCAGTCTAATACATACATATTATATCATAATTTGTTTTTTTTGTAAATAAAAAGATACATATTTTTTCAAAAAAGTTTTATATTTTAAGTATTTTAATTTTATTAACTAAAATTTGGAAAATACTTAAGATTGGAACAGCTATTATCATGCCAAAAATTCCCATTATTTCACCAAAAATTGAGACAAAAAGAAGCACTAAAATCGGACTTGTTTTAACACTTTTACTATGAATATTAGGTGAAATCAGATTGCTTTCAATTAGTTGTAAAACAATTATTATTATTAAAACACTTATTGCTTTTTTCGTTGATGTTGCTAGTGTAAATACAACGACAATTGCTCCACCAATATAAGGTCCGATATAAGGGATAATATTTGTAATACCTATAATAACTCCCCATAATAATGATAAATCAAGTCCAATAAAACTAAATAGAATTGTTGCAATCAACGACAACGCAACCATCACAATAAAAACTCCATTTATGTAACTACGCATATTTTTATTAATTTGTAATAGAGTTTGATAAAGTTCTTCTTTTTCTTTTTCAAATAAATAATCTTTAATTTTAACCTTAATCGTCTTAAACTCAAATAAAAAATAAACGATAAGTATTGGACTAATTAATAAAACAAGTGCGTAATACTTAATATTCTCAAATATTTTATTATAATTATTTGAAATCTTTATTCCAAAGTTCATTAGTAAATGTTGAATATTTTCCGGAGTAGGTAAAAATTCATTAGGCAAAAACGTTAACTTTTCAGAGATTTTATTTAAAAAAGATGAAACATTTTCAATATAAATTGGTATGTTATCAAATAGAAAATCAAATTGTGTTAATGTTTTAGGAACAACAAGCATAAAAACTAACGTTATAAAAACAATAAATGTCGTTACAACAATAATCACACTTGCCTTGTAATTAACTTTTAATTTAGTTATTTTTTCAACCAGTGGGACTAACAAATATGCACCAACAAAACCAATAAAAAATGGCAATAGAATTTTTAAAATCCAAACCAAACATATTTTTATACTAGGAAAAATTAGAAAGCACAAATATGCTATGCATAATATGCCGATTATTTTTATTATTCTTTGTAAATTTTTATCCATATAATACCTCATTTTATTATATGGATTTTTATCATTGTTTATTAAAAAAACCAGCGCAAAATTGCGCTAGTTTAATTGTTATTAGTGTTCGCAGATGTATTTAGCAGTACGAACCATTTGTGCAGTGTAACTCATTTCGTTATCATACCAAGTGATAATCTTAACTAATTGTTTACCATCTACATTCATGATTTTTGTGCATTGAGCATCAAATAATGTACCCCAAGTTTGACCAATAACATCTGAAGAAACGATTGGATCTTCAGTGTATCCGATAGTTTCGTTTTGAGCAGCTTTAACAGCAGCATTAACTTCTTCAACAGTAACAGGTCTTGCAGGTTCCCAAACTAAGTCAACAACTGAACCAGTAACAGTAGGAACACGTAATGCCATACCATCTAATTTACCTTTTAATTCAGGTAAAGCTTCAGCAACTGCAACAGCAGCACCAGTAGTTGTAGGAACGATGTTAGCAGCAGCAGCACGTGCACGACGAGAATTGATACCTTTTTTGTGAGGTGCATCTAATGTATTTTGGTCACCAGTATAAGCATGAACAGTAGTCATGAAGCCTTTAACGATACCAAAATTGTCATTTAATACTTTAGCGATAGGAGCTAAACAGTTAGTAGTACATGAAGCAGCAGAGATAACTTGTTCTTCACCAGTTAATGTAGTGTGGTTAACATTGTAAACAACTGTTTTGTCAACACCTTTAGCAGGAGCAGAAATAATAACTTTCTTAGCACCAGCATTAATGTGTGCCATAGCTTTTTCTTTTGATACATAGAAACCAGTACATTCGATAACTACGTCAACACCTAATTGTTTCCAAGGTAAGTTGTTAGCATCTTTTTCAGCACTAATTTCAATTTCTTTACCATCAACGATGATAGAGTGATCAGTAGATTCAACAGTATGACCTGCATAACGACCTTGTGCAGTATCATATTTTAATAAATATGCTAAATCTTCAGCACCAGTTAAGTCGTTGATAGCAACGATGTCAAAATCTTCTTGACCAAACATTAAACGGAATGCAAGACGGCCAATACGTCCGAAACCATTAATAGCAATTTTTACAGCCATTTTAATAAATCTCCTTTTTATTTATAAATTTTTTACGCATATATTTTACCACTTTTTACCATTTCTTGCAAATAGTTTGATAATAGTAAATCGTTAAATTATAGTAATGTATCATTTTCTGGAAGGTTATCAAAAACACCTAGTGTATACATTTTGGCATATTGTGTTTTATTAACATTTGTTCTTGTTTCAAAATCTTTTTTCGAAGTAAATGGAGCTTGTTTACGCGCTTCTTCAATTGATTTGGCAACAGTTTCGCCAAGTGAATCAATAGCAATAAATGGAAGATACAATGATTTAAGGTCGTCACCAATTGTAAAATCAACTGCTTGAGATTTTTCTAAATCAATTTGTCGGAATCGATATCCTCTTAGTACCATTTCTAAAGCTAGGTGTAATTCAGTTAATAAGTCTTTATCCTTATCAGTTACATCTTTACTCTTATTTTTAATCATTGTTTCAATTTCATTTATCTTGTTTCTAATTGCATTTTTACCCAAGGCAAAGATTTCTGCATCTAAACGTTTAGCACGTTTTGAGAAGTATGCTGCATAGTAGTAGATTGGACGATGTACCTTAAACCAACCAATACGAAGAGCCATAATAACATAAGCAGTTGCATGGGCTTTCGGGAACATATATTTAATCTTCTTGCATGAATAAATATACCATTCAGGTACATTATGTTTTCGCATTAGTTCTTCTTGCGAAGTCTTTAAACCACGTCCTTTACGAACAGATTCCATAATTTGGAAAGCTTCAGCTGCAGGCAAATCATATTTCATTAAGTCAAGCATAATATCATCTCGACAAGCGATTACTTCCGAGAATGAAACACGCGGATAACCAGGTAATTCTCCCTTGAATAATGTTTCAGCATTGCCTTGCCATACATCGGTACCATGTGATAGACCAGATACTTTAATAATATCGCCAATTGTTGATGGTTTTATTGTTTCTAACATTCCTCGAACAAATTCTGTTCCATATTCAGGAATACCTTTTGTACCACTTGATAATAAATCACCGTCTGCACCTTGTAAGTTAAGTGCTGTTTTTGATGAAAATAGTGATATAACATCTGGATCGGCAATTGGTATATCTTCTACTTTATCAAAAGGGAATAATTCTGGATTATCATGAACATAACCCATAAGTGTTTTAATAACAGTTGGGTCATCATGACCAAGAATATCTAGTTTTAATAAATTGCTTTCAAAGCTATGATATTCATAGTGTGAAGTACGCCATTTTGTTTCACCGACATTATCCGGATCATTTACTGGTGGATATTGAACAGGGAAAATATCTGTATATTCAATATGGTCAGGAACAACAACAATACCACCAGGATGTTGGCCAGTTGTTCTTTTTGCCCCTTGGATAAAGTTGGCAACACGATCCATTTCACATTTACGCATTGTGATTTCATGTTTTTTACAATAATCACGAACATAAGCAAAGGCTGTTTTATCTTTTGCACCTTGAATAGTACCAGCTCTAAATGAGCCATCCACACCAAAGACACTTTGAACAAATGAGTGAGCAGTTGCTTGGTATTCACCAGAGAAGTTTAAGTCAATATCAGGCACTTTATCACCATTAAATCCTAAGAATGTTTCAAAGGCAATATCGACTCCATCGCCGGTTAAAAGCTCACCACATACAGGACATTTACGTGGAGGAAGGTCAAAACCAACATCAACTTTTTGTAACTCAGCATCTAATTCTTCAGGTATATCCATTCCAAATTCTGCTTTCTCAGCTGGTGAGAATTTAAATGCTGAATATTTACAATGTGGGCAGCGATAGTGAGGTTTTAAAGGATTAACTTCGGTAATATTCATCATTGTTGCAGCAAAGCTACTTCCTACAGACCCACGACTTCCAACAACATAACCTGCTTCATTCGATTTTTTAATCATCATATGGGAGATATAGTATACTGAGGCATATCCATTACTTATTATTTTATTTAATTCAATATCTAAACGTTCTTGAACATATCGTGGTGGATTTTCGCCATATAATGAACGCAAAGTTTCATTAGAAATATTAATTAGCGCTTTTTCCATTGAAGGAACTCCCATAAATGATAAGTAATCATCACGAGGAACAAATAGTTCTTTAGGGAAGATTTCAAACTCTTCAATCATATTTGCAATAAGATTTGTATTAGTTACAACAATCTCATGTGCAATATTAGCTGGTAAGAATGAGAATTCATCTAGCATTTCAGTTGTTGAACGATAATGCATATCTAATGTTCTTTCACAATTATATAATTCATGAACGCCACCGCCTGAAGGACGAGGCACTGAAATGTAAACATTACGGTATTTGGCATCATCTGGAATAAGATGATGAACATCACCTGTTGCAACAACAATTTTATTATGTTTTTTCGCAATACGAATAATCAAATCAATTGTGTCTTTAATTTTATTTAAAGCGAATTCTTCATCATCTTCTAGTTTAAATAGGTGAAGATACTCAACAGGAGGTTGAACTTCAATATAGTCGTAAAAATCGATTGCTTTTTCAACATCTTTAATGGTTTTTTCAAAAGCATTACGCCAAATCTCACCATTAGCACATCCTGAACCTATTAATAAGCCATCACGATATTGTTCAATAACACTCTTTAGCATACGAGGTTCTTTATTAAAGTGGGTCGTATTTGCTGTAGATAATAACTTATAGAAATTCTTTAGGCCAGTTTTATTTTTTACTAAGAGATTAATGTGTTTAGGAATTACAACTTTTGCTACTTCATCTTTTTGCACCAACGAATTAAGTTGATCGTAATTACGAACATTCATTTGTAGTAAATCGCCTAGCATACGCATAAAGACATTATTTAGGGTTCTAGCATCGTGAATGGCACGGTGTAACTGTTCAACTTCTACTTTTAAACTTTTAGCAAGATTGCCTAAGCTAAACTTTTTAAACTGATCACCGTAAAGAGCATAAGCAAGTTGTAATGTATCAATACATGGAAGTTCTTTTTCAAAGATGCCATGTTTATTCATTGTATCATAAATAAAGCCGGTATCAAAGATTGCATTATGCGCAACCAAAATGCTGCCTTCAATAAATGTTTTAAATCTTCCAATGACACCTTCAATGTTATCTGCATTTTCAACCATTTCATTAGTAATACCAGTTAAGCCTGTAATAAATGAAGTTATTTTTTGGTTTGGTTTGGCAAATTCAGAGAAACTGTCAATAACCATACCATTTTGTACTTTTACAGCACCAATTTCAATAATTTCACAATAGTTCACTGAAAAACCAGTTGTTTCAATATCAAAAATAACAAAAGTAGCATCTTCTAAAGATATACTTTCATCTGTATAAGCAATTTTCAGTGCAGAATCATCAACATAGTATCCTTCGCAACCACCAATCGGTTTGATCCCTTCTTTTTTGGCTTTACTAAAGAAAGCAGGGAAAGCATGACAGTTAGCATGGTCAGTAATTGCAAGAGCTTTATGGCCATAGCGAACCGCTTGTTCGACATATTCATTAACATCAAGAATACTATCTAAAACGCTCATTTTAGTATGGGCATGTAACTCAACACGTTTTTCATCAGCGCCATCAAAACGTTCGCGTGATGTATCCGGGCCAAAAATAACAACTGAGTTAATTTGGACAACTACCGCATTCGAGAAAGAATCCCAACCGACTTTACCTCTGACCATAATATGTCGATCTTTTATTAGTTCATTTTCAAAGATTAATTTATTATCTTCGCGGTAGAAAGATTTAATAATAATTGAATCCGTACCATCATTTATAATACCAGTGAATAAATTGTATTCTCCACGTGCATTTTTTATTGTACGACATTCTGAACTAACAAGAACACCATCAATTTGGACTAATTCACTATGACGAATGTTCTTATAATCTTCAATACCAAGTGAAGTATCGGGAATTTCTTCAATTTTAACTAAAGGGTAAACGTTTTTTCGATAGCTTTGCTTATAGTTAACTTGATCTTGTTCTGATAATGCTTTTTGCATACGTTCTTGATGAAGTTCATTAAGTTTTGCTTCTTCCTTTTTTTCAGCAATTCGGTGCTGTGTTTTAATAATATCACCTAAGCTATCAATGCTTGTATCAATTTCAACATCAAAAGTAACATCATTAAGTCCATAGTTATTAAAGAATAATTTAATATTCTTAATAACATCTTTAACATTATTAGCATCTAAATCATTAGGTACAATAATAGAAATATTTAAACCATTTTCATCAATTTCTGTTTTATACTTATAAAGGATCTTAACTGTCGCAATATCATTGCTCCAAATTTCAATTGCTTTAATAAAATAATCATAAATGAACGATTTGTTATATGACTTAGCATTAATTGGTAATACACTATATTTAACATTACTTATTCCACATTCAGAAATTAAGTAATCGCTCACTTTTAAAAAAGCATCAAACAATGTTTGCGCATCAACAAGTGTCGGAAAGGAAAGGATTAATCGATATTCATTCTTAACTTCATTAACTTTAACATTTTCTAAAGAACCTAAAAATAAATCTGAACTTGTTTCTTCTACTTTCGCAAGGTTAAGAATATTAATCCATTTTTCGTTTTGTATACTCATATTTTCTCCTTTCTATTTATATTTCATTTATTTCATTATCTTTTACGATAAAGATTTTTGAAAAATGTTCTTCATAAGTAGGTTTCACTAATCGTTCATGATAGGAGAAAACTACTTCAGGGGGTAAATATAGTTCATTCGGATTTTCATTACGAATTTTGACACGATTCATACAGATAGTTGGATCAACATCAAAAAAGTATCCAATTAGTTCAAATGGTAAATTATCAATACTATTTTGTTCAAAATGAGCAAGAACGTTGGTTAGAAAACGTTCACGCACTTTTGGTGTAATATTTGTTGCATCAAAAATAACATCTTGGTTATTTTTAATATTATCAGCACATAATCGGTACACTTCGGGCCAAATTTTATCTTCTGACCAACCAGGATTAGCTTGTCTTACTCTGTCTGTTGATACAATCATAATATTTTCTTTTTCTGATAATTGATTAGAAAATGTACTTTTCCCACTTCCTTGAATACCAATCATTAAATGAACTTTAGCCATAAATACCTCAACTAGTTAATAAATCTTCAATATTATAAACTTGCGTTGCAAGTTTATCAATAAATTCTTTTTCATGAGAAACAAATATCACTGTTCCTGGATATTGTTTTAAATATTTTAGTAAATCTTTTTTTGCAACTTTATCTAAGTGGTTAGTTGGTTCATCAAGAATTAAAACATTGGCTTTTTTAAGCATGATCTTACAAAGTTTTAATTTTGATTGTTCGCCACCTGATAAAGTCTTTATTGGTTGTAAAGCTAAAAAATTAGTCAACCCAACTTTAGCTAACACACCACGAATAGTTTTATCATCCATCAAAGGATAAATATTGCGAATTTCTTGTAATGGAGTTAAATTAGGATCATCAAAGTTATGTTCTTGTTCAAAATAAGCAATGAGTGCATCATCAACAAAAGCAAAACTTCCAGATATTGGTTTAAGCTCACCGACAAGAGTTTTTAATAAGGTTGATTTTCCAATTCCATTAAAGCCAGTTATTGCTAGTTTTGTCCCACTTTTAATAAAGAAAGACATTTCTGGTAGTAATGAAAAATAATAGCCAATTTCTAAATTCTTTACTTCTAAAAACTTTTGAGAAGCAATTGGTTTATAATTAAATGTCAAATGAATATGCATATCAGAACTATGGGGTTTTTCTAATAGTTCTATTTTTTCTAACTTCTTTTCTCTACTTTTAGCCATTTTAGCTGTTGAAGCTCTTGTTTTATTTTTTTCAATATATTCTTTTAGATTATTGATTTCTTTAACTTGAGCTTTATAAGCATTTTCATAGTTTAATTCCGCTTGAGCTTTTTTTACTAAATAAGTTTCATAGTTTCCTTTATATTTAGTTATTTTATTATTATCAATTTCTAAAATAACATTAACAACTTCATTAAGAAAAGTTTGATTATGGGAAACAATTAAAAAATTCCCTTTATATTCTTTTAAATATTTAACTAACCAATCAATATGAATCGTATCTAAGAAGTTTGTAGGTTCATCAAGAATCAATAAATCAGGTTGTTCTAACAATAATTTTGCAAGAATTACCTTCATCTTTTGCCCACCTGATAAATTTCCCATTAAGGAGTTCATACCATATTTAGTAATTCCTAAGCCACTAGCGATTCGTGCTATTTTAGAATCAAGGGCATAAAAATCTTTATTTTCAAGTTCTTCATTAATTGATGAAGATAAACGAACATAACGATCGATTAAAACTTCATCTTTACTTGTACTAATAATTTCAAGGTAACTTTTCAATTCTTGATCTTTTGCATATAAATGCTTAAAGGCTTGTTTTAGATATTCATCAATATTAAGTTTTTTATCAACTTTCATATATTGGTCTAAATAACCAACTTTAATATTTTTATCAAAGTTGATTATTCCACTATCTGGTATAATATTACCACATAAAATATTAATTAATGTTGATTTACCAACACCATTATTACCTATTAATCCAACTTTTTCATTAGGTAAAATACGAAAGTTAGCATTATTAAAGATGCGTTTTTTTTCAAAAGATAAATTTAGATTTTCGACATTTAACAACATTTTTATTCACCTTATGTTCTCATATTATACCATTTAAAAACTTTATTGTAAAGCAACAAGAAAAAAAACGATTGAAACAATCGTTTTTAATTTTATTCTGGACTAACAAGAGTAACAATAATTGTTTTAACAGTGTTTTCACTACGATCGTAAAATTTAATAGTTACTTCATCACCAACTAAATATTTTGATAAAGAATTCATTTGCGATGCAATTGGTGTAAATGTTTTAATTTTTTGCCCATCAAATTCTAGGACAATATCGTGTTTAGAAATTCCACTGTTAGATAAAGAACAGTTAGGTGCTACTGAATCAGTAACATAGACACCATAAGGAGTTTCTCCATTATAGATTTCTACTGGAATTGGTAATAACTCATTTGATTGAATTAATAGTGGTGTTAATTGTTTTACTTCAATAGTTGTAATACCAAGACGTGGTCGAGTGATTTTCACGCCTGGTTCAATGTAATTTTCAACAATGTTCTTAACGACATTTACAGGTATAGCAAAACCAATATTATCAACATCAACACTATTACTTGAAACAAGTTTCATACAATTAATACCAATTAATTTACCATCAATTGTGAATAAACCACCACCTGAGTTACCGGGATTGATAGCCGCATCATGTTGGATATAACATGCATTAAAATCATTAACACCATCATCATCAGTATCAGAAGGTAAATAACGAATATTACCACTAATAACACCTTGCGTAACACTTGCGTAGTATTGAGGTCCTTTTGGTGAACCTAAAGCAAGAACGAAACTACCTTTTTCAACTTTATCAGAATCACCAAAATCAACTGGATCATAATATGTTGTATGCTCAAATGTTAATACAGCAATATCTAACTTCACATCATAGCCAACGACAGTTGCTTTAAGTTCTACATCTTCAAAGCCATCATAAATATAAGGTGCTACTTCTTCTTCCTCATCTAGGATAACATGGGCATTAGTAACAACATGATATTTAAATCCTTGCTTATTTGGAAGTTCTTCACGTTTATAAATAACGCCACTTCCATAGCCAATAACATCTTCAGATAGTAATAATTGACCATTATAATCAACTAAAGTGGCTGACTTAACATTAATCCCAACAACAGATCTTTCAACAGCTTTGGTTGTTTCTTTAAGGGCATTTTCAAAATCAGTAATTGTAATGTTAGTATAATCAACAACCTTATTAGTAACTTCATTTGTAACATTAACTTTAACATCAGTATATTGTGTAGATGGTGTTACACAAGATGATAAAGATAAAATAAATGCAAAAGCAATAAGTATAAATATTTTACGTATTTTTGTCATTTAAACCTCCATAATAAAAAAAATCACGTTATACGAATGAGGGCGCATACAACGTGATACCACTAAATGTGTACATATAGTATACTACCTACATATTAAATAATATTAACAAAAATATAAACAAATTATAAACTTTTAATTTTAATCCTTTTCAACAGGAATTTCAAAATAGAAAGTGCTTCCTTCACTTTCAATAGATTGAACACCATATTTAAAATTATGATATTCAAGAATTTCTTTAATAATTGATAAACCGAGACCAGTTCCTTGACTAGAACGCTGTAAACCCTTATCAACACGATAATATCTTTGCCAAATATGTTCAAGATTTTCTTCTTTGATACCAATACCATAATCGCGAACTTTAATAATAGCAATATTATTATTCACTTCTAAATAAACATCAACAATTTTTTCTTCTTTACTATAATTAATAGCATTAGTAATAAAGTTATAGATAACTTGTTCAATCTTTGACTTATCAGCTTTTACTAATACCTTTTGTTCATTTGTGTGCATATTGATACGAGCATGTAAGTTTTCAAAAAATTTGTTTTGACGTTCAATAATACTTTCAAGTAATGTTTTGATATCAAAGACAGTTAAGTTAAGTTCTTCTGTTCTTGACTTAATACGTGATAAACTTAATAAATCATTAACTAGCATTGATAGACGTTTTGTCTCATCAACAATTATTGAAATATTCTCTTCTGTTTTTTCTTCCGGAATATCCTTCATCATTTCTGCATACCCAGAAATTAAAGTAAGTGGAGTTCGTAAATCATGAGAAACATTAGCCAGTAACTCGCGTTGAAGTGTTTCAGTTTTCTTTAATTCTTGTGCGGTATGATTTAAGGTACTATTTAACTCCGTTATTTCTTTGTACCCTTCACCGGTGAATTCAACATCTAAGTTTCCTTTAGCCATTTGTTTTGCAGAATCATTAATTTTGATAATTGGTTTAGCAATTGAACGTGAAAGTAACAAAGCGACAATAATTGCAAGAACAATAACAATTAAGGAAATGTATAAGATTTGGCTTTGCATCGCCATTACAGCTGGTTCAACAGGTGTTAAACGTGAATCAACAATTAGGATGTAATTGCTTAGTAAAAAAGATCCTGATATTAGATAATCTTTTTCTTGGGCTTTACTATCACTTACAACAAGTGTTTCAAACATTTGATTGTTATCTTCTCTAAAAATTACATAAAACTGATCCTTAAAGTTTCCAGCATTTGCTTTGTCCCCAATTGAACTGATGTTATCATTTAATGTTATATAAGAACCACCCTTACCTGTTTCAAATACTAACTTATATTCTTCTTTTTCTTTTTTAAAAATATAAATATATGCTTCATCTTCATCAGCTAATCGCGATAATTTCGTGCGAAGTGATTGTTCTAAATTATCAATTTCGTAACTTTCATCAATATTATCTTTTATTAAAGCAACTGATTCTTCTGTTAGGTTATTAATATCTCTTGTTTTAATCCATCGATATGTATCATCAAGAAACAACATTTGGAATAAGGCGAATAATAAAATGATTGCACTAGCAAATATAAGAATATATAGGAAAAGTTTCCACTTTAAACTGATTTTATCTTTTCTCAAAGCGATACCCAACCCTTCTAATTGTTACAATATTTGATGCATATTCACCGATTTTCTTACGAATTGATTTAACATGTGTATCAAGTGTTCTTTCGTTATTACGATTATTCAAACCCCAGATTTTTTCAATAATAGCCTCACGTTTTAAAGCAATGTTAGCATTTTCCATTAATAAAACTAATAGTTCATATTCTTTAAGTGTTAATTCAACCCTTTGTTTATTAACATATGCAACATGTTCATTAAGATTGATAATTAAATTTTGATATGTAATAAGATCTTCCATTGGTTGTAACACAACTGGAGTTTTACGTTCATAACGACTTAAGATTGCGCTAACACGCATCATTAATTCTTTAGGTGAAAATGGTTTTGTAACATAATCATCAATTCCTAAGTCAAATCCATAAAGTTTATCATACTCTTCACTACGCGCTGATAATAAAATGACTGGCAAAGTTGAAAACTTTCGAATTTCCTTTACTGCAGTAAAACCATCCATTTGAGGCATCATGATATCCATAATGATTAAATTATAATCATCACTTTTCTTAAGCATTTCAATAGCATCTTTACCATTATAAGCTTCATCAACCTCATGACCAGAAAATTTTGCATATTTTTTAATTAGTTCGATTATTTGGATTTCATCATCAACAATTAATAATTTAGCCATATAAATAGCCTCCCAATTATCTTTTGTTATATTATAGCATAATATTATCAATTTTACTTTATTTTTAATTAAAATCTTGAATTCAAGTAAATATCATAAATAAATTTAGTTATTCTTTTGATTTTTTTGCTGTTTTTTAGTATAATATTCAATGGTTTTTAGGAGGTGTTTTATGGAAAATAATTCTAATAAATTAGGTAAAATGCCTATATTAAAGTTAATGGCAGCAATGTCAATACCGGCAATGTTTTCAATGCTTGTTCAAGCACTATATAATATCGTTGATAGTGTCTTTGTCGGAATGATTTCAGATACCGATACTGAGATGCTATCGTTAAATATTGCTTTCCCTTTACAAATGATCTTTTTTGCCATTGCTCTTGGTATTGGGATTGGTACTAACTCCCTTATTTCAAGAAAGCTTGGTGAAGGTAACCATTCAGAAGCTTCCAAGGCAGCGTTAACTGGGCTATTTTTGGGTGGTTGTGCAATTTTAATTGCCATAGTATGTAGCTTTTTCTTACCTAAATTATTTTTAATGATTTATGATCAACCAGAAAATGTGGAGAACATGGCAATCCAGTATTTATCAATTACTATGGGATTTAGTTTTGGGATGTTTGCAGAAACAATTTTCAATAAAATTTTACAAAGTACTGGTAATATGAAAATACCAATGTTTAGTCAATTAATTGGAGCCATCACAAATATTATTTTAGACCCAATTTTTATTTTTAAATCAGGGGCTACTTATTCTGCCCCATTCATTGGTGAATTTGTAATGCCCTTTGGCTTTGGTTTAGAAATAAGAGGTGCCGCTATTGCAACTGTTATTGGCCAAATTATTGCCGGTATCTTTGTTGTTTGTTTTGCTTTATTAAAAAAACAAGCTGTTTCATTTAATTTTAAGAATTTTAAATTCTCATTTACTATGATTAAGCAAATCTTTAATGTTGGTATTGCGGTGACAATTGTTAATAGTATCAACTCGATTTCAACAATTATCTTAAACTACATCTTCCAATATGCACCAGTTGAGATTGATGGACAAAAAGTAAATGTTGGTGCAACCGTCCTTGGAACTTACTTCAAACTACAATCATTCGTCTTTATGCCTGTTTTTGGTATGAATCAAGGTGTAATGCCAATCTTAGGATACAACTATGGAGCTAAGAAAAGCGAAAGATTTAATAGAACATTTATTTATGCAATGAGTTTTGGTCTATTAATTATGACCTTAGGATTAATTTTATTCCAAACAGCGCCAAATTTGCTATTACAAATTCTAAGTATTACCCCAGCTGTATCTGAACGTGGCGTAATTGCTTTAAGAATTGTATCAATTAGTTTCTTAGCAGCAGCTGGAAATATTATTTGTTCTTCTTTATTCCAAGCAATTGGTCATGGAATCAAGTCAGCTGCATTAAACTTATTAAGACAAGCTTTTATTCTTATACCTCTTGCAACTTTAATTACATTCTTAACTCATAACATTGATTTAGTTTGGATTGCATTCCCAGTTGCCGAATGGTTATGTCTTGCAATTTTTGCACCAATTATCGTCATGACAATAATTAAAGTTAATAAACAAATGAAAACAAATATTGTCTCTGAAAATACTAGATAACCCAACATGGGTTATCTTTTTATTTTGCAAAACAAACATTTTTTGATATAATAGAACTAGTTTAAGGAGGCTTTTATGAAACCTTTAGCATATTTAATGCGACCAACATCATTCGAAGATATTGTTGGTCAAGATCATCTTGTAGGGTCAGATGGAATTATTACAAAGATGTTAAACAAAAATTGCCTATTTTCTTTCATACTTTATGGCAATCCAGGTTGTGGTAAAACAACAATTGCTGAAGCAGTATGCAAGCTAAGCACTTGGCGTTGGTTTAAATTTAACGCTTCAACTGACAACAAAGATTCTCTAAAGCAAATTACAACAGAAGCTAAGTTTTGTGATAATGCTATTATTGTTGTTGATGAAATACACCGAATGAAAAAAGACATTCAAGACTATCTTTTACCTTATGTTGAAAATGGAACTCTTACAATGATTGGACTTACAACAGTTAATCCATATCATTCTGTCAATCCGGCAATTCGATCAAGATGCCATATTTATAAATTAAATGATCTTCGCTATGATGATTTATATAAAATTTATGAAAGAGCCCATTCTTTAAAAGGAAGTGAAATAAAGATTGATGATGATGTTGTTAATTATCTAATTAATATGTCAAATCTTGAAATTCGTACCTTTATCAACTCTTTTGATACTTTAATTAATACTGCAACTACTGACCATATTACCCTAAACGATGCAATAAAAGTAATTCAAAAAGCTAATGTTAGTATTGATGATAATGGCGATAGTTACTTTGATACATTAAGTGGTTTTCATAAATCACTTCGAGGAAGCGACCCTGATGCGGCACTACACTATCTAGCAAAATTATTAGAATCCGATGATTTACAAAGTATATCTAGAAGATTATTATGCGTTGCTTATGAAGATGTTGGGCTTGCAAATCCAACACTTGCGCCAAGAGTAAAAGCTGCATGCGACGCAGCAAGAGAATTAGGATTACCTGAAGCTAGACTTCCTCTTGCCGCAATCACAATTGAACTTGCTTTATCACCAAAATCAAATAGTGCTTATCTTGCGTTAGAAAAAGCAACTGAAGATATTAAAAATGGCAGAAGTGGATCTTTACCACTACACTTAAAAAACACTTATTCTTTTGATCCTCGTCAAACAAGTTATAAATACCCGCATGATTATCCAAACAGTTATGTTGTGCAACAATATTTGCCAGATATTCTTGTTGGAACAAAATACTATGAACCAAAAGTTAATTCAAAATTTGAGCAAGGTTTGAAAGATCGATACGATTTTATCGAATCACTTAAAAAACAAAAATAACGAGTTAAATTTATTAAATTTAACTCGTTATTTTTTTATATTTTTTTCCCATTCGTCATCTTTCATACAAAGCAGTGCTATTCTAATAATTAAATCTCTTTCTTTATAAAATCCTTCAACATCATTATTTAATATTTCAAAGTATGAATTATCTACTAAAGATTTAGTAAAGTCAAAATCATTTTCAAGAATTACTTTTTTTTCAATTGAACTAAGAAGTATAGAAGATAAATGAACATTTTGTGAAATTGTTAAAACTACATTAACTCCTGCCATATTACCCGTTTGAACGATATATAATAGTTTATCAAATATTCCTTTTTTATAAACTATTTCTTCAATACCAAGAAGAAAATAACATTTTTTCTTTATCTTTTTTTGATAAAAAAGATTATATTCTTCAATATCCTTTTTATGATGAAGATTAAGTAGTTCTAGGTTTTGATCAATCTCTTCAATAATCATATCAAGATAATCTAAATCTTTTATAACAGTTATAAACTCACTAGTTAAATCAAAAGTCTTATAGCAATCAATTAAACATAGCTCTTCATTTTTATATTTTTTCAAGTTTTTTGAAAAGCACATTATACTAAGTAAATATTTTTTAACAAAATCTTTATTTTTACCAATTATTAAAAGATTACCTTCATGTTCCACCAGCAAATTTCTGTCATCAATTCCAAGAACAAGCGATGAACAATCTTTTGACATTTCTTTAAGAGCTTTTTTAAAACTTAAAGGATTAGGATCTTTCTTATTAATTTCAAGCAATAATTGTTCATTAAATTTATCATACTTTAAAAGAAAATTTTCATTTAATTTTCCATTTAAACTATATTCAAGAACACGGTAATTTACTTCTTCTTTCGTTTTAATAAAATAAACAATAATATGTTCACAGATTAAATAAGTAATATTTAATACTTCAACATCTAAGTGCTCAAATGCATCTTTTAAAATATTAACAATTTTTTCGCAGTTTTCAAGTTCTTCTTTATTCATCGCTTCTTTTTCATTTTTTATAAATATTTTACCTTTTTTTGTTTTTAATATTTTTTTACTTCCATAGTCTTTACTAATTTCAACAACACTTTCAATAACATTTTTAAATCTCTTTTGAATAAACAAATATATTTTTTTAACAAACTTAACTATCATTTCAATAAATTCTCGAATTGTTTTTTTAGTAAGAAACACAATTCCAACAAACATTAAGATAAGACTAACAAGTATTGTCCCAATTTTACCTAAAAGAAAATAAAAAACATAAAAGAAAAAACACCCGACGATACCCCCACCTTTAATCATTCGAATACTATTTGATTTAAAATAATCAAAATATATTTTTAAGGTTGTCTTTAAAGCATTACCTTCAAATTGACTAACATATTCATGCATACCAAAATGAGTTATAATTAATAAGGATAAAAGGATTAAGAAAATACCATAGTATCTTACACTCTTTATTTCTATTTTCTTATGGAAAACTAAACAATATACACCAAACATACCTACAAGGCCAATAAAGACAAAATACCAATCACCAAACAATAAACTAAATGCTAGGACAAGATACTTTCCAATAAATCCAAATCTTGCAATTGAAATCAGAGAAATTAAGATTGATACAATTCCCATTACTTCAAAGGCAAATGATTTTTCTTTATTATTCATACTAAGTTTTGCTTTTTTAAGTTTTGCCATATAATCACCCATATTATTAAACTACAAACAGTGTGAATATTTTGTCAAAACTTGTAGCCAAAATTAAAAACCTGCTTTTAAAAGCAGGTCTTAATTTCAAACTATTTTTTATTTTTCTCTTTATGAATAGTAGATTTTTTGCAACGAGGACAATATTTCTTTTGTTCTAAACGGTCTGGAGTATTACGTTTATTTTTTTCTGATAAATAATTTTCTTCGCCGCATTCTGTACATTTTAAAATTACATTAATACGCATTTATAATTCCTCCTAAATCTTCTATATTATACTATATTTTTAATTATTTATCAAGTTATATGTATTAAAAATTTAACATATTCTGATTATCTTTATTCATCATTTATAACATAAAATATAATATAAGCAATAATCATCTTTAGTTACAAATAAGTTAATCTTACCACTTTGTATATCTTTAATCATTCTTGAAATCCTGGTCTATTAAAATTAAGACCACTATAACCATCATCTACATAAACATCATGTATTTAAAAACCATTAATTTTTGCATATTCTTCTAAAAT
>JAZNQD010000003.1:0-36018 GCA_045589955.1 Bacilli bacterium | reverse complement strand
TATTATGGAATTACTAAAATAATGTAAAATATTTTATAAATTAGCTTGTTTATTATATAATACTAATGAGGTGTTAATATGAACAAGAAGAAAATCATTGGTTTTAGTGTATCTTTAGGTGTACTTGTACTCTTACTTGTAGGAGCAATAATTGCTTTCTTCGTTATTGAACCGTATAAATCAAAAAAACGTGTTCAATATAGTCCAGAATATTTAAAATATAGTGAGACATACCATTTGCATTTTGATAAAAAAACAAATGAATATTATATCATTGGTTTAAAAGATATAAAAAAGAGTTCTTTAAAAATTCCGGAAAAAATTGACAATATTCCGGTAACGAAAATTATTGATGAAGAAAATAGCTTTTCTGATTATCAATTTATTAGTGAAATTGTTATCTCAAAATATATTAAGTATATTGGTGTTTTTACAGGAAATGATATTGCACCTTATCGTCAACCTTTCTTGCAAGCTACTGGTGTAAGTCGCTTCACTGTTGATCCTGAAAATCAGTATTTTACTAGCATTGATGGAGTTCTCTATACAAAAGACGAGAAAACATTATTACGTTATCCTAATGCTAAGGATTTTGGTTTAGGATATATTGAATTTGTTATTCCTGATCAAGTAGAATATATTGCCGAGTATTCATTTTATTTATGTGATAGCTTAGAAAGTATTAAGTTTGGAAAAAATATTAAAACAGTCGGATATATGGCTTTCTACAATTGTGTAAATCTACAAAATGTAGAGTTAAATGACAATCTTATTTCTCTTGGTAAAGATGGCTTTTATGATTGTGAGAACTTAAGTGCGATTACACTACCAAAGAGTTTAACTATTGTTGAAGATGGTTGCTTTACTAATTGTAAAAAACTTCGCCAAATTACAATTTTAGGTGAAACTCCTACTTTAATTGGTGCTTTTTCAGGTATTACATCACAAAAAGTTAACAGTGAAACACAACAAGGAGAAGTATCTAATATTTATTTTTATATTCCTGTTGAAAATACAAGTATGATTGATAACTTCCAAGATCTTAATTATGTAAAAAATATTGGTATCAATGGCCTTAGTGGACAATATACTAAAGCTTTTATTTTCCTAAATAATGTAAAAGGAATAATCGAAGGCGAAAAAATTGTTTACGATAATAAAAATGCAAAGTAAAAACAAGGGAAACCTTGTTTTTTTTCTACTTAACATTTTTCTTGCATTTTGTTCTTAAAAATGATATAATTTATGCCGTGTTAAACAAATATTAAAAAAGGAGATAATTAGAATGAGTAAATATGTATATTTATTCAGTGAAGGTAATGCTACAATGCGTGAACTTCTTGGTGGTAAAGGTGCTAACTTAGCCGAAATGACTAATATTGGTTTACCTGTTCCTCAAGGTTTCACTGTTACTACTGAAGCATGTACTAAATATTACGATGATGGTCGTGTATTAGCTGATGAAGTAGTTGAACAAATTTATGCTGCACTTCACGAAGTTGAAAAAATTAACAACAAAAAATTTGGCGATAACGCAAATCCATTATTAGTATCTGTACGTAGTGGTGCTCGTGCATCAATGCCTGGTATGATGGATACAATCTTAAACTTAGGTTTAAATGATATTGCAGTAGAAGGTTTAGCTACATTAACTGGTAACCCTCGTTTTGCGTATGACTCTTATCGTCGTTTTATCCAAATGTTTGCTGACGTAGTTATGGAAATCAGCAAAGATAATTTTGAAGCATTATTAGAAGAACGTAAAGCTGAAAAAGGTGTTGAACTTGACACTGAATTAGACGCTAATGATTTAAAAGAATTAGTTGCTAAATTTAAAGTTCGTTATGCTGAATTAAAAGGTGAACCTTTCCCTCAAGATCCAAAAGAACAATTATTAGAAGCTGTTAAAGCAGTATTTAGATCTTGGGATAACCCACGTGCTAACGTATATCGTCGTTTAAATGGTATTCCTTATTCTTGGGGAACTGCTGTAAACGTTCAAACAATGGTATTCGGTAACATGGGTGATGATTCTGGTACAGGTGTTGCTTTCTCTAGAAACCCTGCAAATGGTGAAAATGTTCTTTATGGTGAATACTTATTCAATGCTCAAGGTGAAGACGTTGTTGCTGGTATCAGAACTCCATTCCCTATTGCTCATTTAGAAGAAGATAATAAAGCTCTTTATGAACAATTCAAAGATGTTGCTTTAAAATTAGAAAAACATTACCATGATATGCAAGACATGGAATTTACTATTGAAAAAGGTAAATTATACATGTTACAAACTCGTAATGGTAAAAGAACTGCACAAGCTGCTTTAAAAATCGCCATCGATATGGTTAAAGAAGGCTTAATTACTGAACAAGAAGCAGTATTAATGGTTGAACCTAAATCTTTAGACGCATTATTACATAAAGGTTTCGATCAACAAGCATTAAAGCAAGCTAAACCAATTACTAAAGGTTTAAATGCTTCTCCAGGTGCTGCTTGTGGTCAAGTTGTATTTACAGCTGAAAGAGCTAAAGAATGTAAAGCTGAAGGCTTAAAAGTTGTTTTAGTTCGTCTTGAAACATCTCCAGAAGATATCGAAGGTATGATCGCTTCAGAAGGTATCTTAACTGCACGTGGTGGTATGACATCACATGCTGCAGTAGTAGCTCGTGGTATGGGTACTTGCTGTGTATCTGGTGCAGGTGAAGTTCGTGTTAATGAAGAAGAAAAATACTTCGAAGTTAATGGCGTTCGTTATAATGAATTAGATTGGATTTCAATTGACGGTAACACTGGTTATGTTTACGGTGAAGCAATTGCTACAGTTGATGCTACAGTATCAGGCGATTTCGCAACACTTATGGAATGGGCTGATAAATATCGTGCATTAAAAGTTAGAACAAATGCTGATAACCCAAGAGATGCTAAAGTTGCAGTATCATTCGGTGCTGAAGGTGTTGGTCTTTGCCGTACTGAACATATGTTCTTCGAAGCTGATAGAATCATGGCTGTACGTGAAATGATCGTTGCTGACAATGAAGCAGACAGAAGAAAAGCTTTAGCTAAATTATTACCAATGCAAAGAGGAGACTTCTTAGGCATTTATAGAGCAATGGATGGAAGAAGCGTTACTGTACGTTACTTAGACCCTCCTCTACATGAATTCTTACCTCATACAGATGAAGAAATCGAAGTTCTTGCAAAAGAAATGGGTATTTCATTTGATAAATTAAAAGCTACAGTTGAAGGATTACATGAATTCAACCCAATGCTTGGTCACCGTGGATGCCGTTTAGCAGTTACTTATCCTGAAATTGCTGAAATGCAAACAAGAGCTGTAATTGAAGCTGCAATCCAAGCTAATAAAGAAGGTTTAAATGTTGTACCTGAAATCATGATTCCACTTGTTGGTGAAATCAAAGAATTAAAATTTGTTCGTGACGTAGTTGTTAGAACAGTTGAAGAAGTATTAAAAGAAAATAATACTGAATTACAATATAAAGTTGGTACTATGATTGAAGTTCCAAGAGCTGCCTTAACTGCTGATCAAATCGCAGAAGTTGCTGAATTCTTCAGTTTCGGTACTAATGACTTAACTCAAATGACATTCGGTTTCAGCCGTGATGACGCTGGTAAATTCTTAGAAGAATACTATACTAAGAAAGTATTCGAAAGTGATCCATTTGCTCACGTAGACCAAAATGGTGTTGGTCAATTAATGCAAATTGCTGCACAAAAAGGTCGTTCAGTTCGTCCAGACTTACATTTAGGTATTTGTGGTGAACATGGTGGTGACCCTGAATCAATCGAATTCTGTCATAAAATTGGTTTAGATTATGTATCATGCTCTCCTTACCGTGTTCCAATTGCACGTTTAGCTGCAGCACATGCTAATATCAAAAACCCTAGAAAATAATAAAACTAATTGGTCTGTCAATAAATGACAGACCATTTTTTATCATTTGGATAGACACTTATTGAGAAAAAAATATTTCGAACGCTCACAAAAGGGTTTAAATATTAATATTATATTTGAATTAATTTTTTAAATAAGTTATAATATTTGTAAGAGGTGAAGATGAATGAGTGAATTTGTAGCATTAGAAAAACTATCACTTGTAGATTTTGACGGGAAAATTGCTTGTACTTTATTTACTAAAAACTGTAATTTTTGTTGCCCTTTTTGCCACAATAAAGATTTAGCTTTATCATCGGTTGATACATTTATACCTTTTGAAGAAGTTTTAGATTTTTTAAAAAGTCGTGTAAATAAACTTCAAGGCGTATGTATTTCTGGTGGTGAACCAACTCTAATGCCAGACCTTGTTGAAAAAATTAAGGCAATCAAAGAATTAGGTTTTGCAATTAAACTTGATACAAATGGTTATCGTCCAGATGTTTTAGAAAAACTTATTGATTTAAAATTAATTGACTACGTTGCAATGGACGTTAAAAACTGCTTTGAAAAATATGAGTTAACAACAGGATTAGTAAATATTAATACTGATAAGATTTTAAAAAGTATTAATTTATTAAAAGAAGGTCGAGTAGATTATGAATTTAGAACAACATTAGTTAACGAATTTCATAATATCGATGATATAAAAAAAATTGCAAACCTTTTAAAAGGATCAAAAAAATATTTTCTTCAAAAATATGTTAAAAATGTTAATTGTATTAATCAGCATCTAACACCTGTTCCTTATCATGAGGTAAAGGAATTTGAAAAAAAGCTAAAACCAAATATTGAATATATTGGTTTAAGAGGATATTAAAAAGTCTGGAAATTTTTTTCCAGACTTTATTTATTTAAATACTTAACTGCCTGCGTTGCGGCAACAGCTCCATCAGAAGTTGCAGTAGTAACTTGTCTAACTTCTTTAGTACGACAATCACCACATACAAATAATCCTTCAGTTTTTGTTAAGCAAGTTTCATTGGCAATTACAAATCCTTGTTTGTCCAAATCAACAAGATTTTCGATTATTTTATTATCAGGGATTTGCCCAATAGCAATAAAACATCCTTTAGCATTTAACGTTAATAATTCATTTGTTTTTGTATTTTTAAATTTAACGCCAGTTAAATTATCGCCTTCAATAATATATTCATATGCTGAAACATCAGTAACGATTTGAACATTTTCGATTGTTTTAACTTTTTCTACTAATGCATTATCTGCAACAAACCAATCAAATAGAGTACAAATTTTTACATTCGAACAGTAATTTGAAAGAAGAACAGCATATTGGAAAGCAGAATTTCCATCACCAATTACAATAACATCTTCATTTTTAAATAAAGGACCATCGCAAGTTGCACAATAAGAAATTCCTGAACCAATTAAATCATCTTCATTAGGTAGATTTAATTTACGGTGTTTAACTCCTGTTGCAATAATTACTGATTTTGCTTGGTATTCATCACATAAAGAAGTAACAATGAATAGATCATTTTCTTTTTTAATAGCTGTTATTTCATCAAATTCAAACTCAATTCCAAGATCAGATACTTGTTCAAACATATTGCTTGAAAGTTCCATACCAGAGATTTGCTTTATTGATGGATAATTTTCAACAATTGGTGAAGTTGAAATTTGACCTCCAATTGATTCTTTTTCAAATATAAGAACAGATTTTCCGCTTCTTAAAGCGTATAGCCCTGCTGTAAGACCAGCAGGACCAGCGCCTATAATAATAATATCATAAATCATAATTATTTTACACTCTCAATGTAACGTTTAACTTCACTTGGACCAATATACTTGTCAATTCCATTTGCAGTTGGAACTAATAATGTTGGAACTTTCTTAATGCCATATTTAACTGCTAGTTCAGGGTTTTCATCTGCAAGAACTGAAATATATTCAATATTTGCTTTTGCTAAGATAGCTTTGGCAATTGGACAGTTAGGACAAGTTTTAGTAGTAAATAACATTAAATTATTAATTTTTTCTTCTTTCTTTTCTTCAACAGCTTTTTCTTCAGGTTTTGCTTGGAAAACAGATTTTTCAATATTGTATGTCATTCTGTTTTCGAATTCAGCTGATTTACCGTCATTCCAGTTTTGAACAGGACGATAGTAACCTGTTATACGACTGTATACTTCAGTCTTTTTGCCACAAATAGGACATTTGTATTCTTCACCTGTAATGTAACCATGAGAAGGACAAACAGAATATGTAGGTGAAATTGTATAATAAGGTAAGCGGTGATTTTCCGCAATAGTTTTAACTAAGTTAGCACAAGATTGCCATGAAGGCATTTTTTGACCTAGGAAGGCATGGAAAACTGTACCTGATGTATAAAGAGTTTGTAATTCATCTTGAATTTCTAAAGCAGAGAAAATGTCTTCAGTATAGTTAACAGGTAAGTGTGAACTATTTGTATAATATGGAGTTTTTCCATCAATTGAAGTAGAAGTTATAATGTCTGGATAACGTTTAACGTCATGTTTTGCTAGACGATAAGAAGTTGATTCAGCAGGAGTTGCTTCTAAGTTGTATAAATCTCCATACATTTCTTGATAATCTGATAATTTTTCACGCATGTAATTTAATACATTTTTAGTAAATTCTTGTGATTCTTTGTGAGATAAGTCTTTCCCAATCCATTTTGCATTTAAACATGCTTCATTCATACCAACTAAACCAATTGTTGAGAAGTGATTGTTGAATGTTCCTAAGTATCTCTTTGTATAAGGATATAATCCTTCATCTAATAATTTTGTTATTACATTACGTTTAATTTTTAATGAACGTGCTGAAATATCTAATAATTTAGTAAGTCTTGCATAGAAATCTTCTTCATTTTCTGCAAGATATGCTAAACGTGGCATATTTAAAGTAACTACACCAACTGATCCAGTACTTTCTCCACTACCGAAGAAACCACCAGATTTTTTACGTAATTCACGTAAGTCTAATCTTAAGCGACAACACATACTTCTTACATCACTTGGTTCCATATCACTATTAATATAGTTTGAAAAATATGGAGTACCATATTTAGCTGTCATTTCAAATAATAATTTATTATTTTCTGTTTCAGACCAGTCAAAGTCTTTAGTGATTGAATATGTAGGAATTGGGTATTGGAAACCACGGCCATTAGCATCACCCTCAATCATGATTTCAATGAAAGCTTTGTTTACTAATCGCATTTCTTCAACGCAATCCTTATATTTAAAATCTTGTTCTTTACCTGCTACGATTGCTGGTAATTCAGCCATATCAGCTGGGACAGTCCAGTCTAATGTGATGTTTGTAAATGGAGCTTGAGTACCCCATCTACTTGGTGTATTAACACCATAAATAAATGATTGAATACATTGTTTAACTTGCTTATAAGTTAATTTGTCTACTTTAACAAATGGTGCTAAATAAGTATCAAAAGATGAGAATGCTTGAGCGCCAGCCCATTCATTTTGCATGATACCTAAGAAGTTTGTCATTTGATTACATAAAGTTGATAAGTGAGCTGCAGGAGAAGAAGTAATCTTTCCTGTTACTCCACCTAACCCTTCTTTGATTAATTGTTTTAATGACCAACCAGCACAATATCCTGTTAACATTGATAAGTCATGAATATGAATATCAGCGTTTCTGTGCGCGTTTGAAATTTCTTCATCGTAGATTTCGGATAACCAATAGTTTGCAGTAATGGCACCAGAGTTAGATAAGATTAAACCACCAATTGAATACGTTACCGTTGAATTTTCCTTTACTCGCCAGTCGTTTACTTTAATATAGTTATCAACTGTTGATTTATAATCAAGAATTGTTGATTTCATATTACGTAATTTTTCATGTTGTTTACGGTATAAGATATACGCTTTAGAAACATCTACGTACCCAGCTTGGATTAAGATGACTTCAACGCTATCTTGAATATCTTCAATTGATATAGTATTATCGACGATCTTATTAGCAAAGTTTGCACATACGCGTAAAGATAATAACTCTATTATATCATTTGTGTATACTTTATCTACTGCTTCAAAGGCTTTAATAATGGCATCTTGAATCTTTTTGATATCAAATGCTAATAATTCCTCATTACGTTTTTTAACTTGTAAACTCATACTATACCTCCAATAAAATTTAATAATTCATATTTTTTTTATTTACAAAATAAAAAATTTCTTTTTCTTTTTTGAAAAAGTGTAGTTCAATTATACTCAAATAAAAGTTTTAAATCAATGAAAAAGATTATGAAAAAACAAAAAGTATTTTCATGAAAATTAAGGGTCGTTTTGGTTGCAAAAAAAAATGAAATATTGTATAATAATGCTGTTGTGTTATGTCGCAACCGCACAAAAGAGGTTAGGCAAATTACAGTATCGTGTAATACCTCAATGGCGTGTCTTAAATTTTAGAAGGAGGTAAAAAAGATGTACGCAATTTTTGTTACAGGCGGTAAGCAATACCGTGCTTCAGAAGGTGAAACAATTTACGTTGAAAAACTTGCTGGCGCTGAAGGCGAAGAAGTAGTTTTTGATCAAGTTTTACTTGCTGGCGAAAAAGTTGGTAACCCACTTGTTGAAGGTGCTAAAGTTACTGGTGTTATTGAAAAGCATGGTAAAGGAAAAAAAGTTATTGTTTTCAAAATGAAAGCAAAGAAAAACTATCGTAAAAAACAAGGTCATCGTCAAGCTTATACTAAAGTAGTTATTAAAGCAATCGAAGCATAATACTAAAGGATTAACTTATGACAAAAGCGATATTTAAATTTAATAATAATTTATTTCAATCGCTTGAAGTAAGCGGACATTCTGGATATCAAACAACAGGTTCTGATATTGTATGTAGCGCTATTTCAACTGCTGTTTTTACGAGTATCAATTTAATTGATAAAAAATGTGGTAACAAAAGTTATCACTTAACACAAAAAGAAGATCAAGGATATTTATTTTTTGAAATGATCAATATGAGCGAAATTGAATTTGTCAATTTAGTAATTGATAATTTAATTGAAATGCTTTCAGACATTGAGAAAGATTATAACAAATTTCTTCAAGTCAAAATTAGAAAATAATAATTAGGAGGTGACATCATGATAAGACTTAATATCCAATTCTTTGCATCTAAAAAAGGTGTTGGTTCTACAAAGAATGGTCGTGATTCTGCTGGTAGACGTTTAGGTGCTAAATTATCTGATGGTCAATTTGCTACTGCTGGTTCTATTATCTATCGTCAAAGAGGTACTAAAGTTCATCCTGGTAACAATGTAGGTATTGGTAAAGATGATACTTTATTCTGTATGATTGATGGTATTGTTAAATATGAACGCAAAGGTATGGACAAAAAACAAGTTTCTGTATACCCAGTTGAAGCTGAATAATTGACAATTTATTAAAGCCAACCTCTTGAAGGTTGGTTTTTTTTATTATATAATATGTTTGATTTTAACAAAAAGGAGGAATCCAATGTTTGTAGATAGTGTAAAAATCTATGTAAAAGCTGGTGATGGCGGTAATGGTGTTGTAGCCTTTTTACATGAAAAATATATGGCTATGGGTGGACCAGCTGGTGGAAATGGCGGTCGTGGTGGTGATGTAATTTTCGTCGGTGATGAAGGCCTTACTACACTACTTGACTTTAGATTTACAAGAAAAATAAAAGCCGAACGCGGAACAGATGGTGCTAATAAGAACTGTTTTGGTAAGGTTGGTAAGAATACTTATGTTAGAGTTCCAGTAGGAACAACAATCATTGATGTTGATACCGGAAGAACAATTGGTGATGTTACAAAACATAATCAAGAAGTAATTGTTGCAAAAGGTGGACGTGGAGGTAAAGGAAATGCAGCTTATGCAAGTCCAAGAAATCCAGCTCCAGAAATTTGTGAAAAAGGTCTACCAGGGGAAGAATTTAATATTCAACTTGAACTTAAAGTTTTAGCAGATGTTGGATTAGTTGGTTTCCCAAGCGTTGGTAAATCTACTCTTATATCTGTTGTCTCAGCCGCAAGACCTAAAATCGCTTCTTATCACTTTACAACGCTAAAACCAAACTTAGGTGTTGTAGCAGTTGGCGATGGAAGAAGTTTTGTAATGGCTGATTTACCGGGCTTAATAGAAGGGGCATCGGAAGGCGCAGGTTTAGGTATTCAATTTTTAAAACATATTGAAAGAACACGTGTAATAGTTCATATTATTGACATGAGTGGTTCTGAAGGCAGAGATCCAGTTGAAGACTATCATGCTATTCGTAAAGAACTTGGTCAATATAAAGAAGATTTACTAAAACGTCCAGAAATTATTGTTGCAAATAAAATGGATTTACCTGATTCAAATGAAAATTTAGAAAAATTTAAAAATGAAATTAGTCAAAATGTAATTGCAATTTCCGCAATCACAAAAAATAATTTACAAGAATTACTTTATAAGATTGCAGATACACTTGCAAAGGCTAAAGAAAAATATACTCTTGAAGAACAAAATGAAGGTGTTGTTGAATATATTTATCAACCACCTAAAGATGATTTTACTATTACATTAGATGAAACTGGAGTTTATCGTGTTGAAGGACCTGTTATAAAAAAATGGTTTGATCGCACAAACTTTGATAGTGATTCCAATGTTAAATTATTTGCTCGTAAACTAAGAGAACTTGGTGTTGATGCCAAACTAAGAGAACTTGGTGTCAAAGATGGTGATACAGTTAGTATCTTAGGTTATGAGTTTGAATTCATTGATTAATATTAATAACAATAGAGATTTTATTCACTAGAAAAAATACTCAAGAAAGGAATATCAAGTTAAGTTTATGTTTTTAATATTATGTATTATTTTAATTATTGCGATTAATCGCAAAACTCTTAAGTCACGTCTTCAAAACGATAATGTACAATATAATGAAGTTGAGGAAGATGCTCAAGATCAAGTTGACATTAATCAATTAAAAAAGCTAAGAAGACAAAACAAAGTAAAAAAAGAAGTTAGAGAATTAGATCGTCCAAAGAAAAGAATTAAAACAAGAAAACAAAAAATCTTATTTATTACTCAACTAGCTATCTTAATGGCAATCGAAATCATTATGTGCTTTACGCCAATGATTGGAACTATTAAGATTATTCCTGGTTCTGTCGAAGCAACAATTTCTTTTTTACCTGCAATTATTGCTTCAATTGTTCTAGGACCGGTTGCAGGAAGTATCATGGGTGGAGTTGCAGGTGCATGTAGTTTTATTTACTGGACATTTGTAGAACCAGGAAATCCTTCTGCAATGATGTTTACACCATTCCATGCTTTCCCAATTTCTAGTTATTGGACAATTATAATTTGTTTTATTCCAAGAATTCTTACTGGTTTATTACCGGGTTTAATCTTTAACTATGGAAATAAAATTGTTAAAAATAACTATGTTCGTTCTGGAATAAGTTGTGTTGTTGCATCACTTACTAATACTTTACTAGTATTATTTGGAACATATTTCTTATGGGGTAAAACATATGCATCTGCTTTAGGAATGGATTATCATGGCTTATTAATGGCAGTCTTTACGATTATTGGCACAAACGGTGTTGCAGAAGTACTATTTACAACCATAGTTGGAATACCATTATCTAAAGCATTATTAGTTGTAATTGACAAAGTAAAATAACACTTAGGATTAACCTAAGTGTTTTTTAATAATGTCGTTTCTAGTGTTTTACTTGCATATAATAACTATTTTTGATATAATATTAGAAGACAAAATTAGTTTTGTTAAATAATTTAGAAAAGGTAGGTGACGGACTTTGAGTCCTCTCGAACACTCGTCGAGTTTATTTTTAATTAATATTAATACTATTGTAGAAATATTAGGTAAAGTTTTTGACTTTGAAGAAATTTCAATTTCTCCAAGTTTAATCCCCATTTCAATTGGAATTATTATTCTAGTTATTTGTTCTTCATATTTTTCTGCATCGGAGACTGCATTCTCAACATTAAACATTATGCGTATTCGAACATATGCACAAGAAAAAAAACGAGGTGCACGTAAAGCGCTATGGATTGCGGAAAACTATGAAAAAACTGTTACAGCCATTTTAATCGGCAATAACTTTGTAAATATTACAGCTACTACTTTAGCTACAATTGCTTTTACAATTGTATTTATCAATCCATCAGTTGCTAATATTTCTAATACAATTATTATGACTTTAATAGTTTTAGTATTTGGGGAAATTATTCCTAAATGTACAGCAAAAGCTAATGCTGAAAAATTTGCTTTAATAACTAGTGGTTTATTATATTTTATTATAAAAATCTTAACTCCACTTGTATTTATCTTTATGGGTATTCAAAAAATATTTGTTCGTAAGAAAGATGATGACGAACCAACTGTTACAGAACAAGAATTAGAGTCAATCATTGACACAATGGAAGAAGAAGGTGTTATCGATAAAGATGACGCATCATTAATTCAAAGTGTCTTAGATATTGGTGATCGTACTGTTAATGACATTATGATTCCTCGTGTTGACTTCATTGCAATCGAAAATACTGATTCAGTTGAAGAAATTAAAAAGACTTTCTTAGAATATAAATTTTCTCGTTTACCTGTTTATAAAGAAGATAAAGACCATATCATTGGTGTATTAAGTGATAAAGATTTCTTTGCTGCTTTGTTTGAAACACCTAATCGTGTTAATATCAAAAAATTAATTAAGACTCCATTATATGTTTCTGAAACAATGAAGGTTGATGACTTAATTCGAAAAATGCAAAAAGCAAAGAAACACTTGGCCATCGTTTCTGATGAATATGGAGGTACTAGTGGTATCGTTACTATGGAAGATGCTTTAGAAGAATTAGTTGGCGAAATATACGATGAACATGATGATACTGATGTTGAAAATGACATCGAAAAAATTTCTGAAAATTCATATAAAATCGTTGCGGACGTAATGCTTGATGACCTATATGAAAACCTTAATCTTGGTGAAGCACCTGAAACAAACTATCCAACATTAGGTGGATACTTATATGGTATGTTTGAACATATCCCTGTTGTTGGTGATACATTCAGTGCCGATGCAACTATTTTCACTGATACTGATTCGGATACACTACTTGAAGAACGTTATTTTACTCTTCAATATACAATTCTAAAGGTTGTTGAAAGAAGAATTATTTCTGTTCAATTAGATATTTTGGAAAAAGATAATTCTGAAACTTTAACTACTGAAGAAGATGAAAAAGAAAAAGAAGAATAAAGTGTATTTCTCAAAATTTAAAAATATCTTAACTGACTCAATTTTTTGAGTCAGTTTTTTATTTTCCTACCAAAAATATAATGGTCGCCAAAACCTTTCTGTGAGCGTTCGAAATTTTAAAAATGACCAATTATCGGTTTCAAACGCGATTTTAGTTTCAAATATCTAATTTTTAGACATTTCTTTTAAAAAATGTTATAATTAAAGTTAAGAAAAAAAACAGGTGATCATATGTACGAAAAAATTGATAAAACTCAATATACGCCAATGATGCGTCAATATTTAGATATTAAAGAAAACTACCAAGATTCCTTAGTCTTTTTTAGACTTGGAGACTTTTATGAAATGTTTTTTAATGATGCTTTGATAGCCAGTAAAGAACTTGAGATTGTTTTAACAGGACGAGATGCAGGAGCTAAAGAGCGTGTTCCAATGTGTGGAGTTCCTTTTCATTCAGTTGATGGTTACATTGAAAGATTAACTGAAAAAGGCTATAAAATTGCAATCGTTGAACAGCTAGAATTACCAGGCGAAAAGAAAATTGTTAAACGTGATGTAACACGAGTAATTACTCCTGGTACTAAAATGGATGAAAAAAGTTTAGATGAGAAAAATAATAACTACATCGGTTGTATTGAAAAAGTAAATAATTCTTTTGTTTTTGCTTATATTGAATTAACAACAGGTGAAGCAAAAGTAACTGAATATACAAGTTTCGATATTGCAATAAATCAAATAAATAAACTAAATATAAAAGAAGTTGTTGTAAATAAAACATTTCCAACTAACTATCGTCATCTATTAAACAAAGTATATGGGATCTTAGTTTCTGAGGTTGCAAAAATTGAATTAAACTCTTATCAAGAAAATCTTTTCGACAATATTAAAGAAGATTATTTAGAACCTTGTAAGAGATTATTATTCTACATTTTAAATACTCAAAAAAGAGCTTTATTTCATTTACTACCATTTGAATTATATACAAACAAGGATTACTTAGGTTTGGATTTGGCTGCTGTTAAAAACCTTGAATTAATCGAATCTTTAAAGGGAGCAAAAAATAAAAATAATTTATTTAGTGTTTTAGATCGTTGTAGCACTGCTATGGGCTCACGATATCTAAAACAAAGTATTTTATTTCCTCTTGTTAATTTAAATAAAATTAACCAACGTCTAGATATTGTCGAAGCATTCTACAAAAACCAAATATTAATTAAAGATCTTCACCAAGAATTAAATGAAATTTATGACTTAGAACGTATCGTTGGACGTATTAGTTATGGTTCTGTTTCTCCAAAAGACTTAATACAATTACGTAATTCATTAGGTGTACTTCCAAATATTATTCACTTATTAAATAAGTTTAAATCACAAGCTGTTAAGAATATTGCCAGTTCAATAGATCCTTTTACCGATTTATATCAATTATTACTAAACAGTATTAATGATGATGCTCCATATCTATTGCGTGATGGAAATATCATTAAACCTGGTTTCAATGAAGATTTAGATAAAATAAAAAATATTGGTAAAACTAACAAAGAATTCTTAGTCAATTTAGAACAAGCAGAACGAGAAAAAACTGGGATTAAAGCATTAAAAGTTGGCTTTAATAAGGTATTTGGTTACTATATTGAAATTACAAAATCTTACTTACACTTAGTAAAAGATGAGTTTGGTTATATTAGAAAACAAACTACTTCAAATTCTGAGAGATTTATAACTCAAGATCTTAAAGAACGCGAAACATCAATTTTAAGAAGTGAAGAAATTAGCTTAGAAATTGAATTAAAACTATTCGATGAAATCAGAAATGTTTGTAAAGATAATCTATCAAAATTACAAAATGTTGCTAAAATAATTTCGCAAATTGATATGTTACATGCATTATCAATTGTTGCTACTGAAAACAATTATGTTCGTCCCGAATTTTCATTATATGATGAAATGTATATTAAAGATGGTCGTCATCCAGTAATTGAATCATTTGGTACTAAAGAATTTATTCCTAATGACTTAAATCTTTCAAACAATGAAAAGATTTTACTCATTACTGGCCCGAACATGAGCGGTAAGAGTACCTTTATGCGACAAAACGCCATTATTGCCATAATGGCACAAATGGGTTCATTTGTCCCTGTCACATCAGCTAAACTTCCAATCTTTGACCAAATCTTTACTCGAATTGGCTCAGGCGATGACATTACAAGTGGTGAATCAACATTTATGTCAGAAATGATCGAAGTTAATAATGCCTTACAAAATGCAACTGACCGAAGTTTAATTATCTTTGATGAAGTCGGACGCGGTACCGCAACATTTGATGGAATGGCTCTTGCCCAAAGTATTATTGAATATTTACATGACAAAGTTGGATGTAAGACATTCTTCTCAACTCACTATCATGAACTTACAAGTTTAGAAAATAATTTAATGTTCTTATGCAATGTCCATGTAGAAGCAATTGCCAATGAAGAAACAGAAGAACTTGTCTTTATGCATAAGGTTATTCCTGGAGCTACCGATCAAAGTTATGGTATCAACGTTGCAAAACTTGCAAATATTCCTTTACAAGTTACTTTACGTGCAAAAGATATTTTAGACAAAATTAAAAGAAATGAAGATATTGACAAGGAATTATTAAACCCTAAATATTATCAAGAACCGATCATTATTGATAAAACACCTAAAAATTTAATTGCTTTAAAAGAAGAGCTATTAAATTTAAATATTGATGATATTAAAGGGATTGAAGCATTAATGATTCTTGCCAAATTAAAAGAAAAAGCGGGTGAATAATATGAACCGAAAACCAATTCAGGTTTTATCAAATGAACTAGCTAATATGATTTCTGCCGGTGAGGTTGTTGAAAGACCAGTTAGTGTAGTCAAGGAGTTAGTTGAAAATGCCGTCGATGCCGAAGCAACTTCTATTAAGATTGAACTACTTGATAGTGGTTTAAAATATATCAGCGTTTCTGATAATGGTATTGGTATGTTAAAAGATGAAATTCCCATTGCTTTAAAACGCCATGCAACTAGCAAAATTGCAACTAAAATTGATTTATTCTCAATTTCATCATTAGGCTTTCGAGGTGAAGCCTTACCTTCAATTGCCAGTGTTTCAAAAATGCGTATCACATCTTCAACTGATGGTATTACAGGTTATTTCTACGAATTCATAAATTTAAATATTCAAGATTCAGGTTACATAGCCGCGAAAAAAGGAACAAAGATTGAGGTTGAAGATTTATTTTATAACACACCAGCTCGTTATAAACATTTAAGTAATTTAACACAAGAATTATCTAACATAATGTTATTTGTCAATCGCCTTGCAATTGCCTATCCTAATATTGCATTTTTTGTAACGAACAATAATAAAACTTTATTACAAACAAATGGTGGCAATTTAGAAGAAGATACATTTTTAAATGTAATGTCGAGCGTTTATGGAAATGATGTTGCCAAAAACCTTATTCCTTTTAAGGGGAAAAATAGTCTATATTCTATTGAAGGCTATACAACCAAAAATAGTGTTTTTAGATCAAACAAAAATTACATAAATATTATTGTAAACGATCGAATTATACGCAATCAACAACTTGTTTATGCAATCACTGATGCTTATAAAACAATTTTACCAGTTGGTAAGTATCCAATTACTGTTTTAAAGATTGATACAGACCCAACTTTAATCGATGTAAATGCCCACCCATCAAAGTTAGAAATTCGTTTTACTGAAGAATATGAACTAAGAAAATTAATCTCTCAAACCTTAGAACAAGCTTTACATCAAGTTGATCTAGTGTATACAAATGTTTCTGATATTATTTCTGAAGATAATTTTCAAGCGTTCGAAAGACAAATGCCTAGCGAATCAAAAACTCAAACGCTTCAAAAAGAGTTTAAACTTGACGATGTTTGGAGTATGTTTGAAGAAGAAAAAATGTCAGTAACTAAAAATAATGATAATGATGAAGATGATGAAATGGATGATGAAGTAATTAATGAAGATTTTGACTTTAGTCAATATGATGTTGAATTAACAAAACCTTCTAACAAAGTAACTACTTTCCAAGAAGAAGCTGATAACTATAAAGAAAGTTTTGAACAAACCAAATTGGTTGAAACAAAACAAATGAAATTTCAAGATCTTCAATATATTGGTCAATATAATAAAACATATCTTTTGTTCGAATATGAAAATGATTTATATTTAATCGATCAACACGCAGGAATGGAAAGATTTATGTATGAAAAAATCCTCCATTCATTTAGCGATAATAAAATTACTACTTATGAATTACTTGTCCCAATTAATATCGAACTGACTAGTTCAGAATTAATTATCATTGAAAATAAGATCAAAGATTTAGAAAAAATGGGATTTAGCGTTGAAGTATTTTCTAATACATCAATTCTTTTTAGAGTAATTCCGACCTGGATTCCAAATGGACTTGAAATGGAATTTATTCATGATATCGTAAATCATCTATTAACAAATCAAAAAACTGGTAAAGCAATTATGTATGATTCTCTTGCCAAAAAATTAAGTTGTAAAAAATCAATAAAAGCAAATATGGGAATTACAACTCCTGAAGTGAATGAACTACTTAAAAAGCTTGATCAATGTCATATGCCATTTACTTGCCCACATGGAAGACCAACCCTAATCAAAATTACAAAATATGAAATTGAAAAAATGTTTAAAAGGGTGATGTAATGGAAAAAGTAATTGTTATCACTGGGCCAACAGGTGTTGGGAAAACAAAAATTTCAATTGAAATTGCCAAAAGATTAAACACAGAAATTATTAACGGTGATGCTTATCAAATTTACCAAAAAATGAATATTGGCACCGCAAAACCAACTAAAGAAGAACTTTCACAAGTTAAACATCATTTTTTTGATTTTCTAAATCCGCTTAATGATTTTTCCGTTAGTGATTATCAAAAAGAAATAAGAAAACTTATTAGTGAATTTCATCAAAAAAAGATGGTTCCTTTAATTGTTGGTGGAACTGGACTTTATATTGATTCAGTAATTCGAAACTATCAATTCCTTGCACCTAAAAGATCTGATGATAAAAAATATGATCATTTATCTAATCATGAGTTACACCAGTTACTTCAAAAGTTAGATTTAAACGCAAGTTTACAAATTCATGAAAACAATCGAAAACGCGTTTTAAGAGCGATTGAACTCACAACTACCCAAGAAAACGAAACTCGAACGCTTAAAAATGAGTTTGTTTACGACTCTCTTTTAATTTTTCTAAATACAGAAAGAAGCGTCTTATATGAAAAAATCAATCAACGAGTTGATAAAATGCTAACTGATGGATTAATTGAAGAAGTTAAGAGTTTATATCCTGATTGTTTAGGCCAAACAGCTAAAGCTGCTATAGGTTATAAAGAACTATTTGAATATTTTGATGGAAACATAACTAAAGAAGTAGCAATAGAAAAGATCAAACAAAATTCACGTCATTATGCTAAACGTCAAATGACATGGTATCGTAATCAAGATAATACAATAATTGTTAATGTAAACCTTGACAACATTAATGAAACTATTGACGAAATATTAAAATTAATCAACAATCATTTCAAAGAAGCTAATTAATTAGCTTCTTTTTTTGTATATAAAAAAACTTTTTTTCATATTATTTAACATGAAGAAAGTTGTAAAATTATTTAATTTATTTTTAATTATCATTGTAATTTTTCTTTCATCAAGTTGTAAAAAACAAAAACTTGATATTGAAACTTTAAATTATGTTGTTGATGCAAAAAGTTATATTGTTATGGATCAAATATCCGGAAGAGTTTTAGAAGGAGGCAATATTAATAAACGCATTTTACCAGCCTCAACAACCAAAATTCTGACCTGTTTAACGACCTTAAATTATTTTGATATCAACAGTTATCTTGTCATCACTAAAGAGATGATTGACATCGAAGGTAGCAAAATATATTTAGAAGTTGGCGATATTATTAGGGTTAAGGATTTATTATATGGTTTAATGTTAAATTCAGGTAATGATGCAGGTAGAGCTCTTGCAATTGGTCTAGCTGGAAGTATTGATAATTTTGTTTATTTAATGAATGAGGAATGTAAAAGAATTGGTATGGTGAATTCGACTTTTGAAAATCCAACAGGATTAGATGAAAATTCCAAAAATTACACAACAGCTTATGACATGGCATTATTAATGAAAGATGCATTAAATAATCAAACTTTTAGACAAATCACAAAAACTAAAGAATACCAAGCAAAATTATTAAATGATAAAAAACTATATTTTAGTAATAAGCATAAATTAGTTCATACAAATGATTTAGTCACTGGCGGAAAAACAGGATATACAAAACAAGCAGGTAGAACTTTAATAACTAGTTATAGACAAAAAGATTTTGAAATTGTTGTTGCAACATTCGATTGCTCTAATGATTGGATAATACATAACGAGCTGGCGAAAAGTACCTTTAATAGTTTTGTTCAAACAAATTTAGTCAATAAATTTGAAATTATTAAAACAACTAAAATTAATAAATTTGACAAAAAACTTTTACTTTTCCCACTCGAAATTAATGAAGAAAAAGAAGAATTTTCTTTAAAATATGAAAAAATGGAAAATGTGGTTTATTTAAATTATTATCAAAATAATGAGCGAATTGCTCAAGTAAAAATAAAAGAAAATGACTAATCTTATTTGGACTCTATTAATAATTATTGGTGTTTTAATTGCATGTTGTACAGGAAAAATAAATATCCTTGGCAATATTATTTTATCAAGTTCAGGTGAATCCTTCTCGATCTTTTTTAAGCTTTCATTAATGATTTTACTTTGGAATGGAATCTTTAATATTCTAAAAGACAGTGGCTTTTTAACAAAGATGAGTAAAGGATTATCTAAGATTTTAAAATTCATCTTCCCAGAAATCGGTTTAGAATCTAAGGCAATGGAATATATTTCTATAACTTTATTATCAAATTTACTTGGACTTGGAGTTGCATCTACTTCAACAGGTTTAAAAGCATTTTCATATTTAAAAGAAGAAGCTAAGGATAAAAAACTTCCCACAAAATCGATGATAACTTTCATCATTTTAAATATCAGTTCAATAACTTTTTTTCCTACAACTATTATCTCTCTTCGAAGTTCTTACAAAGGGACAAATGATTTTAAACTACTATTAATCATCTGGTTGACAACACTTTTTGGAACCATTGTAGGACAGCTATTAACAATATTATTTACAAGAGGTAAGAAATGATTATTGTAGTTTTCTACCTTTTATTTATTGTTATAATTGCACTTATAAAAAAGGTCGATATCGTTGATTCATTTACAAAAGGTGTTAAATCAAGTTATCCAATGCTTAAAAATCTATTACCAAGTATTATGTTTTTTTTACTTGGCGTTAACATTTTCTTAAACTCAGGAGTAATAGAATTACTTGAAGCCTTCTGTGAGCGTTTGAATTTAATTCCAGAGATAATTATTCAACTCATCTTACGACCGATCTCAAATAGTTCTTCATTAATAATGATGACTAAAGTCTTTGACAAATATGGTGTTGATTCCTTTTTAGGTCAACTTTCATCAATCATCCAAGCTTCGACAGATACGACTTTATATATTATTATCATTTATTTTAGTACAATAAATGTAAAAAATATTAGTAAAACTTTGTGTATTGGCTTTTTAACAAACATCTTAACAATGTTATTTTGTGTTGTAATTTCTTATATATTTTTTACCATTTTTTAACAAGAAAAGTATAAGTATATTTTTCTTGCTTTTTTTTGTAAAATTTAGTATAATAATAGTATAAAAAAATATAAGTAAAACCAAGATAAATTCAAAATGGAAGGATGTGTTTTTTGTGGAAAGAATCCAAAAGAGAATTGCATCATGTGGAGTAGCCAGTAGAAGAAAAGCTGAAGAGCTTATTAAAGAAGGACGTGTCAAAGTAAATGGTCAAGTTGTAGAAACATTAGGATATAAATTAAACCCTAATGATGAAGTAACTGTTGATGATATCGTAATAGGTAAAGTTCAAAAACAGTATTATGTTTTAAATAAACCTCGTGCAGTTATTTCAAGTGCTAATGATGAACATAATCGTAAAACCGTTTTAGATTATTGTTCAAAAGAAATGCTTAAAGATCGCTTATATCCAGTTGGTCGTTTAGACTATGACACAAAAGGTGTTATTTTATTAACAAACGATGGTGACTTTATGAACCGAATGGTTGGACCACAAAGCGGTATCCAAAAAGAATATTTGGTTCGTATTAAAGGTATCATTTCTCAAGAAGAAATCCAAAAACTTGAAAAGGGTGTTATTATTAATGGTCATCAAACACTTCCTTCATTAGTTGATATCGATTCTGTTGATCGCAAAAATAATTCTTGCTTAGTAAGAATAACAATTACAGAAGGAATAAACCATCAAGTAAAAGAAATGTTTGCAAGTATTGGCCATGAAGTTAAAAAATTAACACGAGTTCGTTTTGGAAACATAAGAATTGATGATTTACATGAAGGTGAAGTGCGTCGCTTAACACCTCATGAAGTAAAAGTTCTATTTGAACTTTCAAAAGCTTCTAAAATTTTGAAACGTGAAAGAAGAAGTTATTAATATGAGTATCCAAGATTTTGAACTATTTTTAATGGAGCTCATTCATAGCTTCGATAATTTATTTGTAAACTTTAGTGTCTTTGGTTCAACTATCGTTTCATGGTTTTGGTGGTTAATTACCCAATTCGGTGATAAGATTGTCATCTTCGGTATTTTTGCCACTTATTATTGGTGTATCAATAAAGAAAAAGGTGAGAAAATGGCTTTTGCAATCTTCTCATCAATTATGTTAAATTCAGTTTTAAAAATGTTTGTAGGTCGTAAACGTCCTTTCCAAATTGATGGTCATGAACATTTACGAAAAGTAACTTTCTTAGATAATCCAGGAGGTAGTTCATTTCCAAGTGGACATAGCCAAAATGCATCAACATTGTTTTCCTCAATAGCATTACATGAAAGAAGTATTGTAACATTTGTTATTGCAATTCTCTTTATAACACTTGTTCCTATTTCAAGAGTCTATCTTGGAGTTCATTTTCCTACAGACACAATTGTTGGCGTTTTATTAGGTTTATTTGTTTCCTATATTGCTTACTTAATAATGACATATTGTTATAATCATAAATTCATTTTCTATATTGGAATGATTGTCTTATCTACGCCATTCTTATTTTATAATCCAGCATCATCTGCAGCTCATGTTGTATTCACAGGATTTGGATTATTATCAGGCTTTGTCCTTGGTATTTTTATTGAAAATAAATTTATTAATTTTTCATGTGAAGTAAGTATTAAAACAAAAATTTTAAGAATAATCATCGGTGTTTTAATAGTTGGATGTGTCTATGGAATTTATACTTTAGGTAAACTTATTCTTCCTGATAGCGAACTTGTAAGTAATATTTATAGTGCAGTTGGTTATTTCTTAATTTCCTTTATTTCCTTTGGAATTATTCCTTTCATATTTAAAAAGCAAAAAAGATAGTCAAAATTAATTTTTTGACTATTTTTATTTGAAAAAAATTTATATTTATTATATACTTGAGGTATAAAAAAAGTAGGTGACTCTATGCAAAAACATTTCATGCCAGAAGTAAATACAAAAAATAATTTTGAAATATTGAAACAATATGTCATTCCATCAGATGTCTTAAAAGAGATGTTAAACACTTATCAATTGATTGGACGAGGAGATGTTTATAAAGATATTTTAGAAACAAAAGAAGAACAGTTAAAAAGAAGATCTGTTGAATTAGATGCTTTTATGCTAGCTGATTTTCTAAATCTGAATCTTACTGAAAACAGAATGCGTTTGATTCTTACAAAAGACTCTAATCCACGCACTAAAGAAGAAAAAATCTTAAAAAATCTAAAAGAAGTGCTTCAAACAATTAGAACAAATGCCAAAATATTTACATTTAATGGCAGTGATATTCTTGAATACTTAAATAGAATTTTTGGCAAGGGAACTCATGCCTTTTCAACTGAAAAGTCGTCTGTGAGCGTTCGAAATCCAAAAAATCCGGTTAGCAATCGTTTGATCTTCGAGAAAACACTTGAATCATACCATGAGTTTTTTATTAAAGATACTTTTGAACACCTTCATTTATCTGTCGTTGCTTACTTGGAGATGGTTCAAATCAGACCTTTTAATAAAAATAATGAACTTGCATCAATCCTTGTTTTATACTACATGATATTACGCTCAAATATCGATTGTTTTGAATATATCAGTTTTATGGCAATATTTTTGAAAAATTACCGAAAAGTGATTTATGAACAAAATAGAGCCTCTATTAACTATCCAAATGGATACTTCCAATTAAATGATATGATGCGTTTAATATTCTCAATTATAAAAGAAGGTTATGACGAATTACTACATATGGTAAAAGAAGAAAAACATCAAGAACATGCATTTAAGAGTGATTCTGTTGAACAGATTATTAAGAGTTTACCAAATATATTTTCAAAAGATGATATTAAAAATCAAATTCCTACCACAAGTGTTTCTACAATCAACCGTGTGCTTGTAAAAATGCGTGATGATGGTCTAATTAGCCCACTTGGAACAGGTCGAAGTGCAAAATGGATAAAAACAAATGTTTCAAATGATTTTGGCATCACAAGAGGTGAAGATAATGAGGACTAATTATCATACACATACTTATTTATGTAAACATGCAAATGGCACACCTTCAGATTATGTAAATGAAGCAATCAAAAAAGGCTATCAAGAAATAGCAATTACTGATCATGGACCATTAATTCAAGAAATAATTTCTAATTTCTACACACGACGAATGGATTTTAAAGACTATAATAATAAGTATTTAAATGACCTTTGTGTTGCAAAAAACAAATACGGAAACCAAATCAAAATCTATACTGGATTAGAGATAGAGTATTTTGATTTAATGATCGATAATTACAAAGAGTTTTTAGAAAAACTTGATTTCCTAATTATAGGTCAACACTATATTTATCACAATAACAAATATAAAAGTGTATATGCCGTTCTGACAGACGATGAAATTATAACTTACGGACAAATGGTTGTTCGAGCGATGGAATCAGGGCTATTTAAGATAATAGCTCATCCAGATATATTTTCATATAAAAGAAAATGGAATGAAACTTGTAATAAAGTTGCAAAACAAATCATCGCTTCAGCAATAAAAAATAATGTTTATCTTGAGTTCAATGTAAACGGAATAAGAAACGCAATGGAGAAAAATAGACAATGGATAACAAAGTCTGGACAAACGAATTACGATTATCCTAGAATTGAATTTTTCAAGCTTGTTAAAGAAGCTGGTGTACCAGTTATTATTAACGAAGATGCACATGATCCAAAACAATTAAATGATAAATTTACTAAAATAGCTATTCAAATGGCTAAAGAATTAGGATTAACAATCCTAGATAAAATAGACTAAGCAGCACTGTGTGCTGTTTTTTTTATAGTTGTAAATAAAATCAAATTTCGACCGCTTTAAGAGCGGTTTTTTGACGTTTTTAGTCTATTGTTGATAATTAGTAGTAGAAGGGGGAAAGTTTAAATATGCCTTGTATTTTAAACGCATTTTTTGATATCTGTTGTCACTAAACATAATCACATTTATGCACTTGAGTATGTTTAATAAGTTATTTGATAGTAAAAACGACAAATAAACATACAAAAGAACACGATTGAATATGTTTAGACCCATTTTATCTGTGTTTCAATGCATGCGAATTACTTCCTATAATATATATTATGTTAACCAATAAATTATCTAAGTAAAACCAATATAATTTTATATTTTTATAATATTGTGGATAAGTGTTTATAAGGCGTGGATATCTTTTTCTCATATGTGTAAAACGAGCGATCAGTTATTCACTTTATCAAATTTCATCTTCTCAGATGATTACAGTTTTGTATCATCCATTACGTTTTTTTTCTTTTATCAATTTCTTTTCTTTTATATTTTTAGATTTATGCCATTCTAAATTCCACTTTCTAGAAAATCGAACGAATAATTCATCGAATAATTCTATTTCAAACGCTCAGATAAGGCTTATTAAAGGGGTATTTTTACATTTTAATTGTTCATTTAAGTATTTATTGGTTTGTTCACCAAAAATTAAAAATGGCCCCTTTTTAAGGGTCATTTCTTTCAGAACATTTTTTTAAAATAAATTAGTGATTACTTACCAAAATTTGTATTTATATTTTATTGTTAATTCTTTTTCAAACGCTCAAATAAGCTTCATAAACAGGGTGTTTTTCAATTTAATATCAACTTCTAAGTATTTATTTATTTTTCAATGCAAAATCAAATTTAGCCTATTTTTAAAGGTCATTTTTTTTAGAAAACAAATTTAAAATAAACATATGCTTTACTTAGAAAATTTGGATAATAAATTATTCATCTTTTTGTTTTTCAAACGCGCATATAAAGGTTAAAATAGATGTTTTTTTTCCATGTTGAATCAATTTAAGATTTACTTTCATCCATGTCTCAAATTAAATTTTAGTTATTGTTAAAGATCTTTTTATTTTAATATTTTTTTAATGCTAATATTCAAGTTTACTTGTTAGTTTTATTATCAATTCTAAAGCTTAATAAGTAGTCATTTTTATATTTAAAAAGGCAATCCAAGTATTTATCATCAAACGAATTAAAACGCAAAAAAGACCCGCTTTTGCGGGTCAAGTTATAAATTGATCGTTTTTATTATTTTGAGGTTTTACTTAAGGAATTTAAATGAGTAAATAATTAAATATTTTTATTTCAACCTCTCTAAGAAGGGTTATAGTTCATCATAGAAACTAGTTCCAAGAACTGGTTTTTGAATTTTAAAGTTATCAGCAATAGTTTGAGCAATCGAAGCAAAACTTTTAAGAGTACCAAGATTTTTGCCTTTAATGTTTTTATGATAGCAAAGCATTGGTACTAGCTCACGTGTATGATCTGTTCCATGATGAATAGGATCATTTCCGTGGTCAGCAGTAACAATTAATAAATCTTCTTCTCTCATATTTTTTAGAAAAATTCCAAGTTGACTGTCAAATTCTTCAATAGCATTTTTGTAACCTAGTGGATTGCGACGATGACCATATAAAGCATCAAAGTCAACTAAATTAGTAAAGCAAATACCAGTAAAATCATCACTTATAAGATGATTAATTGTTATTTCCATTCCTTCATAATTTGATTTTGAACGAGAAGTTTTTGTGATGCCTTCGCCATCAAAAATATCATAAATTTTCCCTACCGCATAAACATCATAGCCATTTTCTTTTAAATGATCTAAAGTAGTTTTAGCGAAAGGTTTTAAGGCATAATCATGGCGATTTGTAGTTCTAGTAAACGTTTCTTTTGTTTTACCAACAAATGGTCGAGCAATGATACGTCCAACTTGCCAAGCTTTGTTTTCAATTGTGATTTTACGAGCATATGCACAAACGTCATATAGTTCTTGAAGAGGGATAATTTCTTCGTTTGCTGCAATTTGTAAAACCGAGTCAGCTGAAGTATAAACAATCAAGGCACCAGTTTTAAGTTGCTCTTCACCAAGTTCAACTAAAATTTCAGTTCCACTGGCGCTCTTATTACCAATTACTTTTCGTCCTGAATAATCTTCTAACATCTTAATCAGTTCATCAGGAAAGCCCGTATCAGTAAATGAAGGATATGGCTCTGTAACTTTCAAACCCATAATTTCAAAGTGACCAGTAAGAGTATCTTTGCCTACGCTTTGTTCTTCCAAGCGTGCAATTACAGCTTTAGGATTTTGAACATTTTTTATTGTTTTGTTTTGGCAAATATTGCCTATGCCAAGAGATGCTAAATTAGGCACTTTAAAATCAGGAAATTGGTCGGCAATATGGCCAAATGTGTTAGCTCCAAGGTCTTCATATTTACTTGCATCAGGGGCATTACCAATCCCCATTGAATCTGCAACAATTACAAAAATTCTTTTAAATTTCATTTTTTATTTCCTCCACGTGGATGTGCTTGATTATAAACTTGTTTGATTTTTTGTTTACTTAAATGTGTATAGATTTGTGTAGTCGAGATATCTTCATGTCCTAACATTTCTTGAATAAGACGTAAATCTGTACCTGCTTCAAGCAAGTGTGTTGCAAAACTATGGCGAAGCGTATGCGGAGAAATTTCTTTATCAATTTTCGCATCTTCACAAAGTTTTTTAACAAGTTTAAAGAAACTTTGTCTTGAAATTGGTTCTCCTAAATTGTTCAAAAATACATAAGGACTACTTTGTTTTTTCGCAAGCTTAGGACGATGTTCAATAAGATAATTCTTAAGCACTTTTGTTGCATAATCATTAATCGGAATAATTCGTTCTTTGCTGCCTTTACCAGTTGTTGAAATTAGTTTAGAAGTTAAATGTAGTTCAGAAATTTTCAAATTAACAAGTTCAGAAACACGTAAGCCACAAGCATACATTACCTCAATCATTGCATGGTTTCTGGCATTGTATGGCCCATCGTCATTTAATAATTCTAAAATTCGCATCACTTCTTCTACTGATAAAACCGTAGGAAGTTTCTTATCTTTTTTTGGAGTCGATATTGAAACTGTAACATTTTCTTTTACAATTCCTTCAATATGTAAGAATTTATGAAAAGCACGAATACTGCTTAATTCTCTACTCATTGATGATGCATTATAACCCATTTTTTTCATGTATGCAAAGTATTTTTTAACATCATCAACAGTAACATCTTTCACATCATCAATTAATAATTTATTCTCTAAATAATAAGTATAGTTTTCTAAATCAGTACGATAACTATTTATCGTATTCATTTTTCGTCTTTTCTCACTTGCCAAGTAATGACAAAATTCAGTAATTAATTCATTCATATTTTACTCCCAATAAAACCGCATATAAGTGAATACGCTAAAAGCCAAAATGTATATACTACAATTTGCATTTGCGACGAATACTTTTTATTATCATAAAAATTATATGAAGAAATATCATATAAGATAATACCAAATAATGGAAAAAGCAGTGCTAAATCCAAAACAAAATATTTAAAAAAACTTAAAGAATTTAAAGTTCTTAAATTAACACAAAAAGTAATTCCAAATAGTAAGCATTTAACAAAAACCAAAAAATAACAAAGTAAAAATATTCCTTTTGTTCTCCCAAACTGCCAAAGCAAAAATACAAGCCAATAGTTAAAAACAAAAGCGGTTAAAGCAATTTGAAAAAAAGTTTTTTCTTTAAGCAAATTGTTTGGTTTTACTTGAATTTTCAAAGCTGCTATTACTCCAAATACGAAACTACATATCATAAAAATAATAATGATTTTCACAATTGGAGCAACTTTAAGTTTTTTTATTTTTTTCACATTTACCTCTAATTAAATAATATTTTTGAGATTATGAAATTAGAGATATATAAATATTTTTGATTAATATAAATAAAGTTATTTTCAAAAATTAATAATTGATCTTCAATCATTTGCTTAAAGTTTGGAAACAAAGCAAATAAAGAACAGTTAAATCGTTTTTCGAAGTCATCAAGATTAATTCCATTTGTCTTACGTAAACCTAGCATAATATAATCCTCGATTAGACGATCATCATCTATAATTTCTACTTCATCAAAAGGCTCTTTTCCTAAGTTTAGTAAACGATAGTATTCTTTAATATTAGCTACTTTTGTATATCGTTTTTTTCCTACAAATGATGATCCTGATGCACCAATTCCATAATACTCATCATAATTCCAATATATGAGATTATGTTTTGATTCATAACCAGGCAGCGCAAAATTACTGATTTCATATTGACAGTATCCATTTGCCAAAAGTTTGTTTTGAATTAGTTCATACATTTTTGCATCAAGTTCATCATCAATCATTTTAACTTCTTCTTTTAAAAATTGATGATGTAAAATTGTTTTTTCTTCGAGTATTAGCGAATAAGTAGAAATATGATTTGGTTTTAAAGCGAGCATTAAATCTAAATCACTTTCTAAATTGGCTAAAGAAGTATTTGGAATTGCATAAATCAAATCTAAATTATAGTTGTTAATACCATTTTCTTTTAATATTTGGATTTTCTTTTTTAATGTTTCAAAATCAGTGTAACGACCTAGTATCGAATAATTTCTAATATCAAAAGTTTGAACGCCAATACTTACACGACTAACAAAATATTTTTTTAAAAGAATAATAAACTCATTTGTCAAGTCCTCTGGGTTAGCTTCAATGGTGAATTCTTCAAGTTTAGATAATTCGATCTTTCTTAGAAGGGTTTGAAATAATTTTTCAAGCAAATTTAAAGGTAAAGATGATGGAGTTCCCCCACCAATATAAATTGTATCAACTTTTTCAATATTGTTTTTTTCAAAAGTTAACTCAAGATCTTTAATTAAATAATCAACGTATTCACTTTTAAATTTGTCACTTACTACCATTTTGTAAAAGTCGCAATAGTTGCATATCTTTCGACAAAAAGGAATATGAATATAAATCCCCTTCATAGTATCACCGCTTATATTTTAACATATTTTACTTATTTTTAAAACAAAAAACAAAACTTTTTCAAGTTTTGTTAATCGTCTAATTTTAAAATAGCAAGGAAAGCTTCTTGAGGAATTTCAACAGTACCTATTTGTTTCATTCTCTTTTTTCCTTCTTTTTGTTTTTCAAGTAATTTGCGTTTTCGGGAAACGTCACCACCATAACATTTTGCTAGAACATCTTTACGTAATGCAGCAATATCTTCACGAGCAATAATTTTAGACCCTACTGCAGCTTGAACAGGAATTTCAAATTGTTGTCTAGGGATAAGTTTACGTAACTTATGAACTAGTTCTTTACCTCTTCCATAAGCAAAATCTTTATGAACAATGGCACTAAGAGCATCGACTTTATCACCATTTAATAAAATATCCATCTTAACTAATTTTGATTCTTTATATTCACCTAATTCATAGTCAAAAGATGCATATCCTTTTGTCATTGATTTTAGTTTATCAAAGAAATCATAAACAATTTCTGATAGTGGTATATCGTAATGAATTGCAACACGTGATTCATTAATATACTCCATCGTTACAAAACTACCACGTTTATCTTGACAAACTTCCATAATAGGACCAACATATTCATTTGGCGCCATGATTGTTGCATTAATATATGGTTCTTCTATTGCTTTAATCTTAGTCATATCTGGCAAAGCAGATGGATTATCAACAATAATCGTTTCGCCATTAGTCATTTTAACATGATATTCTACACTTGGAGCTGTTGCAATGAGTTCGATTTTAAATTCGCGTTCTAATCTTTCTTCAATAACATCCATATGTAATAAGCCTAAAAAACCGACGCGGAACCCAAAGCCTAATGCTTGTGAAGTTTCAGGTTCAAACATTAATGCAGCATCATTTAATTTTAATTTTTCTAATGCTTCTTTTAAATCATTATACTTATTTGCTTCAATCGGATACAAGCCACAAAATACCATTGAATTCATTTTGCGATAGCCTGGTAAAGGCTTTTGTGCAGGGTTATCAGCTAAAGTAATTGTATCCCCTACACGAACGTTGGCTACATCTTTAATTGCAGCTGCTAAAAACCCTACATCACCAACAGATAAGAAATCTTTTTTCTTTTCTTTGGGTGTTGTAACGCCAAGTTCAACAACTTCAGCTACAGCACCAGTTGACATCATTTTAATTTTATCACCACGTTTTAAAGTACCGTTTTTAATTCTGATTAGCGGTATAACACCACGATATGGATCGTAATAAGAGTCAAAAATTAATGCTTCTAAAGGAGCAGTTGGATCTCCTGTAGGTGCTGGTACTTCTTCAACAATTCTTTCTAATAATTCTTCAATACCAATACCTTCTTTAGCGCTTGCTAAAACAGCATTAGAAGCATCCAAACCAATAACATCTTCAATTTCTTTTTTGACACCATCAGGATTAGCTGCGGGTAAATCAATTTTATTTATTAAAGGAATAATTTCAAGATCATTGTCTATCGCTAAGTAAACATTGGCAAGGGTTTGAGCCTCAATCCCTTGTGCAGCATCAACAACAAGGACAGCGCCTTCGCACGCTGCAAGTGATCTTGAAACTTCATAAGTAAAGTCGACATGCCCAGGAGTATCAATTAAATGAAAAATATAAGTTTCACCATCTTTAGCATGGTATTCTAACTCAACTGAATTAAGTTTAATTGTAATACCACGTTCACGCTCTAAATCCATCGAATCAAGAATTTGGTCTTTCATTTCACGAACTTCTAAAGTGCGTGTTTTTTCCAAAATTCGGTCGGCTAGTGTACTTTTACCATGGTCAATATGAGCAATTATTGAAAAGTTTCTAATTCTCTTTTGTCTTTCTAATAAAGCTTTAGAATCCATATTTTACTCCTTTCTAATCGACAAATATAATTAAAATCATGATTTAGAAATCATGATTATTTTTTCTCAAATGGGTTTCTTTGATTTGTAGGAACTTGGGTTGCTCCTTCTTTAAATTTAAAGTCTTCTTCGTTAACTTTTAAGACTTTAGGTTTTTGTGCAGTTAAGCTTTCTAAAACGATTTGATCATCAATTTTTTCTTGTGAAGATTCATTTTCATCTAATTTTTCTTCATGATCTAAAGAATCTTCTTGATCTTCTTCAGCATTTTCTTTTTCTAAGATTTCTTCAATTTCTTCATCAGATAATTCTTCGTCTTCTTCATCAACAGTTTCATCATCTTCATTTTGTTCTACTAAATCTTTATTTTTGAAATAGAATGTTAAGAAAATAGCAGTAAAAGCAATAGAGATTAAAATAACAATAAAGTAAATATAAACATCTATATCTGAAAAGAATTTTGTTGAACTGAACATTCCTGTATTTTCATCTTTAGATCCATTAAAGAAACTGTAAAGCATGTATACACTAGTGCCAAATCCAATAACAGCAATGATAATATTAGTAAAAAGGTCTCCCTTTTTATTTTTATTTTTAAATTCCATAATTATAGCAGCAACTAAAAATGCGCCAATAACTATGCCAATTATAGTTTCTATATCCATACTATACCTCCTTAAGTAATAGCCCCTATATTATATACTAATTTAAACAAAAAAGCAAGTAAAATCTACTTTTACTTGTTGTCTAATAGCTCTATTTCAACTGAATACATCTTTGAAAGTTTTAACAAATGCGTTTTATTTTTAATATCACCATAATAAACTTTTTTAATATTTAGTGTAATAAACAATTCTTCAATATGAACCATTGTATCATTAAGTAACCCAAAACGATTTATTAAGCCAAAAGGAATATAAAGAATAATTGGTTCAGTGATATACTTAACATTACACATTTTATTTATAATTAGAGTATCAGTTGTAAATTTTTGTTTTCTTATAAACTTTTTCATTTCCTCAGTAACATTTCCAACTATCAAATTCATATCATCACCAATATTAACATATGCAAGTTAAAAAAATTAGCATAGGCACTATATCAACTGATTAATTGACTTTCTAAATCATTTATATTATAATAAATTAAGAGGTGATGTAATGTTATTAAATATTTTTCAAGAACCTGTCTTTTATATTGGTGTTGGAATTGGTATTGTAATTATAATTGGTATTGTCCTTTTCTTCGTTATTTCTGCCCCTGTTGCTAATAAAGGTGGATGGGCTAACGAACTAATAAAAAAATTAAATGAGAACAATATCGAATATAAATTTGATAATTCTAACAATAATATTTATGATTATAAACTTACAATTGGTGAAAAATTATATTTAGTAAAATTATTAGGTATCCCAAGTTATGCCGAAGTTCAAATCAATAATGTTACTACTTGGGAAGTAAAGTATGGAGCTGGTAAAAATCCAAGTAAAGTTCAGCCTTTTAAGAAATATGTTCATGGAATTGAATCATTTATGAATTACAAACCTGATGATGATTCAATTCGAGTTGTTGTTTTATCACCAAATGCTAAAAAAATCACAAAATATATTAATGAATGTGAAATCGTCTTTGTAACTCCTAAAACAAACGTTTATGGAATTCGTGTAATAAACGAGGATGATCATTCATTATTTATTAGAAAATAGGCCTTATGAAACAAGATAAATATATTATAAAAGGAATGACTTGTTCTGCTTGCTCTGCAACCGTCCAAAACAACGTTTCAAAGAAACAAGGAGTTGCTAAGTGTAATGTTAACTTATTAAATGAGTTAATGGATATCGAATATGACGAAAAAGTCATTTCCGAAAAAGAAATATTTGATTTAGTTAAATCACTTGGATACAAACCATTTGCATCTAATACTAAATTTGATAAAAACACAGATAGCACAAAATTATTAAAAAGAAACTTCTTATTATCTTTAATCTTCATCATCCCCCTTATGATTTTATCAATGGGGCCAATGATTGGCTTAAAAATACCTTTTTTAAATAATCAGACAAATGCACACTTTTATGCTTTAGCACAAGCACTTTTAGCATTGCCGATTATTATTATCAATAACCACTTTTTTATAAAAGGATTTAAACTAATTTTTAAACTAGCACCTAATATGGATAGTCTAGTTTCACTTGGATCATCTGCATCTTTCATATACAGTGTTGTAATTACTTTTATATTATTTATCAAACCAGAATCAATTAGTTTAGGAAGTACACATCACTTATATTATGAATCATCAGTAATGATTTTAGTACTTGTTACCTTAGGAAAATTCCTCGAAGCAAAATCAAAGAAAAAAACCGGAAAAGCTATTGAAGAATTATATAAATTTATTCCTGATACTGTAACTATAGAAGAAAATAATGAACAAAAAAGAGTTAATATTAATGATCTAAAAATTGGTCAAATTATTGTTGTTAAACAAGATGAATATATTCCTGTTGATGGAACAATCATTGAAGGCCATAGCTATATTGATAAGTCAGCTATCACAGGTGAAAGTATGCCAGTTGAAGTAGGTGTAGGAGACTTTGTCACAAGTGCAACTATTAATAAAAATGGTTATATTAAAATTAGAGTTGAAAAAATTAAATCTGAAACTACTATTGCTAAGATTATCAAAATGGTTCAAGATGCTGGTTCTAGCAAGGCCCCAATTGAAAAGTTTGCCGATAAAGTGTCACTTTATTTTGTTCCAATTGTTTGTACCATTTCATTAATTACCTTTATTACTTGGATGTGTATAAGTCATGATTTAGATTCTAGTTTAAATTATAGTATATGCGTTCTTGTAATTTCATGTCCTTGTGCTTTAGGTTTAGCAACTCCAATTGCTATAATGGTTGCAACTGGTAAAGCCGCAAAATTTGGAATTCTATTTAAAGATGCCGAATCTTTACAACTTGCTAAAAAAATAAATATCGTTTTATTTGATAAAACAGGTACTCTTACAGAAGGTAAGCCATCAGTTATTCATTTTGAAAATTTCAGCGGCTTACACGAGGCTTCAACTTTATCCATTGCCTATGGTTTAGAAAGTTTTTCAAATCATCCTCTAGCAAATTCAATTAACGATTTTGTTAAAGAACAAAAAATTGAAAAAGCAAATATTACAAATTATGTTTATCATAAAGGATTAGGTGGTACTGGTTACATCGAAGATCAATTATATGTTATCGGCAATCAAAAAATCTTAGATAAATTTAATGTCGAATATGATACTAGTTTCATTAAAGAATTAGAAAATAAATACTTAGGCAAAACAATTCTATATTTAGCAAGCACAAAAATATTAGCTGTTTTTGTTGTTGCCGATAAGATTAAAGAATCAAGTAAAGAAACAATTTCAAATCTTCATAAACAAGGCATTAAAACTGCTTTAGTTACAGGTGATGCCAAACAAACTGCATTATCAATTGCTAATGAATTAGGAATCAATGAAGTTAATGCTGATGTACTACCTGAAGATAAATTAGATATTGTAAAAAAATATCAAAAAGATCATGTTGTTGCTTTTGTTGGTGACGGTATAAACGATTCCCCAGCTTTAAAACAAGCCAATCTTGGTATAGCCATTTCAAGCGGAAATGATATCGCCATTGATTGTGCGAATATTGTTTTAACAAATCAAAATTTAGATACTATTAATACAATGATTAAACTTAGCAAGAAAACAGTAAATAACATAAAATTAAATTTATTTTGGGCTTTCTTCTATAATGTCATTGGTATATTCATTGCTTGTGGATTATTATCTCATTTCAATATTGTCTTAACACCAATGTTAGGTTCATCAGCAATGAGTCTAAGTTCTTTATTTGTTGTAACAAATGCATTAAGACTACAACGTTTTAAAATAAAAAAAGATAAGGAGATAATCAACGTTATGAAAAAAACTATTTATATTGAAGGAATGATGTGCATGCACTGTGTTGCCCGTGTAGAAGGCGTCTTAAAAAATCTTCCTAATGTTACAAAAGTAACCGTTAATCTTAAAAAGAAAAATGCAGTAATTGAGTTATCAGATGATATTAATAATGAAGTTATTATTAATGCTATCACTGATGCTGGTTACGAAGTTAAAAAAATAGACTAAAAAAATGAGGCTTTATCAGCTGAAATAGTCAAGAAAAAGTAGACACAAAAAAAACATTTATATAAACCCTTGTTCAGTTCTATATTGAATGGGGGTTTTATATTTTAATGAATAAGCTAATCTTTGCGTATTGAAATAATTAATGTAATCTTTTATTGCCA
>JAZNQD010000002.1:0-16602 GCA_045589955.1 Bacilli bacterium | reverse complement strand
AGGAGTTGTTCGCACGCTTCTACCCTATGACCCCCCCGCCTCTTCACTTCGGGCCGATAGCTCTCACGTGATCAAGTCACCAAACAACACAAGACAACAAGAGAGAAAACAAAAAGAAAAAAAAAAAAGACCTGCAGGGATTTCTCCCGCTGGTCTCTTTGTTCTGCTGGTCTCTCTGTCTGGTGGTCTGGTATCTTCTTCCGCTGGTATCTCTGCAGGTGTCTCTGTGGTTCTCTCTGGTATCTCTGTACCGTGTTACCTCTGCAGGTGTCTCTGCTGTCTGCTTCCCTTCTGGCTTCTCTGCTTCTTCGGTTTATCGGTTTAATGCTTTACTGTGGTGAAGTGTTTATTATAAAACAAAAGCCCCCTGAAAATGGGGGCGGGGTTAGACTAGATACCATATTTTTTTATTTCCATATAAATCACCTCACAAATTACTGTAATCACAATTACCTTTAACCAGTTTAAAAATCTGATCTATCAGCGATACTATCTTAATAATTTCTTTATCACAATTTGGATTATGTGTATTAGCATTATGACAAAAAGCCTGCTGCATCCACATTGCATGTGTCCAAATTTCTTTATATTTAGATTCATTTTTTTCTTTTAAAAACTTATCTATCCAATAAATATAAAATTCTAAATATTCATCGGGGCTTATTTCTTTATAAGCCCCTTTAAGTTCTTTTAATTTTTCTTTAAGTTCTTTTTTATTTTCTTTGATATACATAATAAACTCCTTTATGAAAATACTATTAAATTATTACTTATTAAATTCGGATCGCTCGCTGTTTTAGCAAACGCTCTTAAAATATATGGGTTAGATGCTCCGCCCGTTCTTGTTGTAGGATAAAGCTGATTTCTTCCTGTACAGTTCGCTGTATAGTTTCCATATTGAGTGTATATTTCTTCATATACTCCCTCTATAACTCTATCAAGATTTTTAGACTTTGCAAAATTTACAAAATCATCGTGGAGCGTTATTCCGTTTTGATACATATCGGGAATAGGATTTTGTACAACTCCTGTATATATTTTTTCACTTAAAAATATCCCTTTTATTATCCAGCTTCTATGTGTACTGTATGGAGTATAGTAAAAGTAATTTGAAAAATACCATCTGGCGTGTTGATCGCTCCAATATCCAGCAGATATATCATTAGTCTGTATTTGTCCCGTATTGTTATTTATTCCTCCCAGTCTTATCATTGAAAGTGTTACTCTTAATTCTTGCTGAGATGAAAAATAAGCAACTGTCAATCCTAATAGAAAGCTTAATCCGTTTTCTAATTTAAAAGGATAACTAAAGAACGTTAACCCTAATGGAGTATCATTTTCAGCAGCTGTCCATTTAATACCTTGATGTATTTGCATACTGTCAGGCAATGGCTTCCATTGATAGGGGATATCTCCGCTTTCAGATGCAGGGGTATATAAATTATCCCTGCCTCGTTCATAGGCTGTTTTTTCTTTTGGGCCTAGCAGCTGTCCAGCCCATCTCAACTGCTGCCAAGCCCCGATGTATCCTCTTCTTCTCATATCAACTCCTTTATTTTACAGTTTCAAATTTTATTTTATTAATATCTCTGTTATATATCATTTTTACTCGTGGAGCTGTATAATATATTTCATAATCGATATCTCTTTGTCTATTTGCTGTTATGTGTTTAGCTATTGGAATATTTAAATCGTCATATTGACTTATATATTCTTTTTGTACTTCTAACCACATTTTTTTATATTCTTCTTTTAATCGATCACCATAAAAATTTAAAATATCATTTATATATCTTCTCATTTTTGCACTTTTGATTTTCATAATCTTAATTCTCCTTTATATCATTTTTTTTTGATTGTGCTAACATAATAAACTCATTATTTATTCTGATTTTATTATTATTATTTTCTACTTTTACGAAATCGGCTATTTGTTCTGATGCCATTCTTGTTCCGTAATTATAATAAATGTTTAATTTTTCTTTTAAATTATTGTTTTCTGCTTCTAAATACTTATTATATTCTTTTAATAAAGTAATATAACCATTTAAAGCAGAAGTCCATCTTTTTATATTTTCATTTTTATCAAAGATAGCTCGTGCAAGCCTTTCATCTTCTGGATACGTTTGATCTACAAAATCCATTACTGTTGGTATACCATCAGTTTCACACTGATTAATGAATGTATTTACATTTATCGGCATTCCTAATATCTTAATATTCTTTTTTCTTTTTCTTTCTTTCATTACTTCAATACAATCTTTATACATATTAACCTCCTTTATAAAATTTACAAATAAAATATAAAATATCAATTGCCACCGCTAAACTAATTAGCGGGGCATATCTTTCAATTATTCTGTACAACATATTTTTACTCCTTATCTTATAGCTATTTGAATTTCATTAGTTACATCACTTTCAAAAGGAATAGTATTTAAAATCATTTCTAATATATGTTTTCTAATTTTTGTGTATTCCTTAGAAAGTTCTTGTGCCTGATCAAAATCTTTATTTCTTAACGTGGTTAATAACCCTCGTAAAAGTTTGTTTGCCATCTCTAAATTTCTGGCTAATTCCTTGAATGTAAAAAGCTCATATTCTGACAATCCAAGACAATATAATGAAGGAATATAAGTAACGTTCAGAGCAACGTATACTCTTTCTATTTGTTTTTGTTTTCTCTTTAATAATTTAATATTTATTTCTTTTACATTTGATACTTTCATAATCTTAATTCTTTTCAAAAAAAAATATTTGCCCCGAAATTTTAAGCAGTCGAGGCTCTGCTGTCATTTGTAAAATATTTAGTTTTCAATGTTCAACCCCCACCGAAGTGGGGAATGTATAAAAGAAATATAATAGGAGATAAATTATGCATAAGATAAAGTTATCTTTTCTTTATCTTATGTCTTTATTATATATAATAAGCTTCCATAATTCAATATACTTTTCCTTACGAAATTATTAAGAATTTATAAACTAAAAAAGGCGTATCTTATAAAGATACGCCCTCTGCTTTTTTCTTTTTCCTGTATTCCTTTAAGTATTCTTTTCTTTTTTCTTCTCTGGTTTTTAAATCTTCATAATTCTGATATAAGATATTAGCATTTTTATCTTCCTCAGAATTAAGGAAAATTCTAAAATTATAATTTGGAAGCATTGCTGAGATAAGGTCTCCTAACTGTTTTATATCTCCATCGAAATCGAAATATAACCCATCTGCTACTGCTAAACCATCATCAAAATTATTATAAATCATCTGTTTAATTTTTAAGATTGCTAATGTCTGCCAGGACTTAATAGCAATTATTAAAAGCTGATGATTATTTTCGTGATTAATAGTATAAGCTTCTGCAGCTTCTTCCATGTCATTAGTTATTATCCTGTCCAAATATGGTTTTTCTGCAAATCCATAATGACACTCTTTTCTTTCCTCGTTTGTTTCTTCACAATCTGTTGCCATATCGTAAAGTCTGCGGCCCATATCAGAACCCCTTTTTGCTTCTGATGAACCTATATAAACACAGCTTTCAATTCCGTATTTATCGCCTTCTTGTATGTATCTGGCTAATTCCCCTGTTACTACTGAACCCCAAGGGAGTATTTTTGAACCAAAGAAACAGAACCAATCAATACGATCTTCTTTTTCTGGTATACTGATTTTTCCTGCATAATCTCCTTTCATTTCTTGAGGGCGTGGAAAGAAATTTCGGCTAGTCGGTAATTTCTCAAAATTGAGAATAGAAGGATAACTAGCCCTTAAATCTAATCCATATTTATATTTTCTTTTGTCTCTTTCCTTTTTTGTACCTGACAAAAACATATCATTACTAATATTTGTAAGCATTGCACTTCTGATTAAATCAGTTTCAACAACGCCTGCAGGTCTATCCTCTTGTGCTTTCTCATATGAACGATAAAAATCATCCATATAATCGAATGAAAAATCAGGCTCCTTTTCTAACATAGAAAACATTGAACATTTACTTTTCTTTGTTTTTTTCTCTTGCTCTACTTCTTGTTTTTCATCTTCTGTTTCAACTTCTTCAACGCATACTAAATTTCCGTTAAAAAAGAATTTATTTTTATCATAATGAATATCTTTTGTATCGGCTGCATACTTTGCCAATAAATCAATATCTTCAGGAGATAATTTTATTTTATCATCTTCCACTTTTGCTTCTGAAAGTTTTCTACCATCTAACAGTTTTACATCTGGTAGGTTAAACATTCTTGTAGGTTTAACAGGTTTATGATTGTAAACTGTCAGAGGCTGTTTCTTTGGTAAATCAACTATTACTATAACAATACTTCTTATATCATAGCATCGAGTGACTACTGTATACCATTCACGAGCTTCAACTCGTGAAAAGCTTTCACAAATAAAATAAAGTGTTTGATTATCTTTTACTTCGCTTCCCTGATATCTTGTTGCTGATCCTATATTAATTGGCTGTAAATATCCTATTTGTTTTCCGTTTGCGTCAATCTGGCACATAATAGGATACTTGCTTAAATCCTTAGGGGGCTTTCTTGCGATAGTCCCTTTTGGTATAAGGTCTGCTGTATAATCATCTGCTACATTATATACATGATATATATATTTCTCAATCTCATTAGTATGACAAATATATATATTATTATGGTTGAATTCCATTTGTGAAAATGGAATTACTTTCATTTGTGTTTTAGCTTCATAAAATAGTGAAGTATTATTTAAAACTGAATTATAACATTTTTCATAATATTTTTCAGTTTCTTTTGTCCTTGGTCTGTAACTCTTTTTTAGATTAATATTTTTTACTCCAGGCTTCTTTTTTAATTTCTTAAATTCTTGAAGCATTCTCTCCCCTGTATGAGGGGAGAGCATTTGACATTCATCTGTAAGTATTATTATATTATACTTACCTGTATGATTTTCAACCCATTTTATAACTCGAATATCAGTTAATAAGATTTCATCAAGTATTATATTATTTACTTCAGGTTCTTTCTCTTCACAATAAAAAATACCATTTATTGTTTTACAAACAGCACTTGCTATTGTTTCACATTTAACTCCGTATCGTGCTTCTGCATAACGCTTTAATAAATTGCATGATGTACATATTAATGTATCATCTAACAAGTTATATTTTTGAAAGATTTTTATACTGTTAGAGCTTTTAGCGCTTCCAGCCATTCCAGTTATTATTTTAGTAGTTTTAGCTAAAAACTCTTCATCAGTTATCCCAAAAAAATTAAGTTCTCCCATAATATTATCTCCTTTAATTTATTTTAATAATCCCATTCATCACTATCATAAACAGTATCTTCGGGGGATATTTTTGCGTCTCTTACTCTATTAGCTTCTGTTAAATATTCGTTGTTTTTATTTGACTTTGACGCTTTAACTTCTGGCTTTCTTGTATAATATTTTCTATTATCATAAAAATTAGGATCAAGATAAGCGTCATCTGTAACGCCTAACGCTTGCACTTTTTCCCATTCTTCTTGTTTAACCCAGAAGATATCATTAAAACCAGCAGGATCAAATAACCACCCACTTCTTTTTCTTGGGGTCATAATAGTAAACCATTCATAAAGTGTATGATCATAACCATCGCCGCCAGATATTAAAAGGTCTTCCCAAATGTTATTATTTCCTTCATCAAATACAATCCCTTGATTATTATAAAGAAATGACCCATTTTTTCTACTCCATTGTCTCATAAAGGATGGGAAATCATACCAGTCAACTTTAGGAGGTATTAACTCTGTAAAATAGTGTTCTTCCCATTCGTCAGGTGGAAGTGGTGTAGCATCTAAATATTTAGCAGCTTGTGCAGGTGTTAAATATTTTAAAGCATATTTTATTTCCGTTTCACTTTTATCAACGGTATATCTTTTATTAAATAAAGTAAATCTTTTTTCTACTACCTTTTCTATATTTTCAGTAGTATTTGCTTTATATACTTGTTTCGCTGTAAAGTGTATTAAAGCTTCTTTTGTCTCTTTATCAAGTCTCTTTTTTCCAGAAAGTTTACGATATTTTTTTACTCTCTGTGCTCCCCTTTTTATTTCATTAGTAGGGGTTGTTTTTTTACCTTTTTTATTTGGGTTCCCTTTAAAATTTCCGCCCCTGTGGTGGCTTCCGCTTCTATGACTTCCGCCACCGTGTCCTTTTAATCCTGTTACTTTACCGCTTTCAAGTTCTCTCAGATAGCGGTATATCTGATCTAATAATTTGTCACTTTGACTTTTCATAATTTTAAATCTCCTCTCTAATTACTTTTAAAATTTCATCTGTCGTTTCATTTTCGAAAGATAAATCATTTATTATTAATTTAACTATATCTCTTGAAAGTTTGCAAATACCTTCAAAATAATAATCTTTATCATATTCATCTTTTTCTTTAATTGCTATTATATATGATGAAAGTGCTGCTTGATAATCTGTCAAATAATCTAATAACTTATAAGCAGTAACATTATCATCATCAGAAAATTCAATAGCATCTTCAATATATACTTGCATATTAAAAATGTCATCTTCTAATTGATTAATTAACTCTTTAACTTTATTTTCTTTTTCTTCTAAATTCACTTCTTCAAAAACTTTAATCTTAAACATAACTTTATTATCTCCTTTATATAAAAATTTTTATTAAGTTGTTTTATAAGGTTCTTTAACCTTACATATTAATTATGTTTGTATTTTTTTAAAATAATATTCAAAAATCACTAAAAATGCCCTTTTAAATCTTAAGGTTTTATTAACGCTGTAATAATCCTGTAATAAATTTATTATAATTTATATTTTTGTAAAAAAAAAGACATTTTTTTAATAAAAAAGTTGTTTTTTTAAATTTTTTATTATATAATAATTTTAGTAGGGGAGAGCTATTCTGGAGCATCGCCAGTGGAGAGAGTATACGGAAGCGGGCTAGTTGCCCCCGTCGCTGGCTTTAAGTTGCGCCGTGTAGTCCCCTATTTTTTTTATTATAGGAAGGAGCTTCATTATGACAGGTTTAGACATTGTTAAGAAAGCAGAAAGCTTTAAAAATTATAAATACTGGTACGGTGGAAAAAGAGAGATCGCATCAGTCAGTTTAGCAAACAGACTTAAAAAAGAAAATCCTAACGTGTGGACAGATACTTATTACAATACGGCGTTAAAGGATATAAACGGGACAACAAGAGTATGTGATTGTTCAGGCTTAGTATGCGCTGCTTATGGCATTTCTGATATAGGAAGCTATGCTATAAGAGAAAAGTACAAAGTATGGAACGGAAGCCCTAAGCCAGGTATGATTGCGTGGAAGCAGGGGCACGTTGCTATTATAAAGGATTATGACGGGCACGTAATAGAAATGAGATCACAGGCTTATGATTATCAGGATACAAGATATAGAAAAGAAGCGGGATTAAATACTTTGCTTTATGATCCTAATATTAATTATGATTTAACAGATAATAAAGATGGTTGGGAAAAAGATAATAACGGATGGAGATACAAAGAAAACGGGGCTTATATCAAAGGTATTTTTAAAACTATAAACGGTCATAATTATTGTTTTGATAATGAAGGTTATATAAATTATATTTTAAGAGTGAATCCTACAGATGATAGGGGGTGGATTTAATGGCAAATTATTATAATGTGACAGGTTGGAAACATACAGGATTTAATACATTGAATAGACCAGCTAATAGATCAGTTTTAAATACCGCATATTTTACACAGTCAGGAAACTTTATATCTATTGATGGTGTAGTAGTAAAAAGAGATACTTTCGAAGAAATAGATTATATTGATTTGCAGGGCAGCGTAAAAGACGTTAAAGGGACACAGATAAACGGAGCAGGAAGTACAGGAACACACGGCCCAGGCGGTCCATTTTATGGATTAGAAGAAATCGATTATATAAGACTAACTAGGACAGGATATCCAGGAGATGGGGATTATATAGATATTAATTCTAATATGTTGCAGCCATGGGCTTTAAATTGTAGAAGTGCTTATTATTTCGTTATAGGTATGAAACCATTAGGAAGAAATGTGACAAGAGTATTTTTATTAATAGATAAATGGTTATCAAGTGGCGGAAGTGATGAATTAGAAATAGAGAGCGGTTTTAAAATCAGAGGACCTATAACAGATGCAGAAGATGCTGCAGGTTATAACATCGCTTCAGAAAACATAGGATTAATTGATGATCTTGAAGTTAAGGGAAGCGGATATGTAAGAGGAAGTGTAGGACAGGGAAATCCTTATCAGATTATATCTTCGCCTATTAATCTTATTTATTATGATCCTAATAATGCCGATTTAATGGAAGGTATATTAGCAAGCATAACCCCTTCAGGAAGTACAGACCCAAAAGAAATGGTATTTCCAAAAGTCCCAACTGTTAAAAATACCACTACTATAAATTGTGTAATAATTAAACCAGACGGAACACAAGACACACACGTACAAACAATAACAGGATACGGACTTTTTGATGATTTGGTAAATACTGTAAAATATAATAAAGAGCTTTTATATTCTGCAGGACAGCTTGAAATATTAGATTGTTATTTAATCCCAAGCCAATACGTAGGAGCAATTTCGGCACCAAGCGGACAAATAACATCAATAACTAATGCTTGTTATAATGATACTTCACCAGTACAAAAAGATATAGGAAGCTATCCAAGAAAAGCTGATTATTTATACGGACAGGAAGTTTTATTTAGTACAGCGTCAGGACAAATGAACGTACAGCCTTTTTATGATTTAACAGATGACAGTATAAACACATGGGCAGTATTAACACCAGGCGGTTCACCAATAGCAAGATTTAAGGGAATAAAGAACCATTTTTACGAATATGATCAGACAGTGCAGGGCATACCATGGGTAAAACAAACAATTACAATGGAAGGGGCTTCTGGCAGTATGTGGAACCAAATTAATAACAGTTTTGCACAGCAGAGCAACGCAAGAGCAAAAGCTTTGAATGATTATAACAATATGAATAAAAATATTGAATTTGGTTTTACAGAAGCAAATCACGCTATTAATTTAGCAGAGCAGGGAGCTAATATAGCAGCAAGTGGAGTAAGTACTACTAACTTATTAAGTGGTGGTAAAGAAAGTGTTTCAGCAGTTGCAAATATAGCAAGAGAAGGACTAGACACAGCAAAAGATACAACAATGTTCATAAGAGAAGTACAGGCGAGACACTTTACAGAAGAAGCACTTGAACAAGAAAGACAGCAGAATAACGCAGCATTAGCTCAAGCTAATTTTAAAGCACCTTATATAAACTTTGTACCAGATTTAAACAGTGCAACTTTTCAGGAAAATAGTTTTGGTGTATATGTTTTAAATACCACAGCAAAAGATAGAACCAGATTAAAGAACTATTTTAAACGTTACGGATATTCAGGACAATATAACGAATTGACATGGAATAATATATTTGTAAAACAGAGAGTCAATTATATTCAGACTGAAGGAGCAATGTTTACACATCCAAAATTTCCACAGAGAACCATAAACGAAATTAATACAATGTTTAATAATGGAGTTTTCTTATGGAATGAAAAACCAAACCAAGCAGCTTTTAATAATAACCCAGATAGAGCATAAGAAAGGAGCATATTATGTTTTTTGATTATTTAAACGAATATTTATTTTTTTACAGAGGGATGAAAGGGCGAAGCGGAACAGTCCGCCAAGCCCAGCTTTTAAAGAAAAGAGGAGACTATTATATTTTTAATAAGTTATGTTCTGATTATTGTTCACGTATTAAATGGAAGTATAAACCAAAAGACGGAAAAGAAACAATAGCAACAGAGCTTATTGAAAAAACTATTTTATTTGATGGGGCTTGTGGAATTATCAAATATAAAGAAAATTATAAGACACCAAACGGAATTTTTACAGATGAAAGTTGGAGAAACGTTAGAGCTTCAGGAATTAGCAGACAGAGTTTTTACGGATATACTTCAACTTTTACAGGCACATCATATAACGGTCAACAGATCGGAACTTTTATACCAGTACAACAGCAGGAAACAAGCGGAATAGCTAACAGTATTTTAATATATGATAATTTAAGAGGGTGGAGCCCTTTAAGTATTATTTTTTATTATGCCGAAAGATTAAGCGGAATTAATACCGCAATAAATGCTTGTTTAAAAAATATTACAGGTATGACAGTTATTACTTGTACACCAGAACAATCAGAAATGATCGTAAAACAAAGACAGGCTGCAGAAATGGGAGTACCTTATGTACTTGAATATATAGACGATACAACAATAGGACCAGAACCTAAATTAATGAAAACACCAGGCACAAATGAAGAACTTAAAACATTATACGAAGCATACGACAAAACATATCACGACTTTTTACAAACAATCGGAATAAGAGTTAATAACGAAATGGACAGACACAGCGGAATAACACCGATGGAAATTGTTGAAAATAGAATGAATGTAGATATAGTTTTAAACGATGCATTAAACACAAGAAAGCAAGCAATAGAATTAGGGAAACGTATAGGACTTGAAGGACTTGAACCAACATTAGACAATTTTGAAAATAAGACAGGAGACTACACAGCAGACGGAACAAAAATAGGAATAACAACCACAGAAGAAGAAACCATAACAACAGAGGAAAGGGAGGAAGAAGAAAATGTTTGATTATTTAAATTATGATGATTATAAACTTTTAAGACATAGAAAGACCCTGGCGGAGGAAGTAAACGCCAGGGGCTATAATGCTATTTTTGCAGGTACAGACGTTGACGCAGAAACTCAAACAGCCCTTGTCGGTTATTTTGCACAAGATAGATTAAACGCACCTTTTACAAAATGGCAGTGGTTATTCAGTAGAAATTTAAATACTTATTACCCTATTTATAAAGATCAGGTTGATGCATGGATAGAAAGAAAGACTTATGCATGGTTTTATGATAATGTAAAACGTGAGACATTAGAAAGCACTAAAAACACTGATTTAGATGAAACAACATCAAATCAGATAGCAAAGACATTAGCCGAAATTGTACAAAATACAATAAATGAAACAGCAGTAACAGACAGAGACAACACAACACACAACACATACGCAGGAAAAGTAGAAGACAGCGGAAGCCAAAACAAAACAGGCAATTATTCAAATTCAGACGAAAACGATACAGACGAAACAAAACAAGGCACAAGATCAGACACATCGGCAGAAAATGGAAAAGTAAGAGAGTTTTCTTTTAACTATCCAGAAAGTAACTATCAGGGCGGAGTTTTACCATATGATATGACTAATAACCCTTCAGTTGAATTTATAAACACACAAGGCGATAGATTAACAAAATTAGACAAAACATCAAACGGAACAACAGGAGAAAATAATAATACACATTCAGAAGGATCAGCAAGCGGAAGCAGTACAGAAAATGCTTCAGATCAGAGGATAACAAACGACAGCAGAACATCAGACGGAACAGACAACACAGACGAAACAAAGACAACAAACAGAACAGATAACACAAACAAATCAGCAAACGACAACACAACAGAAAACGGAACAAAAGCGACAGATATTCAAGAAACTATAAATGAAATTAAAACACATCAGGGAGATAACTTAAACAAATTAGCAGAAGATCTTATTAATCAAATACCGACTACAAACTTCTTTAAACAGTTTACAGCGGTATTATATAAGAATTTTCAGCAATGCTATTTAGTAGATGAAGTTATTGAAGAAATGGACGAAGAGGAGGATTAATATGTTTAATATTTATGAGAGAGATTACGGAGTAAGAACGGAAACAGACAAAGAACTAAACACACCAGACATAGAAAATAAGACAGAAGCAAGACTTTTAAGAGGTATGACAATTGACAAGACAGACACCGAAAAGAAGATAGACAAATTAAGAAAAGATATAAACGGAGACATAGAAGACATACAAGAGGAAGTACAGGGACAAAATGAAACTATAGGAACATTAGCAGAACAGATTGAACAAATACCGACTTTAATAGAGCAGTATTTAGATCAGTATGTAAACAGTTTAGAAATAGCAAGTTTTCAATTTAACACAGTAGGAGGATCGACAGGAGATCACGGAGTAATAACTGTAAGAACAAGAATAAAAAGAATTGATATGGTTTCATTAACTACATTAGCTAATAATACAAATATTTTACTTACAATACAAAGTATTACAGATGACGGAGTAGTAACTATAAATTACTCTATTATATCAACAACAATGGGAAGTACAGGCGAACTTTTAGTATTACATAAAGGAACAAATTCTTAAGAAATTATTAAGAAAATGTTACAAATTTATTGACTTTAATATTTTAATGTGGTAAAGTATTATTGTAAAGAAAAAAAACTTTACCACATTATCCTTTAAGAAAGGAGGAAATAGAAACAGATGAAAAAAGAAAATTGGGAATATATCACAACTAACTGGGGCTCTGAAGATGCAACAGTTATGGAGGAAATAGCAAAAATTAAAGACACTGACGCTCTGGAATTACAGGCACTTCAGAACGAATTAGAGGAAACAAAAAAGACAGTACAGAATTTAACACAGCAGAACATTAATTTAAACAGAACTAATATGGATTTAATTTTAAGACTTACAGACCCATTGACATCAGACAAAGCACAAGAAGAAGAAGCGGAATACCAGGCACCCGCTCTCGACGATTATGATGCATTTGTTAAATTTTAATATAATGAAACAGCATATTGTAGCTATAACTTCAGCGGGCCTGGGAGGTTTACTATCTTTTTTATATGGAGATATAACCCCCGCATTACAAGTATTGATAGCAATGATGGTTATTGACTTTGTAACAGGTACACTGAACGGCGTATTAAGTAAAAAACTTAATTCAAAAACCTGTTATAAAGGCATAGTAAAAAAGATTAATATTTTATGTTTAGTTGCAGTAGGTCACTTTATAGATCAGGCAACGGGCATGAATACTATTAAAAATGTTGTTGTATTTTTCTATTTAGCTAATGAAGGTATCAGCATTATAGAAAATGCAGCAAAGGCAGGGCTTCCAATCCCTCAAAAAGTAAAAGATGTTTTAGAACAGCTTAAAGGAGAAGGAGGCCAAAAATGAACTGGGACGATATAAACAATATTAAAAGAAAACAAGAACAAAGAAGAAATGAAAACATTATAGCTTCTGATGAAAAAATAACAGAAGTAATTAAATCGGCAGGATTTAAAGAACTTATGACACCGCATTTAAACGCGACAGAAGGTATGATTTTTAAAATGAAGACAGAACTAACCGCCAGCGGGCTTGACGGTATAGAACATAATTTATTTTTATATAAACTAAAAGACAATTTTTTCACAATAACACCGACATTAATTGAAAATATACCAGATGGAGTAAGTTATGTAAGTTTTAATTTTACAGCAACTATAATATACGAAAACGGACAAACAAAGACAGAAGACATTACATGCTTAGGAATGATATATAAAAATAACGGAAGTATAACAGGAATTGTAGAAGATCCCGATATAATGGATTTCAAACTTAACGCATCAGACTTCAAATTTGTTTTTAATACAAATGGAACCTGGGGCGGAACTTTTATCGCAGGTAGAAAAGACCTCGCATATATTAACGGAACAAATTTTAATTTTGTTGTTTTAGGTACATTAAACGCAGTAGAACAAACTCGCAATGTATCTGATAACATAGATGAAGAACTAATAAACACAGAAAAATAAGAAAGGAAGTTTTAAAAATTATGGCAACTAATTATGATTATGTAGCAATTGTAAACAGTATAAACGCAACAATGGGCGGCATGTATGCTTATGAATTTCCTATTGTTGACAGCGCAAATTTTAAAGCAATGGGAGCTGCTTTCATACAGGCACCTCAGATGATTAAAAATGCCTATATTGATAATTTGAGAAATCTTATGGTTAATATAGCAATTAAGAAGGTATATAAAGCAACTAACCCATTTAAGAAACTTTACAGAGAAGACACAGTTTTAACAGGTGACGGAGAACAGTATATTCAGGAAATTGTTCTTGATCAGTTTATCCCTCTTGCTTATGAAATGAACGAAGGAGCAGATGACTTCTTTAAGGGAAATCCGCCAAAGGTAAAAGCTCAAATTTTATGCAATACACTTAGAAAGAAATATGAATTTACAGTAAATGAAGACTTAGTAGCACCAGCTTTCCAGAGCATGGCAGCTTTTGGTTCTTTCATGAATGCAACACTTGACAGACTTTACGCAGATATGGAAGAGGACGATAAAGAGGAAATTATGGCAGCTCTTGACGCAGTAGTAGAGGGTGGAAATATGAGAATTATGCCAGCAGTAAGACCTACCGACAGTGCTTCTGCATTAGCATTTTGTAAGCAGCTTGATATTCTTAGTCGTGACCTTGCATTCAAGAGACGTAGAGACTACAACCTTCAGCACGTATCAACAAAGACAGCAGAAGATGAAGCTGTTATTATTGTAGCAGGTGACGTATTAGCAACACAGAACAACTATAACCTTGCATGGGCATTTAATAGAAATTATCTTGATCTTTCTAATAGAGGACAGATTATTCCTGTTGATAGTGACGGCTTAGCAGGTAATAAAGTTTTTGCTATTTATACCGACACAGACTTCTTCAGAATTCATAACGCTAAGGGATTTCCTAAACTTAGAAACTGGGACAACGGTTCAACTCTTACAGATAAGAAATGGCTTCACAACTGGAAGATGATTAATTTTTCATATGCATCAAATGCAGTAGCTTTCGTTGATCCTGATGATATCGGAGTAGCATCTGTTGTATTAAAGGACAAAGACGGAAATAGCGCTTCTAACGTAAAGAAGGGTAAATATATTACTCTTGATCTTCCATTAGTAACCGCTGCAACTGGAAAACTTGCAGACTGCTTTGTAAATTACACAATCAGCGGAGCAGTAAGCACAAAGACAAAAATGCTTCAGGACGGTACTTTATATGTAGCACCTGACGAAACAGCTGAAACAATCACAATTACAGGTACATCACATCTTGACAATACAAAGAGTGGTACTTATACAGTAACAGTAATTGACTAATAACAAACGGAAGGCGGGGGAGAAAATACCCCCGCTTTTTTAATTAAAGGAGTGATAAAGTATGAGCATTAAAAACGGATTTTATAATGCAGATAAAATATTTAGTAAGCTAAGACATATAAATTACGAAACGGGAGAGATTGAGGGGGAAGTACAGCTTGCAGTAATAGCAGGAAATAGAAAAGCAGGTAAAACTGTCGGAGTATGTATAAAACTAATTGAAAAGATAGAGCAAGGAGAAACTTTTATTTTATTATCACGATATAAAGACGAAATGAAAGCAGGATATCTAAAGAAATGGTGGGATAAAATTTTATGTGTAAAAGATGCAGAAGGAAAAATACAAGCATTCAAAGAAGCACACGATATAAAATTTTCAGAAGATAGGGGAACTATTGACGGGGAAGTTTTTTGCTATTGTGAACCTATAAGCGGTTCAGCTCGTGTAAAAAATATGGGATCATATAAACGTTGTACTTATTTAATTATGGACGAAGCAGCACAAAGAGGGGAAAGCATTTTAAATATTCTAGGTAGATCCGCTTATGAGCGTATAATTGAAATACAGGAAACTGCAGCTCGTAGTAATCCTGAAGGTGCTGATTTATGTAATATCATTTTTATAATGAATATATCACAAAGAGATAACTGGGTATATAATACACTTGAATTAAATAAATTTATTAGAGAGGATACAAAATTTACAGTACAGGACGAAGTAGCTGTTGAAATTGTAAATAATGAAATTGTAGAAGAAGAATATCAGAAAACATCACTTGGAAGAAAAAACTCAAAACTTAAAGCGATGCAGGAATATTATAATGCAGCTCATAAAAATGAATATCAGGATAATACGGCATTTATTCAGAGGATCGGGCTTGACTTTAAAACATTAAAGATACAGATAATATCTAACGGAAAGAATATAGGCATTTTCAGAACGGCTGAAGGTTTACATTGTGCAGAGATAACTTCTTGCAATAAGTCTGAGATAATTACAACTGATAACGATTATTATAAAGATGGTGTAAAATTATCTAACGGAATGTGGGAAGAAATGCTTTTTAAATATTATCAGGCTGGAAAATTATTTTTCCAAACACTTGAAATTAAGAACATCGTTTTGAGAATGTGCGGAGCGTTTTGAGAATATTTGACCATTTTCACAATATACGGAGCGTTTTCAGAAAATACCACCCAAATTATGAAACGCTTACATTGATAAAAATTTAACAATCACAGATTTTTTGGGATCTTTTAGAGTTTTTATTTGATTTTTTATAATTTTCAAAATTCTATATTTTTATATACTACATATATATATTTTATAATTTCGGAAAATTGTACAAATATAATATATAAATATTATATATTTTTGTATAAATTTCACAAACTTTTTAAAAATATATACATAGTATATAAAAATCGTGATTTTTTAAAATTATTTTCAGATTTTTAAAACATAATTAATATGTAAGGTTAAAGAA
>JAZNQD010000001.1:0-16581 GCA_045589955.1 Bacilli bacterium | reverse complement strand
GACTTATGCGGCGCACGATTCCGCATCCCCCTTACATCCAGACAGGTTATTGCCTTACCTATATCTAGTACACAGGGTTAACCAAGCAATTATTATTTTGTGTCGTGCTGCGTGAAGACAGAGGGATTCGAACCCCCAAATACCAATTTACATATCTCCAGTAGGAATATAATCCTTGAAAATTTCCTTCACCACTTCTAAATCAATTCCCTCGGTTTCTACAACCAATTCGATAGGTTTAGTTAAATCTAAACTAAAAATACCTAAAATAGATTTAGCATCAATTATGTATCGACCACATTGTAAACTCAATTCATAATCTTGTTCATTTGCTAAATTACAAAATGTTTTAACCTTTTCGATACCATTGAGTAGTATATTAAATTTTCTCATTCATTTTCCTCTTTCCTCGGATTACACCGAGTACCAGAAGTAGGACTCGAACCTACGACCTCCCACTTCATATCAGGCTCACTTATTTGCTTAAAACCTCCTTAGCAATATAATCTTTTGCAAATGAAATATTTTTCACTTGACCATTCTTCGTAGGTTTAAGTCTTAAACACTTTCCATCTTTTCCACAATCACTCACTGGAATTAGATAACACTCATTATCATACCAAGTACAAAAATAATCAATACCATCATCTTGATAATGATGTTTTGTGCTACCTTTCGCAGTGATATGAGTAGAACTTGTTTTAAAAGCAATCTTTGCACCATCTTCTTCACTGTGACAAGTTTTTACTTGGATTTTCAATAATTTATTTCCAATGTCTAAAATGAAATCATAGCGAGTAGGACTTTCTGGAGTTGATACCATATATCCTAACTCTAAAAAATATGTTTTACATTTTAATTCTGTAATTGTTCCTTTAATGTTTGTATCCATTTTATCTTCGCAAATATGTTATTGCTCGATATGAGGCGGGCGCTCTTACCAACTGAGCTATTCTGGCATAAAAGGACGCTTCTCCACTTTTCATTGACTTCCATGCCAATTTTCGAGAGTCACACAAAAGAAAACTACTAAGTTTCCCTAAGCGTCCTTAGCATTACAGCGAGTATTTCCTCACCATCCTATTATTGTAAATACACTTACAATACGTTCCCAATAATTTGAATATTGGATTTGCTGTTAGACTCTCGTGAGAGCAAGTGAAGGGAATCGAACCCTCATCTACTGCTTGGCAAGCAGTCGTTTTAGCCGCTAAACTACACCTGCATATTTAATGACTAATAACTCGGCGGGGGACAAGTCCATACCCCATACTTTAAGTTTAAGTACCATTTTGCCTGATAACCTACATTTCTTTACCTTTCACGCTATTAGCCATAAACTGGGGATATAGGACTTGAACCTATAACCTTCAGAGTCAGAATCTGCCGCGCCACCAATTGCGCCAATCCCCATTATTTAGTTGAGAGTCCTTTTCTTTCGCTAAGCTGACATATGGTAAAGGATACCTTTGTAAGTCTCTGAGAACCAGCGAAGTCAGCCCGCCCGTTCTCTTCAACGACTAGCCGCACATCTTGTGTACGGATTGTCCAACTTATCTCTCTTTCTGTTGGACGCTTTGTGTAGGGGTCGGTACTCTCTATTATTTAAGCCCTCAGAGGGTTTCACCCGCTCCTGCTACCGATTCGCACGGTCCACTCTTTATAAGTCTCCACCAATAGGCAAACTTCAAATTTTGTACTCTATTGGCTACTATGACTACCCTACTCCGCATTTACGTAGCGTTGCAATCCGACATAGCCGCTGAACATCCTATTGAAACGCTTTCATCATGCGGGATTTCTATTACTATGCATCTACTGGTAGAATTTGAACCATTAACCATAGCGGCAAGCCTGTTTCTAACGACGCCTATGAAACGAGTGTGCTCAACAAAATAGGCTAGTGGGGAAAAGAGGATTCGAACCCCTATACACGTGCTCCCTATGCAAAAGAAATTTAGCAGACATGGTCACTTTCGAGACCCGCTTATAACGCGGCTTTACCATTTGCCTATTTCCCCATAAAAATATGAACTTTAAAAAAATACACTGACCTTCGCCATACCAACTGTTTAATCTTCACCTATATTCGACCACCAAGGAGATAAGTCTGAGCTTACAGGAGCGACCTATAAACTTCTTACCCCAGTAATTTTGACTGTTTATAGTATCATCACCGAAGTGAGCCTATTCATATCTCAATTACCAAAATCTCGCAGAGGATTGCTTACCTCTAACTTTCACCCACCATTCAGATGTTTTAATTTTATTCAAATTCTTCTTTTTCTTGAATTCAACCAAATTAAATGTCAGATGCACATTTGGGCTACTTATACCACGACCTTGTCTTATACCCAGATTTCTCTAGTTCAAGTGCAAACTTTCTTATTGGCATTTCCAAGGTTTCCCATAGGGGCCAACCTACGACCTAACTTGGATTCGGCTATAACTTATCATTATAGCTTTCTATTGCGAAAGCGACAAGACTGTGTCTTTAGATGCGATTATGTCAGCACATCCTCCCTCTGGACTTCCTTTAGGAAGCTCAATTCTTACATCGCTATAAGAACCATATACAAGACATTCAAAGTATCCCATGAAGCTTGATTCCAGTGTCCTCAGACTGGGCAGGATTCTCGGTGAGATGGAATTCTCATTTATAACCGAGTTGTGCAGTTTTTCAAAGTTCGTACAAGTTTCGCATAGCCGGTACTTGCAGACCGAGCTGGGGTAGGTGGATTCGAACCACCATATGCAGGAGTCAAAGTCCTGTGCCTTTACCGTTTGGCGATACCCCAATGGCCGACGCTCTTTTTCTAACTGAGCAGCGCCGAAAACCTCAGGTTTTAACTTTTTTATTCAAGACGCAATTTCGAGTTTGCAACCAAAATAGATTAAAAGTCTATCGCATTATTCGTTTATTCAACCATTTGAATAGGATTGCTGTATACGTCTTTTTCCTGTACATATAAAAGAAAGAATGAATGAATATTGCAGAATACCTGCAAGGGTGACCGACGGGATTTGAACCCGCATAATCCAGAGCCACAATCTGGTGCATAAGCCATTTCTGCCACAGCCACAGTAGCGGGGACGGGACTCGAACCCGTGACCTCTTGGTTATGAGCCAAGCGAGCTTCCAACTGCTCTACCCCGCAAGTAGAATATGTGCGATTCGAACGCCGCCCCAGCATCCCAAATGCCGTGTGCTACCATTACACCACATACTCTATATTTCAAGGCACATTATGTCTTTTGCCTAACCACTTGGCGAATTTTTCAATCATGGCGAAAAATATCGGATTCGAACCGATGTTAGAAAGATTTACTTTCAATCGCTGTGTGTGCCTTTGTTTTTATGACAATTTTTCACAATACTTTTTTAATTTGCACCATCAACCTCTAAAGATGCTTTAGTGTATCTACTGTTTGCGTTCTGCTTCAATACACCTTTCAGCATGCCGAGACGCCTCTCCGCTTGCGGTTTTCCCTTTGTTTCTTTTAATGTTATAGCAACTTCAACTCTGTTCTATTTTGCTCTCAGATGTCAGCACCATCTCACATTAAAGACTTTTGAATAGGTCTCACATTCACATAGTTTAACGAGTTATTATGCAACCTCAAGTGCGGGATGACGGGCTTGAACCGCCAACTTCCTGCTTGTAAGGCAGACACTCTCCCAGTTGAGTTAATCCCGCATAGTAATATAACACTTTAGTCCGTTTTCCATTCTCCAAAAATAATAATTAGAGCGAGGATAAATGGTTCCTTTTAGGAACTCTTCCTTTGTAAAACTCTTATATATTTGACCTTGTGGAGTGCAGCAAGGATTAAAATTTAATGGAACAAAATCAATGCCATCAGCATTATATTTTTCAAATTCTTCTTCCCAACTCATTTTTAAATCCTTTCTTACTTTCTATAAATATTATATCATATTTTTTTGAAAAAATCAATTTAAGAATTGTTGTTCAATTTGTTTGTACATTTCTACCAGTTTATCTCTTCTTGCAAAGAGCTTTTCCTCTGGCAGTTCTTTTAATTTTTCAAATTTACTATCTACTTCACAATGAAGAAAACAAGCCCAGACAACATCCATGTAAGCGATAACTGCATTATTAAGACCATTAAAAGCATCTTCATCAATTTCAATCGTTACTGTTTTCTTTGCCATAAAATTCGCTCCTTCCAAATAAATATTCCCAAACAAGACACATACAGATTTAACAGTATTGCCAGTCATAACTCCCTGTTTTCTGTAATATAAAGCTAGACATAAAGCTGGAGCTGATTTTAACTTCTTCAGCGAAAGTATTCTTTTAATTTCATCATATAAATATTTTGAATTAAAATTTTGCTGTTAAAGCGTCTTGAATATTTAATTGGGAGTCGGGGTGACACGACTCGAACGTGCGACTTCATGCTCCCAAAGCACGCGGTCTACCAACTGACCTACACCCCGTAAAATATGTTGGACTACCCATTTCCCACCAACTCTAACGCACGCTCAATTTCATGTCTGCGTTTCCCTTTAATTTTAAAGCAACCCGCCGCCCCTATTATCCTACCTGTTCTAGCTGTAGGTCGAGTTTTTAATCTCCGGCTCAAGGGAGAACTTTAGTTGTGAGAGAGGGAATCGAACCCTCGACCTTTGGCTTATCAGACCAACGCTCTAACCGACTGAGCTACCTCACAATATATACAAGACAGGTTTTATTTCTCTTAAAAATCTATTAAATCTGTAAGAATGATTAAATATGTTTTTCCTGAAATATCAGCATTTGCTGTAACTGTCTTTTCTTAACTTATATAAATATTATATCATATTTTTTTAAAAAAATCAAATTTTTCTTTTTGTTGCTTATAAGTTGGCTTTCTATTTTCTTACCACCTTATATAAATATTATATCATATTTTTTTATAAAAATCAAATCAATATCTTTAACAAAAAATGTCCTTACTTTTTTCGCACCTATTACATTTTATTGTAATGTGTTTTTGGTCCTCAGTAATCATATCTAAATTCCAACTATGACCAAATAAAAAACAAATAATTTTATTTAACATAACAACTCCTTTATAATAGGGACGATGGGACTCGAACCCATGACCACCGGCTTATAAGGCCGGCACTCTCACCTACTGAGTTACGTCCCTAGGTCCGGGCGCAAGCCCTTACACCGCATAGTGTAAAGACTTATTACCCTTTCTACGAATTAAGATATATTCGCATTTTCTCTTCTTACGCTCTTCCAGTGGACCCTTGTCTTCTGGTTCATCGTAGTAGCTATCCTGCCAATCTAACTTAACGCTAGAGCCATCAACTACTGTACCACCCTTGAAACTATCGTAATGAGAGTCACAAGGATTGAAGTTTACATAGAAATCGAAACGATTGCAGTCTGTAAACTCATAACGAACCTCAGAATCATCAAATAAGTCCATACGCAATTCTCTGCGAGCCTTTGTACCATCGTTGAAGAAGATTGTAACTGAATACCAATCCTGTGAAAGATTTAAGATATTCAAATCCTTAATCGCTTCCTCAAATTTTGTACCAAGAGTGAGTTCAAAAGCGATTGCTCGTAAGCAGTCATAATTCAAATCTACCTTTTGGGCAAACTGAATAACCTTATCAATCTCGCCATATGCGGACTCTGGAATTTTATCCTGTAAATACTCAGTGATTTCCTCATTTGTAGGATACTCAAATCTGAAATGATAATGGAATCGTCCTGGACGGTTCACTAAGTAATTATTCAAATTGTTTAATTCATTACAAGTTACAACAAAAAGTTTCTTACCCTGAGATAAACCATCAAACAATGTAAGCATTTCAGATTGCGGGTCACTCATACTATCTCTTTCTTTTGGTGCATGGAATGTCTTATCAAATTCATCAAATAAAACAACCACTTCCTGTTGAATAGAGGTTAAATAATCAGCGATTCCCGGAATATAACAATTAACAATCAGTAATGGATAACCAGCTTTGATTGCCTCTGCGGAAAGCATCTTCGCAAATAAAGACTTACCAATACCTTTTGCACCAGATAAAATCACACCAAGATTACGTTCAAAAATCTCAAATGACTTGAGAACTTTCTGACATTTCTCGATATGTACTCCGTACACTTTCTCATTGATAGTAATGTCATCAAAGGTTGATAAATAAAAACCTGACATTTTATCAAAATTCACTAAGTAAGCTTGAGCTGGCAACTGATTAAATGTTCTTAAACTGTTGTCATAAATTTTGTAAGTATTACCTGTATTTACTACTTGCATATTCATTTCCTTTCATATCTTTCTTTATCTTATATAAATATTATATCATTTTTTTATAAAATAATCAAATTTTTTTAAAATGATGAGTTACAAGTACATCAGGAAGACTCAAAGTAAATTTTCCATCTGTTAATTCTTTAAAAGAATATTCACCACCACACCAACATAAACCCCAAAGACTTCCTCTTTTAATTTTAATTGGTTTTTGGTTTTCATCATATACAGTGAAAGGTTTAACACATCTATAAGTTGTATTATACATAGTTATCTCCTTTTTAAAGTACCCGCTGAGGGACTCGAACCCCCGACACCGGCGTCCGTAGCGCCGTGCTCTATTCCACTGAGCTAAGCGGGCAAATTATTATTCTTTTTCAAAGTAACGTTTTTTAATATGGCACATTTGTCTTTCAAAATCTTCCCAACTATCAGGACCATATTCACTATCATTTACATTCCAACAGTCAGATTCAATGGTTGTATTTTCTTTAAGCCATTCATATGCGGCAAGTGTCATTCCTGTTACTTTATCATCAACAAATAAATCATCAATAGCTCCCTCATAATCCCAGAAGTAACCATAGTGTTTAAATTGAATACCAGTTTCATCGACTGTCATATTTACATCAAAATCTACCAATTTAGAAAGTTCTACTAAGTATTTATAAGGAATTTCTTTTACATTTTCTTTAAATGTTATAATTACAAAATGATGTGCCATTTTAATTTTCCTTTCTAAAATTGATATTTATGTTTGCGGTCTGTGTGCACCAGCCGCAAACACTCCAACTCTTTCATCGTAAAACCCCGTTGCAACAGAATACTTCTATGGGTGGTGGTTGGATTACCAAGTATCCCTGAGAGGACTCGAACCTCCGACACGCGACTTAGAAGGACGCTGCTCTATTCCACTGAGCTACAGGGATATATACTGGGCAATGCCCAGATTTTATTTTTCTTTCCATTGATGTTTACGATGACTTTTCCAAGAACGCTGACGACAGCGAGGTTTACAATCATCCCACCAATCTGGAACTTCATCACGAGAACCTCGATTAAATTCTTTGTATTCTGGATTAGCATACATTTTCTTTAAGTGAGTTACTTTTCTTCCTTGATAACTTGGACCGCCACGCCACTTATGAATTCCTTCTACTGGTTCTCTACGGAATTCGCCTCGATACTTACGTACCCATTTGCGATATTCCTGTTTTTGTTGTTTTTTCTTATAAACTTCAAGATAAAGTTTTCTTGCTTCACGCTCATATATGCGTGGATTAATACATCTATCCATTCCATCAAAAATTTGATACTTTTTACCTTCTTCATTGATATTGCAAGCGTAACTTTCAAAAATTGAATTGATAAGTTCACTGCCACACCACCAACTAACTCTATAACAACGAGCCAAATAGTGAATTAGGTCATTTTCATCTCCAATTAAGGACATTCTTTGGTTTTCAATATCCCAAATGTAAAAGATTTCAGATGCATTATAAATATTGTACATAGGTAGTTTCTCCTTTCAATTTAGGTTAACTACCAATTATCAATATAAATCATATGAACCTCCTTATCCTAAAGAGTGCGTCATCAGGGAATCGAACCCTGAACCTCCAGACAAAACGAATGCATCATCTGGGACTCGAACCCAGACTCTCTCGATTAAGAGTCGATTGCTTCACCAATTAAGCTAATGATGCAAATTGTTTGTCAAATTCATAATCTTCACACATATGAATACCTATTTTTTGATTATTTTTTGGTTTTTCTGTTCTAATAGAAATTCCTTTTTGAATGTCTTCCCCAATAGATGGAATATACAAACCACACCAATCATTATCTACACAATATAAGAAAAATATATCAACTTCATCTGTTGTATAAGAATGATTTTCCCAAGACCCTTTAGTGTAATTTGTTGTTTTAGTTGCAAAAACCATTTTACCAGCATTGATAGATTGAGTAGACTTAACTTGAACTTTATATAACTTATTGTTAATTTCTACTACTAAATCATATCGAGCATTATTAGTAAGTGGTTTACATACTGAACATCCTTTTTTAAGAAATTTCATTACAGCGACAGACTCTCCAATGTCACCTATGGTTACTGTATTTAACATAATTCTAATACCTCCGAATATTTTTTCTTTCAATAGATATTAAAATTAAACCATATTCATTGATTAGACCTGCCCTAACTTTGTCTGTTGCTCTACCAGTTGAGCTAATGACGCAAATTTTTTGGATTGAATACTCACCCTTATTCCCAAAGTATGATATGCAGTAGGCCTCCCACATACAGTAAACATTGGGTTTTCCACGATTTTACGGTTTCACTCCGGCTTCTCCCGTCGGTCAATCCAAGTAAAGTTACGTATTTACACCAGCGTTGACTATCTGGACGTTAAGAGCTATATTAAACCTCTTAACAAGAGCTGACAGTGGGACTTGAACCCACGACCTCTTCCTTACCATGGAAGCGCGCTACCTGCTGTGCCATGCCAGCTTAATATACACAATCTCTAAATAATCTGTCATATAACAAAGTATCTTGTTTTTCAATATCAGACAATAGGAATGGCACTTCTTCAGGGTCGACAACACCCGTCCAATCGTAGAAGCAAACGCCATCGCCGCATACGAAGTGTCCTACTATCGGGAGATAATATATCTCCAAGAAAGGAAATCTTGTTTTCAATATGTGAGCAAACCAATAGCAATTACCATCTAACCAGTTTGCATCTTTGCGCCATCGACGCTTAATGAAATCTAAAATTTCATACATACCCTCTCTTCCTTTCTGCGAACAATAGATACTGAGCGTCGGGCATGGGACTTGAACCCACACGCCGCCGAAACGACTACTGGCAGATTAGCAATCTGCTCCCTTACCAATTAGGGTTAACCCGACAAAATATTTTTCGGAGAAAGTAATATATGTTTTTTTTTAGTTGCCCCAAATACGAGCTTCTGCCTCAGCCTGTGCTACAAAACTCTTCCAAACGGCATTTAAAAATTTCTTAAACATATTTACTTATTCTCCTCTCATTTTAAAACTTTGCCCTATTGGGCGAATTGCGAGGACAGGATTCGAACCTGTATGCCACAAAGGGCGGTGGATTTTAAGTCCATTCCTTTGCTGTTGTGGTTTTATTGCGAAACCCATTGTTCGGTTCCACTGCGTCTTTCCATTCCGCCACCTCGCACCAATAAATAAAAACAAAGAAGTAGAAAAACAAGTAAATTTCTTTACCTAGATGTAAAAGACTCTTCTTTGTAGTAGTCTTTTGTTTCTATATACTTGCATATATAGAAAGAATGGCAGCCTCCAGCCGTATCGCCGAACAACACAAAAGGAAGAAATCACAATAAGGAAAAAACATGATTATGATACGGTTCTTCGTATGGAGTCCTTTGAGTGCCCCCAGTTGGTATCGAGCCAACATCCTGCGGATTTTCAGTCCGCCGCTCCGACCTCGTAAGCTATAAGGGCATAAACAAGACGCAAATTGAAATACATACTGGATTTGAACCAGCTACACTTTGTTTAACAGACAAATGCTCTACCAAATGAGCTAATATATTTTCAAAAGAAAAAATTGCTGAATGCGTCTTTTATATTAAATTTTATAAATGAGAGGTCTATGTCTCACTTCCCCACAACCAGTTCCAAAAAACGAAGTTTTTATTCCATATTGTCTTTGTGGAAATAATTTATAATGGTTGAGGATATATCTTGCATTTCTCTTATGAGAAGTTTTATTTTCAACTTGATATTTTGCCCAATTCATAATTTCTTCACCAGAAAAAACACCATTTTGATAACTTAAAATATTTCTCATAAGCATATTTACCTCATTTCTTATATAATAATTATAACATATTTTTTAATAAAAATCAAATGATATTTTTTAATTACTTTTTTCATTTGTATATATATTATAACATATTATTTTTTAAAAATCAAATGTTTTTCATTGATTTCTTTTGTCCTTCATTTATAAATATATTATATCATAATTTTTTTATAAAATCAAATTAAGTCTTTGTCTTATTTCTAATTGATACTCTGGTTTTACTGTATAGTATACTAAAGTTTCAATTAAATCTCCTAAAGACGCAGTTCTACCTTCAATTTTAAAATGATGATAACCAAGAGGTTCATAAATATTATATATTGCATCTACCGTAATAGTATTTGGATTATTGAGAACATCATACAGAGGCATTCCCATGGCATCGCAATCAAAAGGTTCTTCCAAAGGTATTCTTAAAATATCCTTAGAAATATATTCATAATGAGCTCTTCTACGAGGGCATTGTGCATGACAAACTGCATTGACTAATAACTCACATTTATCTTTATTTTCAATCTGTTTTAATACATCAAAATTCTTATTAAAATTATAATCAAGTACAACTCTTTTATAATTTTTATTTAATTCATTCTTTAATTCCTCAACAGAAGTTATACATTTTGTTGTAGATGAAACAAATTCAAATAATGGATATTTATTTCTAAGATACTCTTCTAAAACAGAAGATTCTATTGTAATAGTATTTCCTTCTTTTTCAAAAATACGAGCAATTTCATTACAAAAAATATTAGATAAATGTTCTTCTGTTAAACAGCAATTTGTAAATGTAAGACCGCAAGGGATTTCTTCATCAATAGACCAATTTTTTACATCGTCAATGTCCATATAAGTACTACCTCGCGCACGTCCTCCATTCCAAATTGCGCCTTGAGGAGCTCCATATATACCACCTATTTCACATTTTCTAAATTTATATTTTTCATGTTTAAACATATCCATAAAAACAATATATAAATTAAAAAATTCAAATAATCCCGGCAAATAATAATAAACCATTATATAAACCTCCTTAATAAATAAACTCTGGTTGTATTGGAATATTTTTATAACAATCAAATAACATAAAATATACATCTAATTGATATTCAGGTTTAATTAAATAAGGTATAACGGTTAATATCATTTGTATCATACTTGTTCTACCGCTAATTTTAAATTCAGTAAAACCTTTTTCTTCATATTTTCTTAAATCTTCAAAAGATGTAACTCTTTGATTGCGATATGTCCACTGTCTAAAAGGATTTTGAGGATTAAAAGCAGTACATTTACTACACTCTTCTCCTCCTTCAATCCACATTTGAGCTTTTGCCATATCTTCATAATGAGAATATAATCTAGGGCATGAAATTGCGCAAGGGTCTGTTATTAAAATTTCAAATTTATTTCTTTTATCTTCTGGAATTTGATTTAAAAAATTAAAATCCTTGCTATATTTTCTAGGTAATACACTCATATTATAATTTTCAAGACTTTGAATATATGAATCAATATTGTCCTGTTCGCCATTTCTATCTCTTGTAGTAGCTATAATACTTTTATCAATTTTCATATTAGGATATTTTTCTCTAATATGTTTTTCTAATACGTCAGAAGCTACTAAAACTTCTACAAAATCATAATGACTAGCAATTTCTAACACTGCATTACAATATCTATCATGTACATCTAATGGTTCTATAATCGGATTGGTAAAAGTTAATTGCAATTCAACATTTTTAGTTTTATACCATTCAAAATACTCAATAATTTGATTTCTTGACATTCCTTGACCAAACCAATAACTTCCGCCATTCCAAATCATATTAGGAAAACATCCATAAATTTTTTTTATAGCAGCCCCTTCATAAAAACATTGAGGGGCATTATCTCTTAACCAAAATAATTTTTGATATGCAGTTTGACTTTCAACAAAACCAGGACAATAATAATTTATCATAATCTTTTATTCCTCTTCTTTCTTCACTTTCTTTTCAAAATTTTCTAAAAATTCTGTAAAAGTTAAGTCAGGGATTTTTTCTAAAAACAAATCTCTGTCTTTATTGTACATTTGTTTCATTTTATTATTGTAAACTTTTAACAAGTCTTCTAAATTATCTAATTCTAATAATCTAAAATAATTGTAAAAAGATTTTAAATCTTCAGCTATTTGTACGAATCTTTCATCTGGTAATTGAGCATTTATAACTTGAATATAAGTAATATAACACTCACAAATCAATTCATATAAATATTTTAATCCTAATTCCACATCAAAGAATGTCTGTTCTGGTAATACAATATTAAAATAATGCTGACAAGCTTCTCCAATATTAGAAATTAAACTATTTATATAAATAAAATTGTCATTAATTTCTAAATGAAATTGAAGTTGTAAATTAGTTATATAAGAAAGATGTAATGTAAATTCAATATCGTTTTTAAAAGTTTTTAAAAATGTATAATAATCTAAAAAACTTCTCTTGTAAAACCAGCCTTGTAAATTTACATAATCTAAATTATAAATATTTAAACCCTTATCTGTTACATTCTTAGCATGAATAGTTAAAAGATGTTCATCACGAGAAAATTCTTTTTCAACTTCAATGAAAATATGTGGACCAACAATTCTATCTCCACATTTTAAAAAAGTAATAATTTCATTTCCATTCGCTTGGCCACCGGCCGCATGGATAGCATCATAAAAATTATTCATATGAAAATCTTCAAAACTACCATTGTTCAAATAACTAACATTTTTGAGTATTGGACATAAAGATTTAATTATATCTGAATTTAATTCATTAGCAATTTTACCAGATGCTATTACTACTATGTTAATTAAAGACCCTCCAATTGAATAAAGAGTTTCTTTTAATTCTTCTAAGTTATTATTATTAGTTACAGAAATTATTGCAGTTGTCATCTTGAATTTCTCCTCCATCCATGCCTACTATATCGTCATATCTTTTCTTTTCAATCATTTTAACTCCAAAAGGACTTAATATTGTTGTATTATCTACTGATTGATGCTCTGTTGTATATAATACTTTTCTTTCAACTCTACCATCTCGGTAGTAACGAACTACTTGTTCATTAATAAGTGAATTCATTTCACTTAACACCCCTATTGGTTTATATAAAGAACGTTCTAGGTAGAGTGGGTTATTTTCTAAAACCCACTCTTTAGTAACATAACCATAATTAGTTGTGTCCATCCCTATCGCAGTCCCAGTAAAAATCTTGTCGATGTTTTTCCAATTCTGCATTTTCCTTCTCCTTTTTCATTGCTTTCCATGTATTTAAAAATTTAACCCAGATAGGATATGAAGTATGATATTTGGTTAAATTTTCATCAAGCCAACTCATAATTCCTCTTTCTTCATATAACTCAAAAATATATTCATATTTCTTTTTAAGGAAATAACATACTTTTGGGTCATTGTAAAAAGGGTCGCTATGAGATTCAATAGATTGTCCTTTGCAAGTGCCCAAACACACATCTTTTAAAATACATGAATCACATCCTAAAATAACCTTACGATTGTCTAACATTAATATATTAATTGCCATTTGAGGATTATTGGCTTTAATTCCTGTAATATCTCCATTTTCATCTTGAGTGAAATATCCATAAAGATATTTATTATAAGCCGTTCTATGACAAGGTGCGATAGCTAAATCTCCGACTCTTACAGTTAAATGAGAAATAATTGTACAACCATAGAAACCTTTTGTTTCACTTAATAAGATTGGTAAATAAGACATACTTTCTCCCCATAACCAATCTTCTTTTGGAATATATGTGTCATAAACTTGGTTATATAAGAATAAATCGTCCATAGCTACATACATATCATTATTATGATATTTAAAAGTAATATTCATTAAATATCTTAGAAATTCTTTGTAATCTTCTATTGCTTCATCTGTCCAGTCATCATTTCTAACTTCCAAAAGCATTAGTTTTTCCATAGGCATATCATATTTACGTAGCATTGATATCCACCATTGAAAATTTTGTTTCCATTTTTTTATTTCTTGTGCGGCTAGCATCGGATGAAAACCATAATCATTATGTTTGGCGAATATAAATAAATCTTCATAAAATTGGTCATCTCTTAAAGGTGCATTAGGATTATTTCTTGGTCTTTCTAAATCTTCTACATATTTACCGTCAACTGATAAAGAAATAACTACTTTACATCGAATTTTATTAAAAGCGTCAATTCGATTTTGAATTTCAATAGTTTGTTTTTTATCGTGGATAAAAGTTGCATTCGTAGGAATAGTTACAGACATACATAACAATCCTTTATTTGCAATATAATCATATACTATATCTAGGACTTTTAAACCAAAAGGAGTATGCCATATTTCTCCTGAAAATAAATCTAAATTTGGTAAAAAGAATTCTTCTTTTATACACCAATCTAAAACATGTTTTAAATTAGTAAGAATATTCTCTTCATTATTTTTCTCTGCTGGATATAAATCTGGATACTTTTGTAAATAACAATATTCACATTTTTGATTGCAGGTAGGAGTTAAAAATAACTCTAAACTTCCTTTAGGAACACTATTTTTCGTTGGAAAACTTTTATATTTCCAAGGTTGAAAAAAACGATAATTTAATATAGTATATAATAAATCGTCTTGCTCTTTTTCATAATTTATTCTATCTTGTTGAATTGCATTATTATCCATTTAAAGCTCTCCTTCCTGTAGTATCTAATTCAGGGTCTACAGCTTCTATATATTCTCTAGCCCCATTTAATAATAATTTTGGAATACCAACAGGCATAGTAACATAACTACCAGTATTATTATAATTATCTTTTAAACAATAAGATGTATGATTCTGTAAGAAATTTGCCGCAGCTGCAGCTTCTCTTTCATCTAGATATTTAGCATCAATTTGGTCAGCTAAAGCAAGAGCCATTATTAACCCAGCCATATTACCCAATCTTGCTGTAGTTCCATCTTTAATGTAATTGTCTATATATAATTCATATTCTTCATATTGTTTTTCTGTTAAACAATATTTAGAACCTTGTTCATTAACAAATTTATCAAACTGAATAGTTGCACCATCCTCAATTCTAGAAGACCCGGCCGCAGCTTTCTTATATTCTTCATAAAAATGAGTAAAACCTTCATGACAAGTTGAAATTAATCCATCTGGCATAAAACCTAACAGAAATGAACCAGTGCCGCAAATAGAGCTACCCATATGATATTGAGCATGATTACATCCAGTATTAAAAGCTGCATATGGAGTGATTGAATCATATCTTTTAAAATAATGATATTTTTTATTTTCTTGTTCAATTTCTCTACAATTTTTACATAATTCAGCAAAGATTTGACCATCTTTTTTTGTAACTGGAGATGGAACTGCTGTATTAGGTACTGATAATTCTGGAATTAAGTTTGGCATTTGTAATGCAAATAATTTTTCATACCACTCTTCAAAAAATTGAAAATATTCAATAATTTTTTCTTTAGTGTCTAACTGTTTAATAGAGGTGTTGTCTAAAGTAGGTTTAAAATAAACATGAAGTGTTACATTGGAAGGTAAATCTACAGGTAAACGATTTACTAAAATATCAAAATTTTTTCTACATCTTTCTGTAACGCCCTCTCCTCTATTAAAATCATTTATTTCAGTAGGACCGTCTAAAGATAATTGTAAAAAATATTCAAATTGTCTTGGAGCATAAGGTTCAAACTGTTTCATTAAATCAAAAAATTTATCTGGCCACTCAGGATAAGAAAAATTAGTTGATGAAAACATCATACTAAAATAAGGATAATGTTCAATAACCTTATGAATCAATGGATGAATGCGCTCCATTCTTAAAAAAGGTTCTCCTCCCCAAGTTTCAATTCTTTTTAATTGAGTTGGATTTGGAAAATATTTTAATAATTGATTGTAATAATAGTCTCCTTTAAAACTTTCTTCTAAAGCTTTATCAATTTTAACTAATATTGGATTTTTATCTATACCACAATAGTGGCATTTTAAATTACAAGTACCACAAGTATAAAATACTGCCATACTTCTTTCTAATCTTTTTCCTTTCATTCAAACACTCCTTTACACATATCTTCTAGCATGATAAATATCTTTACGTGTTCCCCACTGATTTACCCAATTAGTCCAACCATTATAGTTAATTGCTTGACCCCATTGATTCCAGTGGGCACCTTGACTCCAACCATTATAATTAACAGCTTGACTCCAACCATTATAATTAACTGCTTGATTCCAAGCATTATAATTAGCACTTTGGCTACAACCATTATAATTGGCACTACTATATGCTCCATTATAATTTAATGAAGAAGCACTTCCATTATAATTTGTTCCACTATTGGACCAATAAGCACATTGATTACCATTGTAATTACCACCATGAGTTTTTAAACCATT